>NZ_WPCC01000025.1 GCF_009741925.1 Natronomonas sp. CBA1123
ATGGCCGCATTGCTGGACGAACACAACCCCCGACGCGGTCGTGATGAGCGGCCTCGCCGGCGGGCGCAACGGTGTCTCGCTTGAGCGCGTCGCCGTCAACGTCGACGACGCGGTGACGGTTCCGGACAACGACGACGCCGACCCCGAAAACGAGCGCATCGACCCCGACGGTCCCGACGCCCGGTTTGCGACGCTGCCGGTCGCCGACTGCGTCGAGGCCCTGCTGGGCGAGGACATCCCCGCGCGCCTCTCGAACACCGCGGGAACACATCTCTGCAATCACCTCACCTACACGACGCTCGGGGCGCTCGAAGCCCGCGACAGCGACGCGCTGGCGGGGTTCCTCCACCTGCCGTACACCCCGCCGATGGCGGCCGAGAAAGCCCGCGAAAACAACGCCCACCGTGGCGGGAGCGTCCCGCCGAGTCTCTCCATCGAACACCAGCGACGGGCCGTCGAGACGGTGTTCGAGACGCTCTGATTAGACGCCCGCCAACTCGGCGAGCGCCCCGGCCAGAACGCGCGTCGCGTCGGCACAGTCGGCCTTGCTCGTCCACTCACGGGGATTGTGTGAGACGCCGTCTCGGGACGGCGCGAACAGCATTCCGGCGTCGGTGACGTTCGCGACGTACATCGAATCGTGGGCGGCCCCCGAGTGAAGCGACAGCGTCTCGATGCCGGCGGCTTCGCCCGCCTCGTGCAGCGCCGTCCGACACCGCTCGGCCATCGGCGTCGGTTCGAGGTCGAACGGCCGTTCGAGGGCGGTGTCGACGCCGCGGTCGGCCTCGAGGCGTTCCAGTTCCTCGCGGGCGACACCGACGATGTGTTCCATCGACTCGTAGTCGGTGCTGCGAACGTCGAGACCTGCCTCGGTTCGGCCGGGAACCACGTTCGTCGCGTTCGGAGATACGTCGAGACTGCCGACGGTTCCGACGGCGGCGGGGTCCGTTTCGGCCCGCGCTTCGGCCGCCCGCTCGACTTCGAGGACGAACTCGCTTGCGGCCGCGAGTGCGTCAGTCCGTTCGCCCATCGGCGTCGACCCAGCGTGGTCGGCGTCCCCCTCGACAGTGACCTCACAGTGGGTGATACCGGTGATATCCGTGACGACGCCCGCGGGGACGCCGGCCGATTCGAGTTCGGTGTGCTGTTCGACGTGGAGTTCGAGCCACGCGTCCCACTCGGCGGCGTCGAGGCGCCCCTCGCCGACGAAGCCGATATTTTCGAGCGCCGCAGCGAGGGTCGTCCCCGACTCGTCTTCGAGTTCGAGCGCCTCGTCGACGCGTCGGGCGCCGACGGCGACCGACGACCCGAGCAACCCGTCGGCGAACCGGCCACCCTCCTCTTCGGTGAACGAAACGACTTCGATTGGCCGGTCGGGGTCGAGGCCTGCATCCTGCATCGCTCGGACGGCTTCCAGCGCCGCGTAGACGCCGAGCGGGCCGTCGAAGATGCCGCCCTCCGGGACCGAATCGAGGTGACTTCCGGCGGCGATGGGGGCGGCCTCGGGGTCGGCACTTTCGGGGGTCCACCGGCCGGCGACGTTGCCGACCGCGTCGATTCGGACGTCCAGTCCGGCCGCCGTCATCCGTTCGAGGAGGAACTCACGCGCCTCTCGGTTGGCGTCGGTGCCACACCGAACGGTTCGGCCCCACTGCTGTGGTGGCTCTTCGACGACCGCACCGAAGGCGCCGTTCGCCTCGAGGTCGGCCCACAGTCGGTCGGCGTCGACGGTCGGTCGGTCCGTCACGTCAGTCACGCCACTTGATGGAACAGCCTCGCGAGGGATGGTCCTCCGCGTCGGGCGTCTCGCCGGCGAGAACGCTCTCGATTGCGCCGCGAATCTCGTAGCCGGGTCTGCCGGAGGGTTCCTCGTCGGGGTTCGTCGCGTCGTCGAACCGACCGTGATAGACGAGTCGGAAGTCGTCGTTGTCGTTGCGGAACAGGAAGGGGTCGGGCGTACACACCGCGCCGTAGGCTTCGGCGACTTCCTGTGTGTCGTCCCGGAGGTAGGCGGTGATGTCGATGTCGCCGCGCTCGACGTATTCGACCATCTTCTCGAAGGAGTCTTCGGGGTACTCCTCGGCGTCGTTGGGGTTGATGCCGACGACGGCAACGTCCTCGTAGTCGGCGGCGATGTCGTTCATCGCGCCGTATTTCGCCTTCGCGTAGGGACAGTGATTGCAGGTGAACACGACCAACAGAGCGTCGTGGTCGTCGAAGTCACCGAGGGTGTACGTCTCGCCGTCGGTTCCCTCCAGTTCGAACTCCGGGGCCAAATCCCCGTGGTCCAGTACGTCCGATTCGGATTCCAGTGCGACCATACCTGTATTTCGAGGGCCACGTCCCTAAACGCATCCCTACCCCTCGAAGGTCGTCAAAAAGACGGCGACGACCGCGAGCAGGATGCCGACGCCCTTCCGCAGCGTCAGCGTCTCCTCGAGGAAGACGACGCCGAGCACCGAGCTGGCGACGAGAAAGAGGCCGAAGATAGGGACGACGACGCTGACGGGGCCGGCCGCCAGCGCCCGGTAGTAGGCGAGGATGCCGACCGCCAGGCAACCGCCGGCGGCGTACATGTACGGCGCGTGTTCGTGGGTGAGCGCCGAGACCAGCGGCTTGTCGGTAGCGAGGATGACGCCGAGGGCGACGAGGACGAGGATACCGTTGGTGACGAAGGCGACCGTATCAGAGGGAAGTTCCTGCGTGGCGAGTTTCGTCAGCGGCGCGACGAGAGTGTATGCGACGAGCGCGAGGAGTGCATACCACAGATACTGCATATCCTCACTCGAAGCGAGACGTGGAAGGTGCTGTCGGTTTGGGTGGCGTCACTCGACGAGTGTGGCGAGCAGAACCGACAGCCCCAACGCGACAGCGGCCGTGGCGGCGACGCCGAGGAAGGCGACGCCGACCCCGGAGGTTTGGATGAAGTAGCCGAAGATAGGCGGGGCGACCGCGCCGCCGCCGGAGATGCCGACCGTCATGAGTGCGAAGTTCTTGCCCACGTCGCCGCGCTCGGAGGCGAGGTCGGTGAGCGTCGAGCGGGCGGGCCGCGAGAGGTCGATGGTCGCCGCAAGCAGCAACACGAGGCCGACCGCCGCGACGACCGGGACGGCCACCGAAGACAACACCGCAGCGAGGACGACGAGCGAACCGTAGCCGGCGTACAGGAACGGCAGTGGTCCGGTTCGGTCGGCGACGTACCCGCCGCCGAGGAGGACGACCGCGCCGACGACGAGCATGACGCTGGCGACCAGGTTCGCGGGTTCCGACTGGAGCCCGTAGCCCGAATCCAGAAGCGTCGCGGCGTAGGTTCGAATCCCCCACGCGGCGACGCTGTTGACGAACCACAGCGTCGTCAACAGCAGAATAATCGGAGAGTCAGCGATGGTTCGGCCGTAGGCGAGCAGGCGACCGCCGGCCGAACGGAGTCGACCGGAAAGCGACGGCGGGCCGGCGAGCGATTCGGAGGCCGAGTCGTCCTTAGCGAGGGCCCCGGCGCGGGTAATCGAGGCCGGAACGCGTCGAACGGCGACGGCGGCTACCCCCGTGTAGACGGCGCCGAAGACGGCGATAGCGGCGAAGGCGCTCCGCCAACCGTACCCGAGGGCGACGCTGGCCGGAACGACGGCGAAGGGGACGGCGAGGCCGATGGCACCGGTGAACCCGTGGGCACTGTAGGCACGCGAGCGGTAGGCGTCGGGGGCGGCCGCCGAGAGGAGCGGGTAGTGTGCAGGGTGGTGGCCGGCGATGCCGACACCCATCACCGCGGCGGCGACGAGCAGCCACTCGTAGGTCGGCGCTGCGGCGGCCATCGCACAGCCGAGGGTACCGACCGAAAGGGAACCGAGGAGGACTGCGGCGTGACTGTAGCTGTCGGAGACGTAGCCGAGCGGCAGTTGGCCGGCGGTGACGACAAGACTGACGACGCCGACGGCAACTCCGAGTTCTGCCAGCGACGCATCGAGGTCGGCACCCAAGAGCGCGAACGCGGGCGGGAAAAGCAGCAGATAGGCGTGGTTGACGACGTGAGAGCCGGAGACGAGACCGACGACGAGCGGTGCGTGGCTACGCGACACGCCCGACCGTTGGCGGGCGGGGTATGAAGCCGGTTGGGGTTTCCGTCAGTCGGCGCGAACGGCGACCGGTTCGGGGTCGGTGTCGGCACACGGGGTGGTGCTGACACCGCCGAACCGCTCGACAGCACGGCAGAGACGCTCCGGGGAGACGCCGGCCTGTCGGGCCGCCGTGTCCAGGTCCAGTGTGCCGTTCTGATACAGCGCCATCGCCGTCCGAACCGCGTGCTGACTCATACTCGTCCGGATGGTCTTAGGGATAATAATAGTATCGAGAGATAATATACCAAGGCATGACCTTATATGCCAGACCACATTATCGTTCGTGATATTACGGGCGTCGTCGGCGTGGGGCGGCGTAGCGATGCCTCGCAACGTTTTAGTTCGCAGTAGCGTCGTATTCCGTATGGACCAACCCGACGAACTCCTCGAGTTGCTGTGTGAGAACGCCCGCTACTCCACGGGGGACCTCGCACGGCTGACGGGCCGTACCGAGGCCGAGGTCGAGGCGACCATCGACGAGCTGGAGGCCGAGGGGGTCATCCAGGGCTACACCGCCATCGTCGACTGGGACGAAATCGACGACCAGCGGGTGCAGGCCCACGTCGAGTTGAACGTCACGCTGGACCGCGAAACGAGCTATCGGGACGTGGCCGAACGGCTCGCCGGCTTTCCCGAGGTACAGGGACTCCGACTCGTCTCGGGGGATTACGACTTCGCGCTGGAAGTCGAGGGCGACAACATGCGCGAAGTGTCGCGATTCATCAGCGACAAGGTCGCGCCGCTGCCCGAAATCACCCAGACGGTCACCCACTACATCATGGAGACCTACAAACAGAGCGGCCACCGCTTCGACGACGGCGGGGACGACGACCGCCTGTCGGTCACGCCATGACGCTGGGCCCCTCCGACCGCGTCGCTGAGGTCCCGCCCTCCGGCATTCGCCGGTTCTTCGAACTCGCCGAGGAGATGGACGACGTCATCTCCCTCGGCGTGGGCGAACCCGACTTCTCGGCGCCGTGGGGCGCCCGCGAAGCCGCCATCACCTCGCTGGAACGCGGCCAGACCTCCTACACCGCAAACCGCGGAATGCGCGAGTTGCGGGAGGAAATCGCCCGCGACGCCCGCCGCTGGAACCTCGAGTACGACCCCGACGACGAAATCCTCGTCACCGCGGGGGCCAGCGAGGCGCTGGACATCGCGTTCCGGGCGCTCGTCAACCCCGGCGACAGCGTCGCCGTCGCCCAACCCTGTTACGTCTCCTACAAACCGGGCGTCACCTTCGCCGGCGGGGAGGTAATCGACGTGCCGACCCGCGTCGAAGACGAGTTCAAACTCACCCCCGAGGTGCTGTACGAAGCCGGCGCCGACGAGGCCGATTTGCTCGTCTACTGCTTCCCGAACAACCCGACCGGCGCGACGATGAACCGCGAGGAGTTGGCCGAAATCGCGCAGTTCTGTCGGGCAAACGACGTGGCCGTCCTCTCCGATGAAATCTACGCCGACCTCACCTACGAGGGCGACCACGTCTCCATCGCGGAGTTCGACGGCATGCGCGAGCGAACCGTCGTGTTCAACGGCTTCTCGAAGGCCTACGCGATGACCGGACTCCGACTCGGCTATGCGATGGGGCCGAGCGAGGTCATCGCCGCGATGAATCGCATCCACCAGTACACGATGCTGTCGGCGCCGACGACCGCCCAGTACGCCGCCATCGAGGCGTTGCGGAACTGCCGGGAAGACGTCGAGGAGATGTGCGCCCAGTACAACCGCCGTCGGAACTTCGTCCTCTCGCGGTTCGAGGAGATGGGCATCGACTGCTTCGAGGCCACCGGCGCCTTCTACGTCTTCCCCGAGTGTCCGGGCGACGACGCCGAACAGTTCGCCGAGGACCTCCTGGAGGCCGAACAGGTCGCGATGGTTCCGGGGAACGCCTTCGGCGAGGGCGCCGACGGCCACCTCCGGGCGTCGTATGCGACCGGTCTCGACGAACTGAAAGAAGCGATGGACCGACTCGAGCGGTTCGTCTCGTAGGGACTTCCTACCGTCCGAAGCCGCCGAGTAAGGCGACCGTACCTTCAGGACCGGCCGTCGCGGCGGTTCACGCCCACGCACGCGAATCAGGCATTGAGGGGGCCGGAAACCTTTTTCAGAGGGGCAGCAAAGGGGTGTGGTAATGGCTATCGATGACGCTGACGGCGGAGAGGCCGGTACCGGGGGACCGGCCGTCGACGCCACCGACGCGGAGTCGGCGGAGTTGGAGGCGGAGGCCGATTCGGCGTCCGAACCCGAACCCGAAGAATCCGACCCCGCAGTCGTCGGTGAGTACGACTGGGAGGATTTCAAGGAGGAGTATTTTTACGACGAACAGGGCAATGCCCCCGCCGACGAGGAGTTCGACCCCGCGGAGTACCTCGGCTTCGACCCCGAGGACACGAGCGAAATCGTCGGCGCTGCCGGCCTCGGTTCCACCCAACTCACCGACATCGCAAACGAGCGGACCGTCCGCGTCAACCCTGAACTCGACGAGGACGCTTTCTTCGCCGACGCCGACGGCAACACCACCGTCGTCAACCGCTACGACCTCGAGAAGGCCGTCCCACAGGAGAAGAAACACCACTTCCGAGAGGTCGACCGCTACTGGGTGAACAAACCGTACGCCTTCGTCATCATCTTCCACTCCGAGAAGGAAAACGAAAAGAAGTACTACGTCATCGAGCCGCATCTCACCCCCATCGAGTCCGACCTCCGGGAGTTCCTCTCCGGGAAACTGAAAACCGCAATCAAGTACTCCAGCGACGACGTCGTCGTCGAGGGCGACGAAGACGCCCGCGCCAGCGTCATCGAACGGGAGACCCACGCCTTACTGGACCGATACGACCTCTACGACGACGGTGCGGTCCCCGACGACGAGTCACTCGTCGACAGCGTCAAAGGAATGCTCGGACTCGAGGACGACGAGGAGACCGAACGCGAAACCGAGGCCGCGGAACTGCAGGGCGTCGAGGCCCGACCCGAACCCGCCATCATCGAGGAGGACTCGAAGACGCTCACCCAATACCAAATCGAGAAGATACTGTACCTCCTGAAGCGGGACTTCATCGGCTTCGAGCGCATCGACGGCATCAAACACGACATCAACATCGAGGACATCTCGTGTGACGGCTACAACTCCCCCGTCTTCGTGTATCACTCCGACTACGAGCAGATTATCTCGAACATCTACCACGGCGAGGAGGAACTCGACGACTTCGTCGTCAAGATGGCCCAACGCTCCGGGAAGGGTATCTCCAAACGAAGCCCGCAGGTCGACGCGACGCTGCCGGACGGCTCGCGCTCGCAGTTGACCCTCGGCCGGGAGGTATCCGACCACGGGACGAACTACACCATCCGGCAGTTCAAGGACGTTCCCTTTACGCCCGTCGACCTCATCAACTGGAACACCTTCTCGCTGGAGGAGATGGCCTTCCTGTGGCTCTGTATCGAGAACCACAAGTCGCTCATCTTCGCCGGCGGTACGGCATCCGGGAAGACCACCTCGCTGAACGCCGTCTCGCTTTTCATCCCCTCGAAGGCGAAAATCGTCTCCATCGAGGACACCCGGGAGGTCGAACTCCCCCAGCGCAACTGGATTGCGAGCGTCACCCGACCCTCCTTCTCCGACGGCGACAAAGGCGACGTCGACGAGTTCGACCTGCTGGAGGCCGCACTCCGGCAGCGGCCCGAGTACATCGTCATGGGCGAGATTCGTGGCGAGGAGGGTCGGACGCTGTTCCAGGTCATGTCGACCGGTCACACCACGCTGACGACGTTCCACGCTGACTCCGTCGGCGAGGTCATCAAGCGCTTCACCACCGACCCCATCAACGTCTCGAAGACGATGTTCACCGCCTTGGACCTCGTCTCGATTCAGACCTCCACCCGAGTGCAGGGCAACAAGGTCCGCCGGAACAAGTCGCTGACCGAAATCAACCACTACGACCCCGAAAACGACGAAATCAACGTCCAAGACGTCTACCAGTGGCAGGCCGAAAGCGACGAGTTCCTCCAGATGGGCGAGTCGAACACGTTGGACGAAATCATGTTCGACCGCGGGTGGACCCGTGAAGAAGTCGACGAGGAGATTTTCATGCGTAAAATCGTCCTCGCGTACCTCATCGACAATGGCCTGAACACCTACACGCAGGTCGCGGCGACGCTGCAGGCGTTCATCAACGACCCCGAGAGCATCCTCACCATCATCGCCAACGACGACCTCGAACGCTCCCTGGAAGACCTCCGGGAGATGGAGTCGGTCGAAATCGACATCGACCCCGACAAGGAGGCGATGGTGCCGCGTCCCTCCGCCGGCGAAGAGATGCACGAACACTGCCAGGAGATTCTCGACGAGGCGACGGACCTCCTGGATAGCTACCGCGGCAAGGAAGTCGAGGAGGGCATCGCCGGTGTCCTCGAAATCGAGGAGGCCGACGACATCGAACCGCCGGACGACGATGACGACGGCGAGGACTTCAGCACCGGCGGGTTCTCCTTCGATGCGGCCGGGGGAACCGAGGAGTCGACCGGCGACGGTGAGGCGGCGCCGGACGGCGGGGAGGAGGACGGAGCCGACCGATGAGCCTCCAGTCGGCGGGCGGGGCCTCCTCGGGCGGGACCGACGTCCTCGCTGACCTGTTTTATCCGCTCTACCAGCGGCTGTTCGACGACGACAGCGACTTCGTCGCGAACCTCGAGACGAAACTGGCAGAGGCACGTATCCCGGAGACCGTCGAAATATACCTCTCGAAGTCGCTCGCGTTGGGCGTCATCACCGGGTTCATGCTGTGGGTCGTCGGGACGCTGCTCGGCTACGGGCTCGTCACGTTCGTCATCACCGAGCCGCCGACGTTCCTCGCGTTGCCGATGCCCGAGCCGTACCTCTCCATCGTCAACTCTCTGAAACTACCGTTCATCATCGTCGTCTCGGGGCTGTTCTTCGGCTCCATCGGGTTCGGGTCGGCCTTCGGCGGGATGGTCGCCAAACCGTACCTCGACTCCGACGCCCGGAAACGCGAAATCAACGTCCTGCTGTCCGACTCGGTGTCGTTCATGTACGCGCTGTCGGTCGGCGGCCTCAACCAACTCGAAATCCTCCAGGCGATGGCGAAAGCCGACGACACCTACGGCGAGGTGGCAAAGGAGTTCCAGTCCATCGTCCTCGAAACGGAGTACTTCGACACCGACTACCGGACGGCCGTCAGGAACCAGGCACTACAGACGCCGTCCGACGAGTTGAGCCAGTTCCTGACGGACATGCTCTCTATCATCAACTCGGGCGGTGACATGGAGAAATTCCTCGAAGACCAGAAGGAAAAGCACATGCGGACCTCCAAGCAGGAACAGCAGATGGTCCTTGAGACGCTGGAACTCTTCGGCGAGATGTACATGACGCTGTCGCTGTTTCCCCTGCTTCTCATCATCATCCTCGTCATCATGTCGATGCTCGGAGAAGCCCAGGACATGCTGCTGTACGGCACCGTCTACGGGCTGATTCCGCTCATCGGCGTGGGCTTTCTCGTTCTCGTCTCGACGGTCGTCCAAGACGAGGTCGGCGACGGCTACCTCTCGGTCGAGGACGGCGAAATCGTCGACGAATCCGAGAAGATGTTCGACCTCGGTATCGCCGAGAGCTACGCCGGCCGCTACGGCATCTTCGACCGAATCAAATCCAAGGAGGGGACCTACGTCACGCTGAACCTACTGAAACAGCCTCACCTGTTCTTCCGGGATTACCCGCTTGCGGTGCTCGCGATTACGTTCCCGGCGTCGCTCGTGCTGTTGGCGTTTACCGTCATGGCCGGCTTTGCGCCGACGACGTTCGACGGGGTCGTGAGTGCGCCGGTCAGGGGGACGTTCTTCCTGATATACCTCCCGCTGTACGTCAATTTCGTTCCACTGACGATATTCCACGAGTGGAACGTCCGTTCCCGGAACTCGATTACGAACAAGCTCTCCGACAACCTCCGGAAACTGTCGAGCGCCAACGACACCGGGATGACACTGTTGGAGTCGCTGAAAGTCGTCGCCGACACCTCCTCGGGGCGGCTCGCCGAGGAGTTCCGAACGATGCACGCGAAGGTGAACTACGGGACGAGTCTCAAGACGGCCCTCCGGGAGTTCAACAACAAGTACCACATCCCGCGGCTGGCCCGGACCGTGAAACTCATCTCGAAGGCCCAAGAGGCATCCAGCCAGATTACGCAGGTGCTTTCGACGGCGGCACAGGCCTCCGAGAATCAAGACGACATCGAGCGCAACCGCAAGTCGCAGACGCGAATGCAGATGGTCATCATCATCATGACCTACGTCACGCTTCTCGGGGTGATGGCCCTACTGAAGGTGGAGTTCCTGGATACGATGGCGGGCCTGACCCAGCAGGCCGCCGAGGCCGAAAGCGGCGGGGGCGGCGGGGGCGGACAGTTCGGCGGCGGCCTCGACATCGAGATGCTGACGATGTTGTTCTTCCATGCGGTCACACTCCAGGGTATCATCTCGGGATTCATCGCCGGCTACATCCGCGACGTGAGCCTCATGGCGGGACTGAAGTACGTCGTCGTGTTGCCGACGCTCGCGCTCATCGTGTTCATGATGGTGTAATAAAATGGACTCACGAACCCGCGCACAGACGACGCTCGATTTCGCCATCGCGATGGGAATCTTCCTGCTCGCGGTGTCGTTCGTGTTCACGTTCATTCCCTCGCTCACCGCGCCGTTCGTCGACGGCGACCAGGACCAAAGCGTCGCCTCCGACCGGGTCGCGAGTCACCTCTCGGAGGGGGCGTTGGGAGATCCGGACGAACCGTTCGTCGTCAACCAGACCTGTGCGACGGTGTTCTTCGACGAGACCCAACAGGATTACACCGACATTCCGGCCGGCTGTGGGTACAACGGGACGGGCCACAACGAACGGGTGGGGCTCAGCAACCGACTC
The DNA here is from genome assembly GCF_009741925.1 of Natronomonas sp. CBA1123. Lineage (GTDB taxonomy): Archaea > Halobacteriota > Halobacteria > Halobacteriales > Haloarculaceae > Natronomonas. The sequence goes on from NZ_WPCC01000025.1 coordinate 11,044, forward strand.
GACCTCCGAATCGAGTTGCTGCACGTCGACCCCAACAAGACCGGCAGCGACCGTTATCGGGTGGTGTGTGTCGACTCTAGCGACAATATCATCCACGAAGACAACGCCACCACCTCCTGCGAGACCGAGTATCAAATCGGCGAGGAACCACCCGACACGGACTCGATTACCGTCGCCCGCCGCGTGATGACTGTCCCGGGCTGTTCGTTCGGCGCCGACGTACAGTCGTGTGACGTAACGCTCCGGGTGAGCGTGTGGTAACATGCGTGGGCAAGCCTACACCTTGGAGTCGGTCATCGCCGCCGTGTTGATAGTGACGAGTCTCGTGTTCGCCCTGCAGGTGACGGCGGTGACGCCGCTGTCGGCGAGTACCTCGAACCAACACATCGAGAACCAACAGCGTGCCTCTGCGGCGGGCGTGCTCACTGCCGCGGAGGAAGCGGGCGTGCTGAAGGACGCCGTCCTGTACTGGAACGACACCGCCGCCGAGTTCGACGAGGCCGAGCGGCGAATCTACTACACCAACGGCGAACCCCCCAACGAGTTCGGCAACATCACCGACCGGTCGTTCGGTGGCCGCGGCCTCGCCGTGAACGTCGTCCTGTATCCGGGCGGCGACAACGGACCGGTCCCGATGGTGTACCGTGGGGAACCGAGCGACAACGCGGTCAGCGCGAGTCGGACGGTAGTGCTGTTCGACGACGACAACCTGACCGCGCCCGGCCACGAGTCAACTACCGTCAAGAACGCCGCAACCTACGGGGAGTACATCCCCGAGGACACCGGAAACAGCGGGTCGGTGTACAACGTCGTCCGCGTCGAGGTGGTCGTATGGCGGATGTAGGGCAGCGAGGCCAACTCATCTTGGTCACCGGACTCCTCATCGCCGTCATCCTCATCGGACTCGCGCTCGTGGTCAACGGAGCCATCTACACCGAGAACCTCTCGACGCGGGAGTCCAGTAACGAACCGCGGGAGGCGCTCGAACAGCGTCACGTCACCGAGGGAGACGTTCAATCGCTTATCGACACGGCGAACCGAAACGCGACGACCGACGACTACGGTGTGGTGCGCGACGCTTTCGTCGATGGCTTGACGCTGTGGGCCGACTCACAGCGCGCCGAGAAACTCCGGACGGGTCGGCTCGTGTCGACCGAACTGAACTCGACGACGGAGGGGACACAGATTCGGCAGACGAACGCCTCCCGGAACCTCACGGCAGGTGGGAGCCTCGCCGGCGATGCGAACTGGACGCTCGTCGAAGACACGACCGAGGCCGGCCCGTTCGTCCTCGATATCGACCGGGCGAGTCTACTCAACATCACCGACTTCGATACGCTTTCCGACCCCCTCGCTGCCGTCAGCGACAACGCGTTTCACGTCTCAGTCGAGACGACCAGTGGAACGTGGAAGGTGTACCTGTTCCGGGACGGCACTGCCGGTGAAGTGTATCTCTACGTCGTCGACCCCGGCGAAGATATCGGTGCCCTATCGGACTTGAGCGCCCTCGTCTCGAACTCCTGTGTTGCGGGTGCGACCGGGTCGAGTGCGACCGTCGATTTCCGTGAGCCGCGGTTCGGCACCGACGCCACCGACTGTCCCGAACTCGACTTCTACAACACGAGCGTCGTCGGTACGGACCACCACATCCACTACCGGAACGCTCGGACGAGCGCAATCGGACTGCTGGGAGAGACTGACCGTGCGCGAGGAACCTACGAACTCGTCGTCGACACGCGCGCCGACCGGACGCCCTACTACGGGCCGGGAACTGCTGTGAATCCGCGCGCGCGTAGCATCATCCACGCGGTGACGGTCGACGCCGAGTTCAGAAGCGACGGCGTCGTCCACGGGAGCGACGAAATCGAGGCCGAATGGAGCGTGGTAAAATGACCGGGGGAGACCGTGCGGTGTCGCCGGTGTTCAGCTACGTGTTGACGCTCGGTATCACGACGATTCTCATCGTCGGGCTGTTGGTCGCCGCGACCGGCTACGTCGACGACCAGCGACGACAGACGACCGAAAACCAGCTGCAGGTAATCGGACAACAGCTGTCGGCGGACATCTCGGCCGCCGACCGACTCGCGCGGACGAACGGCGCCGAAGACGTTGCCATTCGACGCGACCTTCCGGACAGAATCGTCGGGTCGTCGTACACGATAACCGTCAAGAACGACAGCAACGGGCCAACCGAGTACTACCTCGAACTGTCGACGCCCCGACCGGACGTCACGGTTACAATCGGCATCGCCTCGATGACCGACCTCGCGACGAACGGCGTCGGGGGTGGCGAGGTAGTCGTCAGCTACGACTCGGCCGACGATGAACTGGAGGTGTCGAATGAGTAGTGACGAGCGGGCGGTCAGCGAGGTCGTCGGGTTCGTCCTCGTGTTCACGCTCGTCATCGGGACGGTTACCATCGTCTACGCCGGCGGGTTCAGCGGATTAGACGCCACGCGCGACGCCGAGCGCGTCAACAACGCCGAGCGGGCCTTCGACGTGATGGCGAACAACTTCGAACAGCTCGCCAGCGGTGACGCGCCGAACCGGGCGACCGAAATCAAGCTCTCGGAGGCCTCGCTGTCGACGACGTCGAACCGCCTGACCACGATTAACGCGTCGGGAATCGACAGTGCTGCGGGGGCCAATCCGGTGGCGATACGGTACGATTCAGGGACTGGCAGCCAAATCGTCTACGAGTTGGGCGCCGTGATACGAGTCGACGACGGGAACGCGGTGATGATTCGCGAGCCGGATTTCCTCTTTGCCGACAACCGAACCGTCGTTCGATACATTTCGCCCCGCGGAAGCGGTCAAGGGGTCGGCGGGTCGACGACGACGCTCGTTCGGGGCGAGAAACAGAGCACCGCGTTGTTGGCTACCCAAAGCCCCGCGACGAACGTGACGATACGGATGCGGACCCATCCCGAGCGGGCGCCGGTGTGGGCGTCGTACTTCGAGCGGGAAATCGAGGCCGCAACTGGGAGCTCCATCGACTGTGATACGACCAGCGTCGACGCGACGACCGACCGAGTCGTCTGTTATGGGTTCACCGTCGACTCCTTGGCAGTCTCGCGGGTCCGTGTCGACGTGGAACTGACCTGACGGCGTCAGTCGAGTTCGACCCGAATCCGATTGTCGGTGACGTGGAGGAAGGTGACGACCTCGCCACCACCCGCATACAGGATTGTACCACCCGAGGAATCGTCAAGGCCCGCGTTCCCCTGTTGCCGTTCGTCGATTACCATGTTCGTATCGTTAATATTGGCAAAGTAGTGCTGGATGGTCATGTTCACGGACTCATTTTCTCCACTACTGTACGTCACGTTCGGGTCGTCACCGTGTTCATCAAACGTCTCACTGCCCGCAAACGACCCCTCGCTTTCGTAGTTATCGAACTCCAGTAAGTCGTCGCTTCCGTGAGTCGAGGAATCGGTGTATTCGAAATCCCGATTGCTATCGAGGAAATCAACGGATAGCTGCGCCTCTCCGCCTGGACACGTTATTTCGAAGTGATTGTCCCCGTGATTTTCACCAAGAACCCAAGTGTGGTACGTGGACCCACCATCTTCGCTGTAGTAAACAACAGCTCTGACTGGGTCACCACAATTCGTCCCGCCGCCACGTTTTTCCAAGTATATTTCAAACCGCTTATCATCGACCTCACCAGCCATCGACCAGCCGAAGTTGTTGAAACCTGAAGCCGATTCGCTTCGGAAATCCAAATCGAACTCGTCCAGGGAGTGTCCATCCTCCATGCCACGGATATTCAACTCCTCGCCGCGTGTGATGTCAAAAGGACCCTGCGTCCCGAGCGTAACGAGTTGGGCGGTAACGGTTCCATCGCTGTCGCAGTCCGAAACCGTGCCATCGGTCCGCTCCTGGAAGTAATTCCGCCAGCCTTCACAGTACCGACTCGTTATTTCGACGGTCATGTTCCCGTTCTGGACCGGGTTCAGGAGTCTCGTGCTGCCGTCGGGGTAGGTCCCGCTTTCGTTGACGAATATCCGATTTGCAGTTTCGATGCGGGAAATTTGGGCATTCGCGGAGCCACTGACGCTGCCGTCGCCGGTAACTCGGACGATGGGGAACGTCAGCGTCGCGCGTCGGTAGTGGAACTCCGGCGGGGAGACGAGCCGTGCGTCGCCGTCGTCGTCGGTTCGCCAGACGCCGCCGCCCTGATAGGCGAGTTCGCTGTCGCCGGACTCGTAGACAACAGAACCGAGGGAGGCGTTGTAGATTTCGTAATCGTTTCCAGCGGTCCCGTCCCAACTCTTGTGAATCAGCCGAACGTTTCCGGCGTCCTCGTCGACGGAGTACTGGCCGCTGTTGGACCCGAACTGTACCCGCTGGGAGTCGGATTCGCCCAACGCGACCTGAGCCGCCTGTGAGTCGAACTGCGTCATCGACTGTTCGGCCTGTCCGACCCGGGAGTCCTGTTGGGCGTCATCGAGTGCGGCACCACCGAAAACCGCGAGTCCGACCGCACCCGTGAGTGTAATCCCGAGGATGAGTATGATGCCGATGGGCGACGACTGCGCTCGCCCGCCCACACGGGACGGTGGACTGTCCATACACACGTCCCGTATTACACGACAATAAGCGACGTGGCCGTTTCAGAGCGCGTGTTCGAAGCGTCGTATCGAGCTTCGAATACGCTGTAGCACCAGAATCCGAAAATCGACAGTTGCACACGTACTGCGTTATTCAGCCAATTTTAGAGCAGTTATCTCCCCATAACCAATCGTATGTGTTTCGAACGTCAATTCTACAAAAATAGCGGAGGTATTAATATGATATAATGTGTTAAACGAGGTTCCAATCAACCGTTAAGTACGTCGGATGTGCTACAACGTGCCACGATGGCAGAGAAAGCTACCCTCAAAGAAGTCGACCACACACCGCCGACCGGTGAGTCGGTGTCGAACGTCTGGGACCGCGGCATGGAAGACGACGACTGAGGCACCCCCGTTTTGTCAGTTCAATTGTGTTTCCGGAGCCGTGGCTCCCGCGAGATTGAATAGGAACCCGGCGTTTGTCCACGTATGGACATCGATACAGACGAACTCCTCGCGTCGCTAACGCCCCGAGAAGAGAACCCCGCAATCAAGTCCTACCAGAACACGGTCGCCGTCGCCTGCCCAGCCTGCGAGGAGCCCTTCGACGACCTCGTCGTCTGCAAGCAGAACCCCACGAGCCTCAACCTCTCGAAACAGCTCGACCTCTGTGTCGGCGTCGAGGACGGACAGGCGTTCATCTTCACGCACAAACCCTAGCTCCACGGGCCCACGTCGAAGACGTTGCCGGCCACCCACCCGACGAGAAACGGCGTGACGATGGCCAGACACGCGATTCCCATGTAGCGTGCCGGCGGCGGCTGGAGGGCGAGGTAGACGAGATACAGCGTGCCGACGACCGGCAAGGACCGACCGAGAAGCGAACGCACTTTCGAGTACATACGCCCAGGTCCGGGAGCGACGGGCAAGAGCATGGCGTCTGCTGACGGGACCCGTCAATGAGAGGCACAACGCTTACGAAAGCGTGAGAGCGAGTGGCCGAGTATGCGTCGTCGCCAGTATCTCGCCGGCCTGTCCCTAGCGAGCAGCGCTCTCCTCGCGGGCTGTAGCGGGAGCGATGATACGACGGCAACGCCCGACAGCGAGAGCAGCGACATCAGACGGGAAGCGTTCAGGGAGGCCCTGACGGAGAACGGAATCACCGTCCGCGAACTCGCCGTCGACGACGAATCCCACGTCAATCTCGAGTACGAACCCGCCGAACCGACGGAGGAAAGCGTCAGAAACAGCATCGACGCCGCCGCGAGAGCGTTCTTCGACCGCGTGTACGGCGAAAGCGGGTGGGCGGTCGAGCGTCTCGACGCCCGTGTCGTCATCGATGGGACGCTCGTCGCGACGTGGCAGATGGAATCCGAGTGGATAGAGCAGTACCTGGAGGGACGGATTTCCCGCGAGGAGATGGCTGCGAGAGTCGAGAACAGCGTCGAGCGACACGACCAGTAGCGCGAAAACTGCGGCCGAAGCAACCGGTCGTTCTTGGATTCCGAGACTAACCGACCGGTGTTATATTCTTTCGCGTCGTTTTCTTCGTATGGCAACCGAAACGTCTCCCTCCCGGCGGCTCCCGACGAGCCAACTGCTCTTCGGCCTCCTCGTCGTCCTCGTCGGCATCCTCGTCCTGCTCGATACGACCGGTGTCTTCGAAACCGGTGACCTGCTTCGGTACGCCCCGTCGCTCCTCGTGGTCGTCGGGCTGTGGGCACTAGTTGGAAGCCGGTTCCGGAACCTCGTCGGTCCCGTGGTCCTCGTCGGCGTCGGGACGGCGTGGCAGCTCCTCGCCCTCGGATACGCGACGTGGGACGAACTCGTCGTGTACTGGCCGGTTCTGGTCATCGCGTTCGGCCTCTCGATACTGCTCGGCCAGTACCGAACGGGGGTGCGTGAGGTCGACGACGACAGTGTCTCGGCGTTCGCGGTGTTCGGCGGCTCCGAGCGGCGCAGTACCTCCGAGCAGTTCGCCGGGGCGGACCTCACGGCAGTGTTCGGTGGGACGGAACTCGACCTCCGGGATGCAGAAATCGGTGACCGACCCGCCCGCATCAACGCAGTCGCGCTGTTCGGCGGCGTCGACATCGTCGTCCCCCGGGAGTGGAACGTCCGGTTGGACGTCATCCCGATTCTGGGCGGCGCGACGGACGACAGACCGCGGAGTGCCGACCCGAACCGGGAGGTCGACATCGTCGTCTCCGGGTTCGTCGCCTTCGGTGGCGTCACCATCACCGACTGAGCAACCGGTCGCTGAATCGGCAATAAGAATTTTATTGATTGAGCAATTCCATCGTACAGGGTGATGGAGGGGATGGGTGAACGATGAGCGTCCGGGTGAGTGTCTCCGTTTCTGCGTCTGATTTCGTGCTGGAACGACTGCTCGCCGAACATTCCGGCACCCCCGTCAGGTTGGACCGCATCGCTGCCTTCGATGAGAGCCTCGTGCCGTATCTGTGGGTGGCGGAGCCAAACACCGAGGCCACGAGTCGGGCCCTCCGTGAGGACCCCGACGTCGAGGCGTTCGAAGTCATCGATACGTTCGGGTGCGATACGCTCATCCGCGTCGGCTGGACCTCGGATGCCGAGGAGTTCGTTGAGGGACTCGCCGAATCCGGTGCGGTCCTCGTCGAGGCGGTGAGCGACGGTACTTCGTGGTCGCTCGAACTCCGATTCCCCGACCACGACCGACTCAGCGAGTTCCACGCGTGGTGTCTCGACTACGGAATCGATCTCTCGGTCGGTGAGGTGTACAGCACCAACGGGACAGTAGACGATGAGGGGCCGCTGACCGACGTTCAGCGCGAGACCCTGTACGCCGCCCTCGATGCGGGCTACTTCGAGATACCACGGGCGGTGACGCTCACCGAACTCGCAGACGACCTCGGAGTCTCCGACAACGCGGTTTCACAGCGTCTCAGACGGGGAATTTCGGCTCTTGTTCGCCGCCAGCGTTCGATGACCGACACCGGTTCGTAACGGGCCCGCTCTGTCCGGTCGGCGACGGTGACGCCGAGTCAACAAACATCAGATACTCCACACGAACGGGAGCCAGAGGTACGCCATCGCGGTCACGAACAGGATGCCGAGGAGGTTCAGCCAGATACCGACGCGGACCATCTGAGGGATGGACAGATAGCCACTTCCGAAGACGATTGCGTTCGGAGGCGTCGCAACCGGAAGCATAAACGCCATCGAGGCGGCGACCGCGACGGTCACCATGAGCACGAGCGGCGGTGCAGCCAGCGACACCCCGAGAGAGACCATCACCGGGATAAAAAGCGACGCCGTCGCGCTGTTCGAGGTGACTTCGGTGAGGAAAACGACGAGCGCGGCGACGGCGAGCAGAACCCAGACTAAATCGACGCCCTGTAGGCCGGACAACCCACCCGCTATCCAGCGGTCGAGTCCGCTGGACTGGAACGTCCTCGCCAGCGAAAACCCCGCCCCAAACAGGAGCAACACACCCCACGGGACTCGAGTGGTCGCCTCCCAATCGAGGAGGAACTCGCCGCGGCGGAGGTCGACGGGCACCAGAAACACCAACACGCCGCCTATGAGGGCAATCGTGGTGTCGGTGATTGCGGGCGCGACCGGTTCGATGACGAACGGCCGAAGCAGCCACCCGAAGACGACGACGCCAAACACCACGACGACGCGTCGTTCGCCCGTACTCATCGGTCCGAGGTCAGCCATCTGCTCGCGGACGACGGAGCGACCCGCGGAGACCGCGCTGGTGTCGGGGGGGAAAGACGGTAATCAAAGCGAGCCACGTCACGGGCAGGAACACGAGCGCCGTCGGGACGCCGAACAGCATCCACTCGACGAAGCCGATTTCGACGCCGAGAGAGGAACTCGCGATTCCAGCGAGAATCGCGTTTGGTGGGGTCCCGATGAGCGTCGCGACACCGCCTATCGAGGCGCCGTAGGCGATGCCGAGCATGAGCGCGACGCCGAAATTCGACTGCCTAAGCGTGGTTTCACCCGCCTCAAGTGCATCCAGCGTCGAGACCGAGTACCTCGGCGTAGCGTCATCCGGCGCTCGGAACGCCTGCCGCTGGGCGACGACGGCCATCCCGATGGGAACCATCATCATCGCCGTTGCGGTGTTCGAGACCCACATCGAGAGAAACGCCGTTGCGAGCATGAACCCGAAAATCAACCGACGCGCATCCTCGCCGGCACGGAGCAACACGTTGAGCGCGATGCGCCGATGGAGTCCCCATCGTTCGATGGCGAGAGCCACCAGAAATCCACCGAGAAACAGAAAGACGACGGGGTCCGCGTAGGGGGCCGCAGCGTCGCTCACGCTGGTGACACCGAGTGCCGGAAACAGGAGTATCGGAAGGAGGCTCGTCACTGGAATCGGAACCGCCTCGGTCATCCACCACACCGCAATCCAGAGCGTACACGCCAGCACGGCATTCGCCGCCGGTGACAGACTCGCCGGCGAGACGCCGAACTGCACGAGGACGAACGACAGCGGACCGAGAACTATCCCGACCCGTTGCAGCCGAGTGTACGCCCCCTCGTCGTCCGACATCTGAAATCCCGGCGGACACACGCAGAGGATGGTAATAATTGTACAGTCGCTCAAAACTCCGTCGGGAGGCCGAATCCGGTCGAACTGCTGTCTTCGGCCCGTTTCGTCCGAACGGATTTCCAACACCGTGACGACGAGACGAACGACGCCACACGTGATTGCGACGAGCGACGCCAGACCGCCGGCCCGTTTTTTAATGCTCCGTGCCCTAACGATTCATATGACAGCTCCGGACTCCGTGGCGATGGCCGACGACGAGCGAGACGAATTCCTCGGCAACGGCGGAACGGGCGTTATCTCCTTTCCGACCGACAGCGGCGAATCCCCGCACTCGCTTCCGGTCTCCTACGGGTACGACGCCGCCGAAGAGACGTTCTACTTCCGACTCGCCGCCGGCGAGGCCCGCGAGAAGAGCGACCTCCTGGACCGGCCAGTCTCGTTCGTGACCTACGGCACTGTCGACGACACCTGGCAGAGCGTCGTCGCCGAGGGGCGACTCGAAGAGACGACCGACGCCTCGATTGCGACGGAGACCCTCGAAGGTCTCGAACGCGTCCGGATTCCGCTCGTCGACATTTTCGGACAACCACCAGCAGATGTCGACTTCAAGTTCTACCGTCTCGTCCCCGAGTCGTTGACGGCTCGAACGGAGTCCTCGACGAGCGTCTGAGTAATCGAGGAGCGCTACAACCATAAGGCTCGCCGGGACTCCCGCGAGCGAAGCGAGCGGGAGGTCGGCGAGTCCGCTGACTGAGGGAGCGAAGCGACCGAAGGAAGTGGACTCGCCGGGATTTGGACCAGAGAAAGACGGTCGCCTCGCTTCGCTCGGCACTGCGACTTTCAGGGGTTCAAATCCGGGCTTCGGCGACGATTTGCGCCGCTCGCGAAGTTGCTCGCGGCGCAAAATCATGGACTCGCCGGGATTTGAACCCGGGGCCTTCCCCGTGCCAGGGGGATGATCTACCACTGATCTACGAGCCCTCGAACGCACCAGTTTCTATCCGGACCGAATTCATAAACCCATCGAAGCGGCGGTCCCCCTGAGGATGTGACCCACGTTCGGCGGTCGTTGACAACTCCAGTTGGACTAGTGGAACTCCGCCGAGAGTCGTCGTGCGCTCCGTTAGAGTCAAACACCTGCCCGCAGAATCGTGTGGTATGAGCACAGAGGGAGAACAGCGAACGATTAGGTGTCTGGTGGCGAAGGTCGGCCTCGACGGCCACGACCGCGGCGCTCACGTCATCGCTCGGGCGTTTCGCGACGCCGGCTTCGAAGTGATTTACTCCGGACTGCACAAATCGCCGGACGAAATCGTCCAGGCGGCGGTTCAGGAGGACGTCGACGTCCTCGGCATCTCGATTCTGTCGGGTGCCCACGACACGCTCGTCCCGAAAATCATCGACGGGCTGAAAGAGTACGACGCCTTCGAGGACACCCTCGTGTTGGTCGGCGGCATCGTCCCCGACGACGACCGAGAGGAACTGTACGAACTGGGGGTCGCCGAAATCTTCGGTCCCGGTTCGTCGATGCAGGACACCATCGACTTCGTCCGCGAGAACGCCCCGGAACGATAGATGACGGCGGAAGAGACGCTCATCGACGACTTGTTGGCGGGAAAACACCGCGCGCTCGCCCGCGTCATCACGAAAATCGAGAACCGCAGTCCGGGGTATCGGGAACTCGTCTCCCAGCTCCACGAACACACCGGGAGCGCAGAAGTCGTCGGTATCACGGGCTCTCCGGGCGCCGGGAAGTCGACGCTCGTCGACAAGATGGCGGCCACGTACCGTGAGCGCGGCGAGACGGTCGGCGTCATCGCAATCGACCCGTCCTCGCCGTTTACCGGCGGCGCCGTGTTGGGCGACCGCATCCGGATGGCCTCGAACGTCGGCGACATGGACGTGTTCTTCCGGTCGATGTCGGCTCGAGGGTCCCTGGGCGGGCTCTCGACGGCGACGACTGACGCCGTGAAAGCGCTCGACGCCTTCGGTAAGGACAGAATCATCGTCGAGACGGTCGGAGCCGGCCAGAACGAAATCGAAATCGTCAAAACCGCCGACACGGTCGCCGTGTTGGTGCCACCGGGTTCCGGCGACGACGTACAGATGCTGAAGGCGGGCATCCTCGAAATCGCGGACATCTTCGTCGTCAACAAGGCCGACATGGACGGCGCCGACCGCACGGTGAAGGAACTCCGGGAGATGATTCACATGCAAGACGCCGGTCCGATGGCCGGACACCACGGTGCCGACGCCATCGAGTCCAGCGACGACACCGAAGACGATGACACGGGCTGGGAGCCCCAAATCGTCGAGACGGTGGCGAAAACCGGCGAAGGCGTCGAAGAGTTCCTCGAAACGCTCGAAAAACACGCCGTGTGGCTCGAGGAGACGGGCGAGTTGGAGGAACAAGCGCGCCAGCGATACGGCGCCGAAATTCGGACGCTGCTTCGGGAGGACACCGCCGACCTCATCGAAACCGAACTGGAGGCGAGAGGCGGTCTGGACGAGTACATCGACGCGGTGTTGGCTCGGGAGACGGACCCCTACACGGTCGCCGACGAGGTCCTCGCGCCGCTGGCGGAGTGTGTCGAACGGCAACGGGACCGGTAGCCGCGAAGGTGGCCGAGGGCGGTAGTTCTAAGCGACGGTCGGCCCTGAATCGTCGTATGAACCTGAAGCGACTGCTGGGCGGTACCGCCGTGGGTGTCGGCGTCGCCGCCGTCGGCAACCGACTGCTCCGCGGGGAGCGTTCGGACCTCGATCCGCCGCTCGGTCGACCGCTGTCGACGTACCGGTGGCGGGGGTTCGACATCGCCTACACCGAGGCCGGCGACGCCGAATCGCCCGACCTCGTGTTGTTTCACGGCATCAACGCCGCCGGGTCGAGCCACGAGTTCCGGTACGTGGTCGACGCCCTGGCCGAGGAGTACCACGTCATCGCCCCGGACTTACCGGGGTTCGGCCACTCCGACCGGCCGCCGCTTCTGTACTCCGGAGCGTTGTACGTCGCGTTCGTCAGGGATTTCCTCGGGGACTGTGCCGACGACCCGACGGTACTGGCCTCGTCGCTGTCGGCAGCGTACACGGCCGTCGCCGCCACCGAAAGCGACCTCGGGGTCGAGTCGTTCGTGTTCGTCTGCCCGACGGCCTCGACGATACCAGGCCGGCGAACGTGGCTCCGGTCGCTGCTCCGCTCGCCCGTCGTCGGTGAGGGGTTGTACAACCTCCTCGTCTCGAAGCCCTCGATTCGGTACTTCCTCGTCGACCACGGGTTCGCACGGGAGTCGTCGATTACCGAGGAGTGGGTCGATTACGACTGGGCGACGGCGCATCAACCCGGCGCGCGGTTCGCACCCGCCTCCTTCGTGAGCGGCCTTCTGGACCTCGATGTCGACCTCGGGGCGACGCTCGCGAAACTCGACGTGCCGACGACTATCGTCTGGGGTCGGGATGCAGAGTTACCGCCGTTGTCGACCGGTCGGACGCTCGCGGAGACGGCCGAAGCACGGCTCGTGGTCTTCGACGACGCAGACCTCCTACCACACGCCGAACACCCTGAAGCGTTCGTCGATTTCTTCACCGACTAGGAGAGTTCTACGGACACCGGGACCGCCGACGGTGGGTCCCGCTCCAGCAGTTCCTCGATAGCTTCCAGTTCCGCACGGAGCCCGTCCTCGTCGCCGCTCTCGAGGGCCGCGTGAGCCGCTTCGAGACGGCTTCGAGCCGAGCGAACCGCCTCCTCGCGGTCGCGGGCCCACTCGCTCGTGAGTTCGTGGCCGAGCCAGTCGGCGAGCAACTCGACGAACGCCCGTTCCCAGCCGCTGAACTCGCCGCGACCGCTACGGCTACAGAAACACAGCGTCCCGTAGCGCTCGTCGCCGACGTAGACGGGCGCGCCGATGTAGCTGTTGAATCCCTCATCGGAGGGTTCAGCCGACGCCTCGGCAGTGACGGCGACGGCCCCGCTGCCGTCGAGCGTCGGGTCCCCGATGTCGTCCGCGAACGGTATCTCGCCGTCCGTCGGGAACGGAAGCGTCCCCTCGACGCTTTCGACGACGACCTCGGTGTTGCCGTCGGAGCCTTGCAGAAACGCACCGTATTCGATTTCGAGCGTCTCGTTCCCCAGCGACAGCAACCCCTCGACGGGCGTCGAGACACTGTCGATAACCGTTCGAGCGAGGTTTCGAAGCGCCGCTTCCCGGCGGCTGGCTTCGGCCTCGGCGCGGTACCGCGCCGCCGCGTTCTCGATGCGGTTGGCGAGGACGCGCCACTGCTCGCCACCGCGACGCTTCCGGAAGTAGTCGGTGACGCCCTCGGAGACGGCCTCACTGGCGATTTCCTCGCTCCCCCGGGCGGTAAACAGGATGAACGGGATGTCGGGTTCCATCTGCCGGACGTATCGGAGGAGTTCGAGACCGGTCATCTCCGGCATGTGGTAGTCGCTGACGACACAGTCGATTCCGCCGTCATCGACTGCCTCGAGTGCCTCGTTGGGGTCCGTCTCGACCCGGATGGAGAACTCCTCGCGAAGTTCGCCGAGTTGATTTGCCATCAGGTCGGCGAGGGAGGGGTCGTCGTCGACGAGGAGAACCCGAATAGAGGCAGCCATGCCAGTTAGGTCGGGATACGCGGGATTAACGTTTCGGTCCAACTCACCGTCCGTGGACCGGGCCCTACCGTGGCCTGAACGTCACGACGCGCTCGCCCTCCGTCGCCGTCTCCTCGACGTCGACGCCGACGACGAACCCCGGACCGGGCTCGTCGTCGGTACCGCGAACGACACCGGTGAGACGGACCGGGCCGAAGTCGACGATAGCGGTGACGTAGGGCGCGTCGTCGGCGAACTGCGGGCCGGGGACCGACACCGTCGTCGCCGCCACCACCTCGCCTGCATCGGGAAGCGGTTCGTCGGTGAGGTCACGGCTGCCACACTCCGGGCAGACCCGCCGCGGCGGCAGCGACCCGTGCCCTTCCGGACACGCGAGATAGTAGCCCTCGCCGTCTTCGATGGCGTCGAGGAGGTTGTCGTAGCCGTTGTGGCGCATTTCGATGCTCATGCGTCCACCTCCGTCGTCCGCTCGAGGACGTGAACGGTTGCCGTCGCGACCGTCCCACCGGCGTTGTGTGCGATGCCAACGGACGGGTCGTCGAGGGCGTCCGACCGGGCGTGAGTGCCGGCGAGCAGTTTGGTGAGTTCGGCGATTTGTGCGACGCCGGTCGCACCGACCGGGTGGCCTTTCGCCTTCAGTCCGCCCGAGAGGTTCACCGGAATCGACCCGTCGCGAGTCGTCTTGCCGTCCTTCGCCGCCGTCAGCCCCTCACCGGGCTCGAAGAAGCCCAGCGACTCCGTCGCGAGAACCTCCGCGATGGTGAAACAATCGTGGACCTCCGCACAGTCGACATCCTCGGCGGTGATGCCCGCCTCGGCGTAGGCCGTCTCGGCGGCGGTTTCGGCGGCCGGCGTCCGGTACAGCGACTCTCGGTCCTGTAAGGCGAGGTTGTCCGTTCCCTGTCCGGTTCCCGTCACGGTGACCGGTGCATCGAGGTCGTGGTCGGCCGCGAAGGACTCGCTGGTCAACACGACGGCGGCGGCGCCGTCCGAGATGGGACAGGCGTCGTAGAGGCCGAGCGGCGAGGCGACGCGGGGGGCCTCCAGGGCGTCCTCGACGGTGATAGCCGACTGGAAGTGGGCCTTCTCGTTGACGACTGCGTTGTCGTGGTTCTTCACCGCGATGTGTGCGAGGTCGTCCGCATCGGCGTCGTAGGCGTCGAGATACGCCGACGCCATCAGCGCGTAGGCGCCGGGGAACGTCATCCCGGCTTTGATTTCATAGAGGTCGTCGGCGGCGATGGAGAGGCCGTCGGTCGCGCCGGCGGTTCCCATGTCGGTCATCCGCTCGGTGCCGCCGACCAACACCGCGTCGGCTTCGCCGTTGCGGACGGCTTGTACCGCCGCGCGGACGGCGGTACCGCCGGAGGCACACGCCGCCTCGAAGCGCGTCGCGGGGGCGTCGATGCCGACGGCCTCGGCGAAGAGCGGGGCTTGATGGCCCTGATGTTCCGCCAACTCGCCCATGAAATTGCCGTAGTACAGTTCTTCGATGTCGTCGGGGTCGAGTTGAGCGTCTTCGAGTGCGTCGATACCGGCCTCCGCGAAGAGGTCTCGGCCCGTCCGGCCGGCGTGTTCGCCGAACGCCGTCATTCCCGTGCCAGCTATGCGTACGTTCGCCATACCGGAAATCTCTCGGTTTCACTTAACCACCTGCCGAAGCCGGCAACATCGGCAGCGACTCGCTCACATCCCCATATCGGCCGCCGCCTCGGGTATCGGGAGGTCCGCCACGGCCACTCCGAGGAGTTCCGCGGCGTGGTCCAGCGCCATGTCGAACCCGTAGTAGCGTTCGAGTTCGTCGCCGTCGACGGTCGGTCGGACCTTCAACATCGCATACCCCTCGACGTTCTGTGCGACGACCGCCGTCCGGCCGTCGGCGTCGAATTCGAGCAGGCGCTCTTCGTCGGTTTCGCGGTACTGGGCGGTAATCCCGTCGGCCTCGGCCGTCGACATATCCACGTGTAGGCGGTCGGCGTATGCGAAACTACCGGTCGAAAGCCAGCGTACTTTTATACAGATTCGGTTCGACCCGGTGAACAATGACGGATGTCGACACCGGGAAAGCGGCGACGGGAGATGCGGTTCTCGACCGAATGCTGCAGGGCGGGATTCCCCGAAACCGAACCGTTCTCGTCCGCGGCGGTCCCGGTACAGGCAAGACGACGTTCGGCATGCAGTTCCTGCAGGAGGGACTGGAAAACGGCGAGCGGTGTCTGTTCGTCAGCACCGAACAGACCCAATCGGAGCTCCGTGACTCCTTTGCGGAGTTCGAGTTCGACCTCGACCACGAGGAACTCGCGGTAACGACGCTCCATGCGGTGCCGGACGACGGCGATGGCAGCGGTCGACGCCTCAAACTTCGGACCCTGGAGGGCAACAGCACCATCGACGAACGGGACGTTCCGCTCACCGAGCAGAACGTGGCGCGGCACTTCCAGGCGGCGGCCGGGTGTGACCGCCTCGTCTTCGACAGCATCTCGGCGCTTCAGGTCCTCGGTGACAACCGGGAACTGTTCCGCCGGGAACTGCTGGAACTCATCCAACTGTTCACGAAGGACCTCGGCGCGACCGCGCTGTTCACCGCCGAAGATATCGACGACCGGGTCCTCGATTTCACGACCCACGGCGTCATCGAACTCCGCCGGGAGCGCGTCAACGGCGACCCCCACAGATTCCTCGAGATTACGAAGATGCGGGGTGTCGACCACGACACCCGCACCGTCGAGGCGGAAATCGAAAGCGGCGGCGTCCGGTGTGCCCCCTCCCGGCGCTCCCAACCGCCCGAACTGAAGACCCACAAACACACCTCTATCGGCATCGACGGCCTCGACAGTCTCTGTGGCGGCGGGTTGGCCACCGGCACCGGCGTGCTCTTCGAACACGACGGCCACGCCAACATGACCGCACTGTTCGGCGCGATGATGCACGCCGCTCTCGATAAGGGGTACAGCATCGTCCTCGTCCCGACGATTCGGATGCGCCCGGACAGCGTCCGAACCATCCTGGAGGGCCACGACCAGAGCCTCGATTCCCTCCTCGACGACGACCGACTGTTCGTCATCGACATGATTGGCGCGTGGGACGAAACCGAGGACAACGTCTTCGGCGCCCGCGAGTCGGCGACGGGCGTCCGGTCGATACTCGACGCGATAGCCGAGCGGGCCGGCGACACGCCCAGGTTCTCGCTCATCAACGCCGACGCGATGGTCAACACCCTCGGCACCGACGACGCCCGCGCCGTCCGATACGCCCAGGAGGCCCACTGGCTCCGTTCGGACGACTTGCTCGTCCACGTCCACAACCCGAACGTTACCGGCGACCGCATCACGGGCTTCTACACGAACGCCGCCGAGCAGGTGTTGCGAACGTGGATTACCGACAATGGGCTACAGTACGTCTCGCTGAAAAAATCGCCCTGTGGGTTCGTCGGCACCACGTCACTGGTCGAGTACACGACCGAACACCCCTTCCTCCGCGTCCAGGACCCGCCAGAGGAGCGGGAGAATCCCTACGCCGAATAATCGAGAGGCCTTTTCCCTCCGGGCCGAAGGACCGTTCATGGAGTGGCTCACGAGCGGCCTCCGCCGCGACATCTGCGTGCTGCTGTACGGCGACGAACGGCGCGCCCAACAGCTAAAATCCGACCTCGAAACCCACTACGACCGCCGGGTTCCCCCGGAGCGGTTCTACGGCGCACTGGAGCAACTGGAATCGAAGGGGTTCGTAGAGAAGCGCGTCGACGGACTGGAGGACCTGTACTCGCTGACCGACGGCGGACGGACGGGCGTCGAAGCCCAGTTCGAGTGGATGGCCGAGCGAGTCGAGTGACCGAACGCGAGTCGCTCAGTCCAACAGTTCGTTGGCGATGGTGTTGCGCAGGACTTCGCTGGTGCCCTCGTAAATCTCGTTGAGTTTGGCGTCGCGGTAAAACCGCTCCGCGGGGAAGTCCTTCGTGTAGCCGTAGCCGCCGTGAATCTGGATGCCCTCGTTTGCGACCTCACGGGAGACCTCGGAGGCATGCAGTTTCGCCTGGGCGGCCTCCTTGACGAAGTTCTCGCCGCGAATCTTCTTGTCGGCCGCCGAGTGCATCAGCAGGCGGGCCGCACGGGTCTGGGTGTCCATGTCGGCGAGTTTGTGCTGGATGGACTGGAAGTCGGAAATCGGCTGGTCGAACTGCTCGCGGTCCTGGCTGTACTCGAGGGCGGCATCGAGCGCCGCCTGAGCGATGCCTACCGACCGGGCAGCGATGGTGATGCGGCCGCCGTTGAGCGTCTTCAGCGCGTGGACGAAGCCACGACCCTCCTCGCCGAGGCGGCGCGACTCCGGGATGGTGAGGTTGTCGAAGCGCAACTCGGCGGTCGGACAGCCCTTGTCGCCGAGTTTGTCCTCCGTGCCCTCGACGATGAAGCCGTCGTCCTCCTCGGGACGGACGATGAACGAGGAGATGCCCTTGTTGCCCGCCTCGGGGTCGGTCTTGGCGAACACCGTGACCGTGTTCGCGACCGAGCCGTTGGAAATCCACAGTTTGCCGCCGTCGATGACGTACTCGTCGCCGACCTTCTCTGCGGTCGTCTCCATGGCCGGCACGTCGCTTCCGGCACCGGGTTCCGACAGCGCAAAGGCACCGATGTCCTCACCTTCCGCCAGCGGCGTCAGGAACTCCTCCTTCTGGGATTCGTCGCCGAACGCGTAAATCATGTTGCCCGCAAGCGAGATGTGGGCGGCGACGATGGTCCCGAGGCCGCCGGAGCCGCGTGAAATCTCCTCCAACGCGGCGGGGTAGGCGTGGTAGTCGAGACCCGCACCGCCGTACTCCTCGGGGAACGGCATCCCCATCAGTCCGAGGTCGGCGAGTTCCTCGACGAGCTCCCACGGGAACTCGTCGTCGTGGTCGATGTCGTCGGCGACGGGGACGACTTCCTCGTCGACGAAGTCGGACACCATGTCCGTGACCTGCTTCTGTTCCGCCGTGAAACTGAAGTCCATACACACAGGTACGGCCGTCTCCACTTTATGCTTCCTCTATCGGCGTTCTCACGTGTCGATTTCGCTCGCGAGCCATCCTGCGACCCGTCAGTCGTACTCGTAGAACCCCTTGCCCGTCTTCTTGCCGAGGTCGCCGGCGTCGACCTTCCGTTTGAGCAGATACGCGGGCGTGTAGCGGTCGCCCAACTCCTCGTGGAGCGTCTCGGTGGCGTCGAGACAGATATCGAGGCCGATGTGGTCGGCGAGTTCCAGCGGCCCCATCGGCACGTTCGTCCCGAGTTTCATCCCGCGGTCGATGTCCTCCTTGGTGGCGACGCCCTCGTCGAAGGCGCGAATCCCCTCGTTTATCCACGGCATGAGGATTCGGTTGGAGACGAAGCCGGGTTTGTCGTCGGATTCCCAGGTCTCCTTGCCGAGTGCCTCCGAAAAGTCGTGTGCCAACGCGACGACATCGGCGTCGGTCTTCTCGCCGACGACGACCTCAACCCCCTTCATCACTGGGACGGGGTTCATGAAGTGAACGCCGACGACGAGTTCGGGGCGGTCGGTCGCCGAGGCGATAGTCGTAATCGACAGCGTCGAGGTGTTCGTCGCAAGCACCACGTCGTCGTCGACCGCCGAATCGAGGTCCGCGAAGATGTCCTGTTTCACGTCCATGTTCTCGACGGCAGCCTCGACGACGAGGTCACAGGAGGCGAGGTCCGTGAGCTCGGTCGTCCCCTCGATGCGGTCGAGAACGTCGTCGGCCTCCGATTCCGTGAGGTCGTCTTTCTCGACGAACCGCGAGAGGCTCGATTCGATGTTCTCGAGTCCGGAGTCGACGTACTCACGTTCGATGTCGCGCATCACGACGTCGTAGCCGGCCGTCGCGGCTACCTGTGCGATGCCGTTGCCCATCGTGCCGGCACCGACGACGCCGACAGTGTCGATTGCTTCGAGGTCGCGCATACGCTCCCTTCGTCGAGTGGGCCTAAAGTCCCCCGTGGTGATTCGCCTCGGGACCGGGAGCAAAAAATCGACAACGGTTGGGTGCCGACCCCAATTAGTCCCTCACCGAGCGTCAGAAGTTCGGCGTGAGAGAGATGTCGTCGTCCGACTCGTTTCCGGCATCGCCGTTCGAGGTTTCGTTTCCGCTCGGCGTCCCGTCACCGTCTGGGGTCGTCCCGTCCGGCGTGGTCTCGTCTGGCGTCGCCTCATCCGGTGTTTCTTCGCCGTCGGGCGTCTCTTCACCATCCGGCGTCTCTTCGCCGTCGGGAGTTTCCTCGCTGTCCGGCGGTTCCTCGCCATCGCTCGGTTCCTCGGCCTCGTCCGAGGCGCCATCGAGACTCGTCACGAGGTCGAAGCTCTCCTCGCCGAGCAAGCCGGTGGCGTACGCCGAGTAGGCGGTTCCGGATTCGACCTCGATGTCGAAGGTGCCGACCACGTCGCCGTTGTTCAACGGCGTGTCGGCGCGGACTTCGAGCGTGTACTGTCCCGGCATGACACCGACGTAGTCGGTGGCCTCACCGAACGACACGTCGTCGAACACCGTGATGTTCGAATCAGCGACGGTGACGTCGACGGCCGGCGCGTCCGGCACGGCGTGAAGGAGTCGGACCTGTGCGAGGTCGTAGTCCTCCAACAGCAACACTTCGACGGTCTCTTCGCCCAACTGCCCGACGGCGGCGGCCGTGTAGAACGTTTCCTCGACGGTTATCTCCTGTTCGTAGACGACGGCGTCGTCGCCTTCGGATTCGCCGTTTTCGTCCTCGGTGCCGTCGTCAGTCTCGGGGGCATCCTCGGTATCGGTGCTGTCGTCAGCCTCGGTGCTGTCGTCAGTTTCCGTACCGTCGTCCGTACTCTCGCTCGCGAGAATCTGCAGCGTATACACCCCGGCACCGACGGTCGCGTACTCGCCGACGTCGCCGAACTCAAGGCCCTCCGCGACCGTTTCCTCGGTGAGTTCGCCGTTACCGTCGGACGTGTCAGCGTCGGTCGGTGTTTCGGTTCCCTCCGGTGTCTCCGCGTCGTCGGGTGCTTCCGTCTCCTCCGGGGTCGCTTCGTCCCCGGGGTCGGCTGGCTCGTCGTCGACGGCCACGGGGACGAGTCGGACATCCACCGCGGGCGCATCCGGAACGAAGTGTCCGACACGAACGCCGCCTTCACCGTCAGCGACGACTCCGTCCATCGGCTCTCCGTCGTCTGTCGGTTCGCCGTCTTCCGTCTCGTCCTGTGCCACGGCGGACCCGCCGAGCACTGCGAGGGCGCTCGCCGCACCTGCTGCCTTGATAGTATCTCGTCTCGTCGGTGACATTGCGTCCCAGTGGATGCTCCCTGATGGTTAAACAGGGACCAATCGTTCAGCGTTTTCATCAGTAGTATGACTGTATTTTCGCAGAAACGGTCTGCTTTCGAAACACGGGGGTCAGTTCAAAGGTCGACCTTACTCGGCGTTGGTTCGGCTTACTGCATATGTGGCGATTACACGGCCTCTAAACCCTCAGTATGGAGTTCAGAACCAAATACGATGTATCCGGAGGTCCTGAGTTTGGTAACACATAACACACCCATTGGTTCTCGTCCAAGCGGCGGCTCCGTGCTGTATCACCCGTGTTTACCAACTATATTTCACTTTCGAATTGTTGCTTCGACTGTCGAAGCAACATTTCACTGTTATTTCAATGTATTCGATAATTTTGATTCGTAGCTCGATGTTTTTACCCCCGTTCGCGTACGGAGACGCCACTCCGTTCGGACCACCCATACCAGAATCTTCTTTGTCCGCCTCATCGGACAGTTGACCGTATGATTCCCATCGACGACACCCCGCTGTGCCGGGACGGGAAAGCGCTCATCCTCGCCTACGACCACGGGCTCGAACACGGCCCCGTCGATTTCCGTGGCGTCCCCGAGAGCGCGGACCCCGAACGGACCTTCGAGGCGGCGACTCACCCCGCCGTTACGTCGGTCGCCGTCCAGAAGGGCATCGCCGAAGCCTACTACCCCTCCTACTCGGAGGACGTAGACCTGCTGATGAAACTCAACGGCACGTCGAACCTCTGGATGGGCGAGCCGGACTCGGCGGTCAACTGCACCGTCGACTACGCCGCCGAGGTCGGCGCGTCGTCGGTCGGCTTCACGCTGTACGGCGGTTCGAACAACGAAGTCGAGATGGCCGAGGAGTTCCGCGACGCCCAGGAGGCCGCCCGCGAACACGACCTGCCGGTCGTCATGTGGTCGTACCCGCGCGGGCAGGGGCTGAAGAATGACACCAAGCCCGACACCATCTCGTATGCCGCACGGCTGGCACTGGAGTTGGGTGCCGACGTGGCGAAGGTCAAGCATCCGGGCAGTCAGGAGGCCATGGAGGACGCCGTCCGGATGGCCGGCCGGACGAAGGTCGTCATGTCCGGCGGTTCGAAGACGACCGACCGCGAGTTCCTCGCCTCGGTCAAGGAGACCATCGATGCGGGCGGGAAGGGCCTCGCCGTCGGCCGGAACGTCTGGCAGCGCGAGGACCCCACGCGCATCCTCGACGCCCTCGAGAAGGTCATCTTCGAGGAGACGAGCGTCGACGAGGCGCTCGCGGCGGCCGAATAGATGGCCGACGCTATCGAGTCGATACTGGACGCCGTCGCCTCGACGGCACCGGAGGTACGGGACGGACTCGTCGGGCGACGCGCGTACGAATCGGGGGCGAACCCCTCCGGCGAGCAGCAACTCGCCGCCGACATCTACGCCGACGAACTGCTCGAAGAGCGACTGCTCGACATCGACTCGGTGGGGAGTTACGCCAGCGAGGAACGGGACTCGGTCGTCGAACGCGGAACCGACGAAAGCGCATACCACGTCGCCTGTGACCCACTCGACGGCTCCTCGAATCTGAAGTCCAACAACACGATGGGAACGCTGTTCGGCGTCTACGACGAACCGTTGCCGACGTCGGGTCGGAACCTCGTCGCCTCGGGGTTCGTTCTGTACGGTCCCATCACGACGATGGTCGTCGCCCGCGACGGCGTCGTCCGCGAGGAACTCATCGACGACGGCGAGCGCGAAGTCGTCACCGAAGACCTCACGCTCCCGGAGGACCCAGTCGTCTACGGCTTCGGCGGCCGGGTCCCCCAGTGGACCAACGCCTTCGCCGACTACGTTGACGAGGTCGAAGACGAACTCAAACTCCGCTACGGCGGTGCGATGATAGGGGACGTGAACCAGGTGCTCACCTACGGTGGCATCTTCGGCTACCCCGGGCTGCGGGACCGCCCCGAAGGGAAACTCCGACTGCTGTTCGAGGGCCACCCAATCGCCCACATCGTCGAGTCGGCGGGCGGAGCGTCATCGAACGGCGAGCGGTCGCTTCTGGACTGCACGCCCGACGACCTCCACGAGCGAACGCCACTGTTCGTCGGTGACAGCGACTATATCGACCGGTTGGAGTCGGCGCTCCCTGAATAAACGAAGAACGTATTTTTCATTTCTTCCCGAGGGAAAACGGTTTAGTGGCAACGCTTGACGATGCACGTATGAAAGTTCGTATCGGGGGCGACGCGAGCATCGAAGAGGCAGAGGCCATCGCACAGGCGATGGCGAACCACGCCGAAACCGACGTGGAGGTGTTCGTCGGCGACGACGACGAACCGGCAGCGACGAGCGAGGCCGACCTCTCGCCCATCGAGGACGACCTCGGGCCGACCGAGCGCGAGGAGTTGCTCCGCGAGCAAATCGAGGACATCGAGTTGGGCGGCCCCGAGAAGTACAAAGAGCGCCTCGACGACCAGGGCAAACTGTTCGTCCGGGACCGCCTCGAGTTGTGGTTCGGCGAGGACGGCCTCGCCTTCGAGGACGGGAAGTTCGCGGCCTTCGACGCCGACGACCGGCTTCCGGCCGACGGCCTGCTGACCGGTGCCGCCGACTTCGAGGGACGGGACGTTCACTTCATGGCCAACGACTTCACCGTCAAGGCCGGGTCGATGGCCGCACGCGGTTGTGAGAAGTTCCTCCGAATGCAACAGCGCGCGCTGAAGACTGGCAAACCCGTGCTGTACCTGATGGACTCCTCCGGGGGCCGCATCGACAAACAGACCGAGTTCTTCGCCAACCGCGAGGGCATCGGCAAGTACTACTACAACCACTCGCGGCTCTCGGGACGCGTCCCACAGATTTGCGTCCTGTACGGCCCCTGTATCGCGGGCGCAGCGTACACCCCCGTCTTCGCCGACTTCACCATCATGGTCGAGGGGATGAGCGCGATGGCAATCGCCAGCCCTCGAATGGTCGAGATGGTCACCGGCGAAGAAATCGACATGCAGGACCTCGGCGGCGCGCGGATGCACACCACCGAATCCGGCAGCGCCGACCTCGTCGCACGCGACGAACAACACGCCCGACAGCTCGTCTCCCAGCTCGTCCAGTATCTCCCGGACAACGCCGACGAGAAGCCGCCGCGAGCGAACCCGAAGCCACCGAAACGCTCCCCGGAGGGCATCGACTCGGTCATTCCACAGGAGCCGAACAAGGGCTACGACATCCGGGACCTCATCGAGCGGGTCGTCGACCGGGACTCGTTCTTCGAACTCCAACCGGAGTACGGCCCCGAAATCGTGACCGGCTTTGCCCACCTCGATGGCCGGTCGGTCGGCATCATCGCAAACCAGCCCGCCGAACGCGCCGGCGCCATCTTCCCCGACTCCGCCGAGAAGGCCGCCCAGTTCGCCTGGAAGTGCGACGCCTACAACGTCCCGCTGCTGTACCTGTGTGACACGCCGGGGTTCATGGCCGGCTCGCAGGTCGAAAAGGAGGCCATCCTCGAGAAGGGCAAGAAGATGATTTACGCCACCTCGGAGGCGACGGTACCCAAACAGTCGGTCGTCGTCCGGAAGGCCTACGGCGCCGGCATCTACGCGATGTCGGGACCGGCCTACGACCCCGAATCGACCATCGCGCTTCCCTCGGGGGAAATCGGCATCATGGGGCCGGAAGCAGCCATCAACGCCGTCTACGCGAACAAGCTCGCGGACGTCGACGACGAAGAGGAACGCAAGGAGATGGAGCAACGACTCCGCGAGGAGTACCGCGAGGACATCGACGTTCGCCGGATGGCGAGCGAAGTCGTCATCGACGAAATCATTCCCCCGTCGACGCTCCGGGAGGAACTTACCAACCGGTTTAGCTTCTACGAGGACGTCGAGAAGGACCGTCCCTCGAAGAAACACGGGACGGTTCTGTAGCGGCAGCGGTTCGCGGCTGTCCGCAGCCAGCACACCCAAGGCCGCGCGGCGACCACGTCGTGTATGATACGCGAGGGACAGACCGGGCCGGACTTCGCCCTTCCCGGCGTCGAACGAGGCGAGCCGAACGTGTACGAACTGTTCAAAGCCATCGAGGCGGGCGACGCCGTCCTGTTGTGGTTCTTTCCGTCGACGTTCCTGCCGACCACGACGGCCGAGCTGTGTGCGATTCGTGATGCCGGCTGGCACGGCCACGATGGGCTACAAGTGTGGGGCGTCTCGATGGACAGCATCTACGCGGCGGCGGCCTACGCCGACGACTACGACCTTCCCGTGGTCTTACTCGGCGACGGCGGTAGCGCGGCGGAGTACTACGGCGTCCGCTACGAGGAGTGGGAAGGCCACTACGGCCCGCCGAAGCGGGCGGCGTTCCTCCTCGGCAGCGACTGGACCGTCGAGTTCGCCTGGACGACCGACGACGCCTTCGCGCCGAGTGACCCCTCGCCGGTCGAGGCGGTCGCCGAGGTGCTCGGAGAGCTGTTTCCGAACCTCGAAACGGACGTGAGCGTCGACTACGACGCCTACTTCGGCTGACCGTCGAGTTCCCGGCGGATGGCTCGGAGTTCCTCGCGGACGCTCTGCCACTGCTCGAGCGTACCGGGGATATCGTCGCTGCGGCCTACCAGCCGTTCGATATCTGCTCGAACCTCGTCGGGGTCGTAGATGTCGAACAGCCGGAGGTCGACGCCGCCCGCGACGTCGACGACGACGCTCCCGTAGCCGAACGCCGTCCCGAGGATTCCCTGCGAGGAGGTGCTGTTCTGGACGCGGTCGAGTTCGACCGTCCGGACGTCGATGCCGAGGATACCGCTCTTGCGGTACAGCGCCCGGTTCGTGAGGACGAATCGCGTGTTAGTGACTCTGAGATACGCATACGTGCCGGGGAGTGGGGCGATGGCCAACAGCCCGAGAGCCAATCGGTCGACGATGAGTGACCCGCCGATGGCCGCGGCCACGAGCGCGAGGCTGATTGCGACGGCCGGGGCGGCGCGCATCAGCCGTGGACTGGCCTCCCACTCGACTACCTCGCCGGCTTCGAGGGACAGCCACGTTTCGGTCATCGTTCTTCGAGGGCGGTACGAATGGCCCGGAGTTCCTCGAGAACGTCCTCTAGAACCTCGCTCTTGTCGTCGCCTGCGGGTTCTTTGGATTTGACGCGCTTGTTGATGAGTTGCTGTACGTCGGCGGGGTCGGGGACCGACCGGAACCGCATCTCGACGCCGCTGCCGCCCGCAGTCGAGACGTCGACGTTTCCGTAGCCGAAGTACCCACCGATGGCCGACTGGCTGTAGGAGGTGTTCTGTACCTTGTCGAATCCGATTTTCTGTACGTCACGGGAGAGGATACCGGTCTTCTTGTAGAGGCCGGCGTCGGTGACGACGTAGTGGGTGTTCTGGTAGGTGAGATACGCGCTGAGGAGGATGGGGATGCCGATGAGGACGAACGACAGCGGAATCCCGACGACGAGGGCGGGGACGAGGCTACTGCGGTGTGGGCGACTCGACCACAGGAGTTCCTCGTCGTCATCCAGCGTCAGCCAATCGAGCGACGGTGAATCGGAGGCGCTGCCAGCGGTGGAGGCGGCGGACATACCGCGGGATTGTTCGCCCTCCCTGATAAACGCACGCCAGCGCGGATTCCGTCACTCCGGCCGCTTCAGCGACAGCGCCGTCCGGTCGAGTTCACAGACCAGGGTGTCATCGGGGTCGTCGACTTTGAACACTTCGAGGTGCATCTCGACGATGCCGCGCTCGCCGTCGCTGGTCTCGCGTTTGTCGGTAACCGTCGTTTGGGCGTACACCGTATCGCCGTGGAAGACGGGGTTTGGGTGTTCGACGTTGTCGTAGCCGAGGTTGGCGACGATGGTACCGTCGGTGGTGTCGGGAACCGACAGCGCGACGGCGAGACTCATCGTGTAGAGCCCGTTGACGAGTCGCTGGCCGAACTGGGTGTCGGCGGCGAAGTCGGCATCGAGATGCAGCGGCTGTTGATTCATCGTCATATCGCAGAAGTCCTGATTGTCCGATTCGCTAATCGTCCGCCGCTTGTCGTGTTCGATGGTCTGTCCCACCTCGAACTCCTCGTAGTACAGTCCCGTCATGCGACGTGCGAGGGCGGCCGCCGACTAAACGCTACCGACGGACCAGCGTTTGATGATACTTCACAAACCAGTCCTATCGAAAGCAACAAAACATATACGTCTCGGATATGTCAGTCCGGTGCGACGACAGCTCCGCTGTCGTTCCCGCTTCAATCATGAACCATACTACCTTCAAAACGGTCGCACTCGCGGCGCTCGTCGTACTCTCGGTAGTTGGGAGTGCAGGCGTCGCCGCCGCGGCCGACGTGACCGAACCGGCCGGAACGGCCGAGGACATCGAAACGGGCGAGCAGACACAGACCGTAAGCGACATCGAGGTGACCAACACCGACCCCGGTGCGGACGGCGTCGACGTGTACATCAACGTTACCGCTCTCGAAACCGCTGACGTCGGTGTCGACAGCCTCAACATCGACATCGACGACGCGAACGTCACGAACGCCAACGTCACCGACCAGAACGTCAACCAGAACAACGGCAACACGGTCGTTCGACTGACCTTCGACGTACAGGACAACGAGACCGCCTTCACCGTCGAGTCCTTCCAGTTGGTCCAACTCGACACCGAGAACGCGACGACGACCGACGGCCTGACCTACGACGTGGTCTCCTCGGACAGCGAGCGTCTCGGCAGCGACGCGCCGGACAGCGAAGACAGTCAGACGGAGTCCTTCGCTATCGTCGACGGTGACTCAGAGGACGACACCGACAGCACGCCGACGGCGACGGAATCCGACGAGCCGACTCCGACGGAATCCGGCGACTCCGAGGAAACGTCGACCGCGACCGAAGCCGACAGCGATTCGGACAGTGGCGATTCCAACGACTCCGACAGCGACGACGGCTCCGGTGACGGCGAAAGCTCCGGTGACGGCCCCGGCTTCGGCGTCGCCGCCGCCCTCGCCGCGCTTCTCGGCGCCGCGTTCCTCGTCCGCCGAGCGTAACGTCTCGACCGAACCGGGTTTTACCCCTTTTTCGTCGGCAGTTATATTAGATACAGCGACGGATGCGTGGCTATGCCCCGCAGGAGCGTGCTGTTCTCGCCTGCCGACCAACCCGCACTGATGCACAAAGCGCCCGGTTCAGGTGCCGACACGGTCGTCTTCGACCTCGAAGACGCCGTCGCTCCCGGTCGGAAAGCCGATGCTCGCGAGTCGGTCAACGGGGTGTTGACCGACCCGGGATTCGACCCCGACTGTGAGGTGTGTCTCCGGGTGAATCCGACGCCGAGCGTCGCCGACGAGGACATCGACGTGGCGCTTTCGGGGACCCCCCGTGTCGATTCGGTGATGGTGCCGAAAGCCGACTCGGCCGCCGCCGTCCGCGAGATGGACGAACTGCTCCGCGAACACGGCTACGACCTGCCGGTCATCGCCCTGTGTGAATCTGCCTCGGGCGTGCTCCACGCCGAGGAAATCGCCGCCACGCCGGCCGTCGACGCCGTCGCCTTCGGTGCCGAAGACCTCTCGGCCGACATCGGCGCGACCAGAACCGACGAGGGAACCGAGGTCTCTCACGCCCGCCAACACGTGGTCTTGGCGGCCAGTGCCGCCCAAATCGACGCAATCGACACCGTGTTCACCGACATCGAAGAGACGGACCGACTCGCCGAGGAGACGCGCTTTGCGGGACAGCTGGGCTACGACGGGAAGATGGCCATCCATCCGGCACAGGTGGCGGTCATCAACGAGGCGTTCACGCCCGACGACGAGGACGTCGAGTGGGCCGAGAGGGTACTGGAGGCCCGCGATGACGCCGAGGCCGACGGACGCGGCGTGTTCCGCGTCGACGACGAGATGATAGACGCGCCGCTCATCGCCCGTGCCGAGCGCATCATGGAACGACACCGTGCCTCGACGGAGTGAACCGGCGGTCGGCTACGTCGCTTCACTCGTGCCATCTGAGGTCACGTTTGGTGGCCCTCTCGACCGGGTGGTTCGTCACGCTTAAGCGGTGACTGACCGAGTGGTTTGGTATGTCTGAGGATGTCAATCCGTTCGAGAGCTTCCAAGAACAACTCGACGACGCCGCGGCCTACGTGGACGTCGACGAGGACACGCTCGAACGCCTGCGAAACCCCGAGCGAGTACTGGAGACGAACCTCTCCGTCGAGCTAGACGACGGCTCTATCGGCGTGTTCCGAGCCTACCGCTCGCAGTTCAACGGTGACCGCGGGCCGTACAAGGGCGGCATCCGCTATCACCCGGGCGTCAGCCGCGACGAAGTGAAAGCGCTGTCGGGGTGGATGGTGTACAAGTGTGCGACCGTCGACATCCCCTACGGCGGTGGGAAGGGCGGTATCGTCATCGACCCGCGGGAGTACTCGACGGCCGAACTCGAACGCATCACCCGGTCGTACGCGAAGGAACTCCGACCGCTCATCGGCGAGGACCGCGACATCCCCGCACCCGACGTAAACACCGGCCAACAGGAGATGAACTGGCTGAAAGACACCTACGAGACGCTCGAAAACACGACCGCGCCGGGTGTCGTCACCGGGAAGGCCATCGAATCGGGCGGCTCACGTGGACGTGTCGAGGCGACCGGCCGCTCGACGATGCTCACCGCTCGTGAGGCGTTCGACTACCTCGGCAAACAGATGACCGGCGCGACCGTCGCCGTCCAAGGGTACGGCAACGCCGGCAGCGTCGCTGCGCGCCTCTTGGAAGCGGACCTCGGCGCCAACGTCGTGGCGGTGTCGGACTCTTCGGGTGCGGTGTACGACCCGACAGGACTCGACGCCGAGGCGGTCAAGGAGCACAAACTCCAAACCGGGTCGGTCACTGACTACGGCGACGTCGAGGAGTTGACCAACGAGGAACTGTTGACCCTCGACGTGGACCTCTTGGTGCCGGCGGCGCTGGAGAACGCCATCGATGCCGACCTCGCCGAAGAGGTGAGCGCCGACGTCATCGTCGAGGCCGCAAACGGCCCGCTGACGCCCGACGCCGACGACGTACTCACCGAGCGTGGCATCCACGTGCTCCCCGACATTCTCGCCAACGCCGGCGGCGTCACCGTCTCGTACTTCGAGTGGGTCCAGAACCGACAGCGGTTCTACTGGACCGAGGAGAAGGTCAACAACGAACTCGAACGGCACATCGTCGAGGCGTTCGACGGACTCATCGACTGCTACGAGGAACTCGACATCCCGAACTTCCGGACGGCGGCCTACGTCGTCGCGCTCCGCCGCGTGCTGACCGCCTACGAGGAAGGCGGCACGTGGCCGTAGCGGCATAACGGCACGCCGTCCGTGCATCGATGGCGAAAACGGCCAATCAAATTATACGTGTGTGACAACAACACACACGCATGAGCATCCTCAACCCGGGTGGGGATGGGCCACAGCACGGCCCGACGCTGACGGAACTCGTCGAGTTCCTGCCGACGCTCGTCAACGACGACCCGGTCGTCGTCGCGACGGCGCTCCGTGACCGCTACGGCGACGTGGTTCGCGTCCCGCCGCTCCATCCCGCGCTCGATTCCGGGGTGTACCTGCTGTCGAACCCCGAGGACATCCAGTCGGTGTTACAGTCCGACCCCTCGGATTTCCGCGCGCTCGACGTTCCCGGCTCGCGGGACTTCAGCCGCGTCGTCCGCAACAGCATCGTCAGCCTCCACGCCGACAGCGAAGAGGGGTCGTGGGTGGAACGCCTCCGACTCGTCGGCCCGGAGTTCGCCGAGCAGCAGGCACAGAGTCACGTCCCCGAGTTGGCGGAGACGACGCTTTCGACGCTCGGGGAGTTCGCCGACGGCCTCCCGGGGCAGGTGAGTTCCGGCGACCCGAGTACGGTTCCCGAGCCCGCTCGCGTCTGGGCGGCGGGAACCGATGGCGTCCGCCTCTTGCCGGCGATGCGACGACTCACGTTGCGGCTCCTCGGCGTCTCGCTTTTCGGCCCCGATATGCGCGCCCACGAGGTCGAGGTAATCGACGCCGTGGCGACCCTGCGGGCGCTGTTCAAACGCCGACAACTCCACCTCGTCACCAGTTACGCGACCCGACAACTCCCCGAGCGGCTGTCGCTGCCGTCGTGGATTCATCGGCCGCTGGGGTTCGACCCACACATCGAGTTGACGGGACGCCACGAGCGGCGGACTGAGGCCGCCGTCGAGACGCTGCAGTCGGCGGCAACGGACGTGGTCGCCCGCCGCCAGCGCACGCCGCTGGTGTTCGACGACGCCCTCGGCGAGTGGCTCCGCCGCCGGGACCCCGTGACCGGCGAGCACATCCCCCCGGAGGCGCTCAGACAGGAGGTGATGGGGTTGCTCATCGCCGGCCACGCGACGATGAGCGCCGGGCTGACGTGGGCGTTCTACCTGCTCGCCGCTCGGCCGGCGGTCCAACAGCGAATCCACGAGGAGGCACGCGCGACCGCGCTGCTCGCCGGCCCGGACGCACTCGACGACCACGACCTCCCGGAGGGACCGGAGGCCGCCTGTCACCCGGTCGATGGACCGCGGTTCCTCGAATCGGTCCCGTACACGCGACGGGTCTGGAAGGAAACCTTGCGGCTGTACCCGTCGTTGCCCATCTTCGGCCGGACCGCGAAATCGGACGTGACCTTCGGCGACGTCGACGTCGAGGCCGGCAGTCACGTCCTCGTGAGCCCCTACGTCGTCCACCGGGACCCCGACCTGTGGGACGACCCCGAGACGTTCGACCCCTCGCGGTTCGAGGGCGATGCCGACCGCCACGAGTTCGCGTACTTCCCCTTTTCCGGCGGTCGCCACGCCTGTCTCGGGGAAGCCATCGCGACGACCGAAGCGGCGACCGTTCTCGCGACGACACTCGCGACCCACCGCGTCGAGTTCGCAGGCCCCAGTGTCGAAGACCCCCACGAGGCACCCGACGTCGGCGTCGACTCCGCCATCAACCTCCAGCCCGACCGGGACATCGTCGTCCGTTTCGTTCCGCGAGGGACCTGACTGGCTCGATTGGGTGTCGAAACCACTGGAGCGAAACTGCAAAGACGCGGCCCCCGGAGTCTCGAGTATGAAGGCGACCGCGAAGGCTCACCCGATTCAGGGGCTCGTGAAGTACCACGGGATGCGCGACGAGGAGTTGCGACTCCCGTATCACGACTCCATCTCCGTCAGTACCGCGCCGAGTCACTCCAAGACCACCGCCGAGTTCGACCCGGGGCTGGAGACCGACACCTACGTCGTCGACGGCGAAACCCTCGAGGGACGTGGTGCCGAACGGATTCGGAGCGTCGTGGACCACGTCCGTGACCTCGCCGGCTTCGACCACCGCGTGCGCTTCGAGTCGGTCAACGACTTCCCGACCAACATCGGTTTTGGCTCTTCGGCCTCCGGATTCGCCGCCGCGGCCGTCGCGCTGTGTGAGGCGGCGGACCTCGGTCTCACCCACCCGGAGATGTCGACGGTGGCTCGTCGAGGGTCCGCCTCGGCCGCCCGTGCGGTCACCGGCGCGTTCTCGCATCTCCGGAACGGACTGGACGACGAGGACTGCCGTTCCGAGCGCATCGAGACCGACCTCGAAGACGAACTCCGCATCGTCGCTGCCGAGATTCCGGCGTTCAAACACACCGAAGAGGCCCACAAGGAGGCCGCCGACAGCCACATGTTCGAAGCGCGGATGGCCCACATCCACGGCCAAATCGCCGAAATGCGACACGCACTCCGGGAGGCGAACTTCGACGACGTCTTCGAGTTGGCCGAACACGACTCGCTATCGCTGGCGGCGACGACGATGACCGGTCCCGCCGGGTGGGTGTACTGGAAACCCGAGACGCTGGAAGTGTTCGAGACGGTTCGAGAACTCCGGGACGATGGCGTCCCCGTCTACTTCTCGACGGACACCGGCGCGTCCGTCTACGTCAACACGACCGCAGCCTACGTCGAGGAGGTCGAAAACGCCATCTCTGAGTTGGGCATCGACACCCGTCGATGGGGCGTCGGCGGCCCCGCCGAAGTGCTCGACGAGAGCGAAGCGTTGTTCTGAACTTCCAGCGGCAAATGTTGCAGTAGCAGGCTGGTAACCTCCGATTACACGGAAAGGTTTAATTGAGATAATCGAAGATACCCGGATATGAGCCCGATAGCCACAACCGGTCTCGTGTTGGGAGGGGTGTTCGCAGTCGTGTTGTGGTTCCTCGTCCGGCCGCTATTGTTCGGTCCGGCGCCGTGACCTTTTAGCCGGCCCTCCCCGGAGAGTGCGTATGGCCAGCGACGGCAACGCCCTCGAACGACTCGGCGAGTACATCCTCGAAAACCGCGGCGGCATCGTCACCGACCTCGTCTTCGCCGTCGTGTGGGTGACGCTCGTGACGGTCATCTTCCGGTTCGTCGACGGCCCCGACTGGGCGTACTACCTTCTGATGGTCGCCGGCGTCGTCGCCTACTACGGCTTCTTTCTCTCGCTGGAAGTCGCCTTGGCTTCGGCAGAGGAGCGCTGATTCGGCGCGCTCGACCCTGGACCCGGGGCCGGCCTATTTGTGGGCGAGCGCCGTAGTCGGCGTATGACCCATCGACTCGTCGTTCCCTTCGAGTTGCCGGACCCACAGCCGGTGTCGTCGGTGTTGGTCGAGGCGCTTGCGTCCCTCGACATCGTCGTCGTCGGCCACTACGGACTGCCCGAGCAGACTCCGCCGGCGGTCGCACGCGAACAGTTCGAAGCGGAGGCCAAAGAGCAACTGGCGGCGGTGGCAGCGCCCTTCGAGGCCGCGGGTGCATCGGTCACGACACGACTCGTCTTCGGGCGGGACCGCGGGAAGGCAATCGACCAAATCGCCATCGAGGAAAACTGCGACGGGGAGTTGGACCCGGCACCGACCGACCGCGTCGACCGCATCCTCGTTCCCATCCCGGATACGGGCAACATCGACCGACTCACCTCGTTCGTGACGGTGTTCGCCGAAGGACACGAACCGTCGGTGACGCTACTGCACGTCGTCGAGGGCGAAGAAACCGACGCCGACGGCGAAGCCGTAGTCGCGGACGGCCGCGAGCGAATGGTCGACCACGGCATCGACCCCGGCACCGTCGACACTCGCGTCGTCACCGATACCGACCACGACGCGGTGATTCTCGATGCCGCCGCCGACTACGACGCCGTCGTCATGGGCGAAGCTACCCCGACGGTCGTGGACCGAATCTTCGGGACGCTGGCCGACAAAATCGTAAACCAAGCCGGTAAACCGGTCGTGGTCGTCCGCCGGAACCACGCCGAAGACGACGACGGGTCGGCGTGAGAGCCTGCCAGCGCGGGGGAAGGGCTGAAGTTCGTCGGCCGCGCGGGGTAGCATAACCGATGGGTGGAGACCTCGAACGTGACCTCGGCTTCGTCGCCGTGCTGACCATCAGCATGGGTGCGATGATAGGAAGTGGCGTCTTCGTCCTGCCCGCGCTCGGCTACAAAATCGCGGGCAACGCCGTCGTCGTGGCGTACATACTCGCTGGACTCGTCGTGTTGCCGGCCGCGCTGTCGAAAGCCGAGATGGCGACCGCGATGCCCGAATCCGGCGGCACCTACATCTTCATCGACCGAGCGATGGGGCCGCTCGTCGGCACCGTCGCCGGCATCGGCGCGTGGTTCTCGCTGGTGTTCAAGAGTTCGTTCGCACTGGTCGGCCTCGGCGCGTACCTGCTGCTGTTCGTCGAGATTCCGGCCACGCTCGTCAAACCCATCGCGCTCGGCCTCGGAACGGCCATCGTCGTCCTCAACGTCGTCGGAACGAAACAGAGCAGTCAACTGCAATCGGTCATCGTCACCGCCGTCGTCGCGACCCTCGTCGGATACGTGGTGAACGGTTCTTTCCTCGTCGAAGCCGCCCGGTATCGACCCTTCGACGTGACCGGCGACGGCGGCGTCGTCACGGCTGCCGCGTTCGTGTTCGTCTCCTATGCGGGCGTGACGAAAATCGCCTCCATCGCCGAGGAGGTGGAGGACCCGGGGAAGAACATCCCACGCGGGATGCTCGCGTCGATGGGTATCATGATGGTTGTGTACACGTTCGTCGTCGCGGTCGTCATCGGGTTGAACGACCCGGACACCCTCGTCTACGGCGGGCCGGACGGCGGGCCGTCGCTGACGCCGATGGCTGACGGCGCGGCGGTATTGTTCGGCGGCGCCGGTGTCGCCGTGATTTCGGTCGTGGCAGTCCTCGCGTTGACCAGCATGGCGAACGCGGGCGTTCTCGCATCGTCGCGGTTCCCGCTGGCGATGGCGCGAGAC
Organism: Natronomonas sp. CBA1123; assembly: GCF_009741925.1. Classification (GTDB taxonomy): domain Archaea; phylum Halobacteriota; class Halobacteria; order Halobacteriales; family Haloarculaceae; genus Natronomonas. The sequence goes on from NZ_WPCC01000025.1 coordinate 46,314, forward strand.
TCGCTGTTGCCGCGTCGACTCACCCACGTCGACCGCCGATTCAAGACACCGAGTACCGCCATCGCCTTCACCGGTGCGTTGCTCCTCGTACTCATCGCCTTCGTCCCCGTCGTCGACCTGGCGAAGTTGGCGAGTGCGTTCCAGATACTCGTCTTCTCGCTCGTGAACCTCGCACTCGTTGCCTTCCGCGAAAGCGACGTACCGTTTTACGAACCGACGTTTCGGGCGCCGGGCTACCCCTACGTGCAAATCGTCGGCCTCGTTGGAGGATTGGTGTTGTTGGGGCAGATGGGAACGATACCGCTGCTCGGCGCCGCTGGCATCGCGACGGGCGGCGTCGTCCTGTATCTGGTCTACGGCCGCTCCCGGACCGAGCGCAAGGGGGCGCTCGCGACGCTGTTCGGCGACGACGACGGCGCCGTCCAACCGACCGACCGCGAGTAATCCGAGGGACTGCCGAAAGCACAACGTTGAGTAATCCAGGACGGCAACGTCGTGTATGAACGAGTCGGGTCTCCAATCGCTCGTCGACCACGAGACGATGGCCGAACGCGTCGACGCCGAGCGTGTCCCCGAGTGGGTTCGAGCGCACTTCACCTCCTTTACCGACGGTCTCACCGGCGAGCACAACGGGACGCCGTTTCCCTGCTTTTTCGGCACCGAAGCCGTCCGCAACGGCGACTTGCTGTACACCTGCGTCCCGTCGATGAGCGACCGGGACGCACTCGCGGGCCTCGGCGAGGCCATCCTGGAGTACCTCGACTGCTACGAGGACCACGCCGACCGCGCCTCGCTGGTCGCGTTCTTCCGCCCGCCGGAGCGCCCGCGTTCGGAAGCCGACTACCACGACACTCTCTGGCACATCCTCCAGTTCCTCCACGTCCACGACCCCGAACCGTGGCCCGCCGACATCCCGACGGACCCCGACGACCCGAAGTGGGAGTTCTCCTTCGGCGGCGAACCGATGTTCCCGACGTGTCGGGCGCCCTTCTACGACACCTACAAGAGCCGCTACTGTCCCATCGGGCTGGAAATCACGTTCCAACCGCGGGCGTTGTTCGAGAACATGCACGTCACCGCCGATTACGAACAGGGCCAACACGCCCGCGAGGTGATACAAAACCGACTGGAGTCCTACGATGGCGTCTGTCCACACGCCGATTTGGGCGACTGGGGCGTCGAAGGCGACCGCGAGTGGCGGCAGTACCTCTTCCGGGAAGACGACAGCCAGGCGCCCGATACGTGCCCCATTAGCGTCACTCGCGACCATCCGAAAAGCGACCTGCTCGCCAGTCCCGAGGACTCCGTCGCCGCCGACTGACGCCCGAAAAGCGAACGACGTACGTCGGACATCGGCGATACACCTACGTACGGGCACGCGAAGTTGTACAACGTGAGCGACTACTACGTCGGCAGCGTCGCTCGTGACGGCGTCTGGCTGGCAGTCGCCTACACCGAAGCGGGCTACGACCACACGGCGGTCGTCGGCGGGGTTGGCGAACTCTGGACGCGCTACGAGGACGACGCCGAGCGCATCGCCATCGACGTGCCGGTCGGATTGGAGTCGACGACGGCGCCGCGAGCGAACGAACGCGCCGCCTTCGAGTTCCTCTCCGGGACCGACGCCATCGTGCCCGCACCCGTCCGAGAGGCCACCCGCAAGCAGCGCTACCGCACCGCCGCTCGGGTCCACGAGCGCAAAACCGACAGCGAACTGTCCCGTGCTGCCTTCGAGCGTGCCCACCTCGTCAACGCCGTCGACGACTTCCTGACGACCATCGACGAAGCCCAGCCGATATTCGTCGAGGCGCACCCCGAACTGTGCTACCGTGCCTTCGCGGGCGAACCCATGACGGAGCAACCGGCGGTTGCCGCCGGCTACGCCGAACGGATGCGCACCCTCGCGGAGTTCGACCGCGACGCGCCGCCGACCGTCCAGTCGGTCGCCGAGGCCACCGCCGGCCACCGCGTTCCCGATTCCGGCCGTCCTCGATGCCGTCGCCGCTGGCGCTGACCGTCCGACCCGGCCCCGGCGAACTTCGGTCGCTTCCCGCCGACCCACCGAGGGACGCCGAGGGGCTTCCGATGCGGTACGTCTACCGGAGCGACGCGCCGCTGTCGGTCGACGAACAGCAGTGAACCGCGATTTCCTCAGAACGTGAACTCGT
>NZ_WPCC01000040.1 GCF_009741925.1 Natronomonas sp. CBA1123
TTTTTCATCGAAGTTTTTCCCGGCGCGCGGAGCGCGCCGTGGAAAAAGTTCGCAGGGAAGAACTTTTTATACTGCCCTCCGTAGGGGGTGCAACGAGCAGTCGCGTGCCGCAGTAAGGGCGGCACGAATAGCCACCGCCGTCCGATTTGACAACTGTTAAATCCCTGCCGCCAGTAGCACGCTGTAGTATCTCGTGACAGCTTCTTCACCCGGTCAGCCCAACACATGGTAGACGTAAGCCAACACAATCTGGTTCCGGAGCATTCGGTCCTCGAAGAGGACGAAGTCGAGGAAATGCTCACGGAGTACGACATCGAGCGCACAGACCTGCCGAAAATACAGCGTCGCGACCCCGGGCTCCCCGAGGAGGCGGAGGTCGGCGACGTCATCGAAATCGTCCGCGACTCCCGGACGACGGACCGAGCAGTCGTGTATCGACTGGTGGTAGAATGAACCGGGAGGACCGACGCGCCGTCTCTCGGGAGTACTTCTCCCGGGACCGGCTCGCCGAGCACCACTTCCGGTCGTTCAACAACTTCCTCGACCGCGGCATGCAGGACGTCGTCGACGAGAAGGAGAACATCGACACCGACATCGGCGACAAGGAGGGCCAAGAGCCGGTTCGGGTCGACCTCGGCAACGTCCGCATCCTGACGCCCCGCGTCCGGGAGGCCGACGGCTCCGAGGAACTGCTGTATCCGCAGGAGGCCCGACTTCGGAACATCACCTACTCGGCGCCGGTGTTCATGGAGATGAGCATCGTCCGTGGCGGCGAGGAGGAGGAAGAACACATCGTCGACCAGGCGGAGACGAAGGTCGGCCGGATGCCGATTATGGTCGGCTCCGACAAGTGTAACATCGCGGGGTTCACTCGCGACGAACTCATCGAAATCGGCGAGGACCCCGCCGACCCCGGCGGCTACTTCATCGTCAACGGCTCCGAGCGCGTCCTGATGACGAGCGAGGACCTCGCGCCGAACAAGATTCTCGCCGAGTACGACACGAAGTACGGCGACGAGATTCAGATTGCCAAAACGTTCAGCCAGCGCCGAGGCTACCGCGCGCTCGTGCTGTGTGAGCGGAACCGAAGCGGCATCCTCGAGGTGTCGTTCCCCTCGGTTTCGGGCTCTATCAACTTCGTGACACTGGTTCGGGCCCTCGGGCTGGAGTCCGACGAGGAAATCGTCCACCGCGTCAGCGACGACCCCGAAATCGTGAAGTTCATGCTGGAGAACCTGGAGGCCGCGGAGGTCCAATCGACCGCCGAGGCCATCGAGCAGTTGGGCCAGCGGGTCGCTTCGGGCCAGGGGAAGAACTACCAGCTGAAGCGTGCGAACTACGTCATCGACCGCTATCTCCTGCCGCACCTCCACGAGGAGGGCGTCGAGGACGAGGAGACGCGGATGAACAAGGCGGTGTACCTCTGTCGGATGGCCGAGGCCTGTTTCGAGTTGGCGCTGGAGCGTCGGGAATCCGACGACAAGGACCACTACGCCAACAAGCGGCTGAAGGTCTCCGGCGACCTGATGAAGGACCTGTTCCGGACGGCGCTGAACAAGCTCTCCCGGGACGTGAAGTACCAACTCGAACGGGCGAACATGCGGAACCGACAGCTGTCGGTCAACACGGTCGTTCGCTCAGACGTGCTGACCGAGCGGCTCGAACACCCCATCGCGACGGGCAACTGGGTGGGCGGCCGCTCGGGCGTGAGCCAGCTAGTCGACCGGACCGACTACATGGGTGTGCTGTCCCACCTTCGTCGGCTTCGGTCGCCGCTCAGCCGTTCACAGCCGCACTTCGAGGCACGTGACCTCCACGCGACCCAGTGGGGTCGCATCTGTCCCTCCGAGACGCCGGAGGGGCCGAACTGTGGGCTGGTGAAGAACTTCGCACAGGCGATGGAACTGTCCCAGAACGTCGACGACGAGCGCGGACTGAAGCGCGAACTCGCGTCGATGGGCGTCGAGGGCATTCCGGGAATCGAGACGGTCGAAACACACACGGCGGACGACTAACATGAGCCAGGGACGAGACGCAAAAGTGTACGTAAACGGGAGCCTCATCGGCACCCATCCGGACCCGCATAAACTCGCAAACGACATCCGCGAATCCCGACGACGCGGCGAAATCGACGAGATGGTGAACGTCGCGGTGCGGGAACGCACCGGCGAGGTCATCGTCAACGCCGACGCCGGCCGCGCACGCCGGCCCCTCATCGTCGTCGAGGACGGCGAACCGCTGCTCGGTGACGAGGAAATCGAGGCGGTCGAGGCGGACGAACTCCAGTTCGAGGAGCTCGTCGACCGCGGCTACATCGAGTTCATCGACGCCGAGGAGGAAGAGGACATCTTCGTCGCGGTCGACGAAGACGACCTCACCGAGGACCACACCCACCTCGAAGTCGACCCGCAGTTGATGTTCGGCATCGGTGCGGGGATGATTCCGTACCCCGAACACAACGCCTCACCGCGGATTACGATGGGGTCGGGGATGATCAAGCAGTCGCTGGGGCTGCCGTCGGCCAACTACCGCATCCGGCCCGACACGCGACAGCACCTGCTTCACTACCCCCAACTCTCCATCGTCAAGACCCAGACGACCGAACAGATTGGCTACGACGACCGACCGGCGGCACAGAACTTCGTCGTCGCGGTCATGTCGTATGAAGGGTTCAACATCGAGGACGCCCTCGTCATGAACAAGGCGAGCGTCGAGCGCGCACTCGCCCGGTCGCACTTCTTCCGGACCTACGAGGGCGAGGAACGCCGCTACCCCGGCGGTCAGGAGGACCGCTTCGAAATCCCCGACGACGAGGTTCGGGGCGCACGCGGCGAGGAGGCCTACACGCACCTCGACGAGGACGGACTGGTCAACCCCGAAACGGACGTCGGCGAAAACGACGTGCTCCTCGGGAAGACATCGCCGCCGCGGTTCCTCGAAGAGCCGGACGACATGGGCGGGCTTTCCCCCCAGAAGCGTCGGGAGACGAGCGTAACGATGCGCTCCGGTGAATCCGGCGTCGTCGACACGGTGACGCTGATGGAGGGTGAAGACGGCTCGAAACTGTCGAAAGTGAAGGTGCGTGACGAACGCGTGCCGGAACTCGGCGACAAGTTCGCGTCCCGACACGGTCAGAAGGGCGTCGTCGGCCACCTCGCACCACAGGAGGACATGCCGTTCACGCAGGACGGCCTCGTACCGGACCTCATCGTCAACCCCCACGCTCTGCCGTCGCGGATGACGGTCGGACACATTTTGGAGATGCTCGGCGGGAAGGTCGGTTCGCTTGAGGGACGCCGCGTCGACGGGACGCCGTTCCAGGGCGAAAACGAGGACGAACTCCGCGGTGCGCTCGTCGACCGCGGCTTCAAGTCCAACGGGAAGGAGGTGATGTACTCCGGCGTCACCGGCGAACGCATCGAGGCCGAAATCTTCGTCGGCGTCATCTTCTATCAGAAGCTCTACCACATGGTGTCGAACAAACTGCACGCCCGCTCCCGCGGGCCGGTGCAGGTGTTGACGCGCCAGCCGACGGAGGGGCGTGCCCGTGAGGGTGGCCTCCGTATCGGTGAGATGGAACGGGACGTGTTCATCGGTCACGGCGCGGCCATGACGCTGAAGGAACGACTGCTCGACGAATCCGACCGCGAGTGGATTCACGTCTGCGGGCAGTGTGGGATGAGCGCCGTCGAGAACGTCGAGCAACGACGCGTGTACTGTCCGAACTGTGACGAGGAGACGGACGTTCACGAGGTCGAGATGAGTTACGCGTTCAAGCTCCTACTCGACGAGATGAAGGCGCTCGGTATCGCCCCGCGAATCGAACTGGAGGATGCAGTATAATGGAGGGACACGCACCTAAAGAAATCGGGTCGCTCAGTTTCGGACTGATGGACCCCGAGGAGTACCGGGACATGTCGGCCACGAAAGTGATTACGGCCGACACGTACGACGACGACGGCTTCCCAATCGACATGGGGCTGATGGACCCGCGACTCGGGGTCATCGACCCCGGACTGGAGTGTAAGACCTGTGGGAAGCACAGCGGGTCGTGTAACGGCCACTTCGGCCACATCGAACTCGCGGCGCCGGTCATCCACGTCGGCTTCGCGAAACTCATCCGCCGACTGCTTCGGGGGACCTGCCGTGAGTGTTCGCGGCTCTGTCTCACCGAGGACGAACAGGCGGAGTTCCGCGACCGACTCGACCGGACGCGACAGCTCGGCGAGGACCTCAACGACGTGACGAAGGCGGCCATCCGCCTCGCACGGAAGAAGGACCGCTGTCCGCACTGCGGCGAGAAGCAGTTCGACATCAACCACGAGAAGCCGACGACGTACTACGAGGTCCAGCAGGTGCTGTCCTCGGAGTACCCCGAGCGCATCGCCGCCGCCATGGAGGGGCGAGACCCCGACGCCGAGGACGGCGAGGAAGACACCGACCGCGAACCCATCGGTCCGAACGAACTCTCCGAGGAGACGGGTATCGACCTGGAGCGCATCAACCAGATTCTCTCCGGGGAGTTCCGGCCGAAGAAGGACGACCGGAAGGCCTTAGAGAAGGCGCTCTCCGTCGACCTCACCGAGGAGGACATGAACAAACTGATGCCCTCGGACATCCGCGACTGGTTCGAGGACATCCCCGACGACGACATGGAGACGCTCGGCATCTCCTCGGAGAAGTCCCGGCCGGAGTGGATGATTCTGACCGTGCTGCCGGTGCCGCCGGTGACCGCACGGCCGTCGATTACGCTGGACAACGGCCAGCGGAGCGAGGACGACCTCACACACAAACTGGTCGACATCATCCGCATCAACCAGCGGTTCATGGAGAACCGCGAGGCCGGTGCGCCGCAACTCATCATCGAGGACCTCTGGGAGTTGCTCCAGTACCACGTCACGACGTTCATGGACAACGAGATTTCGGGGACGCCGCCGGCCCGACACCGCTCGGGGCGGCCCCTGAAGACACTCTCTCAGCGACTGAAGGGCAAGGAAGGCCGCTTCCGTGGCTCGCTGTCCGGCAAGCGCGTGAACTTCTCGGCACGAACCGTCATCTCGCCGGACCCGACGCTCAGCCTCAACGAGGTTGGCGTCCCAGACCGGGTCGCAAGCGAGATGACCCAGACGATGAACGTCAACGACCGGAACATCGAGGACGCCCGGCGGTACGTCGCCAACGGGCCCGAAGCGCATCCGGGTGCCAACTACGTCAAGCGGCCCGACGGCCGACGACTGAAGGTGACCGAGAAGAACTGCGAGGAACTCGCGGAGAAAGTCGAGGTCGGCTGGGAGGTCGCCCGCCACCTCATCGACGGCGACATCGTCATCTTCAACCGCCAGCCGTCGCTGCACCGGATGTCCATCATGGCTCACGAAGTGGTCGTGATGCCGTACAAGACGTTCCGACTGAACACCGTCGTCTGTCCGCCGTACAACGCCGACTTCGACGGCGACGAAATGAACATGCACGCCCTCCAGAACGAGGAGGCACGTGCGGAGGCACGCGTCCTGATGCGTGTCCAAGAGCAGATTCTCAGCCCGCGTTTCGGCGAGAACATCATCGGCGCGATTCAGGACCACATCAGCGGGACGTACCTGCTGACTCACGAGAACCCACAGTTCAACGAGACGCAGGCACTGGACTTGCTCCGTGCCACGTCCATCGACGAACTGCCCGAGGCGGACGGCACCGATGAGGAGGGCAAGGAGTATTGGACCGGGCGGACGGTGTTCTCGGAGTTGCTGCCCGAGGGTCTGAGCCTCGAGTTCACCTCCTCGGCCGGCGACACGGTCAAAATAGAGGAAGGCGAGTTGGTCTCGGGGACCATCGACGAGGACGCGGTCGGTGCCTTCGGTGGCGAAGTCGTCGACACCATCTGTAAGGTGTACGGCAACACTCGCGCCCGCGTGTTCGTCAACGAAGTCGCGACGCTTGCGATGCGTGCCATCATGCACTTCGGGTTCTCCATCGGTATCGACGACGAGTCCATCGAGCGGGAGGCCGAAGAGCAAATCGCCGAGGCCATCGACAACGCCTACGAGCGCGTCCAGAAACTCATCGACACCTACCGGTCGGGCGAACTCGAATCGCTGCCGGGCCGGACCGTCGACGAGACGCTGGAGATGAAAATCATGCAGACGCTCGGGAAGGCCCGAGACTCCGCCGGTGACATCGCCGACGACCACTTCGGCGACGACAACCCCGCGGTCGTCATGGCCCAGTCCGGTGCGCGTGGGTCGATGCTCAACCTCACGCAGATGGCTGGCTGTGTCGGCCAGCAGGCGGTTCGTGGCGAGCGAATCAACCGCGGTTACGAGGACCGTACCCTGAGTCACTTCCAGCGGAACGACCTCTCGGCGGACGCCCACGGCTTCGTCGAGAACTCCTACCGCAACGGCCTGACGCCGCGTGAGTTCTTCTTCCACGCGATGGGTGGCCGCGAGGGGCTTGTCGACACCGCCGTCCGAACGTCGAAATCCGGCTACCTCCAGCGCCGACTCATCAACGCGCTGTCGGAGCTGGAAGCGCAGTACGACGGTACGGTTCGGGACACCTCCGACACCATCGTCCAGTTCGAGTTCGGCGAGGACGGCACCTCGCCGGTTCGGGTCTCCTCCGACGAGAAGTTCGACATCGACGTCGAGTCCATCGCCGACCGCATCGTCGAAGAGGAGTTCGACACCGAACAGGCGCGCGAGGAGTTCCTCGGACTGCAGGAGCCGACGACGAACCTCTCGGAACACGGGGAGTCGTGGCGAACCGCCTCGGGAACGGAGGTGGAATCCGATGACTGAGATTACCGACGACATCGAGGCCGTCGTCGAGGATACCGACCTGCCGCGACGGCTGAAAGACGAGGTGTACGAGACCGTCGAGGCCCGCGATGGCGTGACGGCCGAACAGGTCGAGAGCATCACCCAAGCCGTCGAGTCCCAGTACCTCGATACGCGTATCGACCCGCTGGACCCCGTCGGAACGGTTTCGGCACAGTCCATCGGCGAACCCGGGACGCAGATGACGATGAACACGTTCCACTACGCGGGCGTCGCGGAAATCGACGTGACACAGGGGCTGCCCCGGCTCATCGAGCTGGTGGACGCCCGGAAGACGCCCGACACGCCGATGATGACGGTGCATCTCGACGGCGAGTACGCCGAAGACCGCGAGAAGGCCCACGAGGTCGTCTGGCAAATCGAGGCGACGCGCATCCTCGCGCTGGGTGACATCTCGACGAACGTCGCGGACATGCTCGTCCGCATCGACCTCAACGAGGAGACGCTGGAGGAGCGGTGGCCGACCGTCGAGAGCCTTCCGGAGGTGGCCGGCGAAATCGCCGACACCATCGATTCGAAACTCGGCGTCGAGACGGTCCAGCCCGAACCGACCGTCATCGAGTTCGGCCCCGACCAACCCTCCTACCGTGAGTTGCTCCAGTTGGTCGAAGAGCTTCGTGAAGTCGTGTTCAAGGGCATCGACGAAATCAGCCGCGTCGTCATTCGGAAGGAGGAACTCGAAGACGGCGAGGAGTTCGTCCTCTACACCGAGGGGTCGTCTTTCGGCGACGTTCTCGACATCGAGGGCGTCGACGCATCCCGGACGACGTGTAACAACATCCACGAAATCAACCGCAACCTCGGTATCGAGGCGGCCCGTGAGGCCATCATCGAGGAGACGATGAACACCCTCGAAGAGCAGGGCCTCGACGACGTGAACATCCGGCACCTGATGTTGGTCGCCGACATCATGACCAACAACGGTGAAATCGAGTCCATCGGCCGACACGGCATCTCCGGCAACAAGGACTCGGTGTTGGCGCGTGCGGCCTTCGAGGTCACGGTCAACCACCTGCTCGATGCGGCGATTCACGGCGAGGTCGACGCCCTCGACGGGGTCACGGAGAACGTCATCGTCGGCAAACCCATCAAACTGGGCACCGGCGACGTGGACCTCCGGATGGGCGCAAAGCAGACCGGCGGCAAATCCGCTGACGACTAACCCCGCGTTTTATTCCACGCTATGACCGTCACGCTTTCCGACGAGGCCCGTCAGTACATTGCGCTCCTCGATGCGGAAACCGACGTGGCGGCGACCGACTGTCTTCTCGACGACGACAACGATAGACTCGTCTTCGTCGTGCCGCCGGGGACGATGGGACAGGCCATCGGGCCGGGCGGAAAACACGTCAAGGCCCTCGAAGAGCGGTTGGGAAAGAACATCGAGTTAGTGGAGGGGGCGGACACGCCCGAGGATTTCGTCGCGAACGCGCTCGCGCCCGCGGCGGTGTACAACGTGACGATAAGCGACGGTGACACGACCGTCGCCTACGCGGAGGTCGACCACGACGACCGCGGCGTCGCCATCGGGACGGAGGGTCGAAACATCGCCATCGCCCGTCAGTTGGCCAAGCGCCACTTCGACATCGACGAAATCGAGCTAACGTAGCAGGCGTCGCCACGCCTCTGTGACACGTTCGAGCGTGCTTTCTGGCCGGTCGGGGGCGAACGACGAGCCGGTGCCGTCGTGGTAGGCGTCGATATCGTCCAGTAAGTCGCCGAGCCGTGGGTCGACGGTCCCGAGCCCTTCGGCGGAACGGCCCTCCGGTGGGCGTCGCCCCTCTCGAACGAGGACGCTCCCGCAGTCGGGGCACTCGAAGTAGCGGTTGGCGCCGCCGTCGGCGCCGAGTTCGTGGACGGCGTCGTGGTCGCAGTCGGCATCACCACCGCCAGGGATGGCGTACAAGCGGTGCTCGGGGTCGGGCGTCGATGACATGTGTGGTATATCGTGTCATACGAACAAGTATTCGTCGGGTGGTGTGTGCTGCGGTCGGTGGCCCTCGATGAGTGGGTGTGTTTCCCGTATGCGGGATAGACACACGACGACGCCGTCGAAAAGGGATGCTTAAGTATCTCCGTAGGGAAGCAAGGGGTACTATGGCGAACGGCAAATACGCCGCGCGCAAACTCAAGAAGGACCGCCAGAAACACCGGTGGTCCGACTCTGATTACGCGCGCCGTGCCCGCGGACTCGGCAAGAAGTCCGACCCCCTCGAGGGCGCCCCCCAAGGTCGGGGCATCGTCCTCGAGAAGGTCGGTATCGAGGCAAAGCAGCCCAACTCGGCCATCCGGAAGTGCGTCCGAGTGCAACTCATCAAGAACGGCAAGCAGGTCACCGCCTTCTGTCCCGGTGACGGTGCCATCTCGTTCATCGACGAGCACGACGAGGTCACCATCGCCGGTATCGGTGGGGCGAAGGGTCGTGCGATGGGTGACCTCTCGGGTGTCAACTACAAAGTCGAGAAAGTCAACGGCGTCTCGATGATCGAACTCGTCCGCGGGAACGCGGAGAAACCGGTGCGATAACGATGAGTTCGGACGCACCCGAGCCGGACGCCCCGGCATCGACCGACGACGAGCGCGTCTCGGCACAACTGTTCGGCGAGTGGGAAATCGGCGAAATCGAGTACACCGACCCCTCGATGCGCCGCTACATCACCGTCACGCCCATCGCCCACACGATGGGACGCCACTCCGAAAAGCAGTTCAAGAAATCCGAAATCAGCATCGTCGAGCGGCTCATCAACCGCCTGATGCAGACCGAGGAGAACACGGGCAAGAAACAGCAGGCGACGCGCATCGTCCGCGACGCCTTCGAAATCGTCGCCGAACGAACCGACGAGAACCCCGTGCAGGTACTCGTCCGCGCCGTCGAGAACAGCGGCCCCCGAGAGGAGACGGTCCGCCTGAAGTACGGCGGCATCTCGGTTCCGAAGGCCGTCGACGTGGCCCCGCAGCGCCGCGTCGACCAGTCGCTGAAGTTCATCGCACAGGGCACACAGAGCGGGTCGTTCAAGACGACGACGCCGGCCGAGGAGGCACTCGCCCAACAGATTACGGGCGCCGCCGACTACGACCTGCAGGCCTACCCCATCAGCCAGAAGGAAGAACAGGAGCGCGTCGCGGCCGCAGCCCGCTAACCGTTCGCTTTCCCTCTCGTTTCTCTCGGTGCGTAGCCTCGGCTACTGCCACATCTCGCGGTGCTCCCGCGTGAACGTCTCGAAGTCCGTCGGCGCTCTCCCGAGCAGCGTTTTGAGGTCGTCGGTGACACGCCCTGCGAGCCCGAGGCGTGCAGTGGTGTAGATACCGGCCATGACGGCCGCCTTCGAGGGGTTCCGGTCGATACGATACCGTCGCCACAGGAAGCGAACGAGCGAGGGGTTCGTGTATCGCACGTCGTGGTCGAGCGTCGCCGAGAGAATCGCGGCGACAGCGTGGTAGTCGAGAGCCTCGGGCCCAGTGAGGTCGTAGGCTCCGGTCAGCCCCTCGGTGAGTGCTCTGGCGCCGACGACGGCCACGTCGCGGGCGTCGACGAAACTCGTGGCGCCGTCGCCTGCGGGAACGAACAGTTCGCCGTCGAGGACTTCCTCGCGGTGGACGGTAGTGAGGTTCTGCATGAAGAACGACGCCCGGAGATACGTCGTTTCGACGCCTGCGTCGTCGAGCCACGACTCGATGCGGGCGTGCGGAACCATCGGGTTCCGGTCGGCACCGATGACCGAGAGGAACACGACGTGTTCGACGCCCGCGCCGACGGCAGCAGCGAGTGCGGGGACGATGTCGCGGCGGACCCGAGAGAGCTGTGGCGGTCGGACGAGAAACAGCGAGTCGACGCCGTCGAACGTCTCCCGGTAAGTCGTCGGGTCGGTGAAGTCGAACTCGATGACTTCCTCGGCGGGGCCATCGAAGCGGTCGGGCGACCGAACCGCTGCTCGAACCGGGTGCTCGGTTCCCTCGAGTTCGGTACAGACCGCGCTGCCGACCGTCCCGGTCGCCCCGGTGACGAGTATCATCGTAGTGCCGACCGGTCGACGAGTGCGGCGACGGTGACGGCGGCGGCGACGACGTGCATCAACGCGAGGACGGCCAACCGGGCCGTCGTCGCTCCTTCGAACGACGATGCTTGCACGAGCGTGACCATCGATACGAGCGTGACGCCGACGGCGACAACGACGAATCGGCGGTCGGCAGCGGGACCGAACACCCGTTTGAAGACGACGTAGACGGCGGTGCCACCGATGGCACCGATTGCCGTCACGAGGGCGACCGGTGGGACGGCGAAGGGGTCGAAGCCGCCGGCACCGAGCGTCACCAGCGCCACTCCCAACACGAGGAGGTTCGCGACGATGGCGGCAACGACGGCCACAGCGCCGCGTCGGAGGAGGTCGTTCATCTCGACGCACCCGGAATCGTTCGGTCGGATTCACGGCTCAGTCGGCCACTCGCATCGAAGAGAAGGGGTTCCATAGGTTTAGTACGGCCGCTGATGGCTTATATTTCCGCGTGGCGAATCGGATGGGATTCGAACACCTTCCCGAAACAGCACGTTTTAGCGGACGGGGTCGTATGGGCGGGTATGGAGCCCCTCCACAGTCGCCGCCGGTTCCTCGCGTCGGTCGGTGCGGCCGGGTCCCTCGCCGTCGCCGGCTGTTTCGGTCTCGGAACCGGCGACCCGGAACCGGTCGACTCGGAGTACGACCTCTCGGTTTCTCACGACATCGAGTCGTGGGACCGCTACGACCCCGAGTGGGAGCCGCCCCGAACGTCACCGACAGAAGCGACATACGGCACGGAGACGGTCATCGAGAACCTCGAAGTCGGCTGGGACCTCGAGTTCGCCGACAGCGGCGAAGTGTTCATCTCCGAGCGCGTCGGCCGCATCAGTCGCTACTCCGCGGGCGAACTCGAAGCGGTCGCCACGCCCGACGACGTCATCGACCACGCGGATTCCATCGAGAACCCCGAGGACAACGACTGGTGGGCCGGCGGCAGCGAAGGTGGCTTGCTCGGCATCGCTCTGCACCCGAACTACCCCGACGTACCGGTGCTGTACGCCTTCTACACCTACCAGGAAAGCGAGGAAGAGTACCGCAACCGGCTGGTGTTCTACGACCTCGAGAACGGCAACGAGGAGACGGTCGTCATCGACGACATCCCCGGCCACCGCATCATCCACAACGGCGCGCGACTGGCGTTCGGCCCCCGGAACTACCTGTGGGTGACCACCGGCGACGCCAACGTCGAGGGACTGCCGCAGGACCCCGGACGACTCGGCGGGAAGGTGCTCCGGCTGAACCCCGACGGCACCGCGCCCGAGGACAACCCCGGCCTCGAAGACCCCCGCGTGTACACCTACGGCCACCGGAACCCACAGGCGGTGACGTGGCTGCCGGACGGAACACCGGTCGTCTCCGAACACGGGCCGCAGGCGCGCGACGAGATACAGATACTCGAAGCGGGTGGCAACTACGGCTGGCGAAACGTCCGCAGCGGTCCGGACGACGACGCCTACGAGTCCTATCCCGACCACCCTGACGTGGTCCCGCCGCTCGTCAACACCGGTTCGGAGACGTGGGCGCCGACCGGCGGCGTCTTCTACACCGGTGATGCCGTGCCGGGCCTCCAAAACCGGTTCATCTGCGGTGGTCTCATCTCCCAGCGGCTGAACGTCGTCTCGATTTACGACGGCGACCCGCCGGACATCGGCGGTCGCCGCTTCGACGCCGAGTGGCTGTACTCGGAGTACGACGCGGTGTCGCATCCGCTGTTCGAGGACGAGCTCGGGCGGATTCGCCACGCCGAACAGGGTCCCGACGGGGCGCTGTACGTCGTCACGTCGAACCGCGACGGCCGGGCGACCGAACAGTTCCCCAAGCCGAACGACGACCGACTGCTCCGTATCGTCCAGAACTAGTCGGCGGCCGGTTTCGCGGACCGCTCGCCGAGGACGTACTCCCGGGTCACGTCGACCAGCGCCTTCCGGTACTCCGATTCGTCGGGGTCGTCGGCTAACGACCGGAACGTCTCCTTGAACGTCGACAGCGACACGTCGGGGGGCGTCGGCGGCGGCGGCGTGGGCGAGGTCGTACAGTCGGTGGTCGTCGTCGATGGCGTCGTGGCGTTCGAGCAAGGCGAGTGCGAACGCCGCGTTGACGGCGGTGATGTCGGGGTCGGCGGCGGGACTCCAGCGCTCCCACTCGCCGGGCGCCGACGGCGGGGAGTCGGCGACTGCCCGCGCGAGCGAGGACTCCATGAACGCGACCAACTTCTCGGTCGGGCCGATGTCGAGGGTGATGTCGTCGGCGTAGATGTCCTTCATGTGGTTGGCGATTTGATAACAGTGCGAGAGTTTCCGTCGTTCGACGCTCTTGCCGGCCAACGCGAGGAACAGCGCCTCCTCGGTCGACTGGAGGTGTGAGGGGTGTTCCTCCTCGTAGCGGGCCATGTGTGCGAACTCGTGGAGGGCGAGTTCCCGTGCCATCGCCGACGTGGCGGCACGTCGGGAGACGAGCAGTTCGTGGCGGTCGTCGTAGTGACCCGCGACGGTCCGTTCGTCGGGGTTTTCGCGTATCTTCACCACGACCGGGAGGTCGAGGTCGTACTCGGTGGCGAGGAGGTCACGCGAGCTCAAAAACGGTTCCGCGGGCCCACGTCCCGTCACGCGAACGTCCATGTCTACCGTTACCACGGCCTTCGAGGGTTTGACTCTTGTGTCGGCGGACATCCCCGCGCCCGTCGGTCCGTCGTCGTAGTGTGTGGCAGCAACACACGGGCTGGAACGTCGAGAGCGCGTTTCAGCCACGGCGAAACACTATCCTTTTCACCCTGCTGTCGATAACTGACTGTATAATGGGCCGACGCAAAAAAATCGTACAGGAGTGTGAACGGCTGATGGACAAACCGGAGAACATCCGGAACATCGCCATCGCTGCGCACGTCGACCACGGGAAGACGACGCTGACCGACAACCTCCTCGCGGGTGCCGGCATGATATCCGACGAGACGGCCGGCCAGCAACTCGCGATGGACACCGAGGAAGACGAACAGGAACGCGGCATCACCATCGACGCGGCGAACGTCTCGATGACACACGAGTACGAGGACACCAACCACCTCATCAACCTCATCGACACGCCGGGCCACGTCGACTTCGGTGGCGACGTGACGCGAGCGATGCGTGCCGTCGACGGCGCGCTCGTCGTCGTCGACGCCGTCGAGGGCGCGATGCCCCAGACCGAGACCGTCCTGCGGCAGGCGCTGCGGGAGGGCGTCAAGCCGACGCTGTTCATCAACAAGGTCGACCGCCTCATCTCCGAACTCCAAGAAGGGCCTCAGGAGATGCAACAGCGGCTCACGGGCGTCATCCACGACGTCAACGAGCTCATCCGCGGGATGACCGAGGAGATGGACGACATCGACGAGGACTGGACGGTCTCCGTCGAGGACGGCACCGTCGGCTTCGGGTCGGCGCTGTACAAGTGGGGCGTCTCGATGCCCTCGATGCAGCGTACCGGGATGGACTTCGGTGAGATTATCGACCTCGAACAGGCCGACAAGCGCCAGGAGCTCCACGAGCGGACGCCGCTGTCCGACGTGGTTCTCGACATGGTGTGTGAACACTTCCCGAACCCCGTCGACGCACAGCCGCGTCGTATCCCGCGCATCTGGCGTGGTGATGCGGACTCCGAACTCGCCGACCAGATGCGACTGGTCGACGAGACGGGCGAGGTCGTCATGATGGTCACCGACATCGGTATCGACCCTCACGCCGGCGAAATCGCCGCGGGTCGTGTGTTCTCGGGCACCATCGAGAAGGGCCAGGACCTCTACGTCTCGGGGACCGTCGGGACGAACCGGGTCCAGAGCGTCGGCATCTACATGGGTGGCGAACGCGAGGAGGTCGAACACGTCCCCGCGGGCAACATCGCCGCCGTCACCGGGTTGAAGGACGCTATCGCCGGGTCGACCGTCTCCTCCGTGGAGATGACGCCGTTCGAGTCCATCGAACACATCTCCGAGCCGGTCATCACGAAGTCCGTCGAGGCACAGAGCATGGACGACCTGCCGAAGCTCATCGAGACGCTCCAGCAGGTCGCAAAGGAGGACCCCACCATCCAGATCGAAATCAACGAGGACACCGGCGAACACCTCATCTCCGGGCAGGGTGAACTCCACCTCGAGGTCATCACCCAGCGTATCGAGCGCAACCAGGGCATCCCGGTCAACACCGGCGAACCCATCGTCGTCTACCGCGAGGCGCCCCAGGAGGCCTCCCGTGAGGTCGAGGGGCGCTCGCCGAACAACCACAACCGGTTCTACATCACCGTCGAACCGCTCGAACAGGACATCGTCGACGGCATCAAACTCGGCGACATCTCGATGGACATGCCCGAACTGGAGCGCCGCGAGGAGCTCATGGAGCAGGGCATGGACAAAGACACCGCCCAGAACGTCGAGCACATCCACGGGACGAACGTCTTCATCGACGACACGAAGGGTATCCAGCACCTCAACGAGACGATGGAGCTCGTCATCGAGGGGCTCGAAGAGGCGCTCAACGACGGCCCACTCGCGGCCGAACCCGTCGAGGGTTCGCTCATCCGACTTCACGACGCGCGTCTCCACGAGGACGCCATCCACCGCGGTCCGGCACAGGTCATCCCTGCGGTCCGACAGGCCGTCCACAACGCGCTCATCGACGCGGAAATCAAACTGCTGGAGCCGATTCAGCAGGTCCGCATCGACGTGCCCAACGAGCACATGGGCGCCGCCTCCGGCGAGATTCAGGGTCGACGCGGACGCGTCGACGACATGTACCAGGAGGGTGACCTCATGGTCGTCGAAGGCATCGCACCGGTCGACGAGATGATTGGCTTCTCCAGTGACATCCGCTCGGCAACCGAGGGACGTGCCTCCTGGAACACGGAGAACGCCGGCTTCCGCGTGCTGGCCGACAACCTCCAGCCCGACATCATCAACGAGATTCGAGAGCGGAAGGGCATGAAGCTCGAACTGCCGCAGTCTATCGACTACTTCTAACGACTTCACAGTCTTTTTTGTACTGTCTCGCCGTGCGTAGCGTATGGGTCACGAGGCTGCTCAGCGGGTCACGGAGTTTCTCCACGACCGAATCGGAGCGGACCTCCGGACGGTCGTCGTCATTCGGGAGGACGGCCACGATATCCACTATCTTCGCGAGGACCTCAGGGAACGGTACGACGGGGAGACCTACGGTGATGTCGTCGACACGTTTCGACTGGAGGACCCACATATGTCTCCGGGTGTCGAAGACCAACCGGTCGGAGAGCGCCGTGGAATCGTCCACTACCACGAACACGCCTTCGTCATCCAGTTTCCCGTCTCGGACGCTGAGAGCGTCCTCATCAGTCTCTCGCGTGACTCGGGACAGAACCTGCTTGAGTTCCTCGAAACGTGTCGGCGCCGGGTTGTCGAGTCGTCCTGAGAGCCGACCATCCGAGTCGTGACGCTCGATTGCCTCTAGCGGTCGCCGCCGACAATCGCCGAACCCCCTCGTTCGGAGTCGTCCCACTCGAAGACGGCGTAGTACGACAACACGATAGCGCCGCCGACCAGTACGGTCATCACCGGGTTGACGCTGAGTCCGACGCTGCTTGGCGGAACCCCGATGAGCGTGCCCAACATTCGATAGCCGACGATGGCGCCGAAAAGCAACGACAGCCCGACGAGGGAGCCACAGAACACGACGGCGAACCGCGAGAGTCGTCGTGCGTCGACGCCGACGGCTACCGCCGTCGCCGCGGGGAGCGGCCAGACGAGCAACGCCCCGTACAGTTCCGCTCCGGTCTGCGGGCCGAACACCGCAGCCGTCGTGACGACGGCGAGCAGTACCGTCACCGCTGCTGTGGTGGCCATGCCCGGAACCGTCTCTCCCATCGCTCCGTGGTACTTATTTATAATCGTATATAAACGCACGTTCAGTTTCGAGACTCGAAACCCGACGGGGATACGCGGCGACACGCCGAAGGGGGTGGCCGGCGTACCCCTCGATATGTCCATGGCGTATCAGGTGGTCGACGTGGTAATCGCGGCGCTGTTGGCGGGATTGTCGTCGTTTCTCCTCAGTGCCGTCCTGCCGCAGTTCGCGGTCACGACGGGTATCGTGTTGGCCTGTATGTACTACTTCTCGCGGAACCCGTGGGGTTCGGCCGACGGCGCGGCGTACAACGAGCGCATCGACGAGGTGTACGACCGACTGTTGCCGGTGTGAACTACCGGCCACGCTTGCGAATGACGGCGCTCTTATAGCCGGCGGTGTTGAGTGGCAGGTAATGAGCGAACGTTCGGAGGTGAGTCGATGAGCGAGGCAGACAGACGGTCGTACACGGTTCGACTCGAACTCGTCGACGAACCCGGTGAGCTGTTGGGCGCGCTCGAACCCATCGCGGACAACGGTGGGAACCTGCTGTCGATATTCCACGAGCGCGGCAACCTCACACCGCGTGGTCACATCCCCGTCGAGGTCGACCTCGAGGCGACCCAGGCGCAGTTCGACGTCATCGTCGACTCGCTCCGGGAGGCGGGCGTCAACGTCATTCAGGCCGGTGCCGAGCGTTACAGCGAGGAGTTGACCGTCGTGTTGGTCGGTCACCTCGTCGAGACGGATCTCTCGGATACCCTCCGGCGGTTCCACGACTGCGGTGGGGTTTCGGTCGCGGACCTGTCGCTGTCGGCGCCAGCGGGCACTGAGGGGCCATCCAGCGCCCGACTGCGCGTCGTCGCCAGCGAAGGACAGAGCGACGACGCACTCACGACTATCCGGTCGGTCGCCGAGGAGAAGGACCTGCGCGTCATCGAGCCGCTGACGGAGGGGTCCCAATGAGATTGGCCGTGATGGGTGCGGGCGCCGTCGGTTCCTCCGTGGTGGAGTTGGCCGGCGAGTACGGCCACGACGTCGTCGCGGTCGCGGACTCCTCGACGGCGGCTATCGACGACGAGGGCCTCGATGCCGAGGACGTCCTCGCCCGAAAGCGAAGCCGCGGCGTGGTCGGCAATCACGACCCCGCGGACGCGCTGGAAGCCGACTACGACGCGCTCGTCGAGGCGACGCCGACGACGCTCGGCGACGCCGAACCGGGCTTTTCACACGTCGCACGCGCGCTCGAACGCGACCGCCACGTCGTGTTGGCGAACAAGGGGCCGGTCGCCGAACGCTACGACGAGGTTCGGAGGTTGGAGGCCGACTCGAAAGGGACGGTGCTGTTCGAGGCGGCGGTCGGCGGTGCGATTCCCATCCTCTCGACTATCGACGACCTCAACGGACAGGTCACCGCCGCGCGCGGCGTCCTCAACGGGACGGCGAACTTCATTCTCACTCGGATGGCCGCGGAGGGACTGGGCTACGAACACGTGCTCGCGGAAGCACAGGACCTCGGCGTCGCCGAGGCCGACCCCACCTTCGACGTGGAGGGAACCGACGCCGCCCTGAAGTGTGTCATCCTCGCGAACGTGCTGTACGACGACACCTACACGCTCGAAGACGCCGAAGTCGAGGGCATCGCCGATTTGCCCGGAAGTGCACTCGAACTCGCCGCCGAGGACGGCCGGACCATCCGACTCATCGGGGAAGTCGCCGACGGCGAGGTTCGGGTCGGGCCGCGACTGGTGCCGGAAAACGGGACGCTCGCCGTCTCGGGGACGCTCAACATCGTCCAGTTGGAGACGAACCACGCTGGCCGACTGAACATCTCGGGACGCGGTGCGGGCGGCCCGGAGACGGCCAGCGCCGTCCTGGCCGATATCGGGCGGCTTCCGTCCGTGGAGTGACCCTCTTGGACGGCGGCGTTCCCCGCTAACGCTCCCGCTTCCTGCTTCCGTGGTATCACCTCGCAAACCGCCCGACGCGCCCGCTTTCGGCGGAATCCCTTTCGAAATCGTTTTACGGGGCACCGACAAAAGACTCCGATATAGCGCCTCTGCGCGTGAGACCACAATGAGCGACAAACCACACCAGAACTTGGCCGTCATCGGCCACGTCGACCACGGAAAGAGTACGATGGTCGGGCGGCTCCTCTTCGAGACCGGGAGCGTCCCCGAGCACGTCATCGAACAGTACCGAGAGGAAGCCGAAGAGAAGGGCAAAGGCGGCTTCGAGTTCGCCTACGTCATGGACAACCTCGCCGAGGAGCGAGAGCGCGGTGTAACCATCGACATCGCCCACCAGGAGTTCGACACCGACGAGTACTACTTCACCATCGTCGACTGTCCGGGTCACCGCGACTTCGTCAAGAACATGATTACTGGCGCGAGCCAGGCCGACAACGCGGTGCTCGTCGTCGCAGCCGACGACGGTGTCCAGCCGCAGACCCAAGAGCACGTCTTCCTGGCCCGAACGCTGGGTATCGACGAGCTCATCATCGCGGTCAACAAGATGGACCTCGTCGACTACGACGAGAGCAAGTACAAGGCCGTCGTCGACGAGGTCAACCAGCTGCTCCAGCAGGTTCGCTTCAACACCGACGACGCCAAGTACATCCCGACCTCGGCGTTCGAGGGCGACAACGTCTCGGAGGACTCCGAGAACACGCCGTGGTACGACGGCCCGACCCTGCTCGAGGCCCTCAACGACCTGCCGGAGCCGCAGCCGCCGACGGACGCGCCGCTGCGACTGCCGATTCAGGACGTTTACACCATCTCCGGCATCGGTACGGTCCCGGTCGGCCGTGTCGAGACGGGTATGCTGAACACGGGCGACAACGTCTCCTTCCAGCCGAGCGACGCTGGTGGAGAGGTCAAAACCATCGAGATGCACCACGAGGAAGTCCCCGAGGCCGGCCCCGGCGACAACGTCGGATTCAACGTCCGCGGCGTCGGCAAGGACGACATCCGACGTGGTGACGTCTGTGGCCCCGCCGACGACCCGCCGACGGTCGCCGAGACCTTCCAGGCACAGGTCGTCGTCATGCAGCACCCCTCGGTCATCACCGCTGGCTACACGCCGGTCTTCCACGCCCACACGGCGCAGGTCGCGTGTACCATCGAGTCCATCGACAAGAAGATCGACCCCTCCTCCGGCGAGGTTGCCGAGGAGAACCCGGACTTCATCCAGTCCGGCGACGCTGCCGTCGTCACCGTCCGACCGCAGAAGCCGCTCAGCATCGAGTCCTCGAACGAGATTCCCGAGCTGGGCAGCTTCGCCATCCGCGACATGGGTCAGACCGTCGCGGCCGGCAAGGTCCTCAGCGTCAACGAGCGATAACGCATGCAACAGGCACGCGTTCGCCTCGCGGGCACGGCACCCGAGGACCTCGACGACATCTGCGACGACGTTCGCGAAATCGCCGACAAAACCGGCGTGACGCTGTCGGGACCGGTCCCGCTGCCGACGAAGAAGCTGGAAATCCCGGCGCGTAAGTCCCCCGACGGAGAGGGAACCGCGACGTGGGAACACTGGGAGATGCGCGTCCACAAACGGCTCATCGACATCGACGCCGACGAACGCGCGCTCCGCCAGCTGATGCGGATTCAGGTCCCGAACGACGTCTCCATCGAGATCGTCCTCGAGGACTAACGCGGACACACGTCCGTACGGGTCGGAAGACAGACGGTCTTCCCAACCGCCCGCCGCAGCACTCACGCGCGACCGCTCCCGGTCGCTTTCCCGAGTGCGAAACAGAAGGTACAAACGACCGAACCGATAACCGACTGTCGAGGGCTCGTAGATCAGCGGCAGATCGCTTCCTTCGCAAGGAAGAGGCCCCGGGTTCAAATCCCGGCGAGTCCATCTAATTTCTTACACTTTCCGAAGGTCCAGCGTTGCGACCGCTACCTTCGGATAAGGCCATTTATCGATTTTCATCGGCCGGAAAAAATACCTCTCTCTGAGAGAGTTCACGCGGGGGCCTCTTCCGGCCCTTGCCGTCCCACGGTTTTTCGAAGGAACGGGGGTGTTTCAGCGTGAGCGACTGCCGGTGCGAGCACGCGGCCACCCCGAAGCGCGACGAACACGGACAACTCTACTGTGCCCGATGTGGCGCGATGCTCGGAGGTGTCTACTCCGGCCCATGAGGTCCCTCAACTTCGAAGCCGAACGTGACGAGGGCACAGACTCATGGACCCGCGCCGACCCACTGAACGGCACCCTTGCACGCCTCACCTGGGAGCAGTGGGGCGTCCATCTTCCTGACGGCGAAGACGCCCATATCGTCACTCTGCGGCACGAGAGCCGTGGATACGTCGGAGAGTGTGACTGCTCCGGCTACCAGTTCCACGACGGACCATGTGCCCACCTCTGCGCCGTCAGGAAAGCGGAGTTCCTCGGCATCGAGGACGCCGCCGGCGAGATCGTCCACATCGCTGACGAGATGGACGCAGCTGACCAGCACGTCGAAAGAGCAGTGGCCGACGGTGGTCGCCGACGAGGTGAGCGATGAATATCGCGCACGCCCACCCGCGCATGAAGCCGCCTTTTCCACCGCACCGGGGGGTCGTGACTACGAGTTGCCTGTCTCGGCGCCGTCCCACGATTACGGACGTAATCACTGACGTAATCACTCCGGGGTGGTCGGCGTGAGCAAGCAAATCAACTCGAACCCGGCCCGAGTGTCGTTCAACCCCGGTCGTGTCGATATCGAGGCGCTCGACGAGGTCGCCGCCGACCGCGACATGAGCCGCGCCGAACTCATCCGGCAGACCCTTCAGGAGGTCATCGAGGAGTACGACGACGGCACCAACCACGCCGACCTCTACAAGCCCGAACACCTCGAACTCCGCGAAGCCTTCGAGGTGCTGTTAGACGCCAGCGACCACCCCCGAGGTGTCCGTCGCGTTACCGTCGAAGAGGCTCGCTCAAGGCTCCACACCCAGAACACGAAGAAATCACAGGTATCAAGTCGTCTTCTCAGGCCCCTCGACCGAGAGGGCTTCATCACCGTTCGTGGTGGCTACATTACCGTTCACCGCCGGACGGTCGCAGAAGTCGAAGAAGCCCGCCAGCAGACCGAGGAGGAAGTCGAACAACTCGGATACGACGGGCCGCTCCCTTCGCAGGACGACATTCCCGAGGAGCAGAAAACGATTCAGAAGTACCAGCACGGCCGTATCAACGTACCTTTCGGCGCCGCCGCGTGGGCAACTGCCCAAGCCGTCTGGGATGACGATGGAGGTGCATCGGTATGAATAATCGGTGTGCAGACGGTGCTGACCGGTCTTCTCGGAGGGGAACGATAGGGGAGAAGATGCGAAATGGTGGTGGGGGATGCACCTTTCTCCTACCGCCCATCGTTTCTTCGAAGAGGCCACCTCAAAAAGCTAGTGGCAACTTTGTCAAAACGACCGGAGTACCATCAGCGGACACTGGCCGATGACGGTCGTTTGCCTCGGCTGCCATCACGAAAGCGAGGACTACAGAGCACACAACCAACACGTCCGTAACGCTGACCACCCCGACGAAGGCGAGGCGTACAAGTAGTCTACTGCCGCTTTTCTGGAACGTACACGAACGCCCCGCTCAGGGGGTCGTGATACACGTTCATTCGGTCGCCCTGCTCGACTCCCGAGCCTTTCGCCGTTCGCTTGGGGAGTGAGACGGTGAGCGATCCGGAGCGATTCCCAACTTTGACCGGTCCCAGGGGGGTCAAATCAGCATCATCGGGCGCCTGAAGCGCCGCAACCAACCTGTCTGCTTCTGTCGTCGCCATACACGAACCCCTGTGACCTCTACCGTCTTAACACCGGGGCCGTCTCCGGTGGAATCAGGGGACTAGTCCCCTGACGAATCTGGAGGTAATTCAGGGGTAGGCGACTCGCCCATTATCGGCCCTCTCTGTGGCTCTCGTATGGGTCAGGACGAACCCAGGGCGGACGACCAAGTACAGACCAGCAACGAAGGGGGCGACCACCCCCCTGCCGACTGGCTGCTCGAAGGGGTCGAGACCCCCCGACCAGCAGCAATCGAGCAACATCCCGACATCGAGGCCGACCCAATCGAGGTGTACCAGTACCGACGAGCAACAGCTGCCGAGCGACAAGCAGCAGCCGCAGAGCGCGATGCACACGCCAACGAAATCATCCTCTACGGCCTGCTCGCCGTCGGTGTCGGTGCCGTTGGCTGGTCGCTCTTCGAGTCGGCGGTAGAGGCCGCCGCGGGGTACTGATGGACCAACTCCGACCCGGCCATCCCTGCCGCCGCTTCGACGTGTTCAACGACGAATGGGAGCGGGTCGCTGTTGGTACCAAACTCCCAAGCGGCCTGTTCGTCGTCGAGTGGCTCCGCGAGTCCTTCCCCGAAGGGGAACAGACCGACGACCCCGTGGTATCTCAATACCAGAGTAAAGCAGACGCTCATCAGGCTACAGGCGGGGAAATCATCTTCGAGGACCCCCGATGAGTCCGGAAATCGAGTTCCCGACGAAAGCAGCCGCCGACCGGGTGCGAGACCAGCACGCCGACCAACTCTGTAGCGACGACGACCGCCGCCTGAAGACAGTCACCTTCACCAGTGAGACCCCCGAGTCGGTCATCGACCAGGCAGAAGCCGTCGCTACCAGCGAGCAAGCAACAGCAGACCGCCCCGCTATCGAAGCGGTCGAACTCACCGAAGCCGAGAAGCGAAATCTCGACTTCTCTCGTGATGGGGTGAACGTCCCGAAAGCACGCTATCTGAAGGGCTTGGGTGCCGAGTACGGCGTCGATGCCTTCCAGCACGTTGACCCCGGCGAGGTGGACAACGTCACCGACGCCCGACCCATCCTCGAACGAGCAGCAAAATCGGGTGGCATCGACCGGGGCGGCGGGGCGAACTACGACGACGAGGCCACCGAGCGCCAGCAACGACAGCGACGAGAGCAGGCAGAAAAACACGCCAAAGAGGGGTGCGACCACGCCCGCGACAGTTGCGAACACGGCGAACCAGAGGCCTGTGAGTTCCTGAGCGAAGCCTGCGGGTACGACGACCAGCAAGTCGAGCAGTTGCTTTCCGGTGATCTCCCGACCGACGAGACCAGCACCGAGCAAGGGCCTTCGGGGCCACAGAAGGGGGCGCTTCAGCGGTCGTGGGGTGGGTACAAGGCAGCGATTAGTGAGATTGACCGACTGCTTACCAACCTCGAAGAGCGAAAAGCCGCCGCTCAACAGGCGTTTGCAGCAATTAATCAGATTCGAGAGCAAGCCGGCCAGGATCCACTCGAACCCGAACGACTCCACGAACTGCTTGAGACCACGCAGGACCTCGCGGTCCAAAACCACGCAGAACACCGATGACAGACTACACTTGCCCCGCTGAGGGGTGCGACTACGGCGAAAAGGGCGGTAAATCGCTGGCGGCGGTCCGGTCCCACATCAACGCCTCAAGCGACGGCGCCCACGACTGGGAGCAACTGAAACCAACCGTCGAGCAGCAAGGAGACCAGCAACCCGAGGCGACCGAGGAGACTGTCGACCAGGAGACCAGCAGCGACGACCAGACCGAGACCCCCGACGGGCCGGATACTGACGACGAGTACCAGCAGCAGGTTGAAGCAAACACGGCGCCGGCTGACGACGATGAAGACGACGACAAGTCCGTGTCCGTCGACCCCGTCGATGACACGGCCGACGACACCGGTGGAAGTGCAACGGTGACGTTGGTGACGGCGTCGGTCGCGCTGGCGCTGGTCGTGCTGCTGGTTCGAGGGAACGACAAAAGTAACGAGACGACTGCACAGGACCCCGACGACGGCGACGACACCGCTGATGCCTTCGAGGGGTGGGACGATGAGTGATGACGACACCACTGGTGACGACGAAGTACTCGAGGAAGCCGAGGAGCAAACAGAGTCAAAAACCACCGAGAACCAACCCGACAACGACGATGATGCGCGGCCGGAGATGGAAGAAGACGAGAAAGCGATCTTAGACCTCTCCGATGCCGACCTTGACGCCGTCGACGACGCAGGGAAAGAAGCAGCCGACGACGAAGCCACAACCAACGACGACGCCGACGAGGAGACCGGTCAGAAGCCCGACGACAGCGGCGACGTGAGCGGCCCCAACTGGGGTGATATGTACGTCGACGTGCTGGCGACGTTGTTGGTAGCTGTCGTCGACGAGTACGGCGACGGCGAGGCCGACGCCGAGGAGATCGAGGCGCTGGCAAACCAGCCGCCCGTCGCCCTCAACGAGCAAGCCGACCGCGTTTTCGCGGAGATGACCGGCGCCGAGGACCTGCCGCCGGGGCAGGCGCTCGTCATCGGCACGGCGACCGTCGCCGGGACGGTCATCATCAAAGAGACCGAGGTGGCACAGGACGCCCTCAGTGAAGTGGCCCAGAAAACGCGAGGTGGTGCAGCGTGATGGACCAAATTCAGCAGAAGATGGCCGGCGCCGCGAACATCGAAGACCGCGAAGAAATCCGGGCGTTGGCGACTGCCGTGGCTGGCGTCGAGCGTGACCTGCACGAAGCCGTACAGGACCATTACGAGGCCATCGGCATCGACCGGCCCGACGACCTCCCGCCAGCTGAGGAGCGCGTCGACCAGTTCGTGCGCCTCGTCGGGGCGCAGGTGAGCGGCGACCTGTGGGAGTTCTTTATCGAGGAACAAGCACCAGACGGCCTCCAGAACGTCGAGGCTGCCAAGGAACACGCCGGTAAGGACGCCGAGGCGTGGGAGCAGACTGTCGCCGGGTGGGCGGCAGCCCTTCGTGACGATCTCGACGCCGGCCCGGAGACCGACGACAAGGAACTGGCCGACCAGTTCGTTCGACAGCGGTTCGGTGTCCCGCTCGACGTCTTCGAAAAGACTGTAGTGAACTACTCTGACCGCCGAACGCTCCGGTGGGCGTCTCGTGGTCCTATCGATGCCAACATCCGGCGTATTGAGGCAGCTACCGGGGCAATCACGGCACCCGAATCAGAAAGCGAGACCGGAGACTCTGAGGAGGGCGGGGGTGAAGCGTGAACCTCTCGCTGCTGGCGGCTTCGGGGTGGGGAAAATCGTGGCTAACTCAGACCATCACGGAGCGGAACTTCGACCGCTACGACTACGTGGTTGTTCTCGACTACAAGGACGAGTACCGAGGGCTGTGCTCGAAGAAACACGGCCCGGCGCCGGCAAAGCATCACCTCGCCGGCAACGTCGAACTGTCGGTGACTCCCGAGCAGTGGGGCAACGCCATCGAGGAAAACGGGCACCTCGTCGTGGCACGCCACTCCAAACATCTCGGAAACACGGAGTGGCGAGAGGTGTGCGCCGACATCATCACCGGCGGTCGGCACCACGTTGAGGGGACCACCCTCATTGTCGTCGACGAGGGCCATTTCGTGGCGCCGCAATCCGGTGGCTACCCCGAACCAATTGAGGGACTGGCGACGACCGGGCGCGGCGAGGGCAACAGCGCGATGTGGGTCACTCAGCGGCCGGCCTCAATCGACAAACAGGTACTTGGAAACGCAACGGCCCGATTCATTGGTGGCTTTGAGGACCACAACGACCTATCCTCAGCCGAGGAGACGCTGAACTACCCAGCGAAGGCGCACAGTAGCGGCGGTCAGGACGTACCTGGACTCCCAGAGGCGTTGCATGCGCCGGACGCTGGGGCCGTTTCGGTGCGGAAATGGGCCGAGGAACTGGACGACGGGACGGAACTCGTCACGGACTCCGAGTGGATTTACAGCGACGACTCGGGGGCGATGAAGCGTATTCGGTCGGCAGAGAACTACGACCCGGAGTGTGACCACGTCGGTGCCTCTGGGATGCGTATCGACGTGGGTGTGTGAAATGCCGGTTCGAATCACTCTCTACGGTGACGATGCCGACCGATTTGAGGAACTTCAGGAACGGGTCGGAGAGGAGCGGCCGGGAAGTAAACCGGGCAATGCCGAAATGGTCCGCGTTCTGATGGACGAGCGGCAGCAGTAACAGAGATTCTTTACTCAGAACTGCTTGTGAAAATCCCGCTCAGTACAGATTGAATGGGTATCAGTTGATCACTTCTTGAGAGGGCGTTCCCTGTCGAAGTTGGGGCCTTTCTTAATAACATGATTCTCCCCATCCCATTCGACTAAACCCAGCCTCACCAACTCCTTCAAGGACTTTTCATCAAGTTGCAAGCGGAGTCTCGCTACTTCCTCATCGGCAGAGGGTGGTGGGTCGTCATTGTGTTGAATAGATTGATTTTCGGTCATCAATCTCTGTTCATCCCGCAAAGGTATGATATCCGCTGGTTTTCACGCCAAACCTTCGATTGAGTAACTGAGTGACATCCTAACCCCCTGCTCAATATGCACTTACACGTACCGAACCGGAGTTAATTTTCACGTCTCAGCCTGTCAGGCTATCATTAGCAACTTGTAGCCCCGTCTGAGGGCGTCTCGGACGCCCTTCGTTACACCCGAATGCGTCGGTTCTTGATGGATAGCGAGTGTCTACGGGGGATTGCAGATGATGGACGCGTTTGGTAAACTGGCGGACCCCGGTTTTGCACGAGACACGGCGCTTCTCGTTTCGGGGTACAGTATCGCGGCGGCCCTCGGTGTGGCTGCCGAGTCGATGACCGACTACGACGCCCCGACCGAGGTTTACGGCCTCGTTACGGTCGTCGGTGCGGAGTACGCCCCCGGCGTCTCCGGTCGGCAGAAGCGGCACGTCCAACTCGGCGCCGGTGCCCATACGGCGCTCGCACTCGGTGAACGATTCGGTGTCCGGGACGCGGTCGAGGGGGCGATGTAAATGAGTGAGATTACCCACCTCTCGCAGTACGCCACCCAGCAACAGAACACCACCGGGGAACTGACACCTATCCTCACGTTCTCGCCGGAGGACGGGACGGCCGAGCAGATTCGGCACGCCGTCAACAAGGGCGACGAGTCGGGCGTTCCCATCTACTTCGACCTTCGAGACGGTTCCGGGAACCCGCTTCCGAACGACACCGAAGTTCTGCTTCGCGTCGACGTGCCGAGCAAGGAGCAGCCGGTCGTCGTCTCCGAGCGGCTGAAGAACATCGCGGCGTGGAACGCCCTCGATATGCGCGAGCAGCGCAACGAGGAGAACATCGACGCCGTCAAAGTCGACCTGAAGGGGAAGGTCATCAACGTGCGGTACTTCGACTCTCTCCGGGTCGACGTGGTTTCCTCCGAGCAGGTCGACTGGTCGAACTCGGAGCTGTACGTCGACGGCAAAGCCACCCGAACGGTCTCCTACGAGGGGGAGTAACCGATGCCGAACCCGCTCACCGCCCTCAAGCAGAAGGGCGGACAGACCAAGACCCTCGGCAAGTCCGCGTTCGACCTCTCGGACGGGACGGCCGGGGAGCGGTCGCTAGTGGCGTCTCGGGAGGCCGAGGTGCCGCTTCGGGTCCGTGAGGGGCCGGCCGCCCGACTGGCGTTCGTCGCCGGCGAGGAGAAAACCACCAACGGGACGGCCGATGACACGGAGACGTTCGACCTGTCGCACAACCTCGTCGACTCGAAGAACACCGAGAACCTGCTGGTGTACGCCGGCGGCAGTCGGGTCCAACCGGACAGTATCGACTACGCCGGCGACTCGTTCGACTACACCGACGGCGGGACGAACACGACGCTTCACGTGTTCTACGTGGCCCGTGACCCTGGTGTTGTCACCGTCGAGAAGGTGGCGCCGAAAACGAGTTCGCAGGTGTCGGAGACGCTGACCGAGGACACGACTTCGGGTATCGCTGACCGGAACCAGAACAAGAACCCGGTTCAGTTCGAGTTTACCGACCCCTACGAGGGTGTTGTGCCGGCGAACTGGTCGCTTAACATCTACGTGGATTCCCCCTTCGCGGTTCGGTGGGACGACGCGAACCTGTCGACCTCGAACGGCGACGAGGCGACGAACGCGCTCATCGACCTTCCCATCAAGCAGTACGAGGGGACGGTCTCGGGCCTCGGCCGGGCCGTGAAACGCGCCGCGCTCGACTTGGAGTAAACAGATGCTTCCGACCATTCAGGGGTCGGGAGCCACTTCTTCGCCTTCTGCCGCGCCGGTAGCGGCAGCCGGGTCCGACGAGTGGCTTCCGACCGAGACGACGACAGAGGGGCCGACCGTCGAGCAGTCGACGGCTTCGGCCGGCGGGAACGGCCCGCGTATCGTGCTGGAAACGTCCGAAGGGCACAGTTTCGCCCTCGATGGCGACGACCTGATGCTGGCGGTGATGTTCGTGTTGCTCGCTATAGAGGTACGGAGGGCCGCCTAATGGGCGGGCTGACGGTGAACGAGACGGTCGAGGACCTCATCAGGGAGTACCACGCCGTCCTACCGCCGGGGCTGACGATGAACGAGACCGATATGCTGCTCGGTGCGCTGCTGATGGAGATGCAGGCGCAGCGAGTCGCCAACGGTCACGGGGAGGCCGTCGAGGTCGTCTTGAACCAGCGGAACGAGGACGGAGGCGACCCCGACGAGACCGGCACCTACGAGGCGGAGGAGGTGACGGCCGTTACCGGCGAGTGGACCGAGATAGACCTGAGTTTCATCACGTCTGAGGTGGACCTTCGGAACATCTCTGCTGACGTGCTGATTGCTTTCTCGGAGCCGACCGACGAGAGCGCCGTTATCCCCTACGGCAAGTCCGATTCGCCGGTTGCTGGTATCCAAGTAGCGACCTCGAAGGTGTGGGTCCGGGCGGTCTCGACTGAAACGACCTTCAACGTGGAGGCGTGGCAATGACGCGGTCTATCGGGGGCGGTGCGGCGCCGTCGACCGGCGGCGGTGGTGTGACCACCGAGACGGCTATCGACGGGCAGGTGTCGCCCTACGCCCTCAACACCGTGACAGCGACGACGCCAGAGACCAAGAACGCGCTCATCAATGAGGCGATAGCCGAAGCGGACGGCTACGTGTATCTGGTTGGTGGGTTCGACCCGACGGGCGCCGGTGTGATGACCGAGGCCCACCGGTGGGACATTCAAAACGGCGGCTGGGAGCAGATTGCCGGGATTCCGGCGCCTCGACAGGGCGGCCGGTTGTTCGTAGACGACGGCAGCACGGTCTACTATGCCGGCGGGAGTTCGGCCACGGGAGGTGGTACGGACGCCTCGACGGTCCACGCTGACGTGTGGCAGTACGACCCGGCAGCGGATTCGTGGGTCGCTGTGGCCTCGTTGCCGTCGGCGCTGTACCAGTTCGGTACAGGGTCGCCGTCAAACAGCGTTTCGGACGGTCTCGCGCTGTGGGGTCAGACGCCGGACGGGAGCGGCAACCTCGTGAGCAACACCGAGGTGTATTCCTACGATGCCGGCGGCGACTCGTGGGCGACCGGTAGCGCGACGTGGAGCGGTTCCAAGACGACCGCCACCGACGACTACGCCGGGAGCGTCTACACAGACAGCGTCTACAAGTTAGCGGACGGCGAGAGCGTCGAGGTGTACGACGCGGCGACCGACTCGTTCACGACTCAGTCGGCAGTTACGGGCAGTTACACGCCGGTAACGATGTTCTTCCGAACGACCGGGGGCGAGAACAAACTGGTCACGGTGCCGAAGGACGGCAGCAAGGACGCGGAGATGTACGATATAGCGTCTGATACGTGGGAAAGCGTCGACCCGATACTGCCCGACCGTCCGAACAGTCAGCAATCGGCACCAAACAAGCCGTGGACTGCTGGCGGGTACATCAACGAGGGCGGTGGCGACTACACGCCGAAGGCGAACCTGTACCGTTTCGGCCAAAGCGAACTGTATACGGCCGATTCCGAGGGGACGGTTCACGTCTACGACCGGGGTGATGAGTCGGTCGACTTGCTGAATCTGTCGACCGGCGAGACCGGGGAGAGTGTGTACGTCCGAAGCGGTGACAGCGTTTCGGTGACGGGGAGCGCGTTCACGTACTCGGCGTATTTCGTCGGGAAGTGAGGGCGCTACTCGGCGGCTGGGGCATCGAGCGATTGACCGATTGCGGACAACCAACACGATGAACGCAAAACAGAAGAAGATGGCAGCGGCCGGCGGCGTGGGCGTGATTGCCCTCGGCGGTGGCTACCTGCTGTTGACGGGTGATAGTGCGGAGCAAGCAGCCGAGCAGGCGCCGACACCGGTGCCGGAGCAGGCGACCGAGGCAGCCGGGTCTCTCCGGGAGGCGTTGGAGGGCACGGAGTTGACGGTTCGAGACGGCGTGCTGTACGACGACGCCGAGACTGGCGAGGGCAACGACGAGCCGGGCGACGACGCGAACGTGTCGTTTGTGTCGGTTGGCGAGGCGTTGAACGTCGACGCCGAGGAACTGGCCGAGACCTACGCCCCGGACACCCAAGACGGCAGCACGGCGCCGAGCGGGGGGGTGCTGGCGGACCCCGGCGACTCGCAAGAGTGGGGTGACGCACCGGAGCAGGAGAACGACGACCTCACCGAGCGGTCGGCCGAGTCGGAGATGTCCGACGATATGAAAAGCACGTTTGATCGGCTGGCGAACTTCGACGACGCTTCGAGGTTGTGATGATGGAGGGAGCCACTTCGGGCGACGGGACGGTCTCGATTACGTCGACGGACGACAACCTGCTCGACGGCGACCCGTGGGCCGAGGGCGACGAGATGCAGCCGCAGGACTCGACTGACTCGGAGGGCGACGGCTACGAGTTCGTTGGGCCGGAGGCTGATGAGAACTGGCCGGATACGGGTCTCGACGGCGGCGACCTCGACTTAGGCGAGGTAGTCGTTTCGGGCGCCGAGAGTGCGCTTCTGGCGAACCCGGCGACGATGCCGGCGGCGTTGGCGTGGGACGCGGCGACGGCGGCGACGGTAGACGACTCGCCGGTGAACGTGGTAGACGACGCGGTCGGGACAGGCGCGGATGCCGGTTCGGAGGCGTTTCTCGAATGGCAGTTCGGGGACC
>NZ_WPCC01000046.1 GCF_009741925.1 Natronomonas sp. CBA1123
GGGGGGCGGGCGTCTAAAAGCCCGCGGCCCTGTCGGTGTAGTCCGCGGCGTCGCCGTCGATACCGAGCAGTTGGGCTGCGCGGTCGGCTTTCGCCAACAGCACCTCGCTGAGCGTCGGCGGATTGTCGACGCCCGTCGCCGACAACACCGACTCCGGGAGCGCGACGGTCCGACCGGGGACGCCCTCGGCGCCGTGGACCGGAACGTGTGCCGAACCGATTTTCATCACCAACGGGCCGGAATAATCCGCCGTTTCGGTGTATAATCGGTCGTTAACCCGCTCGTGGTGTTCGTGATGCATTACTGCGCAGTCGCCGTCGTGCGGCTCGACGTAGAGCCGTCCGAGGTAGTAGCCGCTTGAGAACGGTTCAAACATGCCGCTACGTGTGTGTTAGATAATCACACACATAAGCTTTGTCCGGGACGGAAGCGGTATCGGACCCCGAAAACTGACGTGACGGCCGGTCGGAACGGCGGTGTTCGAGAACGGATTCGAAGGTCCTAACGGAATTATAAACGCTATTGGACCGTTTGAGGCCGTAGCTTCGTCCGCTGAACGATGAGAACGGAGGGGGGGTTTTTACGAGTCAGGTACCCCAGAGAACAGTGATGAAACGAACTGCTGTCGGTATTGGCGTCTTGGTGGCACTCGCCGTCCTCCTTGCGGCTGGGATGGGCGGCGTCGCGGCAGGGGCCCAGCCGACGAACGAAACGGCCGAACGCGGGAACGCCTCCTTCGGTGCGTCGGTCTCGTCGTTCATGCAGGCCAGCAGTGCTGAGGCCGAAGGCGAGGTCGACGACGGCATGTTCGAGGCGTCGTTGAGCCGGGCCGAGACCAAAGAAGAGCGGCGCGAACTCATCGAACAGCGGCAAGCGCAACTCGAACAACGACAACAACGACTGGCGAACCGCCGAGCGGCCATCTCGGAAGCGGACTCGGAGGTTCGTAACCGCGCGATAGCCGCACACGTCACGACCGGTGCGAGCGGACTGGAACAGTCCGTCAACGAGACCGCATCGGTCGCCGCGGAGGCCGGGGTCGACACGGCGCGACTCGACGCGCTTCGAAACGAGGCCCGCAACCTCAGCGGTGGGGAGGTCGCCGAGTTGGCGCGTGGCCTCGCCGGGCCGATGTTCGACGGCGAGCGCGGCCCACCGGGGGACACCGGTAATGCCGACGGCGCTTCGAACACCTCCGTCGACGTTCCCGGTGCCTCGAACGGTGGCGGTCCGCCCGTCGATACGGACAGCGACGACTCGATAGCCGACGCCGGCGGCGACGGCCCTCCCGGTTCCAGTGGTAATTCTGCGCACGGAGACAGTGCGGGACGCGATGACGCCGACACTGATGACAGTGCGGGACGCGATGACGCCGACACCGATTCGACACCCGAAGACTCCGAAACGAGCCGTAGCGACGGCTGAGACGGCGCCAACCGACTCAAAACCCTTTCGCCGGCGGGGCGGCACCCTTTTTCGTCCGCGGACCGAACTCCGACGTAATGGACTCGGCGGCGCTGTTGGACCTGCTGGGAAACGAGAACCGTAGACGCATCCTGCGGCTCCTCGCCCGAAAGCCCTGCTACGTCACCGAAATCAGCGAGTATCTCGGCGTGAGCCCGAAAGCCGTCATCGACCACCTCCGGAAACTGGAGGAGGCGGGCCTCGTCGAGTCGACGGTCGACGAGGGTCGCCGGAAGTACTTCTCCATCGCCCGAAACCTCCGACTGGAGGTCAACGTCTCGCCGTACGACTTCGGAACGAAAAGCGCCTACTCGGCGTCGCCGAACTTCGACATCACCTCTTGGCGGTACGTTTCACTCGACGTGGAGTGCTGTCGCCCCGGTGACGAGAACGGCGACCCCGACGCGGCCGACCCCGAACTCGCCGGCCTCACCGAGGAGTTACAGGAACTCGAACGGCTGGAGAACGAACTGTCGATGGCCCAGCGGTGGGTTCAGGGGCGGCTGACGGAGACGCTCGACCGAATCAGTTCACACTTCGAGGGACTCGACGGCCGGTTCTACGCGGATTTGCTTCGGGCGCTCGCCGACGGCCCCGCGACGGCCGAGCGGTTGAGTCGCCGCGTCGAAGCCCCACCCGACGTCGTCACCGACGCTCTGGAGGGGTTGTCGGCACACGGCGTCGTCGAACGCGACGGCGAGACGTGGCGGCTGGTATAGTCAGATTTCTTTGGTCAGTCCAGCCCGCAGGTCCCGGCCGAAATACGTTCCGACGACTGCGACGGCCGCGCCGACGCCGCCGCCGAGAAGCGCGAGCGGGACGCCGAAGCCGCCGAGGAAGGCGACGACGGCGGCGTCGAGGAACGCGCTGGCGCCGACGGTGATGCCGCCAGCGACGGCGGCCTCGCCGTACCGGCGGTCCGAAGCAACCAGCCCGAACGCGAACGTCGCGAGGAAGACGCCGAGCAGCCCCGACCCCGGCAGTGGAAGGAAGGTGCCGGCAGTGAACAGCCCCGCGACCGACAACAGGAGGATGGCGAGGAACGCACGCGGCGAGAACAGTTTCTCGGTGCGGGTTGCCAACCGCTCCCGAAGGCCCGCGGACGCCCCAGTCTCGGTTCCGGTCTCGCTCGGGGCGCTCGCGTCGCTGGCCACGTCCGCACCGACATCGAACTCCGAGGCCTCGAAGCCGTCGGATTGGGTGGCCTCGTCGCCGGGTTCCCGCGTCCGGGTTCGGTCGCGGCTCATGTGTACCCGTTTCGCCGCCAACTGTATCGGTCTTTCCCAGCCACCCCGAAGGGAGCCTTTCAAGTCCGCCGGCACGGTAGCCTGCCGTATGAACCCAGGGGACCGCGTCCGCGTCGACCGCGGCACAGCGACTTACGAGGGCGTCCTCATGCCCTCGACGACCGCCGACCACCTCGTCGTCAAACTCGACGGCGGCTACAACGTCGGCGTCGACCGCGCCGACGCGAGCGTCGACGTACTCGAATCGGACAGCTACGACGTCGAGAGCGCCCAAGACGGCGACTCCGAATCGGAAATCACCTTCGAGGACGACCTACCCACCATCGCGCTCATCTCGACGGGCGGAACCATCGCCTCGACGGTCGACTATCGGACGGGTGCGGTCACCGCCCAGTTCGACGCCGAAGACGTGCTGCGTGCGGTGCCGGAACTGGC
The DNA here is from genome assembly GCF_009741925.1 of Natronomonas sp. CBA1123. GTDB lineage: Archaea > Halobacteriota > Halobacteria > Halobacteriales > Haloarculaceae > Natronomonas. The sequence goes on from NZ_WPCC01000046.1 coordinate 3,147, forward strand.
CGGCCGGGCGAACTATCGAGGCCGCGTCGTCGCCAACATCCTCTCGGAGAACATGACGCCCGACGTGTGGACCGACCTCGCCGAGGCCGTCCACGAGGAAATCGACAACGGCGCCGACGGCGTCGTCGTCATGCACGGCACCGACACGATGCAGTACACCGCCGCGGCGCTGTCGTTCACGCTCGATACGCCCGTTCCCGTCGTCTTCACCGGCAGCCAGCGCTCGGCGGACCGACCCTCCTCGGATAACGTGATGAACGCCGTCTGTGCGGTCGAGGCGGCCAAAGCCGACCATTCGGAGGTGCTCGTCTGTATGCACGAAACCGAGTCCGACGACACCTGCGCGCTCCACCGCGGGACGCGCGTCCGGAAGAACCACACCTCCCGGCGGGACGCCTTCGAAACGGTCGGCGCGAAACCGCTCGGTAAAGTCGAGTGGGACAGCGGTGAGGTGTCGTTCCGCCGGCCGGTCGCCGACCGCGACGCCGTCGCGTTGGACATCGACGCCGACCTCGCGACCGACGTGGAACTCGTGAAGTTCGTCCCCGGGCGCTCGCCGGAGACGCTCGACCTCGCCGACGACGCCTCCGGGCTCGTCCTCGAAGGGACGGGACTGGGCCACGTCAACACCGAGTGGATACAGCGAATCGAGGAGTTGGTCGACGACGGCACGACGGTCGTGATGACGAGTCAGTGTCTCGAAGGGCGGGTCTGTGACCGCGTCTACGACACGGGTCGTGACCTCCTGGAGGCCGGCGTCGTTGAAGCGGGCGACACCCTACCGGCGACCGCCTACGTCAAACTGATGTGGGCGCTCGAAAACGTCGAGAGCGTCGAAGAGACGATGCGCCGCCCCATCGCCGGCGAACTGCAGGAGCGGTCGGTTCCGTGGACGTGACGCGATGAGCGAACCCGACGTGACGGTCCGGCAGGCGAGACACGACGACCACGAGGCAGTCGTCGAATTCACCCAGGATACCTGGCCGGAGTTGGGCGGCGACTACATCCCTCGCGTCTTCGAGGAGTGGGTCGACACCGACGGGCAGACACAGCGGACGCTCGTCGCCGTCGTCGACGGCGACCCCGTCGGCATCTGTCAGGGCGTGATTCTCTCCGAGCACGAGGCGTGGGCACAGGGAATGCGCGTCGCCCCCAACTATCGCGGGGAGGGTATCAGCCCTGCGCTGACCGAGGCCGTCTTCGAGTGGGCCGCAGACCGGGGGGCGACCATCTGTCGGAACATGGTGTTTTCCTGGAACGCCGCCGGCCTCGGCCAGTCGCGGTCGATGGGGTTCGAGCCGCTGGCGGAGTTCCGCTGGGTCGAACCCGACCCCGAAGAGACCGCCGACCCCACACTCGACGTACTCACCGACCCGACGGCGGCGTGGAGCGCCTTCCACGGCAGCGACGCTTACCACGAACTCTCGGGACTCGGTCTCGACCTCGAGGAATCGTGGGCGCTGGCGGAACTGACGCCTGACCGACTGGCCGACGCCGAAGCGACGCTGACCGTCGCCGACGACGGCGGTGTCCGGGGGACGACCTACCGCGTCCGAACGTTCGAGCGGGAGGAAGACGGGGAGGAAAAGCAGTGGGCGGAGTACGGCGTCGGCGCGTGGGACGACCACGAGGCGCTTCGGTCGCTGGCCGCCGCCGTCGCCCGTGACGCCGCCGAGGTCGGCGCTGAGAAGGCGCGAATGCTCGTTCCCGAAACGCCCCGACACGTCTCCGATGCCGCCTACGCCCGCCAGTCCATCTCCGAGGAACCGGATTTCGTCCTCGAACGGGATTTGACGCGGTACTGACCGACGACCTGGCGACCGACACGCCGATTACCGTCCGCTTCGAGGACTCGGAGGATGGAACACTTCCGGAAGCTCGAACGGATGTACCACGCCGCACCGTGTAACGACGAGACCGACCCGACGCTCCACATCGAAGACGATGGCGTCGCCGAACTCCGAATCGAAGTCGACGAGAGCTACCACCACGCTGCCGGCGGGGTTCACGGCTCCTACTACTTCAAAGCGCTCGACGACGCGACGTTCTTCGCGGCGAACTCGCTCGTCGAGGACGTGTTCGTGCTGACGACGGACTTCCACTTGCAGTTGACACGCCCCGTCTCGACCGGCGAACTCGTCGCGCGTGCGGAGGTCGTCAACGACCACCCGAAACAACTCATCGCCGACGGCGTCCTCGAAGACGGGGAGGGGAATCAACTCGCCCGCGGAACCGGCACCTTCGCCAAGAGCGGCGTCGAGTTGGACGCCGAGGTCGGCTACGAGTGAGCGCCGAACGGCGAGGGGGCTAAAAGGACCCCACATCCCGAGGGCGAAGGTTTTTGATAACACGTCACAAGCACGATTCCATCGATGAAGTACTTCCAGCAGGAGCCGCTCAGACACGTCGGCGACGTGCCGGCGATGGGGGCCGAACGCTACGGCGAGAAACTCGCTTTCGAGTACCGCGGCGAAGAGTACAGCTACGCCGACCTGGAGGCGCGGTCGAATCGGGTGGCCAACGCCCTCGCTGATGCGGGCATCGAGCCCGGCGACCGGGTGGCGCTGTATCTGGAGAACTCCCTGCAGTTCCCCGAGACCTTCTTCGGCGTCATCAAGGCGGGCGCGGTAGCCGTGCCGTTGAACCACCGGATGGACACCGGCCGGCTGAAATACATCCTCGCAGATGCCGACGCGGCGGCGCTTGTCACCTCGCCGGTGTTCCCCAGCGTCGGCACGGAACTCGCCGAGGAAGTGCCGCTGGCGTTCATTCCCGGCGGTGCGGAGGGGTTGGAGGACTACGACGAACACGTCGATTCGGCCTCGACGGAGTTCGACCGCCCCGACCGGGACTTCGAGGACGTGGCCGTTCAGTGTTACACCTCCGGGACCACGGGCGACCCGAAGGGCGTGTTGACCACCCACGAGAACCTCCTGTCGACGGTGCAATCCTACACCTCCCGCGGTGGCTCAGACCCCGAAGAGGACGTGGCGCTGTGTTTCCTCCCGCTGTTTCACATGTACGGTCTCAGCGTCGTGATGCTCACCGGCCTCTACAACGGCGCGACGGTCGTCCTCCGGACGATGCCGGTCGCCTCGGAGTTGCTGTCGGCCATCACCGAGTTCGAGGTGACCCAGTTCGCGGGCATCCCCGCCGTCTACATCGAGATGCTCGCCGAGATGGAGGACAATCCCGAGGAATACGACGTTTCGAGCCTCGAGACCCTCGGGAGCGGAGCGGCCCCGCTCGCCGACGACACCCGCCGGCGCATCGAGGACGCCTTCGACACGCCGCTGACGGAGGGGTGGGGCATGACCGAGACCTCGCCGGCCGGCACCACCTCCTCGACGTACGGCGTCCACAAGGGCGCGGGCTGTATCGGCCAGCCGCTGCCGAACGTCGAGCTGAAACTGGTCGACCCGATGACTCGGGAGGTCCGCGTGCCCGCGGCCGCGTTGGACCCCACCTCGGCGACGACGCTCGAAGACCACGGCATCGGCCCCGACGACGAAGAGCAGGTCACCGGCGAACTCGCCATTCGCGGCCCACAGGTGTTCGAGGGGTATCACGGCCTCCCCGAGAAGACGGAGGCCGTCTTCGACGACGAGGGCTGGTTCTACACCGACGACATCGCCCGCGTCGATTCGGACCGCTTTTTGTGGATGGTCGACCGCGCCGACGACATGCTCATCGTCGGCGGCGAGAACGTCTACCCCGCCGAAGTCGAGGACGCGCTGTTCGAACACCCCGACGTACAGGCCGCCGCCGTCGTCGGCGCCGACCACGAGGTGAAAGGAGAGGCACCGGTCGCCTACGTCGTCTTCGAACCCGGCGTCGAGGACCCGCCGACCGAACGCGAGATTCGGGAGTTCGCACTGGAGCACGTCGCCACCTACGCCCACCCGCGGCGGGTGTTCTTCGTCGACGAACTCCCGCGGAGCGGCACCCGGAAGGTCCAGCGCTACAAACTGGAGGAAGACGCCGCAGAGCGGCTAGAGGGGGCCCTATCAAGTAGTGAGGAGCTGTAAGAGTGGCTTATCTCGAAGCATCTACCTCCGTTATATCCCGTTCTTGACGAGGTTGACAGCCGTCCGCAACAGGCCACTCGCGGTGAACTCCTCGGGGGCGATGCCGAGTTGCTGGAGCATGCCAAACTGGTCGATGTTCTCCCACGTCTCGAGGGCCCGTCCCTCGTCGTCGTAGCGCGTAACGAACGTCCCGGTCACGTGGACCGTTTCGTTCGTCGGCTTGATGCCGGCGAAATCACCGGTATGGGTTCCGGTCATCGCCCAGTGGCCCGCGACCATCTCCCCCTCGACGACGACCGGCCCGAAGACGAATTCGGCATCCGGAAAGCCACTGGTGAGTTGCCGCTGCATGTCCTTGTACTCGGCGTTCGTCAACGTCTCGCCGTCGAAGTGACCGACCCAGTCGGGAGCGTGGTACTCGTCGATGAAATCGAGATTGTGTTTTCCGTGGACCTCCTCGGCCCATCGTTGTGGCAACCGTCTGCGTTCGTCGATAGTGTTTGTTTGTTGTGACATGGCGCTTGCCTCCGGGTTCGAGGACCGACCCCCGATGGGACCTTGCATCTAGTAGGCCCTGTGCGCTATAGAAGCCATATCTCGATTCTTACGCGCTGGGAACGTCGAGTGCCGTTCCGGCGAACGGCGGTCGAAGCGCGGGCCGAACGGTCCAGCAGGGGCACCGTGACAAAAAGCGCTCTCTTAACACTTATCCGACCGCCTTTGCTTACTTCGCACATGAGCGACATCGTCGTCACCTTGCCGGACGGCTCCGAACTCGAAGTCGAGTCGGGGTCGACGGTCGAGGACGTGGCCTACGAAATCGGACCCGGGCTCGGGTCGGACACGAAAGCTGGAATCGTCGACGGAGACCTCGTCGACAAGGTCGAACCGCTGTATGAGGACTGCGAACTCGTCATCGTCACCGACCAAAGCGACGAATATCTCCGCGTCCTCCGGCACTCGGCGGCCCACGTCTTTGCACAGGCGCTACAGCGGCTCTACCCCGAGGCGAAACTCGCCATCGGCCCGCCGACCGACGAGGGGTTCTACTACGACATCACGGGTGTCGACCTCGACGCCGAGGACCTCGACGACATCGAGGCCGAGATGTACGACATCATCGACGCCGACTACGACATCGAGCGGGTCGAACGCTCCCGAGAGGAGGCCTTCGAACTCTACGAGGACAACGAGTACAAGCGGGATATCCTCGAGAACGAGGCCGCCGACGAGGACCCCGTCTCCTTCTACGTCCAGGACGACTGGCAGGACCTCTGTCAGGGCCCGCACGTCGAGTCGACGGGGAAAATCGGCGCCGTCGAGTTGTTGAACATCGCGGCCGCCTACTGGCGGGGCGACGAGGACAACGAGACGCTCACCCGCGTCTACGGGACGGCCTTCGAGAGCGAGTCCGACCTCGAGAACTTCCTCCAGCGCCGCGAGGAGGCCAAAGAGCGAGACCACCGGAAACTCGGCCAGGAGTTGGACCTGTTTTCGATTCCCGACGTGACGGGACCGGGACTGCCGCTGTATCACCCCAACGGTAAGACCGTCCTGCGGGAGTTGGAGGACTTCGTCGACGACCTCAACGACGCCGAGGGCTACGACTTCGTCGAGACGCCACACCTGTTCCGGACGGAGCTGTGGAAGAAGTCGGGCCACTACGACAACTACGTCGACGACATGTTCCTGCTCGACGTCAACGACGAGGAGTACGGCCTCAAGCCGATGAACTGCCCCGGCCACGCCACGGTGTTCAATCAGGGCAACTGGTCCTACCGGGACTTGCCCATCCGGTACGCCGAAAACGGGAAGGTGTACCGCAAGGAACAGCGCGGGGAACTCTCCGGCCTCTCGCGAGTGTGGGCGTTCACCATCGACGACGGCCACCTGTTCGTCAAGCCGGAGTCCATCGAGCGGGAGGTCAACGTCATCATGGACCAGATTAACGAGGTGCTGGAGACCTTCGACCTCGACTACGAGGTGGCGCTTGCGACCCGCCCCGAGAAGTCCGTCGGCAGCGACGAAATCTGGGAGCAGGCCGAATCCCAACTCCGTGACGTACTCGAAGCCAGCGGCATGGACTACGACGTCGAGTCCGGCGACGGCGCCTTCTACGGCCCGAAAATCGACTTCGCCTTCGAGGACGCCCTCGGCCGGAACTGGGACGGCCCGACGGTCCAACTCGACTTCAACATGCCCGAGCGGTTCGATTTGACCTACACGGGCGAGGACAACGAGGAGCACCGCCCCGTCATGATTCACCGGGCACTGTACGGCAGCTACGAGCGGTTCTTCATGGTGCTCATCGAGCACTTCAACGGGAACTTCCCGACGTGGCTGGCGCCCGAACAGGTGCGTATCCTCCCCGTCTCCGACGACAACATCGGCTACGCCAAACAGCTCCAGAACCGCTATCTCGGCGATTTCCGCGTCGAAATCGAGGACCGCTCGTGGACGGTCGGCAAGAAGATTCAGCAGGCCCACGACGACCGCGTCCCCTACATGCTCGTCGTCGGCGACGACGAACAGGAAGCCGGCACCGTCTCGGTTCGGGACCGCTTCGAAAACGAGCGCAAGGATGTCGACGTCGAAACCTTCCGCGAGCATCTCGAAGGCGAAGTCGGCGAGAAGCGCATCGAACCGGACTTCGTCGAGGAATGACCGACTACGAGCACGAACTCGTCGTCGGGAGTCTCGACACCGGCAAGCGACACGTCGACGACGCAGTGTTCTCGACGTACGTCCGCCGGGTTCGGGAGTCGTTCCTCCGGGAGCGGGTGCCAACGGAGTCGTTCGAAACGTACTACCGGCCGGCGGTCCGGATGGAGGTCGACTACCACGCCGAGTTGTTCGCGGGCGACCGCGTGGTCGGTTCCGTCGACGTACTCTCCGTCGGTGAGACGAGCATCACGACCGAAGTGACGCTATCGACCGACGAGCAGCGGGTGGCGACGGCGAAAACAGTTCAGGTCATCGTCGACCCCGAAACAGAGGAACCGACGCCGGTTCCCGAGGACTGGCGAGCCAATCTGACGTAGCTACTCCTCGTCGTCGTCTTTCAGTTCGTCCAGTTCGGCCTCGATTTCGGGGTCGGCGGTTTCGGCTTCGGATTCGGCGTCGACGGACGGTTCCTCCTCGACGCTTCCCTTTCCGGCTTCGGTTTTCAGCGTCTCCAGTTCGGCTTCGACTTCGCCGTCGCGTTGCATCTCTTCGAGTTCGCGGTCGATGCTATCTTTATCGGAAAGGGCGTCCTCGAAGGCGCCGCTGTCTTGGAGTTCGTCCATCGCGGCGGCGCGAGCCTCCATGTCCTCGGTCTTCTCGCGGGCGCGCTCGATGGAGCGGCCGACGTTCTCCATCTCGTCGCCGGCGCCGGTCATCGCCTCGCTGACGCGGGTGCTGGCTTCTGCGGCCTCGTAGCGGGCCTTCATCGTCTCCTTCTCCGTGCGGAACTGCTCGATGCGGCTCTGGAGTTCGTTCTTCTTCTCGACGAGGTTGTCCTGTGTGTTCTGGAGGTCCGCGATTTGGGTCTCCAACTCCTCGATTTGGGACATCTTCTGTTTCTTCTTCTCCAGTGCGCGCCGTGCGAGGTCGTCGCGGTCCTGTTCGACGGCCTGTCTGGCCTGCTCGTTGTGTTTCTCGACGTTCTCCTCGAGGCGGCGCTTCTGGATTTCCAGGCGCTTCTTCTGTGTCGTCAAGTCGGCGATACCCTTCTTTACGTCCTGCAGTTCGTCCCGGAGACGCTCGTAGGAGTAGTCGAGCGTCTCGGAGGGGTCTTCCGCACGGTTCAGGACGGCGTTGAGTTTCGAGCGGATGACGTACGACGCCCGAGAGAGGATGCCCATACTACGGTATGTGGCTTCCGAACCCTTAAAACGCTCTCCGAGCGGCGGGGTACAGTCTCAAGGGCCCGCCGCTCGAAGGGCCGTCCATGAGCGAATCGGTCGTGATTCCGTCGGACCGCGACGTTCGAGGGAGCCTCGATTCCCCCGAGGGCGACGCCTGTGTGGTCGCCTGCCCGCCGCACCCCCAGATGGGCGGTAACCGGAGTGACCCCCGACTGCAGGCGGTGAGCGACGCCCTCGACTGTGCCTGTCTCCGCTTCGACTACGGTGCGTGGGACGAGGGACCCGGGGAGTTGGCCGACACCCGCGACGCTTACGCGTGGGCCAGACAGCGCTACGACTCGGTCGGGCTGTTCGGCTACAGTTTCGGCGGCTGTCTCGCATTGGTCGCCGCCGCCCGCGAGAGCGCAACGGGAACGGCGCCGTTCGCGGTGGCGGCACTCGCTCCGGCCGACCGCATCACCGACGACATCGACGCCGTAGCCGCAATCGAGGACATCGACTGTCCGATGGCGGTCGTCTACGGCGAGCGCGACACGACCGTCGACGCCGAGTCGGTCGCCGCGGCCGTCGAGAAGCGGGGCGGGACCGTCGACGCGATGAGCGCCGACCACCACTTCGTCGGGCAGGCAGCGAAGGTCGGAAAACGGGTCGGGGGGTTCTTCCGCGAGGTGCGGATGGCTTAAAGGTCCGGCAGACGCTGGCACGAAACGTTTACGTATAGGTCCGTTTCCGCAGATATGCACGACCCGAACTGGGGTGCCACTCGACCACGCGGGGGGAGTCTCGAGGAAGTGTGGGGGTCGGCGACGTTCGAACGTATCGACCTCGGCTCGAAGCCCGTCGAAGCGTACGTCGACGCGATGGCAGCGACTCGGAGCCACGGCGACGCTCGCTACTGCTGTGTCGAAATTCCCGACTCGCCGGAAATCGATTGGTTCGCTTCCCGGAACTGCCTCGCCGACGCCGATTTCTTCAGCCGCCTGCTGGGTTCGGAGCCCGTCACCGACGAACTCGGTCTCGACGTGACGGAAGACCCTGACGTGTCGATGACCGTCGAGACGGCGCTGTCGATGGACGGAACACTCGCCGAACAGCTCGTCCACGGCGGCACCGTCTCCTACGGCGACACGCTCGACCAGCAGTACGGAACGTTCGCGAAAGCCAAGCGACTCGCCGAGGAGTTCCGCGATTCCGTCGTCGAGGACCGCTACGAGGAGGTGACCGTCCATCGGACCCGAGAGGCGTGGTGTGAGTGGTTCGGCGAGCCACACTGGAACTTGACGATGGTCGTCGTCGACCGGCGCTACCGGCTGGCGTGGGTGCTCGTCGCCACCGACGAGGGGCCACTGGAGCGAGTCGAAGAGTAGCTTTTTCATCGGCACCGATTAGTTCGATTACATGTCTCGGTCGGCCGAAGAACTCGCCGCCGGCAGTTACGCCGTCCTCGCTACCCTCTGTGGAGCCGTCTTCGCCGGCGTCCAACTGACGAGCGGCCCCTACATCGGCGGGGCGTTCCTCGTCATCGGGGCGTTCTGGCTCTGTGTCGTCGCTGCCGTCGCGGTTGCTGTCGTTGTCCTCATCGAAAACGCCGACCGGAGACGCCGAAATGAATCGGTCGACCCGTGGGGCAGCGTCTTCGCAGTGCTGATGCTCGCGTCACTCGCTGTTGCCCTGTATCTCGCCTTCCTTGCGAACCGACTACAGGTGGCAATGGTGGTCGGTGCGGTGGGGTTGGTCGTCGCACCGCTGGGGCTGTTGGCCGCGGTGTTCGAAGACCGATTATCGGAGGAAAGGATATAGCCGAACATTGAGTCGTTGTGCCAGCATCCGCGAGGCGCGCGAAGCGCGCCGAGCGGTTCTGCCGCGCGAGCGAAGCGAGCGCGGGTTGCGGGCAAGCCCGCAACCGAACCGTCGTGGCGGCTTCGCCGCCACGCACGGGACCAAGGGCCGACCAACGGGAGGCCCGCAGTGTCTTTTTCGTCGACGTTTTTCCCGGCGCGGCGAAGCCGCGCCGTGGAAAAAGGTCGGTCCGAAACGGTTTTGTCTGACGCTCGCGGACCGTCGGTATGCCGACGGAACTTACTGAGTACGACCCCTCATTGGGGAACAAATTCATCTTCGTCACCGGCGGCGTGATGTCAGGATTGGGGAAAGGCATCACTGCGGCGAGCACCGGGAGATTGCTCGCCAACGCCGGCTTCGACGTGACGGCCGTGAAAATCGACCCGTATCTCAACGTCGACGCGGGGACGATGAACCCCTACCAGCACGGCGAGGTGTACGTCCTGAAAGACGGCGGCGAGGTCGACCTCGATTTGGGGAACTACGAGCGGTTCCTCGACATCGACATGACGTTCGACCACAACGTCACGACGGGGAAGACCTACCGCCACGTCATCGAGAAGGAACGCGCGGGTGACTATCTCGGGAACACCGTCCAGATTATCCCGCACATCACCGACGACATCAAGCGGCGCATCCGTGAGGCCGCCGAGGGCCACGACATCTGTCTCATCGAGGTCGGCGGCACCGTCGGCGACATCGAGGGGATGCCGTATCTCGAGGCGCTTCGACAGTTCGCCCACGAAGAGGACGAAGAAGACATTCTCTTTACTCACGTCACGCTGGTCCCCTACTCGAAGAACGGCGAACAGAAGACCAAACCGACGCAGCACTCCGTCAAGGAACTCCGCTCTATCGGGCTCCAGCCCGACATCTTGGTCGGCCGCTGTGAGGACAAACTGGACCCCGAGACGAAGGAGAAAATCGCGCTGTTCTGTGACGTTCCCACCGACGCCGTCTTCTCGAATCCCGACGTCGCGGACATTTATCACGTTCCCCTGATGGTCGAAGACGAGGGACTCGACGAGTACGTCATGGAGCGGTTGGGGCTGGCCGAGGAGGCGATTCCGAAGGCAGACCGCGACAACGGCTGGCGGGAAATCGTCACCACCGACCCGACCGACGAAATCGACATCGCGCTGGTCGGGAAGTACGGCCTGGAGGACGCCTACATGTCCATCCACGAGTCGCTGAAACACGCCGGCTTCGAGACCGAAACCGACGTGAACGTCCTGTGGGTCGACGCCGACGAGATGGACGACGAACACGCCGACCGCCTCGAACGCGCCGACGGCATCATCGTTCCCGGCGGCTTCGGGGCACGCGGGACCGAGGGCAAGATGGAGGCAGTCCGCTACGCCCGTGAAAACGAGGTCCCGTTCCTCGGGTTGTGTCTGGGCTTCCAGATGGCCGTCATCGAGTACGCCCGCAACGTCTGTGGGCTTGAGGGTGCGGATTCGACGGAGATGGTCGAGGATACTCCTCACCCCGTCATCGACATCCTCCCCGAGCAGTACGAGGTCGAGGACATGGGCGGAACGATGCGTCTCGGCGCCCACGAGACGACGATTAGCGAAGGAACGCTGGCCCACGAGGTGTACGGGTCCGACTCCTGTACGGAGCGACACCGCCACCGATACGAGGTCAATCCCGAGTATATCGATGAACTCGAATCGGCGGGAATGCGGTTCTCCGGCCGGGCGAACAACCGCATGGAGATACTGGAGTTGCCCGACCATCCGTACTTCCTCGGGACGCAGTTCCACCCCGAGTTCCGGTCTCGTCCCACCCGCGCGTCACCGCCGTTCGTCGGCTTGGTCGAGACGATACTCGGAGACAACGAGACGGACACCGAGGAGGTGACGGCCTAATGGTCGACACCGAGGAGTTCATCGACGAGAAGATAGCCGAAATCGACGAGTCGGTCGGCGACGCCAACGCCGTCATCGCGCTGTCGGGAGGTGTCGATTCCTCGACGGCCGCGGCGTTGGCCTACGAAGCACTCGGCGACCGGCTCACGCCCGTCTACGTCGATACCGGGTTGATGCGGAAGGGCGAAACCGAAAGCGTTCGGGAGACCTTCGAGTACATGGACAGTCTGCGAATCGTCGACGCTCGCGACCGGTTCCTCGACGCCCTGTCGGGTATCACCGACCCCGAGGAGAAGCGTCACGCCATCGGCGAGCAGTTCATCCGGGAGTTCGAAACGGTCGCCCGCGATGTCGACGCCGACTACCTCGTTCAGGGAACCATCTACCCGGACCGTATCGAATCGGAGGGAACCATCAAGTCCCACCACAACGTCGGGGGCCTCCCCGATATCGTCGACTTCGAGGGTATCGTCGAACCGATGCGGGACCTCTACAAAGACGAAGTCCGGGAAGTCGCTCGCGCGTTGGACCTCGAAGAGGTCGTCTCCGAGCGGATGCCGTTCCCTGGCCCCGGCCTCGCCATCCGCGTTCTCGGCGAGGTGACCGAGGAGAAACTCGAAGTCGCCCGCGAATCCAACTACATCATCGAGGAGGAACTCGAAGAGTACGACCCCTGGCAGGCGCTCGCAGCGGTACTCGGAAAGGCCACCGGGGTGAAAGGCGACAACCGCGTCCACGGGTGGGTCGTCTCGGTTCGGTCGGTCGAATCTCGCGACGGCATGACTGCGCGTGCACAGGAAATCGACTGGGAGACGCTCCAGCGTATCCAGTCGCGCATCACAGGCACGCTCGACAACGTCTCGCGCGTCGTTTACGACGTGACGCACAAACCGCCGGCAACCATCGAATATGAGTAACGTCGTCATCGCAGGGGGAGACCCCGACGGACTCGGCGAGGCGCTGGCCGAACGCGGCGCTAACGTGGGCTACGCGAAGGGAACCGCCAATCGCCCGGCCCTCGAAGAGGCCGGCATCGTCGATGCCGATACGCTCGTCGTCACCGATGCCGGGTTGGCGACCTCGATTACGGTCGCAATGGACCTCAATCCCGACCTCCGAGTCGTCGTTTACACTCGCGATTCGGTACCGGAGTTCGTGAAGGGTCAAGCCGGCCACATCGTCGACCCCGAGTTGCTCGACGCCGATACCGTCGCCGAAGAGATTATCTGATTACTCCGCGGCGAGTTCCCGAAGGCGGACGCCGCCGCCCTTCAGGAACGGTGTTCCGTGGCCCATCGCCGCAACCTCGAAGGCGGGTGCGCGCTCGACGAACGCGTCGATACTACGTCGAACCTCGGTGGTATCATACGAGAGTAGCCACGGGGAGGGCTGGAGGTCGCCGTCGCGCTCGATAATCATATCGCCGAGGAACGCCGCCCGGTGTTCGTCGTGGAGGTAGACGGTGTGACCGGGGGTGTGACCGGGGGTGTGATAGGCGGTGAACCCACCGATTTCGTCCCCGTCGGCGACCGGATGGACGCGGTCGGTCGGCACGTCGGGGACGAGCAGTCCCGAGACGAGTTGTGTGAGTGCCTTGTGTCCCGACAGCGACGGTCGCTCCTCGCCGGTGACGAGCGGGGCGTCCGAACGACCGACGTAGATTGGTGCGTCCGTCGAGAGCTTCGCGGCCGAGCCGACGTGGTCGAGGTCGTAGTGTGTGATGAGGATGCGGTCGAGTTCCGAGGGGGCGAACCCGGCCGTCTCGATTGCGGCCTCGATTCGCGTGGCGTCGAACGGCGTCCCGGTGTCGACGAGCGTCAGGTCCTCGTCGTCGGCGACGAGGTAGGCGTTGACGCCGGTGCAATCTATCCACCAGACGCCCTCGCGGAGTTCGGTCACCATAGCCGGAGGGACGAGCGCCGACATTAAAAATCAGGGCTTCGGTGCGGCCTTCTGGAGCGCCGTCTCGGCGATGTTGCCGCCGTAGTCGGCGCTTCGGGACAGCGAGTCGACGATAAGCCCGAGCAACTGCGCCTGCTGGGGTTCGAGTTCGCGAATGCGGTCGTCGACACGGCGGGCGAGTTCGTCGATTTCGGTGACCCGCTGTCGGGCGTCGTTGGCGAGTCGCGTCGCGCGGTCGGAGTCCTCCTCCAGTAGGGCGTCCATCGCCATTTCGATGATTTCGGTCGCCTCTGTGTGCAGCGCCTCGATGGCTTCGGCGGCGTCATCTGGCGGTGCGCCGAGCGTCCCGGCGTGGGTCGCTATCTTGGCGGCGTGGTCGCCGACGCGTTCGAGTTGTCGGGCGCTGGAGTGATAGTCGAAACACGTCTCGCGGTCGAGGCCGATGTCGGCGGCTGCCGAGGGGTCACGAAGCACCGACCGAAACACACGGGAGACCATCGACCACAGCCGGTCGACGTCGTCGTCGCGTTGGACCACGTCGGCCGCGAGGTCGTCGTCGTCCTCCAGTAGCGCGGTGACGGCGTCGCCGAGCATCGTCGTCGAGACGAGCCGCATCCGCGTGATGGCGTTGTGCATCGACAGTTCCGATGAGTCGAGTAAGTCCTGCAGTTGGACGCGCTCGGAGGTCTCACCGATGACCTCGAGTCCGACGAGGCCCTGTGTCGCCTCCCGAATCGTCCGGCGCTGGGCGGCGCTGACGCGGGCCGTCTCCAGAGTGATGATGTCGAAGCCGCTGACGTACATCGTCACGACCGCACGCATCAACTGGTCGCCCTCCAGCCCGGTGATGTCGAGTGACCCTTCGACTTTCTCCTCGTCGCGACGCGGCGTCAACAGAAGCGAATCCTCCTCGGGATGGAACTCGACGACGCTCCCGCCGCTGACGTCGTTTTCCGTCGCCCACTCCTTCGGGAGCGAGACGGTGTATGTAGAGCCACCCGTCACCTGCACCTTTCGGGTCTCCATAGGCACCCTTACCCACCAGCAATATAAATTATCTCCGGAATATATACTATCTCTCTAAACACCCACATATCGGCCCCATTGTTCCGTAATAGACGAGAGTTAGTCGAAACGTGTCCCAGTAACCCATCGAAATACGTGGCAGAATATAGTCCTATATAGTAATCATAGTGAGGTATTTACGGATTCGGTGGCGACGAGACGTAAGTACGGGCGGTCGAGTGTGTCGTCTCCGACAGCTATCCAGCGACGGACTGCCGTCGAGTCACCCGACACGGTACTCGCCCTCAGCCGAGACGGACTTATCCAATGAGCCGGAACGAATCCACCGCCGACGCCTCGTCCGAATCGCTCGTCGAACAGGGACCGACCGCCGGCCTCGAATCGACTGACCGCGGGAACGGCCGGACGCTCATCAGCGCCCGCGATATCAACGTCTGGTACGACCAGACCCAGGCGCTGAAAGACATCTCGATGGAGATACCCGAACAGCAAGTCACCGCACTCATCGGACCCTCCGGATGCGGGAAATCGACGTTCCTCCGGTGTGTCAACCGGATGAACGACCTCATCGACGCCGCCCGCGTCGAGGGAGAACTACAACTCCGCGGCAAGAACGTCTACGACGACGACGTCGACCCCGTCGCACTGCGCCGGAAGGTCGGCATGGTGTTTCAGAAGCCGAACCCGTTCCCGAAGACGATTCGGGAGAACGTCGCCTACGGCCTGAAGATTCAGGGCTACGACGGCGACATCGAATCGCGCGTCGAGGAATCGCTGAAAGCCGCGGCGTTGTGGGACGAGGTGAAAGACCAACTGGACTCCTCGGGACTTGACCTCTCGGGGGGGCAACAGCAGCGCCTGTGTATCGCCCGAGCCATCGCGCCCGACCCGGAAGTCGTGTTGATGGACGAGCCAGCGTCGGCGCTGGACCCCGTCGCCACCTCGAAAATCGAAGACCTCATCGACGACCTCGCTGCCGAATACACCGTCGTCATCGTCACCCACAACATGCAGCAGGCCGCCCGAATTTCGGATAAGACGGCCGTCTTCCTCACCGGCGGCGAGTTGGTCGAGTTCGACGACACCGAAAAAGTGTTCGAGAACCCCGACAGCGACCGCGTCGAGGATTACATCACCGGCAAATTCGGATAACGGCTGACGGGCGTCGGACGCCTCCCGAAGACACAAATCCGAGACCCGAGAAGGGTCCCGTATGGCACGCAAGGGATTCCAGGAGCAACTCACCGAGCTCCGAGAGAACGTCCTCTACATGAGCGAGGTCGTCCTCGAACGGCTCCGGATGGGACTCCGCGCACTCGAAGGGAAAGACGAATCGCTCGCCCGCGAGGTCATCGAGGGCGACCACGAAATCAACGAGATGTACCTCGAACTCGAGAAGGACTGTATCGACCTCTTTGCACTCCAACAACCGGTCGCCGGCGACCTCCGGTTCATCGCGGCGTCGTTCAAAATCATCACCGACCTCGAACGTGTCGCCGACCTCGCGACCAATCTCGGCGACTACACCCTGCAGGCGAAGCGCGACCTCTACCCCGACGTCGACGTACAGGGCATCGGCGACGCCGTCATCGAGATGATAGACGACGCGATGACGGCCTACGCCGACGAGGATATCGACGCGTGTTTCGAAATCGACGACCGAGACGACGACGTCGACGCGATGTGTGAGACCGCCTCCAGCACCGTCGTCCGAGACCTCATCGAGACGGAAATCGACGCCGAATCCTCCGACCAGGAAATCGAGTCGCTGATGCAGGAGGTCTCACGGCTCCTCCTCACCATCCGTGATCTCGAGCGCGTCGGCGACCACGCGGTCAACATCGCCGCGCGGACACTGTACATGGTCGACAACAGCGACGAACTCATCTACTGACTGCGGAAATCGCCCGGCCACGGTGGCCGGACGTAGTCACCCTCCAGCCGACCGAATCCGGCTGCTGGCACACCCCGGACACGACGTTTTCGAACCCCCGTGTGGCGACTGGAACGTCGCACCACAGTTGAGACACTGAAAACGGTTGAGTTCCCTATCCGCCTCGGCCTCGCCGTCGGTCAACGTCGATTTGAGTTTCCGAAGCAGGGCCATCGGTCCCACCGTCCGTTCGGCCTAAGCAGTTCCGCCGTGTAAAAATCTGTCCCAGTCTGACCGACTGAAACGTGGAACGACCGCTCAGTCGTCGTCTTCGCCGAGGACACGCTGGGGAACCGCCCCTTCGCGTGCGTCCTCCGCCGTGGTGACATCGCCGAGTCGGAATCGCTTGCGGACGACATCGTAGCAGAAGACAGCCGTACCGAGAATGAGCAACGTATCCCCGGGGAATCGTGCCCAAAACAGCGCCTGAATCACGGGCCGCTCGTAGAACGCAACCGACCGGGCGACGGCGTATCCCTCGGTGAACGCCGCCTCCAACTGCAAGAAGCCGACCGGAAGCAGCGACAACACAACCATCACGGTCAGGCCGACGTTCCACAGCCAAAACGCCCACCGGAGGCGGCGGCCGTTCCACCGGTCGGGGTCGACCGTGAGCCGAAGCATGTAGACTGCCATCCCGAGGGCGAGGAAGCCGAAGGCACCGAACATCGCCGCGTGGGCGTGGGCGACCGTGAGATACGTGCCGTGTTCGTAGTAGTTGATGAGCGGGAGGTTGATGAAGAAGCCGAGCACGCCCGCGCCGACGAAGTTCCAGACGCCCGAAGCGATGATGAAGGTGAACGGGAGTCGGTAGGCGAACTCCTCGCCGCTGTCGGCCAGCGCGCGGTACTCTCCGATTGCCTCGAACAGTATCATCACCAGTGGGATGAGTTCCAGCGTCGAGAAGACGCTCCCCAGCGGCAGCCAGATTTCGGCCTGACCAATCCACCAGTAGTGGTGGGAGACGCCGATGATGCCCGCCCCCATCACGAACAGCACCTGCAACATCACGGCCTTCTCGGCGGAGCGTTTCTCCAACAACCCCATCGAGACGAGGGTGATGCCGACGACGGCGACGATGAAGAACTCGAAGGCGCCCTCGACCCACATGTGGACGACCCACCAGCGCCAGAACTCCGTCATCACGATGTTCGTCTCCGGCGTGTACAGCATCCCCGCGACGAACAGCAGACCGATGGAGCCGCCGGCGTACAGAATCATGTGGGCGAGACCGAACGTCGATTCCCGGCCCAGGAGGGGCCGAAAGCCCCGATAGACGAGGACGGCCCACAGCCCGAAGCCGGCCAACAACCCGACCTGCCACAGTCGACCCACCTCGACGTACTCCAGCCCCTCGTTGCCCAGCAGCCACCACCACTCGCCGCCGATGTAGCCGTTGGCGCCCAACCAGATGCCCGCAAAGCCCCCAACCACGACGACGACCAGCGCGACCAGCAGACCGTCGATGGCCCGCTCCTGGCCCGTCGGTTCGTGACCCGTCAGCAGCCCGGGCAGAAACAGACCGGCACCTATCCACAGCGTCGCTATCCACAGTATCGCCAAGTCGAGGTGGTAGGTCTTCGCCACCGCGAAGGGGAGCCACTGGAGGACGTCGACGCCGAAGGCTTCGGCGATGCCGAAGAACGCGTCGCGTTCGACGTAGTAGTGAGCCAACAGCGCACCGAGAAGCACCTGTGCGAGGAACAGCCCAGCAGCGAGCGGAATGAACCGCGTCGCCGCGCGCTGACTCGGCAGGAGTTTCACCTCGCCGGGGTCGGCGATTTCGACGCCACGAGTCTTCGGTTCCGGCAATTCGATGCCCCGATACAGCGCGACGCCGATGCCGGCGCCGGCGATGAGCAGCATCATCGAGATGGCGCTCCAGACCATCGTCGCTCCGGTCGGGGTGTTGCCCGCTTCGGGGTTGTAGGGCCAGTCGTTGGTGTAAGAGCCGTCGCTGCCGGGGCGGTCGGAGTGAGCGACCAGCGCCGTCCACAGCGCGAAGTCAGCGAACCGACGTGCGTCGGTCTCGGTTTCTATCATCCCCGCCGGAACGCCGCGCTCGGCGTCGCCCTCGTGGTAGCGGTCGACGTAGGTCTCCCGAACCCGTTCGTGAGCGTACACCTCCGCCGCGGTGTACTCCGCCGTGCCATCGACGAGCGTTCTATCGAGGTCCGACCGGACGCGACTGTCGACGACCGCCCGTTGGTCGGCCGAAAGCGCCTCGTAGTCGGCCCCGTACTCGCTGTCGGCATAGTACGCCCGCATGAACTCGGTCTTCAACGCGAGAGCATCGGCGGTGTAATCGACGCCGAAGTACGCGCCGTTGCCGAGTATCGACCCGTGGTTCATCAGACCGTTCGACTGGAACACGACCTTCCCCTCGTCGACTGCCGATTCGGTGACGACCGCATCCCCGTCGGGGCCGACCACCTCCTCGGGGATGGGCGGGGCCTGTTGGTAGGAGTACAGCGCCCCCGCACCCATCACCACGAGATTGAAGACGAAGACGGCGACCAACGCGGCTGCGAGCGTCCGTCGACGTATTTCCATGCCGGGCGCTCACGACCGTTGACAATAAAATTCGGGTCCCGAACGTGTTCGGGTGAGAGGAGCGAGT
Source organism: Natronomonas sp. CBA1123 (assembly GCF_009741925.1). Lineage (GTDB taxonomy): Archaea > Halobacteriota > Halobacteria > Halobacteriales > Haloarculaceae > Natronomonas. Next base: position 22,217 of record NZ_WPCC01000046.1, read on the forward strand.
TCGAAGTTACTGGAAGCCGATGCGACCGCCCTGTCGACGGCCGGTTTCGGCGCCGCCACCGCGGAACTCGTCTTCGACCTGTTCGTAGTACTCCCGGATGTCGTCGGTAATCGTCGGTCGGACCGACTCCAACGCCTGCCGGAAGTGTCGCATCTCGACGGCTTCGGCGTCGTCGTCCTCCCGGAGCGCCTGAATCGCCGCCTCGCGGCCGATGGATTCGAGGTCCGAACCGACGTACCCATCGGTGATTTCGGCGAGTTCACGGAGACTCACGTCCGGCGACAGCGGCGTGTCCTTGGTGTGGATGCGGAGGATTTGCTCACGGCCCTCCACGTCCGGTTCACCTATCATGACCAACCGGTCGAACCGACCGCTGCGGATGAGTGCGGGGTCTATCATGTCCGGGCGGTTCGTCGCCCCGATGACCATCACGTCGCCCATCTCTTCGAGGCCGTCCAACTCCGTCAGCAGTTGGTTGACGACACGCTCGGAGACGTTCGACCCGGTGTCACTGCCGCGTCCCGGCGCCAACGAATCGAGTTCGTCGAAGAAGATGACGGTCGGAGCGACCTGTCGTGCCTTCCGGAAAGTCTGTCGGATGGCCTTCTCGGACTCACCGACCCACTTCGACAGCAGTTGCGGACCGCGCACCGAGATGAAGTTGGCGTTCGTCTCGTTTGCGACGGCTTTCGCCATCAGCGTCTTGCCGGTGCCGGGCGGGCCGTACAGCAGCACGCCCTTCGGCGGTTCGACGCCCATTCGCTGGAACTTCTCGGGGGAGTTCATCGGCCACTCGATGGACTCTTTGACCTGTCCTTTCGCCTCGTTGAGGCCGCCCACGTCGTCCCACGATATCTTGGGGAGTTCGACGAGCACCTCCCGCATCGCCGAGGGGTCGACCTCGTTGAGTGCACCGCGGAAGTCGTCGCGTTTGATTATCATCCGGTCGATGAGACTCGGCGGGATGTCCTCCTCGTCGAGGTCGATTTCGGGGAGGTAGCGTCGGAGCGCCTTCATCGCCGCTTCCTTCGTCAGACTCTCGATGTCGGCGCCGACGAAGCCGTGGGTCTCGTCGGCCATGTGGTCGAGACTCACGTCGTCGGCCAGCGGCATTCCGCGGGTGTGAATCTGCAGGATTTCCTTCCGGCCCGTCTCGTCGGGGACGCCGATTTCGATTTCTCGGTCGAAACGGCCCGGTCGACGCAGGGCAGGGTCGACGCTATCGACGCGGTTCGTCGCCGCGATGACGATGACCTGCCCGCGCGATTCCAGCCCGTCCATCATCGTCAGCAGTTGGGCGACGACGCGGCGTTCGACCTCACCGGTGACGTCCTCGCGTTTCGGCGCGATGGAGTCGAGTTCGTCGATGAAGATGATAGAGGGCGACTCCTCGGTGGCGTCCTCGAATATCTCCCGCAGTTGCTGTTCGGACTCGCCGTAGTACTTCGAGATGATTTCGGGGCCGGCGATGGAGAAGAACGAGGCGCTGGTCTCGTTCGCGACGGCCTTCGCCAGCAGCGTCTTGCCGGTGCCGGGCGGGCCGTGGAGCAACACCCCCTGTGGCGGCTCGATGCCGAGTTTCTTGAAAATCTGGGGGTGTTTCATCGGCAACTCGACCATCTCGCGGACCCGCTGAATCTCGTTTTGCAGGCCGCCGATGTCCTCGTAGGTGATGCCGCCGCCGGTCTTCTCGAAGCCCGAGATGGGCTCCTCGCGGAGTTCGACCTCGGTGTCCTCGGTGATGAGACAGACGCCGTCGGGTTCGGTCTCGACGGCGATGAGCGGAATCGCCTGCCCCGGCGAGCGCATGAACGGGTGGTTCGTCGAACTCATTACGGGGACGATGTCGCGTTCGACGACCGGCCGCTTCAGTATCTGCCGTTTGACCATGCCGGCGGCGTCGGAGCCGAACTGCACCGACGCCTCCTCCGGCGGCGCGAGGACGAGTTTGTCCGCCTTCGTTGCCTCGGCCTTCCGGATGGTGACGCGCTCGCCGATGCCCACGTCGGCGTTCTGCCGGGTGAACCCGTCGATGCGCACCGTGTCGGTGTTCCAGTCCTGCCGGTCGGCGCGCCACACCTTCGCCGCGGTGGTGTCGGCGCCCTCGATTTCGATGATATCGCCCGGTGACAGCTTCAGGTGCAGAAGCGTGTCCGGGTCGAGTCGCGCGATGCCCCGCCCGGAGTCGTTCGGGTAGGCCTTGGCGACTTCCAGTTGAACCTCGTTCATCCTGATACAGAACCTCCGGCCGCGCCGGAGATATGCTTTTTGCTGCCACGCCCCCAGCGACGACCCTCGGATTACTCCTGTGGCTTCACCAACACCTTGATTGCCTCCCGGTCGTCCATCGCACGGTAGCCGTCCGGAACGCCGTCCATACCGACCGTCTTCGTGAAAATCGGCGATGGGTCGAGCGTCCCCTGCAGCACGTCGGCCATCAATTCCTCGGCGTAGGCACGAACGGGGGCGACGCCGCCGCGAAGCGAGATGTTCGCTCCGAACATCGAATGGAGGTCCATCCCTTCCTCTTCGACGCCGAGCGGAACGCCGACGTAGCCGATGGTGCCACCCGGACGGCAGACCTCGATTGCGGTTTCCATCGACGACGCCGCGCCGACACACTCCAGGACGTGGTTCGCGCCGCCGTAGGTGAGTTCGGTGGCGCGCTCGACGGCTTCCTCGCCGCGCGCCGAGACGGTCTCGGTCGCGCCGAAGGACTCGGCGAGCTCGAGTCGGTCCTCGTGGTGGCCCATCGCGACGATTCGCTCGGCGCCGAGTCGACGCGCCGCGAGGACGGCACACAGTCCGACCGCGCCGTCGCCGACGACGACGCAGGTGTCGCCCGCCTCGACGCCGGCG
>NZ_WPCC01000009.1 GCF_009741925.1 Natronomonas sp. CBA1123
GTTCTGGCCCTCGCCCGCGAACGCGATGGTGATGTGGTTGTCCGTCGCGCCTGGCCCTTTCAGAATCGTCGACGGATACAACATCGTCGCCTTCGACCCCATCGAACCGGAAATCCACTCCATCGTGGCGTCCTTCTCGGCGATAGCGCGTTTGGTGTTGAGGTTGTAGGTGTTCTTCGACCAGTTCTGGACGGTCGAGTACTGGACGTGGGCACCCTCCTTGACGAACACTTCCACGCCGCCGGAGTGGAGGTTGAACGCCGAATACTTCGGCGCCGAACAGCCCTCGATGTAGTGGACTTCGGAGTTCTCCTCGGCGATGATGAGGGTGTGCTCGAACTGGCCCATCCCCTCGCTATTCATCCGGAAGTACGCCTGTACCGGCATCTCGACGGTCACGCCTTCAGGCACGTAGACGAACGAGCCGCCGGACCAGATGGCGCCGTGCAGCGCGGCGAACTTGTTGTCGCTCGGCGGCACACACTTCGTCATGAAGTACTCACGGACGAGGTCTTCGTGCTCTTGGACAGCCTCATCCATGTTACAGAAAATGACACCCTTCTCTTCCCACTGCTCCTGCATGTTCTGGTAGACGACTTCAGACTCGTACTGGGCACCGACGCCCGAGAGGGCGTTCTTCTCGGCTTCTGGAATACCGAGTTTGTCGAATGTATCCTTGATATCGTCCGGCAACTCTTCCCAGTCGTCGACGCCTGCACGCACGTCGACGTCCGGCCGAATGTACGGAACGATTTCGTTGACGTCGACTTCCGAAAGGTCCGGTTGCCCAGGCCAGTCGGTCGGCATCGGCATTTCTTGGAACTGTTCGAGGGCACGGAGACGCCGTTCGAGCATCCACTCCGGTTCGTCCTTGTCCTCGGAGATGATGCGGATGGTCTCCTCGGTGAGACCCTTCTCGGTCTGGAAGGCGGAGTTCTCCTCCTTTTTAAAATCGAATCGCTCTTCAGAATCAGTCTCCCGAAGATGCTCTTGATCTGAGCTCATCAATCTTGCTTCGTAGTATGAGAAAATAAGACTAGGGTAGACAAACCATATTTTGTAACTAAAATAGGTTTCATCTGCATCGCAAAGGAATATCTAGTGATTGCAAAAGCTTACCATCACGGTGAAAAGTACATCTTCAATCGTGTCTCACAGACCAGGGAACAGGTGGTGAATTCGACGTGTGCACAGCCCCCGTTTTCCGCCTCAGCAGCGGGGCGGTCGTACTGACCTTTCAAAAGGCCAACAGCGATGCCAGCAACCCGAGGACGAGTATCGCAACGCCAACCGAGTACAGCCACAGAAGAGCGCGCTGAAGAATCATCGACAGTTGGCGAGGCTACCAGCCATCTCAGGCGTCTCGGAGGGTCTCGACACCGGTTATTTCGAACCGCGCGCCGCCGGCGTCGGCGTCGGTCGCGTGAACGGTCCACTCGTGGGCCTCGACGACCTGTCTTACGATAGCGAGGCCGAACCCGGTTCCCTCGGCGTCGGTCGTGTACCCCGACTCGAACAGACACTCGGGGTCGGTCGACCCGAATCCGGACCCGTCGTCTTCGACGTAGAACCCCTCCTCGAGGGAACCGACCTCGATGGTGAGTTCGTCTCCGGCACCGCCGGTCTCGCCGTCTCGACCCGTCGAGCCGTGTTCGACGGCGTTGCGGAACAGGTTGGTGAAGACGTCCTGCAACCGGTCGGCATCCGCATCGACGACGGCGGCATCGAGGTCGTCGTCGACGCGCAGTGTGGCCTCGGCTGTCGCCACGCTCTCCCACGCCTCGGCGGCGACCGCCGGCACCGAGGCGGCAGTCGGGTCGCTGATGACCTCGCCCATTCGCGCGAGTGCGAGGAGGTCGTCTATCATACATCGCATCCGGTCGTGAGCCGAATCGACGCGCTCGAACGCAATCGAGTCGCCGGAGGCCTCGGCTTCCTCCAGCCACCCGTTGGCGATGCCGAGCGGGTTCCGCAGGTCGTGGGCCAACATGGACGCGAACTCGTCCAGTCGGTCGACCTGCCGTTCGAGGTCGCGCTTGTAGGCGAGTTCGTCGGTGATGTCCCGCAGAATCACGATGTGTTCGGCGCAGGCGTCGGCCGCGGTACTGTCGTCGAGTGTCCCGCTGAGCCGACACTCGGCGTGGCGCGTGCCGTCCGCCGACTGGTAGGTGATGGTTCGTCGGTCGTCGGCGGCGTCGGCCACGGCAGTCATCGCGTCGACTGCGGCGTCGTCGAACGCCTCGAACTCGTCGAGTCGTCGACCGTTGGCCGCCTCCCTCGATATACCGAGGAACTCCCGGAAGGCGGCGTTGGAGTCGGTGGCCGTGCCGTCGGCGGTGACGACCAACGCCGGGTCCGGGCCGGTCTCGAACAGCGTCCGGAACCGGTCTTCGCGTTCGGCCACCGCCCGGGAGAGCCGTCGTCGGTCCAACAGCCCACTGATTCGGGCCTCGAGAACCGCCTTCTGAGTCGGCATCGAGACGACATCGTCGACCCGTTCGTGGACATCGGGGACGGTACTTGTCGTCTCGGGGACGAACAGCAACACGGGCTGGAACGACCGCCGGAGGTCGCTCTTGTAGTCGGTGAGCCACTGTTCGTGTCTCGCGTACGACGCGCCGTCGAGAATCAGGAGGTCGATGTTGTCGGCTGCCTTCGTCGGCGAGACGTCCGCGAGTCGAAGCGTCACGACGTCGTACGTCCGGGCGAGCCACTCGCTCAGCAGCGTTCGGTTTCGCTCGTCGACCATGGCGATGCCGATTCGCGGGACGTACTCGCCAGACCGCGGTTCAGTCGTCTCGCCAGCAGGCGCTCGCGCGCTCGTGTCCCCACCCCTCTCGCCGGGAGTCCCGTCCCCCCGGCCGATTTCCGTTTCACTCATCTGTTCGTACGCGAACGGAGGTGCTCTCGGCGGATACCGATGGCCACTAAATTGATGCCACCACGTCGAAGGTGGGGCTTTGTATATAGGTGGTGGCGTCGAAGGGCTCCGAGGAAGCACTACTGTGTTGCGGTCAGTGTGGAGATAGCGTCAGCTACGGGGGTGTAACCGTCCAAAGAATCGAGATTGTTGTCCGTCGCTTACAGCGACGGGTGTGTCTTATTACTGCCGAACGACGTTCGCTGCGCGAGGCCCCTTGGGCGAGGACTCGATGTCGAACTCGACCTCAGTACCTTCCGTGAGGTCTTCGCCGCCGACATCCTCCATGTGGAAGAACACGTCTTCGTCGTCGTCGAGGTCGCCGTCGTCAGTCGAGATGAAACCGTAGCCGCCTGTGTCGTTGAAGAAATCAACCTTACCGTTTGCCATTACAAACAAATGGAGAGTTCAGTTACGGATAACCCTTCCGAGGGTCGAGGTACCACGACTCTTCACCGACGTTCGTCCGTATCGCGAACCGTTTACTCAACGGTTCGGTCCTCGTAGAGCAACTCCAGCAGGTTTCGCTGGCTTGCTCGGAGGTGGTCGCTGAACGTTGGTTGTGAGATGCCGATGGACTCGGCGATTTCGCCCCCCGTCCGTCGGCGAGGCTTCTCGAAGTACCCGCTGAAGTACGCCGTTTCGAGGATTTCCCGTTGCCGGTCGGTGAGGCGGTTCTCGACGGTCGTCAGGAACGTCTGCCGGGGGCGGACGCTCCGTTCGTGGTCGCGTCGGCTGCGCAGTTCAACGTCGCCGAACTCCGCGGCCAGCATCTCGATGAACCGCCTGACATCGGCGCCCGCTGGCAGTTCGACGACGAGTCGCCCACTGTCGTGAGACAGCGTAAGCGAACGAGGGACGGCGCCGTGGTCGATGAGCCAGAACACGACGTTGTCATCGGCGACGACACACTCGACGGTACAGGCATCCTCGCGTCGGCCAAGCAGTTGGACGCTGTGAACCGTTCGGGTTCGCTCAGTGAAGGCCTCGACGGCGTCCGGCGAGACGCCCTCGAACGTCGAGATAATCCGGTAGGTGTCTTCCTCCGCGGGAATGGTCGCCTCGAGTTCGAAGGTGCGTCCCGACTCCGCTTCGAGGAACTCGACGAGCGGATACGCCGAGGCCTCCCACTGCAGTTCCAACTCCAGTTCGACGACCGAATCGCTCACGAGCGCCCGTTTGCTCTCGATGGCGTTGATGGCGTGAGCGACGAGGTCGCTCAACTCCTCGAGAACCTCTCGTTCGTCGTCGTCGAACACCTCCGGCTGCGTCGAGTAGATGTTGAGAATGCCGTAGAGGCTGTCGCGATACACCAACGGTAGCGAGATGCCCGCCCGATAGCCACGTTCGAGTGCGGCCTCACGCCACGGTTCGAACGGCGGGTCGGTGAGGGTGTCGTCCACCACCTGTGACTCGTGGGTCCGAATCGCTCGGCCCGCCGGACCCTGTCCCGTCTCGCTGTCGTCGGCCGAAATCGAAACCGCATCGAGATAGCCCCGTTCGTCGCCAGCGGACGCCCGCGGCCGGACCGCTCCCGTCGACGGTTCGTGCTCGCCGACCCACGCGAGCGTGTAGAGGTCGGTGTCGACGAGTTCCCGACAGACGGCCGTCTCGATTTCCGCCCGCGTCGATGCCCCGACCAAGCCCTTGGCGACGTTGCGGACGACGCTGTTTATTCGTTCGAGTCGACCGAGTCGCTCGTTTTGCTCCGCCAGCAGCGTCTCACGCTGGCTGAGAAGCGACTCCCGCTCGATGCGGTCGAACATCGCCCGCAGGTTCTCGGTGAGGATTTCGACGAAGTCGCACTCCCCGGCGTCGGCACCGACGACGAGGACGCCGTGGCGACCCAGCGGTTCGAGATACACCTGTTCGACGGGTGCCTCCCCCTCGAGTATTCCGTCTCCGGGATTCTCGACGACGTTCGCGTCGCCCGAGAGGAACACCTCCCACGCGAGGCCCCCGTCCTTCGGGAGGAGTGCCGCGTTGTCGAGGTGCGTTTGAGCGCCCGCCGTTTGTGAAACCGGTCGTAACTCCCCGGTCTCCTCGTCGAGAAACAAAACCGCAGTGACTGGGAGGTTCAGTTCCGCTTCGGCCGCACCGACGAGGCTCTCGGCAATCGACGCCTTCGTTTCGCTTTCGATCCACTCCGCGAGGAGTTCGTTGAGGCGTTCGAGTCGCCGTTCCTGGGTCCGCAGCGCCGTCACGTCGACGGCGACGGCCTGTCCGATTCGCTCACCCTGAAAGCGACCCGGCGCCGTGGCGATGCGGACGTGTCGAATCTCCCCGTCGTCGCGAACGAGGCGCATGTACGTCGGGCCGGTCGCTATTTCCTCCGTGACGATTTCGGCGAGTTCGGATTCGGCGATTTCCTGATCCTCGGGGTGGATGAACTCGAATATCGACCGGCCGATGAGCTCCGACCGACTCGAAAGTCCGAGCAACTCGACGACGGCGTCGTTGCCCCAGAGCGTGGTTCCGTCCTCGTCGAAGATGTTTATCGGCGCCGGCGACGTCTGGATGAGGTTCCGATACCGGCCGGTCTCCTCGTCGGGGGAGTCACGCTCGGCCAGACACGCCTCCAGTCGACTGACGAGTACCGCCGGCGATTGGTCGCTCCCGACGTAGCCGCTTGCGCCTTCCGCGAGAGCTTTACCGGCGATTCGCTCCGAACCGTCCGCCGGAGACAGCACCACCGGGAGGGTCGCGAACCGTTCCCGAACCGACTGAACGAGGTCGACACCGGTCGATTCGGGGAGTTCGTACGCAGTAACGACTGCATCGACCGACCCCTCCGCGATGGCGTCGAGACACGCCGCGGCGGTGTCGGCGGACTCGACATCGAACCCCACCTCCGAAAGCGCCGCCCGCGTGGACGAACGCTGGTCTTCTGGACCGCCAACGAAGACGAGACGAGGTGACCTAGTGTGAGTATTAGTCACAAATATCTCTCTTAAAGATGTTGTGTGGCTGTCGTTATATTAATTATGGGCAGTTGGGAGAGCCAGTCACCCACCACTGGCAGCGAGTCAATAGTCGTGATTTCGGCGTCGGAGAGGGCTCAGAGCGGGTGACAGCGAAATCAGGCCCTATCGAACGGCGGGCAGTCGGTTCCTCCATGCGGCATACAGCACCTCGCCGACGTCCACAGTATTCTGTCTCTACAGCCTCGTACCAAGCGCCCTAACGACCCCAGATTCGGCTTAGAACGGTCACCATCCTTCGATATCGGTAGGAGGCACCACCGGACGGGAGACCATTTATCGGGTACGGGTGAGTTGTAGCACCCATGGCTCGGCTCGTTTTTGTGACTGTCCCCGTCGGGAAGCAGGACGCTGTTCTCGATGTTCTGGACGATGAAGACATTAGTTATACGCTCACTGATGAGACGAGCAACCGTGAATACACGTGTGCCGTTCATTTCCCGCTCCCGACGAACGCTGTCGAACCCGTTCTGGAGCGTCTCCGGGAGACGGGCATAAACGACGACGCGATTACGGTGACGGTCGAGACACAAACCGTTGTTTCACGCGATTACGACGAACTCGAGGAACGGTTCACGGAAGACGAAGAGAGTCCGGAGCAGATTGCCCGCGAAGAACTCCAAAGTGCTGCTGAGGAACTCGTCCCAGTGTCCATGCCAATATATGCTGGCATGACGATCGTGAGTGCGATCATTGCGACGGCAGGATTGCTTCTGGATTCTGCTGCGGTCGTCGTCGGGTCGATGGTAATCGCACCGCTCATTGGCCCCGCAATGGCTACAAGCGTTGGCACGGTCTTCCGGGACCGCGACCTCTTTAGAGACGGTGTCAAGCTGCAAATCATCGGGGCGATCCTCACAATAGCGAGTGCCGCTCTTTTCGCGATTCTCATCAGAACAGGGAATCTCGTCCCACCTGGATTAGATATTCTGTCTATCTCGCAAATCCGAGAACGATTTCGGCCGGATGTTCTGTCACTCGTGGTTGCCCTCGGGTCCGGTGTCGCTGGCGTGATTAGCCTTGCTTCGGGCCTCTCATCGGCCCTCGTTGGCGTCATGATCGCAGTAGCACTCGTCCCACCCGCAGCGACAGTCGGTATCGCCATTGCGTGGGGGAATACAGCACTCGCCGTGGGCTCCAGCGTGTTGCTCCTCGTTAACGTTTTGTCGATCAATCTCGCCGCACTCCTTGTACTCTGGTATATGGGATACCGGCCTGAGAGTTGGTTCCGTATGGAGCAGACCAGAAAGACGTTCGCCAAGCGCGTCGGCGTTCTCCTGATTAGCATTCTGATCCTTTCTGCATTCCTCGGAACTGTTACGCTCTCCTCGTATCAGACTGCCACTTCCGAGCAATCGATTCAAAATGATATCCAGTCGATTCTCGATGAACCGGGTTATTCAGAGTTCGTTCTACTCGAGGTCCAGTTCGAATATTCGGAGAATCTCATCGCCCAGCGCCCCTCCAAGGTAACTATCTTGGTCGGTGCTCCTCGAGGAGAAGCCCCGCCAGAACTGGGTAATCGATTGAACACCCGTATCGATGAGCTTGCAGGTCGCAACGTAGCTGTACAGGTTCGATACCTGACCGTTCAAGAACCAGGGTAGGGGGAGGGGAACCGTTTATCGCAACAACGTCCAATAGCCCAGTTAAATACCAGTCATGTTCCAACGCATTCTACTACCGACTGACGGCAGTGAAGCCTCGTCGAATGCAGCTGAAGCAGCTGTTTCACTCGCCGATCAGTTCGACGCGGAACTACACGTTATTCACGTCCTTGAACCCGACCAAACCGCCACTGGTACTGGTGGTGACAATACCACCGCCCGAGATGGCGAGGAAGCAGTACAAGCGGCTATCGAATTGGCTGCCTCTTCTGATGTCGAGGCTACGAAGGTGGTCATTGAAAAAACAAAGTCGATTCATCAAGAGATTCTCACCTACACTGACGAGCATAGTATCGACTGTATCGTGCTGGGAACCCAGGGCAGGAGTGGACTCAGCCGGATTCTCCTCGGAAGCGTTGCCGAACAGACCCTACGCGAGTCTCCCGTACCAGTTATGACTGTTCACGAGGAGACAGTTATCGATCCGGACATCAGCTCAATACTCGTTCCCACCGATGGCAGCGAGTGTGCACAGACTGCTGTTGATCAAGCGGGTAAACTGGCGAGGTCGGTCGACGGGACACTGCACGTCATCTACGTCGTCGAGACGGGACAAGTAATCAACGGCGATAGAGTCCGAAGACTACGAGAAGCGCTCGAGGAAATCGGTGAGAAGGCACTCGACCTCGCCCTCGAGCAGGTCCAATCGTCGACGTACTTGCCGACTGAAACTTCGATGCTGAATGGTCCGCCCTATCTTGAGATTGCCAGATATGCGGCGGAGCACGATGTCGATTGTATCGTAATGGGGACTCACGGCCAAAAGGGCATACGTCGGTTCGTCCTCGGTAGTACTACCGAACGTGTTATTCGCCGTGTTGATGTACCCGTCATCTCAGTGAAGTAGGTTTGTCAATACAGACTCCCGAAGGCCACAGGCATCCGAACGTCCGCTAAAGTCACAGGCCCCAGAAAAACGCGATGCCAACAGTCGTCACGACAGTTAGTATCAACTGTAACGGTGCGCCGACGCGTGCGAAGTCCGTGAATTTGTAGCCGCCCGGCCCGTAGACCATCAGGTTCGTCTGGTAGCCGACAGGAGTCAGTAACGGGGTGCTGGCCGCGAAGGTCACGGCCATTACGAACGCGAAGGGGTTGGCGCCGAGTTGGCCGGCAACTTCGACCCCGATTGGCAGCAGCAACACGACGCTGGCGGAGTTGCTGACCATCTCCGTGATAATCGCAGTCCCCAGGTAGAACAGCCCCAGAACCGCGATTACGGGCAGGAGTACGCTGCCGGAAACGACGAGGTCGGCGATGAGGGCCGCCGTCCCGGACGTCTCGACCGCGATGCCGAGTGGGATGACACCTGCCACCATGAAGATTACCTCCCAGTCGACGGCCTCGTACGCCTCCTCGGGCGTGAGGATGCCCGTGAAGAACATCGCCGCGACGCCGGTCAATGCACTCACCATGAGCGTGAGGACGTCAAGTGCCGCGAGTCCGAGGGCGCCGGCGAGGATTCCCAGCGCGATGGGGATCTTCGACCGGTCGAAATCCTCCCATCTGTCCTCGCCCGCGATGGCGACGTTCGTGTCCCTCGCGATGCGGTCGAGCACTTGGTCGGGCGCTTGGACGAGGATGACATCGCCGGCCTGTAACCGGACCTCTCGGAGACGCTGGCGGATCACCTCGTCGCCGCGCCGGATCGCCAGCACTGTCACGTCGTAGTCGCGCTCGAAGTCCGCGACACCGCTGCGCCGACTCGACCAGGGGCCGGGCAGTAGCACGACTTCGGTGAGTTCGATCTCCTCGTCGGGAGCCTCTTCATCCGTCTCGTCGCCGTCCTCTTCTGTGTCTTCGCTAGACGTCTCGGCCTCGGCGAGGGAGTCGGTGGATTCCGCTTCGGACGGCTCCCAGCCGTGACGGCGTGGCGAGAAGCCGGGCGGGAAGGAAGGATCGTCCTCCGTGGCCGCCTCCAGAACCTCCGGTAACAGCTGCAGGTGCTCCTGCTCGATGACCTCCTGGAGGGTCTCCTGGTCGGCTCTGACGGAGAGGACGTCGCCGGTCTGGATCCGTTCGGATCCGAGTCCGCGGGCGAGCGTCCGGTTGCCTCGGACGATCTGGAACACGTCGAGATCGAGGTCCTGTTCGCTCAGTTCCCCGACCCGAGAACCGACGAGCGGCGAGTCCTCCATGACGACGACGTCGGTGAGGTAGTCGGTCATGCCGAACGCGTCGGTGGGCGATTCCGCCGGCTCGATCCGTGCCGGAGTGAGGTATCGACCCACAGTGAGCAGATACACGACCCCGACGAGCAAGACGATGGCACCCAGGTGCGTGAACTCGAGCAGCGCGAACGGCTGTGCGTCGGGACCACCCACCTGGACCCACACTTCGCTTGCCAAGAGGTTCGTTATCGTCCCGACGACGGTGAGCATGCCGCCGAGCATCGAGGCGAACGACAGTGGTATCAGGAGCTTCGAGGGCGACGTCTTCGTCTGCCGGGCGAGGTTCATTATCGCCGGTATCAACACGGCGACGACCGAGACGTTGCTGACGACCCCGCCGGGCGGCCCGGAGAGCGTGACCGTGGCGAGCAGCTGCCGGAACTCGTCATCCCCGGCGAACGCGATCAGTTTCCGCGTGAGAATCTGGATAACGCCGGTCCGTCGGACGCCTTCGCTCAGGACGAACATCGCCAGGACGGTGAGCGTCGCGGGATTCGAGAATCCAGAGACCCCCTGCGCTGGCGACACGCCGGTCCACTCGCCGAGGAGGACGAGGGCGACCATGAGGCCGACCGCGGTGGCGTCGATCGGTACCGGCTGGGTGACGAAGAGGACGAAGACGATAGCGATGATGGCCAGTACGACGACCACGTCGGTCGAGACAGGAAGCTGCACAGGGAGTAGCTGTAGCGGCCATCCGGCACTCAAAGAGAGAAAGAAAAAGATAGAACTCATTTATTCGTTGTCCCTGAAGCTTGCTTGGATGATTACATAGAATTTTGGTTCTCTCGTGGGTCCAGATGCTCGCTCCCGGCGATTGTGTCACCCGCCGTAGCCCTCGCCCTCGATTGGGCCGCTGAACACGCCGTAGAGGAACTTGAAGTACCACAGCACCAGCAGCAGCACCGGGAACCCGAGGACGGTCACGAGGTTCAGCGCCAGCGGCGACACGACCGCTTCCCTGACCAGCAACCCGGTCGGCGGATAAATCGTCGGGTACAGCAGCACTGCGACCAACATCGTCAACAGTGCGGGGAGCGCCAGCGCGCTCGCCAGCCAGGCACGGTACCAGCCGCGTCTGGCCAGCACGCTCCCGCCCAGCCCCACAACGACCGAGAGGACGACGATTGTAGCCACGGGAAGCGAGAGCACCGCGTCGGCAGCGCCGCCCGCGTCGGTCAGGACGACAGTTCCCAGCAGCACGACCACCCCGCCGAGGTACGCAACTGTCGCGCCGATACCGTACGCACGCAGTTCCGACGCCAGACCGGCCTCGGTTTTGGCCGCGAGGAACGCCGCACCCGTGACGACGGAGACGGCGACCAGACCGACGCCAGTCAGCACCACCGGCAGTGTCGCCCCGCCGAACAGCCAGCGGCCGGCGAGCATCCCGAACAGCAGCGGCGCGAACACGCTGCCGCCGACGAAGGCGTAGTCGGCGTAGCGCGTCCACCGTTCGTCGTCGCGCTGCTCGCGAAGTTCCGGGCCGAGTCCGCGGAACACCAACGCGAGGACGAACCCGATTGCGAGCAGATAGTTGTCCGCAAGGAGGCGAGAGTACACCCGTGGAAACGCCGCCAGCAGCATCGTCCCGAAGGCGACAATCCACACCTCGTTGGCGTCCCAGACCGGGCCGAACGCCGCCAGGAACGTCTCCCGCTCGTGTTCGTCCGTCCGGGTCGCGTACAGCATTCCGATACCGAAGTCGAAGCCGTCGAGGACGACGTACATCCCCAGTGCGAACAGCACAGCGCCGAACCATATCTCCGGCAGCGACTCGACGAGGTAGGCGTCGACGGGCAACAACGGGTCAGTCATCATCGCCCACCCCCGGAATCGGACCGTGCCAGCGGCCCTCACTCGACTCTCGGACACCGAGCGCCTGGAGTTCCTCCCGGACCAGCCACTTCAGGACGTACAGGGCTGTCAGCACCAACCCGACGTAGACGACGACGAACCCGACCAGGGTCAGTGTCGCCTCCGTCCCGGTTAGTATCGCTGAGACCGCCTCGCTGGTCCTGAGTTCGTCCTGGATGACCCACGGCTGGCGGCCGATTTCGGTGACGTACCAGCCGGTGAGCAACGCAGCGTAGCCGAATGGCGATGCAGCAATCATCGCCTTCAGGTAGCGTGTGCTGTCGGACAGCCGTCCGCGGTACGTGAGGTAACCGCCCCACAGCGCCAGCCCGATGAACAGGAATCCGAGTCCGACCATGAAGCGGAACGACCAGAACACGAGTGCTACGGGGGGGTTCTCCTCGTATTCGTTCAGTCCGATGACCTCGGTGTCGAAGTCCCCGCCACTGGCGAGGAACGACCCGACAGCGGGGAGACTCACGGTGACGAGGTTCTCTGCGCGCGGGTCGGTGAGTGCCTCGAGTGACTTCGGAAACGCGAGCAGGTGCAGGTCGGCCTGTCCTGTCTCGTAGTGGGCCTCCATCGCGGCGAACTTCTGTGGTTGGGTGTCCTCGACGTGGCGGCCGTAGGCGTCGCCGTGGACCGCCTGGAACGGGGCGGAAATAAGCAGGAGTACGACAGCCAGCCTGAGTGCGGTGTTCCAGGCTTCCGTGTCGGGCTTCTTCCAGACGATGTACGCCGAGACGCCCGCGACCAGCAGTGCGACCGAAATTACCGATGCGTTCATCATGTGAACGTACATCCAGGGGAGTCGCGGAGTGAGGAACGCGGCGATCGGATCGGTTAGTTGGGCGATCTCCATCCCGTTGCGGGTGACCATCTCGTAGCCCCGTGGGGTCTGCATCCAAGCGTTGACGACCAGAATCCAGAACCCCGACAGCCAGGCGCCGACGCCGACGAGGACCGACGAGAGAACGTACGTACGGTCCGTCACGCGGTCGCGGCCGTACAGCAACACGCCGAGAAAGACGGCTTCCAGGAAGAACGCCATCTTCGCTTCGAAGGCCAACGGACCGCCGATTAGCTCACCGGCCACCTCGGAGAACCGTGGGAAGTTCGTGCCGAACTGGAAGCTCATCGGAATCCCGGTGACAGTACCCATCACGAAGCCGACGGCGAACACCTTCACCCAGAACGAGCGCAATCGGGCATACTGCTGCTCGTTCGTCCGCACGTCTTTCCACGTGAAGTAGATAATAAATGGTGCGAGCCCGATCGAGAGGGACGCGAAGATGATGTGAACGGAGATCGTCCATCCGAACTGCATGCGGCTCGCGATCTCCGGAGCGAGCAACGCCGCCCACCCCGGTTCGACAGCACTCAGCAGTGTAATTGGGCCCATTCATCCTGCGCTACGGAACCCTATCTAATGAGTAGCCACGCGATTCCCACTGGGTAGTACCCAGCACAACAATAATATATTAGTAAGAACGTACCTTTTGTACACTTCTGAAAAATTCAGTTTTCTATATGTTAATATCAGTTGGGTAAAATGCGAAAGCGGTGGAATCGAACGTGTAGAGGCGACAATATCCGTTCCAGAAAATACATCCGGTGTCGTCTCAACCCCCAGCCACTGTAGGGATAGACCACTGTCCGCGCGAGTCCGTAGGACCCAGGCGGTTCAAACGAGGAGGAAAACCAGCCCACTCAGGACGACGACGCCGAGGACGATCGACACGAGCCTGCCCAATCTGTAGGAACCGAGCACCCACGCCAACACGGCCTTGACGAAGGTGTTGGCGATAGCCGCGATGACGATTCCCGTCGTGGCGACTTCCGTCGAGACGGCCCCCTCGGCTGCGAGTCGGCTCAGCGTTATCGTCATCGCATCGACGTCGGCGAGGCCGGAGACGAACGCCGTCGCGTACACGCCCGACGCTCCGAACCACTCGTTGGCGTATTCGGAGACGAGCAACACGGCCGCGAAGATGACCCCGAAGAGGAGCGCGGGCTGCAGTCGAAACGGGTTCTTGAGTTCCTCCGGTTCGACCGTTTCATCGGACGCAGTTCGCCAGTACAACACCCCGGCAGCAACCGCACCGACGGCGGTCATCGCTCCCAGCGGCACTGCGGCACTCGAGAGCAGGGCGGGGTTGACCACGGCGATTTCGATGAGTGCTCGGGGGAACATCACGATGGAGGCGGTGACGACCGCGAAGGCACAGACGTGATACAGCGTCTCGTTTTGGGTCGTCTTCTCCGCCATCGAGACCGTCGTTGCCGTCGACGAGACGAACCCACCGACGATTCCCGTGAGAGCGATTCCCCGTTCGGGGCCGAGCGTTTGTCCGAGCACGTACGCCACGAACCCGAGCCCAGTGACGAAGACGACCATCAACCAGATGAATCTCGGATTGAGGCCATAGAGGACGTCGAGCGACCGGTCGGGGAGTGCCGGCAACACGACGAGGACGACCAGGATGAACTTCGCCGACGCCCGCTGTTCGCTGTCGTCGATTCGGTCGACGAAGTCGTGTAGCGGGTCTTTCACCGAGAGCAGGACCGTGACGGCGCCGCCGACGATAATCGCGATGAGCGCGCCGCGGTCGGAGTGCATCACGACTGCACCGAGAACGGCCGTAAGGAGGGCGGCCACGAGCGTCGTCAAGCCGATATCGTCTTCGTACCAGATTTTCCCGAGGTACGCGACAGCGAGAGGCACGACAAGTATTCCGAGTGCCACGGGCAGCACCGCCGGGAAGAAGGCCTGAACGAGCGCTCCGTAGAGTGCGATTAGCGGGAACGTCCGACTCCCCGCGAAGGACCCCCCAGACTCGCTTTGCTCCCGTTCCAGACCGATGAGTGCCCCGAGCCCACCCGCGAGGAGGAGATGTAATATGAGTTCGCTGAGCGGCGCCGTTGTTGGGTCGACCATTACGTAGAGAATCCCATTCATACCTTTTCGGGGGAGCAGGAATCAGTTTCGGAACGCTAGTCGATGCGTAAAAACCGCCCTTGGGGAATCTGCTCGTCCAGCTACCGACACGTCGGGGGGTACCGCAACTACTATATTAGAATATGCTTATATTAGCACTTACTACTATGAGTCGAGATGAGACCGACCCTATCTCACGGGCCGAGCAGTCCGAGGGAACAGCCGGGACTGCCTGCTGTGCTGAAGTACCCAAAGTCGAGGAGGACACAGTCGTCGCTGACGTGCAGTTGCTGTCGGCGCTAGGCAACGACACCCGGTACGAACTGGTTCGTCGCATCCGCGCTGCCGAGAGCGACGTCTGCGTCTGCGACCTCGAAGCCGCGGTCGGCCTCAGTCAGAGCGCGGTCAGTCAGGCCCTCTCACGCCTTTACTCGGCGGGGCTGGTGACTCGCCGGAAGGAGGGGTCCTGGCGATACTACAGCCTGACCGACGACGCCGAACAGCTCGTCGAGACGTTTGACGCACTCAGGACCGACGATGAGTGAGACACCGCCCTCCGAGGACGCCTCGCCCGACCGCGACGCCGACGCACAGCGCCGCCTCGTCCGGGAGCGATACGCCGACATCGCTATCGACGACGGTGAGAGTTCCTGCTGTTCTGACACGGCAGGGAACGCGGACGCCTGCTGTGACGATTCGATGGGGACGGACAGCGAGCGACTCGGATACGCCGCCGACGATATCGAGGCGGTCGCCGGGGGGGGCGGACCTCGGCCTCGGGTGCGGGAATCCCAAGGCCATCGCCGACCTCGAGGCGGGCGAGACGGTTCTCGATCTGGGTTCGGGAGCCGGTTTCGACTGCTTCCTCGCCGCACGTGAAGTCGGTGACGAAGGCCACGTCATCGGCGTCGACATGACACCCGAGATGGTCGGAAAAGCTCGAGCGAACGTCGCGAAAAACGACGCGACGAACGTGGAGTTCCGACTCGGCGAAATCGAACACCTCCCCGTAGCCGACCGAAGCGTCGACGTCGTCATCTCGAACTGCGTCGTCAACCTCTCGCCGGCCAAAGCGCAGGTGTTCAGGGAGGCATTCCGTGTGCTGGCCCCCGGTGGACGGCTGGCCATCTCCGACGTGGTCCTGACCGCATCGCTTCCGGACGCCGTCCGGGAGGACCCGGACTCACTGGCGGCCTGTGTCGCCGGTGCATCGCCCATTGAGGCCATCGAACGGATGCTCAACAACGCCGGATTCGTCGACGTTCACGTCGCGCCGAAAGACGACAGTGCCGAGTTCATCAGCGAGTGGGACGACGAGCGCGACATGAGCGAGTACGTCGTCAGCGCGACTATCGAGGCCAGGAAACCGACGGCAGAACGGGCCTGACGGTTACGTCCGCTATCGGCGTAGGAAGCCGAGCCGAACACCTCGACGGATTCGGTGGGGCTGCGGAGGATTAGTACGTCAACACTTGGCATACGCACCGTGGTGATTCCTACCCAGTAGGAACGAAGGCCATCCATTACTCACGGGAGACCGTCTCTCCTTGTGGGTGACCACCAATGCCAATCGAAGACCTCGCTCGAAGCGACGCCGTGACGGCCGACCCGGAGACCTCCGTCACCGAACTCGCAGCGACAATGGACGAGGAGAACGTCGGAAGTGTCGTGATTACGAACGGCGAGACCGCCGTCGGAATCGTCACGGACCGAGACCTGGCCGTCCGCGTCATCGGCGAGGGAAGCGACCCGACCGAACAGACCGCCGAAGACGTGATGACCAGTGACCTCCAGACGGCCGAACCCGACGCCGGGTTCTACGAAGCCACGACGCTGATGGCGGACCACGGAATCCGTCGGCTCCCCGTCTGTGAGAGCGATACCCTCGTCGGAATCATCACCGCCGATGACGTGACGGAGCTCCTCGCCGACGAACACCAACAGCTAGGCGACATCATTCGCGGCCAGCGACCCGAGTACTGACTCCCGGCTCGTCGACCCGGTTGATGAAGCCGCGACGACTCCAGCCACCCCTACGGGGTGGGTTTTTGCGCTGTACCGGTTCGAACGCAGCTCGAACGAGCACTTACTCCGAATAGCCCTCTTGGAGGAACGCACCTTCCGTCTCGTATACGGAGACGAGTTCCTCGATGAATTCCTCGTGCGATTCGTCCTCCTCGAGGTGGTTATCCAGTCGTTCTTTGAGGTCGTCGCTGATTTCGAGTGTGTATGTCATGGTATGTCGTGTTGTGTGCCAACGTCTACTCTATCGTGACCACTGATAAAAAATCTGCCAGCCATTCCCGTGAGATGGGACTTGCCAACCAGTATATTCACCCTCGAGAGGCGTTGTTGGGCGGGATTCTCCACTGAAGGCAGACCATATTTCGAGGAAGGGTCGCGTTTCGACATCCCTGACGGGTGGAGTACCGAGGCGCTACCGGAACGCGAGCAGTCGATTCCCCCACGCGGCGTACAGCGTGTCGTCGACGACCGACACGCTAACCCCGTCGAGGTCGCGTTCGAGTACCCACCGTACGTCGCCGGAGTTCGTCGAGATGGCGAGGAGGCCATCCTCCAGCGTTCCCGCATACAGCGTCTCGTCGTCGATTGCCAGCCCGTCGAAGAACCCGTCAGTGTAGCGTTCGTTCACGGCGCCACGGAACTCTTCCCAGTCTTCGTCGCCGTCCTCGATGGACAGCGAACGGGCGTAGCCGTCGCCGTCGACGCCGTATATGTACTCGCCGTCGGTCGCCAAATCCCGGAACGACTTGTTGACCGACCACGCGACTTCCCCGTCGCGGTCGGCGGCGTATAACGCTTCATCGACCGCGACGAACACCGCACACGGCGTCACGAGCAGCGTCGCCGGGTTCCTGTCCTCGCGGTCGTGGAGGTTGCGGGTCCACAGCTGTTCGCCTTCGTCGGTGTCGATGGCGACGAGTTCCGCGCCGTTTGTCGCGAGATACGCCCGACCGTCGGTCCACCCGAGCGAGGAATCCAGCCACGCGTCGACAGTCACGTCCCACTCGACCTCGCCATCGGAGAGTAGCGCGACAACCGTGTCGTCGCTGTCGGCCCGCGTCGAGGCGACCAACACGCCGTCCGGAATCGGGAGTACGTCGTCGACGCCACCGTCGGGTTCGTGCGTCCACCGTGCCGACTCGCCACCGTATTCGACGGCGTGGAGTGTACTCCGGTCGGCCACCAACACCGCCTCGTCGGTGGTCGCGACCGCCTGCGGCGTCCCCGCTATCGCGTACTCCCACAGGCGGTCGCCTGTCGCAGCGTCGTACGCCTGCAGATACTGCTTGTCCGGTTTCGGAACGGAGGTTCCGACGACGACGTTCCGGGCGACGTAGATGCGGTCGTCGGCGACGATAGGCCGAGTGAAGCGAACCTCGCCGCGCTCCGGCGCCGTCGCCGTTACCGACCACTCCGCACTCGGTTTCTCCGCCGGCCCGTCGCCGTCGGGTGCGTAGTTCGTCCGACCGACAGAGCGCTCCGACAGCGGCCACCCTGAATCGGGGAGCGGTCCGGTACCACACAGGAGTTCCGAGGCCGGAGCGTCGGTCGGCGTCGCCGTCGGGTCGGGCGGCTCAGTTCCGTCGGGTGTCTCCGTGGGCGTCCCCTCCGGCGGTGGGTCACCGAGTGCCGAACACCCACCGAGTGTCGTCATCGAAAGCGCAGTCAGTTCGAGGATTCGTCGTCTGGAAGGCGGCATGCCTCGCCGTTCGGCGCTTCGGGTGTTAACGATTTTCGAGGGTGAAACGTGAGTTTGAGTCACGAGGCGAGAGGAATCGTTGGGGCGGTGAGGCCACCGCCCAATTCTGCCGCAGTACGGCGTGAACGATTTGCCTGCTTCGTTTTCGGCGTTGCTCCGGTGAGGACGACCCGGGTTTCAATATTGCCGCTGAACAGAGAGTAAATACGGAGGACAATGACGGAAAACTACTCGGTTACGGACATTTTTCGGCTTCTCGCTGACGACACTCGAGTCGACATCCTTCGCGCTGTCGCAGTTGCCCAGTATGAACTCGAAGAGGTCGGGTCAGGATCTACTGAACTTGCGTTTTCTGAAATCTATGACTACGTAGAGGTCGAGAATACGTCGAAGCTGTCGTACCACTTGAGCGAGCTGACAGGGACGTACCTACGGAAAAGCGACGACGGGTACTCGCTTACGCACGCTGGCGAACGCATCGTCCGGTTCATCTTATCCGGAAATTACCAGCAACCGGATTCCTTCGGCCCCAAACCGGTTGAGGGTGTGTGCGTCTTCTGTGGAGAAGAGGCGCTTGAAGCATTTCTCTCACACCAGTTTTTCCGTATCGACTGTTCGGCGTGTGAGAAACCAGTTACGGGGCAGCCGATAACCCCTGCCCAAGTGAAGACCCACGACGATAATGCACTGATTCAGAGCGTCAAACGACAAAGTGCGGAGGTCGCCAAGCAACTTCGAATCGGGATGTGCCCAGAATGTGGGGCTCACCTCTCCGCCGACATAATCGAAGTGCCAGGGAATCCGTTGCCCGACGCTGACTCGTTTCTCGTGACGAGTACGTGTGAGGAGTGTCTTCGGGAGTACAACAGCCCACTGACGTACAGTGTCGTCCACCATCCAGCGTCGATAGCGTTCCACTGGGACCGGGGTGTCGATGTGAGTTCACAGGGCATCTGGGAGTTCAACGAACATCTCTACAAGGGGGACTGGACATCCGAGCAAATCGAGTCCAATCCCGACGAATACGAGGTCGTGTTGCGTCACGAGAGAGATGCGGTTCGACTGGTTCTTGATTCAACCGCGACGGTGATACGAACCGAGCGCGTGCGACGCGAAAACGGTGAATTTCACCGTTCTTGACAGACTCTTTACGAAACCTCCATTGAGCAAATGGCGCTCAATTCGAGTGAGTCGCTAAATTTCGGTATCAGGAGCGCAATTACCCGGCTTTTTGCTCAACTCCAGTTTTGAAGCATATTCGATAAATTATCAAATATCCAATAGATTTATCGGTGTCGATGGCCGGACCCGTAATTGCAGATTACGGAGGTCCAACTGTGCAATCGAGTAATCCCTACGAACCGACAGACCAGGAGAATCGAACACAAAGAGAGAATTCGGAGCGACTGCATCCGGCACAGAAACGCTCGAAATCGGCCGAGGAAATCGCCGACGCGTACGCAAGCGTGGCCGACAAGCTCGCTCGATGGCAGCGACTCGACCGGTTGTTCGCCGGTCGGTATCGTCGTCGGCAGTTCAACGACGCGAATGGGCGAGTGCTCGATGTAGCCTGTGGCACTGGGCAGAACTTTCGCTATCTCTCGTCGTCGAGCGAGGTCGTCGGCATCGACATCAGTGGTGAAATGCTCGCCCACGCTCGTACTGAACTCGATCGGCTCGATTTGGGCGGCACTGTCCACCAGATGGATGCCCAAGCACTCGATTTCGACGACGACAGCTTCGACACTGTCATCTCGTCGTTTTCTACGTGCACGTTCCCTGATCCGATTGCCGCACTTCACGAGATGGAGCGGGTCTGTACACCTGACGGCGAAATTTTGCTACTCGAACACCGCCACAGCGACGCCGCACCGCTTGCCTGGCTCCAAGACTGGCGTGCCGAGTCCCACTACGAGAAGAACGGCTGCCGACTGAATCACGACCCGCTGAAGACCGTCGAGCAGGCCGACCTCACGGTCGAGACCACCTCGACCGCGTTTTTCGGTCTCATCAGCGCCATCGAGATTACTCCGAGGTGAGCACCGATGTGCACCGTACCCGACGTTTTTACCCATCGACTCAGCCACCTCGCCACGACCCACGGAATCACTGTAACCACACCACGCGCGATACGTCACGAAATCCACCAGAGTGGGACGATACAGCCTCGTTCGACCGACGTACCGGTAGTGAGGCGTGTGCAGTATTCGCTGTCGGCTCCGGGCGCTCGGGCACACTGGCAAACCGACGGTCGTCCAGTCCAGCAACGCACCCACACCCGGCCCGGCTCATGACAGGACCACAACGCTCTCCGACGAACGGCAGGACCGATGAAACGACGAGACGGTCGTTTCTCACCGGCCTCGGTAGTATTGGAATCCTCGGTGGCACCGGAATCACGATCGGTCGAACGAGCGCCCCGACCGACGCCAACGCCACACAGCACCGTGACGAGCCCTTCGGAAATTCGAGCGAACTCGAAGCGGTCGTCGACAAGGTGATGGCCGGACGGGTCGGAGCGACGACCCCCGGCGCAACCGTCGCCGTCGTCTCTGGTGACACTCCCGTCCTCACCAAAGGGTACGGTGTGGCCGATATCGATGGCGACGATTCGGTTCGAGCAGACGAGACGGTGTTCCGGGTCGGGTCAGTTGGGAAGCTCGTGACGTACACCGCCGTCATGCAAGGTGTCGAACGAGGCGTGCTTGACCTCGATGCCGACGTGAACACGTATCTCGATAACTCCGCAGTCACCGTCCCAGACACGTATGACAACCCAGTAACACTCCGACATCTCGGTACACACACCGCCGGATTCGAGTCCACGCTCGATCCCGATATCGTCGCCGATCCGGCTGCCATTGACCCCTTAGAGACCGTTCTCGCCAATAACCAGCGTCAACGTATCCGTCCACCCGGTGAACTCGTTGGCTACTCCAACTACGGTGCAGCACTCGCAGGCCACGTTGTCGCCGAAGCGCACAATACAACGTTCGAGGAGTACATCCACTCGGAGATATTCGACCCGCTTGGGATGTCCAACAGCACGTTCGCCCAACCCACCACCGGTGACCTATCTGGTGACCTCGCCGCACCACACGTCCGCGACGATGCGTCGTTCACGGTAGCCGATGACGTGTACATCAACATGCGTCCAGCGGGCTCTCTGAGTGCGACGGCGACGGATATGGCGGCGTTCATGAGCGCACACCTCGGCGGCGGTGCGGTCGGAGACAGACGAGTGCTCGACACGAAGACCGCAGAGGCGATGCACAGACGCCACCACGTGCGCCATCCAGCAGTCACCAACTGGCGGTACGGCTTCCACGAGTACGGGAGCCCGGATGCCAACCTCATCGCCCACTCGGGGGCAACGGTTAACTTCACCAGCCACCTGCTGCTCGCCCCGAACCACGACGTTGGAATCTTCGTCGCCTACAACAGTAATCCGAGTGAACGTCCAAAAGCTGTCGTTGACGAACTCATCGAAGCGTATACTCTCCAGCCAGCACCGACCACGCCGACACCGACTTCGAAAGCGAACGGTCAGGAGCGTGCTGAAATCGTCGCAGGCGAGTACAGGCTCTCGTATCTCCCCCAGAGCGGTCCACTCCAAGTCGCCAATCTGCTCGAACACCTGACCGTCGAACCGGCAGCCAACGGTCGCCTCCGCACGACGACTCTCGACGGAGACACCCGAAAGTGGGTTGAGACGGAACCGTACGTATACGAGGAAGTTGGCGGTCACGACATCCTCGCCTTCGAGGTCACGGATGGTGAGGTGGCCGTACTGAACATGAACAGCGAACCCACTGGCGTCTACCAGCCTGTTCGGCACCACCGTCGTCAGGAAGTCACGGGTGGTGTCCTCGGGACGGCACTGTCGGGCTTCGGCGTGTCGCTGGCTGGCTGGGGCGGACACAGTGCCTGGCAGCGGTGGACGAAGCATGGCACGAACAACGGACGGGATATGAACGACTCAGAATGACAGACCAACACTGCCCCCGACAAACCGAACAGCAGCAGAATCGAGATGCCACTAGCGGATTCGTCCACGGCATTACACGGCGAGTGACGAGTCCATCTTGGCTCGGCCGTGCAGCAGGCGTCGGCCTGTGCAGTGTCTCGATCGGGTTCGTCGTGCTCTTCGTTTTCGTCTTGGAGACCGGTGGTGACCTCACGCTCATCACACGGCCGCTTCCAATGCAAATCGCACTCGCACTGCCACCAGTGATTGCGGTTCTCGCTGCTGGGACGGCAGTTGGAGCCATCCTCGCGTGGTGGCACAGTTACTGGTCGCTGCGAATCCGACTCCATCAAACAGTGTTAGCGGTTCTCGGAGTCGGGTTTAGCTGGCAACTCGCCACATTGGGATTTCTCCCGGTGTAAGACGGACCAATGAACAACAAATCTAACAGTTGTGCCAAAGACACACATCCCATGAACGCCCTTCAGAACAACGACGTGCCTACGATTCTATCAGGGCACGCCAACTGGATTACGCCCGAATTATGTACCGCCCTGTCCGAGTATCCACTCGACTCAGTCGGCACGGAGTATCCGCACTTTGCACGAGTGGTCGAAAGCTCCGACGACTCGATTCAGCCAAGCGAGGACCACCCCGTCTTCTACGGGTGTTTTGACTGGCACTCCGCGGTACACAATCACTGGTGTCTCGTTCGACAACTCCGTCTCTTTGATGACCATCCTGAAGAGTCAGCCATTGTCTCGACGCTCGAAGAGCGGTTTACAGCCGAGAAAATCGAGCAAGAGGCAGCGTATCTGGCTGACAACGAGTCCTTCGAGAAGCCGTATGGCTGGGCGTGGCTCCTGCGCCTCGTTTCGGAGCTATCCCTTTGGGACGCTGACCGTGCCGAAAAGTGGCGAGAGATGTTTGGCCCCCTCGAACAACGTGTCGTCGAGCTTTTCGAACGTGAATTTCTCACCCAAGACCGTCCGTTTCGAGTCGGCACACACGACAATTCCGCGTTCGCACTCTCGTTTGCCCTTGACTACGCCCGAGTCGTCGACGACGACGCGCTTGAAACAGCCGTCGTAGAGACCTCTCGTCGGTTTTTTCTCGGTGACAAAGCGTATCCTGTCGAGTATGAACCGCTCGGGTGGGACTTCCTTTCACCTGCACTCACGGAGGCAGACTTGATGCGGCGAGTACTCGAACGAGCGGAGTTCCAGCAGTGGTTCGATGGCTTCGTACCCGCAATAACCGAATCACCCTACGACTCCATCCTCGAACCAGTCGATGTCAAAACAGACAGTGACGACGGCCTCGAACTGCATTTCGTCGGTCTCAATCTCTCGAAAGCGTGGTCGATGGCTGGCATCGCCAGCACACTCGGTGACCATGCTGTCGCCGAACCGCTCGAAAAAAGTGCACAGCGTCACGTCGAACATAGCCTACAACTGGCGTTCACCGAGGATTACGCGGGCGCACACTGGCTCACCTCGTTCGTACTGTACCTGCTGACCAGAAACGAAGGGGGAATCGCTCCCGAACCCTAACCGTGGCGACTCGCGAGTGGGACTCCCTTAGCCGGTCGGTCGGCTGTCGCCAGTACTCGAAGTTCGACACGACCAGTCAGGAGGGTGTACAGCCGTCGCCACTGCCAGCTAGTCTATGGCTTGTTCTCCGTCATTCGTGGCCACTGAGGAACGCATCGACTTCCGCGGCGATTCGTTTCGGGGCTTCTCCGGGGCCGCTGTGACTGACGCCGTCGAATTCGACAAGACGGCTGTGTGGAAGTGCCTCATGTACGTCGCGAGCGCTCTCGCGGAGGAAATTCGGTCCATCGGTCCCCGTCATCACGAGTACGGGTGCTGTGACGTCGAGCGTCTCCGGGAGCTGATAGCGTTCGACGGCACGATTCATTCGGACGACTTCCTCGGCGAGTTCCACACAATCCGGCCAGACCGGCCACTCCGCCAACCACGCATCGAGGTCATCGATTCCATCGGGATGGAGGACCTGCTCGATGTATCGTTTCACCGCTTCCTGCCGTTCCCCATCCTCGATGAGCGTCGCCATTCGGTCGGCGAGGTCGGCCTCCGCACGGAACTCGTCGGGGAGAACGGCCGGTTCGTATGCGAGGACCGCATCGACCGCCGCATCCGTCGCGGACTGGACAGCCGTCAGCGCACCGTAGGAGTGCCCGAACAAAATCGGGTCGCCATCGACGGCCTCGACGAGCCCCCGAACGTACTGCGCCTCACGGGTCAGTACCGCATCGGCGCTCGTCTCGTCGTGGTCATCGAGACACGTGCCGAACCCCGGCCGTTGGGGAATCACCGCGGCATACTCCTCGAAGTGTGGGACGACTGGGTGCCAGTACTGTCGGGGAGCCATCCCGCCGTGAAGCAGTACCAGTGGCTGGCCGTCGCCGTGTCGTTCGTACGCTATCTCGATGCCATCAATGGAGCGAGTCGTCAGCATGCAACTCTGAGTTCGTGGACGAGTCGGCTAAGCCGTTCTCTCAGTCATTGGGGTATTTATTACCAGAGGAGGACAGCCGTGGTGCCACGTTTTCCGGAAAATAGCCGGCACAGTGAGAGTGCGTTGATGGCCTCGGAACAGTCGATTCTCGACCAGCCGTTTCGGTTTCATCGACGTTTTCGACAGCACCAATAGCGTCGGCAGAAACAACGACACATGGGACTCGTCGCGGAGTTCAGTATCGACTGTGAGGCGTTACCGCTCACGGATGTGGCGACTGACGTTCCCGAAGCGACAGTGATTCTCGAGATGCAGTTCAATCACGGCGCCCGTCCGTTGTTTCTCGTCACCGTACAAGACGGTCCGCAGTCGGACATCGAAGACGCATTGACCGAGGCATACGACGTGGGTGAGTGGACACTCGTCGGCCGGGCCGGCGAAACTCGACGATACCAGGTTATCCCGGCGCTCAGTCTGGAGGAGCAACTCGGAGAGGAGCTCGACGACCTCGCAGGACTCGAAGCCCTCGCCACGGCCGACGCGATTATCGAGCGAATCGATGTGGTGCCTGACGGATGGCGACAAACCGGCTGGTTCGCCGACCGGGATGCGTTCAGCAAGTTCTCCTCGTTTTGGCAGCAGAACGCTCACTTCCGGTTGCACCGCCTCACTCAAGATGGGGAGTCTGAACCAGCAGGGGATGGACTGACCGACCGCCAACGCGAGGCGCTTCGAATCGCCTACGAACGGGGATATTTCGATATTCCGAGGCAGGCCGCCCTCGAAGACGTTGCCATGGAATTGGATATCTCACCGTCCTCGGCCTCCGAACGACTGCGCCGGGCGCAAACACAACTCATCGAGGAGACCGTAGCTACGACGTGGCCCACACTCCCCGACTGACTGTGCACGGCACGCTCGCTGATTGAGGGGCACTTAAACAACCGTACGAATTCGAGAACGGCCTACCCGGCTTCGTCGTGAGTTCTTACTCGCCCATGGCATTGCAACAGAGACGAGACCAATCCGTAGACCGGGTTGGTAGTTCGACGTGTCGAACCGCTATCGACGCAGAGGACGTCCACGTGACGTACGACGATGGAACCGAAGCCGTCCAAGGCGTCTCCCTCGACGTCGACGAAGGCGAGTTCTTCGGATTCCTCGGCCCAAACGGGGCTGGCAAGACGACCACTATCAAAACCCTCGTGACGCTTCTGGCCCCGACACAGGGGTCGGTGCGAATCAACGGCTACGATACGAAAACCGACCCACAGGCTGTGCGCGAATCCATCGGCTACATGGCCCAAGAGACGAGTATCGACTTCGAACTGACGCCGCGTGAGAATTTGCGCGTCGCGTGTCAGATGTACGGCGTTCCGAGCGACGAACGAGAAGAGCGTATCGAAAGCCTCCTCGAACTCGTCGATTTGCGAGACGTCGCCGACAAGCGAGCAGAGACGTTCTCGGGCGGGATGCAGAAGCGACTCGATACTGCGACCGTGCTCGTCCATCGTCCCCCGGTGGTCTTCCTCGACGAGCCGACGACCGGTCTCGACCCCGAGGCACGACTCCGAGTCTGGAATTACTTCGAGGAAATCAACGACCGAGGAACGACGGTGTTTCTCACGACGCAGTATCTCGAAGAAGCGAACGAACTGTGTGACCGACTCGCCATCCTCCAAGACGGCCAAATCACGCACACAGGGACACCTGACGAACTCAAATCAGCTATCGGGACGGATACCCTCACACTGTCACTGAAAGACCCGTCGGACCAGAAACGCCGCCGAGCTGTGCATGTCGTCCGTCAGCTCGACGCCCTCGAGGCGGCAACCGTCGAACAGACCGCCGAGGGCTTGATTATCGAAGCCGACAACGTGCGCTCTGCCGTGGGCGACCTGTTCACCGAATTGGCCGCGGCGGATATCACGGTCACCGATTTCGACGTTCAATCACCGACGCTTGACGATGTCTTCCTCACGCTGGCTGGGTCTGAGGTCGAAGAAAACGGCATCGCCACAGAAACGGCGACCGTTCAGGAGGTGACTCGATGAGCGGCGCTACCGACGAGTCGGGTATCGAGAGCGATTCAGCAACGCGAGCATCGGGGAACAGTTCCCTAACGGACGCACGAATCAGTTTCAAGCGATGGCTCGTCAAGACCTCGCGCAACCCCTACGTGACGTTCACTTCCCTAGTCCAGCCGATTATCTTCTTCGTCCTCATGGCCGAAGTCCTCGGCGCCATCGCGGGAGGCGCCATCTCCCAATCCGTCAGTAGTGACGTTTCCTACGTGACGTATCTCACCCCCGCGATTATCATTCAATCAGCACTGGCCGCCGCTGCTGTCTCCGGTATCGGTTTGGTCGATGATATGGAGACGGGGATGTTCGACAAGACGCTCATCTCCCCGATGCATCGGAGCGCGATGTTCGTCGGTAAAATGCTGTCCGAGGTGGTTCGGATTACCGTCCAGACGGGCATCATCCTCGCGCTCGGCTACCTGCTGTTGAGTGTAAAGTCTGGGGCGTCCGTCGACCACTACCTCCAGACAGGGCTGTTCGGCGTCGTGGGTATCTTCGTTGTCGCAATCGTCTTCGGTGGCGTGTTCATGGCGTACTCGAACATCGTCGCGCTCGTCACCCGCGACCGAGAAGCCACGGTGATGATTGCGAATCTGCTGACGTTCCCGCTACTGTTTATCTCCAGTGCGTTTCTGCCGCTCGAGGTCCTCCCAGACTGGATTCAAGCGGTCGCAGTCGCCAATCCCATCACCTACGGCGTCGACGGCATCCGAGCGCTCATGCTCGGACGCGACGTGATGTCGGTCTTCGAGATAACTTCGTTCACTGGATTCTGGAACACGGTCATTCCCGCGATTGGCGTTCTACTGGCGTTCAACGTCGTCCTGGGTGGCATTGCTGTCGGTCTGCTCAAACGAGCCTCCAAGGCAGACGTTCAGTAACGTCTCATCTCTCGTTCTTGGCAGTTCACTCCCGAGTTGCAGTGGTTTTGGAGACTGCGTCGGCGTAGACCGAACTAATCGACGAACGGTGAGACTGCGCGAGGACTCCTCAAATCGAGTGTCGCAGTATACCCCTCCAGTCTTAAACGGCCGAATGACTGAGAGACAGGCATTCTCCACGCCCACGATAACGACGAGACGTACCCATGCAGACAGTGACTTCAGCAGATGGAACCAGTATCGCATTCGAACAACACGGAGAGGGGCCACCGCTCGTTCTCCTTCACGGAGGGTCATCTCCTCAGTATTGGAAGCCGTTAGTTCCTCACTTCGCCGAAGACTACACGGTCACAATTCCGCATCGACGTGGGGTTGGAGAAAGCGGCGACTCCGAGGAGTATCACCTCGGCCGCGGCGTCGAGGACGTTCGTGCCGTCATTGACGCAGTCGAGGGGACCCCCGTTCTGTTCGGGCATTCCTTCGGCGGTTTGTTGGCAATCGAGACTGCACGAACGGCGTCAGTAACGAAGGTCATCGCGTACGAGCCTGCGGTCCTCATCGGCGAATACCGAGAGCAGGCCAACCTCGCCGCACAGATGCAGGAGCGAATCGATGGGGGCGACCGACGCGAGGCGATGAAATTCTACATCAGCGAGGTGATGCACGGTGGCCAAATCGAGAATCTGGATGGCTGGCTCGCCGAGTGGCCGCCCTGGCCAGATATCGTCGCGCTGACCGAGAACATCGCACGAATCAACCGTGCTATCGAACAGTACCAGCTCCCGGACTCACTCGACATCGACGCGCCCGTGCTTTTGCTGACTGGCACCGAGGGACCACCCCACCTCCGAGACGGTATCCGTGCGGTGGATGCGGCCCTCTCGGACGGCCAACTCGTCGAGTTCGAGGGCGTCGGCCACGGCGGTCCAACAGAAGCCCCAGACCGCATTACGGCGACGGTCCGTGATTTCATCGACGAGAAGGAAACGCCAGTCGCGGAGCACGGTATCTAACCCCGAGGCCGTACGGTGTTATCCCAGAGGACCCTCCATCGTGACCCTGCGTGGGGGGAGCGACGCGGAAACGGTCCACCGCCTGCGGTTTGCCGACGACGACCCCTAGAGTACGCCTCCGTCCCGTTCGGGGAGCCCCTCGTCATATCGGGTCAACGCACGCCCGACCGGACCCCAGGTTTGATTGCCAGCACGAACCTCAAATCCGGCGAGTCGAGCCAAATCGAACGCTGCGGATAGCTCAGCCCCCCACCCATGTCGCCAGATATCCTGATTCACGACGCGACGGTGTTGACTGTCGACGAGAACAATCACCTGTATCGAAACGGGACAGTCGTCGTCGACGACGGGAGAATTCAGGCGGTTCGGCGCTCGGAACCGGACGACGCCGATGCAGTCGCCGAAACCGTCATCGACGGAAGCGGTCGGCTCGTCATGCCAGGGTTGGTCAACGCCCACGCCCACCTCGAACTGACAGCGCTCACGGGCGCGTTCAGCGAGATGAGCGTCGGCGAATTGTTCGCCGAAATGACTGCTTTCTGTGAACAGCTTGGGCGTGGCAAATACGAGTATCTCGTCGAGGCAGGCTGTGACCTCGCGGCACTGAATTTCATCCGGGGCGGTATCACGACGACCAACGCGATGGAGGCACTCCCAAGTCGTGGAGCCGATGCGTTCGGCGAGGCTGGGTTGAGAGGCTTTTTCGGCCCCTGGATTAGTGACCTGTTTTGGGATATTCCCGAAGACGAACAGTTCGAGCGTGCCCGTTCGTTTATCGAGGATTATCACGACACCTACGACGGACGAATCCAAGCAACGGTTTGTCCCCACGACGACTGGTCGTGCTCTCGGGACGTCTGGGAGCGCACAGCCGAGCTTGCGGCCGACTTTCCCGACCTACCGGTCCACACGCACCTACTCGAACTGGGCGCAAGCAACACCATGGCCCGAGCGAACGACGCTGAAGATTCACTTGCGCTCCTAGACGAGGTCGGGCTTCTCGATGACCGGCTCGTGGCCGCACACTTTCGCGTCGCCGACGAAGACGACATCGAACGGATGGCAGCAAACGACGCGTCCGTCGCCCACTGTCCATCTATCTTCTGCTACTGGGAGCCGGACGGGGAGACCGAATGGACACCGGTACCGAAACTACGAGAGGCAGGTACGACAGTTGGACTCGGTCTCGATGACCACTACTGGCACGACTCCAGCGACCTGTTGGGAGAGGCTAGACAGGCCCGATTGGCGGCCAACCTCTCCTTTGGGACGAATCAGTTTCACTCAATGGAATTGGTCCGGATGCTCACCATCGAGGGCGCAAGAGCCCTTGGCGTTGGCGACGAACTAGGCAGTATCAGGCCCGGTAAACGGGCGGATCTCATTCTACTGGATTTGTCGGACCCAAAATTCGCGCCGAAGACGAATATCCCAGCATTAGTCGCCAACGCCGCGACGACCGCGGACGTCGAGTCCACGATTGTCGATGGGGAACTACTCATGCACGACAACGAGGTCCGGTCGATGAATCCCGAGGAAGTGTGTGAGCGTGCCGAAACCGCTGTCGAACGATTCGGCGACGAACTGGGCTGGGAGATGGATGTCGGAGGGAGTAAGCCACCGAGCCATCTCCAGACTGCCCGCGACCTCCCGAAACGGGGACCAGCACATCTCGTGGCCCGGCTCGGTCTGCAACACGTCAAAGACAGATTGTGAGTTCTTGCTTCAGTAAGTATTGTCAGCATAGCAGAGACCACTGCTGTGCGATGGTGGTCAATCAGTAAGAGTGTCGAAGCGGTCCTGAAGAGATAGGCCGGCGGACAAAAACTGCCCCGTATTGACGGAGATAGCGCTAACCGTCCCAATCGGTAGGAGCGTGTATGCAACGACGGCGATTTCTGGGCGTGCTCGGAGCCGGCACACTAGGACTGGCTGCCGCCACACCAGCGACGGCAGAACTGGAATACACGGAAACGGATGTTCGAATCAAGTCATTCGACGGAACCGAAATCGCGGCGACGCTGTTCGAACCGGCCAAGCCGGGGCGATACCCAGTCGTTCTGGGAACCCACGGCTGGGGAGGCTCACGTAGCGCCAGCATCGGGCGGAACTACGCCCCACGCGGCTACGTCGTCCTCTCGTACGACTCGCGAGGGTTCGGTGAGTCAGAAGGCGAAGTCGGTGTTGACGGCCCGAAGGAAGTCGCCGACGTGTCGGCCCTTATCGACTGGCTCGAAGGGCGCGAGAAGGTACGCGTCGAGGGCGAAAACGGCGCCTCCGTCGGGATGATTGGCGGCTCCTACGCCGGCGGCATCCAGTTGAACGCCGCGGCGGTCGACGACCGCATCGACGCCATCGTGCCCCGCATCGCGTGGCACGACCTCAACTACTCGCTACAACCGAACGGCGTCGTCAAAACTGTCTGGGGACTCGGCCTCTACGGCGTCGGTATCGCCGGGTCACGAACCCGCGTCGTCGGTGAGAACAGTTCGCCCGACGCCCGGACCAACGACGCAGCACGTGGTATCAGTCCGACAGTTCATCGCTCGATTGCAGAAGGAGTGGCACTCAACAGCTTCTCGCAGCCCTCACAGGCCTTTTTCGCCGCACGCTCGCCGTACCACAAAATGGACGCACTCGACGTGCCCGCGCTGTTCGTCCAGGGCTGGACCGACCACTCTTCGTCCCCAACGAGGCGATTTGGAACTTCGAGGCGTTCCGCAACCGCGGCCGCGACGCGAAACTCATCATGTACAACGGCGGCCATTCCCAAATCCCGGTCGATTCGAGTCCCGAACAAGCCGAATCCGCCCGCGACAAAGCGACACGCGCGTGGCTCGCCGAACACCTCGGCAGCCGTGACGACGCCAGCGTCAACGCCGTCTTCGACGACCACGACGTCCTCGTCTACGAATCCCAGACCGAGCGCATGCGCGGCGCGAACGCGATTCCCCAGCGAAACGCCGAGACCGTCGAACTCGACCTCTCTGAAGGCGCCAGCGCCCCCGACAACGCCGTCGGCGCCTCGTTGGTCGGCAACACTGTCGCCCCGACCGCCAACAGTTACGTCGTCTCCGAATCGTTCGACGGCGCAACCAGCGTCACCTTCGAGTTCGACGCCAGCTACGCATTCGGCCTCGGCGACGGCCAGCAGGCCGACCTGCTTACGGTGCCCGAAATCGACCTCCGAATTCGAACGCTCGGCACGGAAGCGACGCTGTTCTTCCGCGTCATCCACGTCTCCGAAGACGGCGAGGAGACTCACATCAACGACAACGTGACCCCACTCCGAATCGAGGACACTCCCGAGACGGTACACACAGAGACGCTGGAGTTGATTGCCTTCCAGCGGTACGTCTCGCCTGGGGATACGCTCCGGCTCGTTATCGACTCGACTGACTCCGGCTTCAACAGCGCTCGGGAATCCGCCGGCGCCATCGTCGAACACGACTCGACGCTCCGGATTCCCGGCGTGGCGGTTCTGGACGAGCAGGTCGTTTAAATTACGTAGTTATCGGCACACTCGCGGTCGGGTTCCGACCACACGTCGCCAGTGACAGCAGGATACGGCAGGGTAGTTTCTTTTTATTTACTAACGTTTAAATTAGAAAGAGAAAGAACATTCCGCAAACCGATGGCCGCAACCGTTCCGCCTCCGGAACCACCGGACAGCCCCGACGCGTGGTACGCACCGGACGTTCACGACCAGTACGCACTCACAAATGGTGTCGTTGCGACCGTGTACAGCGACGGCGACCAGTTCGTTTACGACGCCCGCGAGCCATCGCTTTCGACGACGGGTCGAGCGAGCCTCGAATCGGTGCGTGACCACTTCGGGGACGCGGAGCTGACTCGACCACGGACGAGAGAGGGAGCGGCCGAGCGCCTCCGGGAAGGCTTCGATGCGAAATACGAACGAGCCATCGACCGACTGGTCGACTGCACGCCGAGCGACCGGCGGCGACTCGAATACCACGCGCTGGCCGAGTTGAAGTGTCTCGGAGCGCTGACTCCACACGCCCTCGACGACGAAATCGAGGTCGGCGACATCGTCGACGACGAACTACTCGTCCATCTCGTCGATTACGCGCCCGCTCACACGACCATCGACGAGACGACGTTCGTCGAGCGTTTCAGCGCCGAACGCATCGAGCGATACACCGTCTCCTTCGCCGGCTACGAGGTGCCCGTCGTGCGCTACCGCGAGCGACTGCTCGGAAGCGACCCCTTCGAACAGAAGTACGCGGTGCTGGAACCTGACCGTCTACCGGGCGACGACCACCTCATCGAGGAGTGTAAAGCCCGAGTTTGGGAAGTCGGTATCGAAGGAATCGACGCGAGCGTGGCGCTGGACGACCGCGCGGAAGTCGTCCGCGACCGAGCGAGGAAACTCCTCTCTCGACGGCTCACTGCTCGGAACACACGGGCGTGGCTCGACGCCACGCGACACCGAATTCGGACCGCGCTTGCCGCATACGACCTCGCCGTGCCGCCGGTCGACCGCCGCTTTGCCGACGACCGACTCGACGACCTCCTGTACTACGTGCTTCGTGACCTCGTTGGCTACGGCCAACTGACGGTTCCGATACGGGATGCGACCCTCGAAGACGTCGAGTGTAACCGAGTCGGCGAGCGAATCAAGGTCGTCCCGAGAGGCGGCGACCGGGAGCCGACGAACCTGCAGTTCGACGACGAAGACGAGTTCATCAACGTCGTCACGCAACTGGCCGCAGAGGACGGCGTCGAGCTATCAGCGAGTCGCCCGTCGGCGAAGGTTAACCTCGACCCCAACGGCGTCGACCAGACGATTCGCTGTGCCGTCGCGCTGCCGACCATTTCCGAGGACGGCCCACACATCTCTATCCGAAAACAAGCCGCCGACGTACTGACTCCCGTCGACCTCGTCGAGTCGGGGACGCTTCCGACCGAACTCGTGACGTTGCTGTGGATGCTGTACGAACACCATGGCGTCGTTCTCTTTTCGGGGCCGACCGGCGTCGGCAAGACAACCCTGATGAACGCTCATATGCCGTTCGTCGACTACGAGGACCGCCCCGTCAGCATCGACGAGGGGTCAAGAGAGGTGTATCTCCCCCACGAAACCGGCGTCTCGTTGACCACACGAGACCATCAAGAGGCGTTCAAGCGCGTCTCGATGGCGGATTTGATGGCTCAAACGAACTACCTCAACCCAGACCTGGAAGTAGTGGCCGAGATTAACTCAGCCGAATCCTTCGAGACGTTCGGGGAAATCCTCCAAACCGGGCACGGCGTGCTGGGAACGACCCACGCGGAGGACGTCGAAAAGCTCGTCAATCGCGTGGCGGAGAAGGGCCTTCCAGCCCACCTCCTTCGAGAAATCGACCTCGTCGTGTTCCCACGATACGTCGACGGCGAGCGATACGTCGGCGAGGTCGTGGAGTTGCTCTCGGAGTCGGAAGCAGCGTCACTCGAAGGGCCGACGCGGACGGTAGCCCACGAGGACCGAACGGTACATTACAACGAAATATGCCAGCGACACCCGGATGGCGAGTGGTCGTTCGCCTACGACCACCCGAAGCTTGGTGACCCGACCGAGCATCGCGGGCTCAAGGTTTTCGACCGACTGGCAGAGCAAACCGACCGTCCAGTTGATGAAGTCACCGCGGAGTTCCACCGCAAGCACAGCTACGTCGAGTACATCCTCAGGGAACGCATGACCGACAGCGAAGCGCTGTTCGAGTTCCTCGCGGACTTGCGGACCGACGAAGCAGCCACAGTGGAACGAATTCAGCGGCAGCAAGCCGCAGCAGACGATGATTGAGGTACTACCCGCACTCGACCGTGGGTTGTACGCGCTGTTTTCCCGCCACGCCGACCGGTCGCGGCACGACCGCGACCGCGACCACTATCGCGGCGCAGCCCTCGGTGTCGGGTTCGACACCTACCTCGCCCGCATATACGGACTCTCGTGGGCGTTAGCCATCGGGAGCGGCTGGCTGGCAGCGATTTTTCTCTTCGCGTTACCGGCTGAAACCGTCGGTACAATCGGGGAGGTGGTACACGCCGCAACGCCCGGTTTGAATCGAGTTCCGGTGCCACAGGTTCCGCGCCATTACGTCGCGGTGGGGGGTGCGGTCGTCGTCGGAGCGTTGGTCAAACGCGGCGCGGTCGTCGGGGGAAGTGCGTACCTTCGCTGGCGTGCGTCGGCACGACGGGCGGCTATTGACCGATCACTTCCCGGGGCAGTCCGGTATCTCAGGGCCCTGGCCGACGGTAGCGACGACCGAGAGACGATGCTCCGAAAAGTCGCGGAACAGGATGCCTACGGCGAAACGAGTGTGGCGTTCGAGCGGGTCCTTCGGAAAGCGTCGCTCACCGGCAGTCTCGACGAAGGGCTTCGCGGCGTCGCACGGGAAACCCCGTCTCGAAACCGTCTTGCACCGTTTCTGCTGAAGTTCCGTGAACACGCCAGTCAAGGTACCGAAGCGCTGACCGGATATCTCCGCATGGAATCGCGGATGCTTTCACACCAGCAGTCACGGGACAGACAGCGTGCGAGCGATTTCCTCGAACTGCTCGCGGAACTGTTCATCGTCCTGCTCGTGTTGCCGGCACTGCTCGTCGTCATCGTCACCGTCATGAGCGTCCTCGCTCCGGGATTGTCACAGCCCACGGGACTCCCCGGGTCACCCACTGTTCGAGGCGTGTTGGTGTACGGAAGCGCCGTGTTCGTTCTCGCAGTCGGTGCCGGTACCGCCGCTCTGGTGACACAGTTGCGTCCGTCGAATCACGAGCCGACGTATGAACGGCCGGACGGAGCTGTAGCGACAGTCAGAAGCGGGGCGTCGAATCCAGCGAGTGCTGCCGTGCTCTTCGTGTTTCCGGCAGTGGCCGTCGGAATCGGGCTGGCAACCCTCGGAGAGCCACCGACGAACGCGCTGCTGTTGAGTTACGTGGCTTACGGCGTCCCGGTCGGAGCAGTCGCGCTCCGGCGAGCACGCCGCGACGACGCCAAGGACCGCGAGATGCGGGATTTCGTTCATTCGGTTGCCGGCCACGTCAGCCTGGGCCGGCCCTTCGGCGACGCCGTCGAGACGGTGGCCCGAGAGGTCGACTTCGGCGCGCTACAGCAGGACATCGACGACCTCGCGTTCACGCTCGGATTGACCACCGGAAACGAGGGCGGCGACACCCGAAAGGAGGCCCTCAACCGCTTCGTCGACCAGGTCGGGACTCCGCTAGCCGAACAGACCGTCGGTCTCGTCACCGGCGCACTCGACGTGGGAAGCGACGCCGAAACGACGTTCGAGACGCTGCAGACCGAAATCGGCAAACTCTACCACGCCCGAAAGCAACTCCGGGCCTCGATGATGGTGTACGTCGCGGTCGGGTGGACGACGGCGTTGCTCGTGGTCGGTATCGTCGTCGCCGTAAACACCTACGTCCTCGACGGGTTCGCACAGTTGTCGGCCGTCTCACAGGGTGCCGGCGTCGCGATAGACCCGAACGCCGTCGACATCGAACGCGACGCCTGGCGGTTCTACGTCGTGACACAGGCGACGATGCTCGCCTGTGGCTGGTTCGCCGGCACTGCCTCACGGGGGCGATACGAGGCGTTGCTTCACTCCTCGCTACTGGTCCTCGTTTGTTACGTCGTCTTCGAGGGGGTCGGACTGATATGACCGCCTCCGACCGCGGACAGTCCAACGTCGTCGGCGTCGCACTCCTGCTCGGTATCGCCGTCGTCTCGATGGGGACGCTCACCGCGGCCGTGGGCGTCGTCGTCGACTCCAGCGCCGCCGAAGCCGACGCCGAACGCGTCGCGACCGACCTCGACGATGCCCTCGAGCCGGTCGCCGCAACCGGCCCACAACGTGGCACCGTGACGTTTTCCAAGGGCCGAATTACGTCCGTCGAGCGGACGTTGACGATTCGAGCGGACGGACGGGAGGTCGAGACGGTCCCAGTGGATGCACTCGTCTTCGAGTCCGGCGACCGTCGAGTTCGGTTCCACGCCGGTGCAATCGTACGCGGAACCGGTAAACAGGCGTGGCTCCACGCACCGCCTCCGTTCACCGTCGACGAAGATGTCCTCATCGTCGGTGCACCGACGGTGGGTGACGACATCGGAACCGTCTCCGGGAGCGGCGGCGTCACCGCAACCGTCGAGAGTGACGTCAGCCACGAGCGACGCGACCTCGGCGAGGCGACGTTCGCCATCGCTGTCGAAACGGCCACACCGACCGTCTGGGAACGGTGGTTTCGAAAACAGGGTGCGACCGTCGAGAGAGAAGACGGCAAACTACCGGTCGTCGTCGGCACCTTCGAGGGACGACGAACGGGGTATCTCGTCGTTCACGACCTTGACGTGGAGGTGACCGGCGGTGGCTGAC
This sequence comes from Natronomonas sp. CBA1123, assembly GCF_009741925.1. Lineage (GTDB taxonomy): Archaea > Halobacteriota > Halobacteria > Halobacteriales > Haloarculaceae > Natronomonas. The sequence goes on from NZ_WPCC01000009.1 coordinate 37,060, forward strand.
CGTGCGATGAGTCCCGTCGTCGGCAAGGCGATGGAGGCGACGCTCGTCGTCCTCTACATCAGCCTCGTGACGACGACACTGTACGCCGGTGCAGTCCCGGAGTACCGCGCGTCGGCAGGCGGAGAAGTCGCAGAGCGAACCCTCTCGGACGCCGCGACCGACATCGAGGCTGCGATTCCACCGACGGCCGCAGACGCCAGCGTCCGTGTCGATGTCGACCTCCCCTCGACCATCGCGGGGGATGCGTACCGAATCACCGCGAACGGGAGCCACCTCTACCTCGAGCATCCGAATCCGGCGGTTCGGACGAGCGTTCCCCTCGTCGTTCCCGACCGCGTGGATTCGATCTCGGGGACGTGGAACAGCGGTGAAGACGCCGAGGTTCACCTCACGTCGACGGAAGCCGGCATCGAGGTGACCCTCGAATGAGAGGGCAGGCGAACCTCCCCGCGTTGGCGCTCGCTCTGCTCGTCGTGACGACCGTCGCGGGGCTTTCGGTCACCATCGCCGATAGCGCTTTCTCGACCGCACAGCGGGATGCCAGTGAGCGGGCAACTGCGTCGGCAGTCGCCGACCGCCTCGTCGCCGCCGATAGCCCGCTCCCGGAGCGACGGAACGTGCTGAACGCGAGCCGGCTCGATGAGTCGACCGTTTCCGCCACGGTCCCCGATTCGGTTGACGCCCGCATTACCGTCGCCGGAAAAATCGTGTACGAACGCGGGGACCCATCCGGCGGCCCCACCGTCAGACGGCTCACCGTCGTCGCCGAACGACAGCCCGTGACCATCGAGCCACCGCTGGCGTTCGGAACGGTGACGCTTCCTCGCCGTAGCCCCCGCGCGACAATCAGCATCGATTCGGATTCCGATGTGGAAACGGTCCGAGCAAACGACCGCGTCGTCCTCTACGACGCCGAGGGAATAAACGGGACGTACGACGTTTCTCTCTCGCGGTACGAGACGACGACGCTCCAATTCGATGGCTCGCCACGGGAGGGAGACGTAACCGTGACGTACTATCCCAGACAGACGACCAAAGCGATACTCGAGGTGACCGTCGAATGAGGGGGCAACTCTCCCTGTCGATCGTCGAAGCGAGCGTCGGCGTCGTGTTCATCCTCGCGGTCACGATGGGGTTCGCCCTGGGTGTCCCCTCGCCCAACACCGAACGACCGCAGCTAGACGCCTACGCCGAAGACACCGCGACGGTTCTCGCGAACGAACCGCCACGACACGGCGGTGAGACACGCCTTGCCGAAGTCACGCGCTCGCAGGCTGCCTTCCAGCGGGAGCAGGACTCGCTCGAACGGCGGGTCGACCGCCTCCTGAACGAGAACCTGCTGTACCGAATCGAGACGCCACACGGCGCTGTTGGCTACGAACGCCCGGCAGGAGTGTCGGCCGGGTACGCGACCGTCCCGACCACGGGCGGGGAGGTGACCGTATGGGTCTGGTACGTGTAGAACGGGGGGCAACTCGTCCTCGTCGCGGCCGCGGTCATCGCCATCGGCCTCGCACCGATTCTGTTCGCGTACCTACAGCTCGGATATCACCCGGACGTAGACGACCGAGACCCGGAGATAACTGGCGAGAAAGCGGTCGCCTTCCTCGACCGTTCGGTCCACGAAGCGGCCGCGGAAACAGCCGGTGACTACGCGTGGCGAGACCGCGACGAACGGGTCAGGGCTGTTCGAGCGGATATCGGAGCGGGAATCGGGACACTCCGGCGAACTCGAATCGACGAAGGCGTCGCTTACAACGCATCGTTCAACCGAACGGTCGCCGAGGAGTGGGCCACCGAGAACTGCCAGCGCGGTGCCGGCAAGCGATTCGGCACGTGTGAATCCAGCGGCGGCGTCGTAGTGCAGGACCGTGCCGACGAGGCAGTGCTGTTAGCCGCCGGATTCGATATCGAAGCCGTCGGTCCGGGTGGCAAAACCGAACTGACCGTCGTCATCGAAATCGGCGGCGGATAGGCCAGTCTACTCACGGGAACGGCTCCGAGCCACCACACCATTATGCCGCTCGCGCCCCAACTGTCACGAATGGCAGACACCAAAGAGGGTCGGGAGAAGCAGGCCGCCGACGAAGAGCGGCGACAGCGGGAGCGAGACATCAAGGAAGCACTCTCTCGAAGCGAGGAGCTGGAACCGCCGAGGGAAGACGAGGAACCACCCAGTGAATGCCACCGCCGGGGCTGTGAGGAATCACCGGCGTTCGTCGTCCGTGAGCGCTATCAGGAAGATACCGGCCACGGAGCCGTCGTGGCGACGGCGTATCTCTGTCGTGACCACACCGAAGAGGAGGGTCCGACGAACCTCGAGAACGCCTACTCGGGGTACGTGTTCCGGGTCGACCCGGTCGAGACGGCATCGGACGCCGACATGGAGTAGCAATCGAACGGGGGAGTTGTGTGGGAAGCGCTCTTTTCCAGTCGAAGGAGTAGCGGCGCCACACTGAGAGAGAAATATCCACAGCTGCACAGCTATCGTCGTATGACGAGATTTGAATCCGAGTAATAACAGTCCTTATGCACTATGCGACACGATATAGTATTGCAATGAATGGACAAAATAATTCGGCAAGTCGAATCGGATCACTCACACGGATTCAGTGGCTGGCAGTCGCGTTGGTCGTCGTTACTGGCGTGCTCCACGTGTATGCAGGTATTGTCGAGGGGCGGATTCCCGTTGCACTCGCCGGCGTCGGCTACGGCGGGGCACTCGTTCTCTTCTTCCTCGACTTTCAGCGAAAGCTCCTCTACTTGGTCGGGATTCCATACACGTTCATCCAGATCCCGATCTGGCTCGTGGTCAAATCGGAGTACGGAATCGTCGACTACGTCGACAAGGCGGTCCAAGTCGTCTTGATTCTCGTGTTGATTTACCTCTACCTCAACACGTCATCAGGGTCAGCCGGAGACACGGCACCAACAGCCGAGTAGGCGAACGGGTTCGCTGAGCGGCCACCGGTTTCAGTTGGCTCGCCGTCGTCCGGTGGCCGTATCGAAGACGGAGCGCGTGCCAGACACCGATATCGGAGATGCTGGCACGAGTTGATTATTTCGTGCTTGGCTTGGCGTCCTCGGATGACGATTGCTGAGCGGAACGGTCCTTGTAGGTGTTCAGGCCGACGACCGCGTTGAGCGGACACGTCTGCGTCATCGCAGTCAGCGTCAAGACGGTCCCGACAAAGACGGCGATGCCTGCGAGCACGAGCCCGAGTGTTCCCGCCACGAGCGTGATGAGCCCACCGAGTGCCGCGCCGCCCACGAGGATAAGTGCCGGTCCGACGACGAACCGAGCGAGCTGGTCGTATCCACCGACGTTCTTTTTCATGGTTGAGTTACCTCTGAACATTACTAGAGGGTCCGAGATGGCTTAAGCGTATTTCAGAATTGCCTAGGCCGCCTCAATGCTGTCGAAACCCAGGTCTGCAGTATTCGATGTGGAATCGTCCACGCCGACCGAATACTATTCCCATATATTGGGATATCCACACAATATTAATATGAGTTCTCCGCGAACGTTCACCTGTACTCATGACAGAGACAGATATTCAACCGACGGAGACGGTCGACGCTCGGGGGTCGGCGTGCCCCGGTCCGTTGATGGACCTTATCGGCAAGATTCGAGCTGTCGAACCGGGCGACGTGGTGCTGCTCTTGAGCGATAACGAGCAGTCGCTGACCGACGTCGAAGAGTGGACGAACGAGGCCGGAAACGAGCTGCTGGCGGTCGAGGAGGAAGACGACCACTACGCGTTCTACGTGGAGAAAGCATGACCGACCATATCGTCATCCTCGGCGGCGGGACCGGTGGGGCCGTGTTGGCGAACGACCTCGCAGACCGGTTGGACGCCGAACTCGAAGCCGACGAGGTCAGAGTCACGCTCGTCAACGACGGCCCCGACCACGTCTACAAGCCGGTGTGGCTGTACGTCCCGTTCGGTGAGCGCGAGCCGGCCGACGGCCGTCGGCCGCTGGACGAACTCGTCGACGACCGAATCGACCTCCGCATCGACCGCGTCACGGACATCGACACGGACAGCCAGCGGCTTCGGATGCGCGACAAAACCTCGCTCAGTTACGATTATCTCGTGCTCGCGACCGGGTCGACGCTCGCACCCGATGAGATACCCGGCCTGGCCGAGGGCGGCCACGACTACTACAGCGAGTCCGGAGCCGAGACGCTGCGCGAGGAGTTACTCTCGTTCACCGAGGGCCACATCGTGTTGAGCGTCATCGGGACGCCGCACATGTGCCCGGCGGCGCCGCTGGAGTTCGTGTTCATGGCCGACGACTGGTTCCGAAAGCGCGGCCTCCGGGAGGACGTCGAGATTACCTACACCTACCCGATTCAGCGCGTCCACGGCAATCCCCACATCGCCGAATGGGCACGACCGATAATGGACGACCGCGACATCAACGTCGAGACGTTCTTCAACGCCGAATCGGTCGACCCCGAGGCGAACCGGCTTACCTCGATGGAGGGGACCGACATCGACTACGACCTGCTGGTCGGTATCCCGCCGCACCGCGGCGTCGACCTCGTCGAAGAAGCCGGACTCGGCGACAGCGGTTGGGTCGAAGTCGACCAACACACCCTCGAAGCCGAGAACGCCGACAACGTCTACGCTATCGGTGACACCGCCGACACGGGCGCCCCGAACGCCGGCAGCGTGGCTCACTATCAGGCCGGCGTCGTCGGCCGGCGACTCGCCAGCGACATCCGCGGCCGGCCGGCGACGGCGACCTACGAGGGGAAGACGCTGTGTTTCGTCGAGACGGGCATGGATTCGGCGTCGTTCGTCGAGTTCGACTACGAGAATCCGCCGTCGCCGGTGCCGCCCTCTGAGAAGATCCACTGGGCGAAACTGGCGTACAACGAGTCCTACTGGCTCACCGCACGGGGGTTACTCTGAAGATGTCCGGCGAAGCAACCGAGGTGCCGTCGGAGTTGGAAGCGGCTATCGAGGAGAACCCGGAAGCGGTCGCGGAGTTCGTCCAACGACTGGACGCCGTCAACGAACTGCTGGACGTGCTCGCCCTCGGCGAGAGCGCGCTCACCGACGAGATGGCTCGCGACCTCGCCGACACGACGTCGACGCTCGCGGAGTCCGCCGACGGCCTCGCGACCGACGAAACCGTCGGCCTGGCCGAGAGCGTCGGCCAAAACGGCGCGGAACTCCAGGACGCCCTCGAAACCCTCGTCACCCTTCAGGAGACGGGCGCCTTAGACGAGTTGGTCGAACTGGCGAGCGTGGCGACGCTCTTGACGGCGGCGCTCGACGACGAGATGGTTCGGTCGCTGGCCGCGACCGGCTCTTCGCTCGGGGAACTCGCCCAGACGGCCGCCGACGAAGAGTCCCACGACGGACTGGAGACGGTTCTCAAAAGCGTCGGCGACGCCGAACAGCAACCCGACGAGCGCGTCGGCGCGCTCGGCCTGGTGAAAGCGGCACGGGACCCCGACATCCAGTACGGCCTCGGCTACGTGCTTTCGATTGCCCGAGCCATCGGAGAGAACAGACGGCCAGCCGACGACGCCTGACCCGGAACTCAGGCCTCGGTCGGATTTTTCATCGGGTCGTCGAACACCCGCCCCGAGAGGGAGTCGGCGACGAGTCGATAGAACGCCATCGAGAGGTCCTCGACCGGCGTGTCTGGAATCACGTTCATCGTCGGAACCGTCGCGTTGTCGGCGAGTGCAGCGGCGGCGGCGTCGTGGTCGGCGTGCGGAACCGCTTCGATTCGCCCGCGCGCTTGGACGCTTTCGGCGGGTTCGGTGGTGAACACGGTAAACGTCGCCACGTCGGTCGTCTCGAGAAAGGCCATCTTCCGACTGTCGTCCTCGTGGGCGAACTGGAAGTATAGATGCGTCCCGTCGTATCCGAACGACTCCGGGATTGCATAGGTCTCCGCACCGTCGGTCAGCGAGAGGACTCCGGCACCCTCGGCGCTGAGCAGGGCGTCGATACCCGACTGACTCATCTTTTGTGTCATTCAACTTGAGTTGACGCGTGTCAGGTTTATATCTCCCGAAGTCCGTGACTTCGGACAACTAGGGCCGAAACCGAGTCGAGGAGTTTCGCCAGAGTTCATTTTTCTGATATGAAATAGCGTGACACGGCCGGACAGTAAGACTGCAAATCGAGAACCGTATCGGAGGAAATCCAACCGTCAGAATCAGACTAGTGTTTGCGTTGTCTCAAACGTCCCGCCTCCAGGATACGGCGGTAGCTGTCTAGTCATGTCAGGGAAACGTCTGGGAAAGATATGTCTTTGATTGTTACGTCCTTCGTGCTGATGAGTGTAAGCACACAGCTCGGTATCATATTAGCCTCGGGGGTTGTTGGGGCGGTGACCGACCGATCTGTCCGGTATCTGCTTGACCGGTACGAGATTCGTACCTCCAGAAAATTTTGGAAACCGTGGTTCAACGAAGATTCGATTATTATCTCAGCGACAACCGAGAACAGACATCCGGGTCGAACCAGAGGGACTGGCCCGTTTGACTCTCGCGCACTCCAGGAAGTAACATCACATCTGGCCGGAATTTCGTCGCCGAATCAAACTCCTTCGTCGTTGACCGAACAGCACCCCGGCAACTGGCGGGACAAGAACATCATCGCACTGGGAGGGCCTGTGAACAACGATATTGCCGAACAAGCCCTGAACCCCAACCGAAACCTCGGAATTGAATTCTATTTTGATACCGAGAAAAACCGCGTAGTGAGCAACGAGTACGTCGTCCATGACCCACCGGATCCGACCCCGCAAGAAGCGATGGAAGATTTCGGAATCATATCTCGCTTGCCCCACCCATACTCGGGCGACGAAGTCCTTCTCATCGCCGGTTGCTGGGGGCAAGGTACTCTCGGAGGCGTCAAAATGCTCATTCAGAATTTGGATGAGATATGGCAACGCACCGATGGCGAATTCTTTCAGGTCACGTACAGAGTGGAGTTCGATGGTAAAAGTCAACTAATTGATGGCGAGATATACTGGGACCACTTGCGAACGATTGAGCCTCGGGCACCGGAAGACGACTGGAGGCTTGAACCCGACCGCTCTCCAGAAGGATACGAAGACGAAGTAACGGTAGTCATACCATGTCGAAACGAAGCGGAAACTGTCGGAAACGTCGTTAACACGTTCCAAACCCATCCGCCGGTTAGTGAGGTGATTGTCGTTGATAACGATTCGAAAGATGGGACCGGTGCTACAGCCGAACAGGCGGGAGCTAGCGTTGTCAAGGAACCCCAAGTAGGGAAGGGGCGAGCGGTTCTCGCAGGTCTTGACGCAGCTGATACGGAGCTCGTGTTCTTGATAGACGGTGACATTGAAAATCCGTCGGAGTCTTGGCTGTACGAAGCTATTGAACGACACGAACAGGGTGCAGACATTGTGCGGGCGGACCCTGATTACTATCCACCACTAGTGAGACAGTGCGTTAAACCGTTACTTCGGCGGTTCTTCCCCTCTATCGTCGACGCTGACCAACCGCTCGGAGGAATCGTCCTCCTATCCCGTTCTTATCGCACCCACTTGACCGACTATACTGGCTGGGAATTCGATATTGGTCTGACGTTACTGGCTGCCAAACGGGGGCTTTCGTACGCAGAGTTCGACGCCGGTTCGCTCATTCACGGAGAGCGACCTGAGCCAGAGATTGTGACCATGGCCGAATCGATACTGAATACGATAATCGATGAGGCGGAGATGAACCGGGGAGACTGACCCGACAGTTCATCTCTGGTTTCCTAAGGGAATTCGTGAGCGTACCGGCGCGTCGTGGGGCCACAAGTGGGCGTTCAATCGCCTCAACGAGTACGTCGAATACAAAGCCGCCGAGTACGGTATCGACGTAGCACAGGTTGCCCCGGAGAATACGTCGCGGCGGTGTTCGACGTGTGGGTTCACACATCCCGATAACCGTGAGAGTGAGTCCTTTGAGTGTCAGAAGTGCGGCTACGAGAACCACGCTGACTACAACGCTGCCAAGAACATCGGTCTGCGGTATCTTCGTCGCACCCAAACTGGGAGCGACGAAGGCGCACTCTTGGGCGTGCGCTTGAACAGCGGGACGCTGAACGTGAACGGTGAGTATGAATCACCTGCCTCGACCGAGGCGAGAACGGGAGTCCACGCTGAATCCCACCGCTTCAGCGGTGGGTAGCTCAACTCGAACCGCAATGTACCCGCAACAGCGCGAACGCTCGGCGACGTGAGGGTCGTCGAACACCCATCTCGGGCAGGAGGTAGCGACGAGTCGATAGAACGCCAGCGAGAGGTCCTCGACCGGTGTGTCGGGAACCACGTTCACCGTCGGAACCGTCGCGTTGTCGGCGAGTGCAGCGGCGGCAGCGTCGTGGTCGGCGTGCGGAACCGAGTCGTGCTAACCGCACAGCGCGTGTCTGACACTGCTCGTGGGTGTCAGCGTCCCCACGGTTCCGCGTCGATTGGTGCCTCCCACAGGAGAATGGCGCCCGACCCGACGACGAGAATCACCCCACCGACGCCCAGCGCGAACAATGGTGAGACGATATCGGAGATGACGCCACTGCCGAGTTGGAACGGGACAACGGCCAAGCCGCTCACCATCGCCATCGCGCTCAGGACAGTCGCCCGACCGAGTGTGTCGATGCGGTCGTTGATGTACTGGCCGGCGAACGAGCGAGTGACGTCCGAAACGCCACGAATCAACAGGAACGTCGGGAGTGCGAGAAGTGGCACGAAGTACATCCCGACCAAGGCACCGCCCACAGCGAACGGGATGACGAGAAACCACGTCTGTAGCCCGACCGTTTCCTTGATAGCGCCTGTGTAGTAGCTGAGGAGGGCACCGACGAGACTGTAGGCTGCATAAAACCATCCCAACAAGGGTTCGACCTGCGCTGCCGCGATACCGAGGTCAACGACGACTGTTTCGAAGATGGGTTGGAGAAAGACGAAGACGAGGTACGTGACGGCGGCGTACAGCACGTAGTAGTACAGCAGGAAGGCTCGCAACTGACGGCGGCCGACGACATCGCGTACGATACCCACTGTCCGCCGGAGACTCAGCGTGTCGGTCGCGGTCTGTTTGTACGTCTCCGGTTCCTCGATTGTCAGCAGGACGACGACACCGATGCTCGTGACACCCGCCGCGACGAACCACGGATACGAGAGGTCGATACTGCCGAGATACCCGCCGAGAATCGCCGCCACTGCCCCAGCGGCCAACGCGGCCGACTCACCACGACCTCTCACGTCAGCGAATTCGTCTTCTGAGAGTTCGTCGGTGAGGGTGTCGTACAGCCACGCATCTTCGCTTCCGGAGCGGAAATTGTACCCCATCGACCAGCAGACGTATAGTCCGGCCAACGGGAGAAACGAACTCGAGAGCCCGATTCCGACCAGTGTCACTGCGATGAGCGCCGTCCCGAGGATGAGGCTGTTTCGACGGCCAACGCGGTCACCGACGTAGCCCGTCGGAATCTCTCCAAGTACCGTCGTCAGATTGTAAATCGCCTCCAACAGCGCAATCTCCGTGAACGAGAGTCCCTGAGCGAGGAAAAAGAGGTACATCACCGGCCGATAAAACTCGACGGACTTCGTCGCCTTGTAGAGATAGTACTTCAGGATATTCCCCGAGATTGACCGGCGAATCTTGGGTCCGACTCGGCCTGCCATGCCTGTATCAGCCGACGGTGAGCCGACACGTATGTCCTGTTATTACCGATTCGGCGGTCGACGCATACGGGGAGTGCTGCGGCCATCGAGTCCTGTTCTGTTTTACGGAGATGCAAGGAGGAAGCCCACGACGTCAGTCGTGGGTCACTGACCCGCCGTCCTCAACAGGCGACAAGTGGGTAAAAACATCAATCACCCATTATTTCAACTGAGTAGCCAAAATCATGTGGTCGACTCGCCGTCTCGAATGTTGGTAATCGTGACCGCCCACATCGCCTCACATTCGACACACTCGAGTGACGTAGCCATCGCAAGATTACCGTCTGCAACCCCTGACGCCAGATTGCCACATCCACATTCGATGGAAACCTCCATATTGAGCGGTCTTCCGGACGCCAAAAATACGCCACCTCTAGACACTGCTAGTCGTCGTTGCCGTCGGTCCGTGCGCCACCGGTTGCCTGCCAGCCGCCCGAATCGACGATTTCGAAGAGTTTGCGCCAGTTCTCGTCGTCCTGGGCTTCGGGCAGCGCGTCCCGCAGTTGTCGGAAGTCCGATTCCGGAACCTGCGAGTGAACGAGGTCGATGACGACCCGAGCGTGGTGGGCGGCATCCGCTCGGTCGGTCTTCTCGATGTCGCTGACGCGGTCCAGAAACTCCGACCAGCCGAAGCGCTGGCCGTGGTCCCGAACTGCGCCGGTCATGTACCACTTGACTTCCATCGGAAGCGACGCCGCGAGGTCAGCGGCGTTGCCCTCGGGTAGCCGCTGGCCCAGCGTCATCAGCGTCGCCCGAGTCGCTCGAACCGCCTCGCCGGTGCCGGGAAGTTCGAGTCGGTGCTGTATCTCGCCGGTGAATTCGTCGAAATTCATACGTTTGGGTATCATCACGCGGCCACATCAAACATGCAAACCATTCCCACCATATGAGAACGGACCGGCTGTTTGTCGCTCCGAGCGGGTCAATCGACCGGTCGTCGCCGTGCATTGGTCTTCCGAGTGCCCCCACACTGGTCGGTGGGTTAATCGTGGTTCTCTCCGACAATGTACGTATGGACATCACCGACCTCATCCAAGAGGACATCGTGACGGTCAATCTCGACGATAGTCTCATCGACGTCGCCGAGGTGTTTCTCGAAGAACGAGTCGGGAGTGCCGTTGTCGTGGACGCGAGCGACGAAGTCATCGGCATCGTCACCGACCGAGACCTGGTCATCTACGGACAGAACTTCATCGAGGAACTCGACCGAACGGCAGTGAACGAGGTCCTGGCGATGTCGGTGTTTTCGGTCGAACCCACGGTGAGCGTGCTGGAGTTGACCGAACGGATGCGCGAGGCGGGCGTCCGGCGAGTGCCGGTCATGGAAGACGGCGAGCTACTGGGCATCGTGACCCTCGACGACGTCATCGTCCACCTCGCCGACGAGTTGGAGAGCCCGGAACTGGAAAACCTCGCTGCAGTCATCGAGTCGGAGTCGCCCACACGCGACGCCGACGGCACCGAGTAGTAGCCACTCGAACTCGGCGGTGCTGTTCCTACTCGGTGGGAATCACCACAGAAGGGAGGTCGATACGGCACCTACGGAACGACGATGCCAGACCGTCGCCGATTCAGAGACCGCACCGACGCCGGCGAGCAACTCGGGGCCGCGCTCCGAGAGCGCGACATCGACGTGGAGTTGGTTCTCGCCATCCCGCGAGGTGGTCTGCCGCTCGGCCGCGCGGTCGCCGATGCGCTCGGCGTTCCGCTCGACATCGCCGTCGCATCGAAAATCGGTGCGCCCGGCAACCCCGAGTACGCCATCGGCGCCGTCGCGAGCGACGGGACGGTCTGGCGCAACGAAACAGCCATCAGCAACACCCGCGCCGAGGAGACGTACTTCGAGCGAGAGCGCGAACGTGAGGCCGCAAACGCCCGCGAGAAGGCCGACCGCTACCGGCGTGGCCGGCCCGCACACGACCCGGCCGGCAAGACCGTCGCCGTCGTCGACGACGGTCTGGCGACGGGAGCGACCGTCAGAGCCACTCTCGCGATGCTCCGAGAGGCCGGCGTCGAGGGTATCGTGTTGGCGGTGCCGGTCGGCCCCCCGGACACCGTTCGCGAGTTGTCCGAGATAGCCGACGAAGTCGTCTGTCTGGAGACGCCCAGCCACTTCGGCGGCGTCGGTCAGTTCTACGAGCGGTTCGACCAAGTCACCGACGAGGAGGCGATGGCGTACCTCTCCGACGACGAAGGCACATAAAAAACCCCGATGGCGAGTGCCAGAGTTCGAGAACCGTCGGCGGTTACTTCTGCTTCGACAGCGAAGTACGAAGTGCCGACAGTGCAGTTGCGACTGCAGTTCCGGCCAGCGGTACAGCGCGACAGAACGGACGCGGACGGACACCGACACCCATGGATATCACTACTATCGTATCGGAAGAGTACGTGCAGTTCCCCCCGGAGACACCCGTCTCGAAGCTCGCTGGAGCGTTCGAGGACCCCTCGGTCACGGGGGTCGTCGTCTACGGCGACACCTTCGAGGGCGTGGTCACGCGGCGCCAACTCGCGGGGTCACACCACCAGCCAAACGAGAAACTCGCCTCGCTGGTCTGGCACGTCCCCGCGGCTTACCCCCCGACGAGGACGTCCGAAAAGTCGCGCAACTCATGATAGACGCCGACTCGCAGTTCCTCCCCGTCTTCGAGGGCGAGGAGTTGGTCGGCGTCGTCACCGCCGACGACGTACTCGAAGCGGTCCTGCCGTACCTCGATGCGGCGACCGTCGCCGAAGCGGCGAGTACCGACCTCGTCACCGTCGACCCGGCGGCGAGTTTCGGCGAAGCACTCCACGTCTTCCGGGAGCACCGCATCGCCCACCTCCCGGTCGTCGAAGACGACACCGCAGTCGGCATCCTGAGTCTCTACGACGTGACCGACTTCACGGTCCGGTCCGGAGACCAGAGCCAGGGCGGTGACGGCGGCGGCACCGACTCCTTCGGTGGCGACATCTCCGCCAGTTCCGGCCGCACCCACGGCGGCTTCGGCGCCCGAGAGGGGGAACTCGAGCGGGTGTTGGACCTACCGGTCCGCGATATGATGGTGTCGCCGGTGCGGACGATTTCGCCCGAAGAGACCCTCGACGTGGCCGTCGAGCGGATGTTCGACATGGGCGGGTCGTCGCTCGTCGTCACCGACGACGGCTCCCCGCACGGCATCGTCACGAAGACCGACGTGCTCGATTCACTCACGTGGGAGGCCGGCGGCAACCGCGCGGTGCAAGTGTACGGCGTCGACTTGGTCGACGACACGGACTACGACGACATCGTCGCGATGGTCGAGAACTTCGACGAGAAGGACGGCGGGATGAGCGTGTTGGACGCGAAAGTCCACCTCCACGAACACGACGAGAAGCTCCGGGGGACGCCGCTGCTGTTGGCCCGGATTCGCCTGCACACCGACAGAGGCCTCTACATCGCCTCCGGCGAGGGGTACGGTGCGAGCCACGCGCTCAACGAGGCGCGTGACGCCCTCGAGCGACAGATTCGCGACCGAAAGACGAAGGGCAAAAGCAAGAAGCACCCGGACGAGGCGTTCTGGGAGAAACGCTTCGGCTGGATGCTCGAAGCCGAACCCTGAGCGACGGGGCGGCCGTGAACCTCGAAGCCTGCCTCACAGCAAGGTTCCGAGGTTCATGATGAAGAGCACGTAGAGGAGCAGCAGTATCGTTCCCTCCGACCGCGTTATTTCTCGGTCCTGCGTGATGAAGAAGTACAGTACGGTTACCAGAACCATCACGGGAAGGCCGTACCCGCGGATGCTGTTCGGAACCGCGAGGTCGCCGATGAAACTCGGTACCCCCGTGACGAGAAAACTGTTGAACAGGTTCGAGCCGAGGACGTTTCCGACGGCCAGCCCCGGCAGTTCCCTGCGGACGGCCATGACGCTGACGACGACTTCGGGGAGGGAGGTCCCCAGGGCGACGGCGGATATCGCTATCAGTTCGGTGCCGATTCCAAGCGACCCCGAGATGTCGATTATCGACTCGACCAGAACGTACGCCGCCCCGAAGACGACGGCCATGCTCACCAACAGAAGCGCGTAGGTTTTGGGGCCCGCCGTCGGTTGCTGTTCGGCGTCGGGTTCGTCCTCGACGAGTTCCTCGACGAGCATGCCGACGTAGCGGTCCTTCTCCGAGATGGTGAAGTGGACGTAGACGGCCAGTGCGGCCAACGCGAGGACGCCCTCGTACCACGAGAACGGCGAGTTCCACACCGCGAGAATCAGGAAGACGGCGGATGCGACCAACAGCGGTAAATCGACCTCGACGAGCTCACGGATGACGCGGATGTCGCCGCCCACCACCGCGGCGATGCCGAGAACGAGCAGCATGTTCGAGACGTTCGAGCCGACGACGCTCCCCATGACGATTTCGGAGGCGCCCTGACTCACGGCCAGCATCGAAGACACCAGTTCGGGGAGCGACGTGCCCCCGGCGACGATGGTCACACCGATGACGAACGGCGAGATGCCGAACGAGAGGCCGATTCGTTCGGCCGCGGAGGTGAACGCGTCGGATGCCACAAGCAGAACGGCGAGGCTCACGACGAACAGCGCCGTGGAGACGACGACATCGACCATCTGTGCGACCGTAGACCCAGTGGCGGGTTAGTAATACCGACCGTACGGCCGTGCCAGAAGCCACCCGAAAGTCCCCGGACGTGATTCGCCACCGCTGCGTTGCGGGAGTTTATAACCACTTCGGTTTTCGCAGTTGATATTTATATAGTTTGCGAAACTTTTATAAGTAAAGAACAATTACATAGAGTGAAGACAGTTCGGAAAAGGGCGTTTCAGCCCTCGACCCTCCGCCGGCGAACAACCGGGAATCATCCCTCCAGCATGACTCAGAAACCCACACTTTCGACGTACGACAGTACCGAAGACGAGACCGAAGCCCCCGTCGAAACGGAGGGGGCCGAACAGACGACCGAACACCGACAGGACGCGCTGACCTGTCCGGAGTGTAACGGCCGGCTCGAAAGCGGCGGCGCAGAGACCGTCTGTGCCGACTGTGGCCTCGTCGTCGACGACGAACAAATCGACCGTGGGCCGGAATGGCGAGCGTTCGACGCCAGCGAGAAAGACGACAAGAGCCGTGTCGGCGCCCCGACGACGAAGATGATGCACGACGACGGCCTCTCGACGAACATCGGCTGGCAGAACAAAGACGCCTACGGCAACTCGCTGTCGGGCAGCCAGCGCAAGAAGGTCCAGCGAATGCGCACGTGGAACGAGCGGTTCCGCACCCGTAACAGCAAAGAGCGCAACCTCAAGCAGGCTCTCGGCGAGATCGAACGGATGTCGTCGGCGCTGGGACTCCCCCAGAGCGTCCGGGAGACGGCGTCGATGATCTACCGACAGGCGTTGAAAAACGACATGCTGCCCGGGCGCTCGATCGAGGGCATGGCGACGGCATCGCTGCACGCCGCCGCCCGGATGGAACAGTTGCCCCGGTCGATCGACGAGCTCACCGCCGTCAGTCGCGTCGGCGAAGTGGAGTTCAAACGCGCCTACCGCTATCTGAACCGCGAACTCCAATTGGAGGTCCAGCCCCCCGACCCCAACGAGTACCTCCCGCGGTTCGCGAGCGAACTCGGCGTCGATGAGGCTACCGAGCGCCGCGCCCGCGAGTTGCTCGATGCTGGAAAGCAGGCCAACCTCCACTCGGGGAAATCGCCGGTCGGCCTCGCTGCCGCCGCACTCTATGCGGCCGCCCAGTCGACCCCCGAGAACCTCACCCAAAGTGATGTCTCGAAGGCGACCGACATCTCGGAGGTCACCATCCGGAACCGCTACCAGGAGTTGCTCGAAGTCGACGGCGCCGCGCGTGCCGACAACGGCGAGCCACCGGTCGCGGTCTAACGACCCGAGCCGACCGGCTCGAGGACGCCCGTAAGCGTCGGGACGCGAAACGGCCGCTTACGATTCGTCTGCCTGTCCATCTTCGACCCAATCCCGAGCATCACCGATAGCCGCTCGCCGAAGCGCAGACGGCGACAGTCAGCTGCCCCGTCGGCTGTTACTGGTACATCCCCGCTGTCCGTGGGTCCGGCTCCTGTTGTTGTTGATACTGTTGGAGCTGTTCGGCGATCTGTTGTTTCTGCTGTTGGATTTCCTCGGCCTGCTCGAGCAGTTCCTGCGTGTCGATATCGAACTCGACGAGCGGTTCCAGTGCGTCTTCGATGACCGCACGGGCGGCCCCCGGGTCGGGAATGTAGGGGTTCGAACGGACGAGGAGCACCGCCGCCGGAACGTCATTGCGATAACAGTCGTCCAATAGCGCACCGGTTACGCCTCCGATGACACCCGACCCATCGGCCAGGGTGATTCCCGCCTCGGTCATCGAGGTCTCTAACTGGTCGCTCGTGGCGACGCCGGCGACTTCGCCGATTTCTTCTTGGGACTCCGCGGGAGCCCCTGCGAGGAAGACGGCGCGTTCGAACTCGTCGGCCACATCGCTCAGAACGCAGCGACTCAACGAGTCGACTGCCGTGGGGGGAATCGGGACATCGCTTTGCAGAGTCATCACGTCGGGGTCCTCACCGGCATAGACGCGCACTGCGTCGCGAACCCGACCCTCCTCGAACGCCGCGACCGAGGGGAAATCGTCGGAGACGATACTGCCGTGCTGTTCTAACCCGAGTTGCTTCGTGATTTGGTCGACCGCGATGGAGGCGACCAACCCCAGGCCGGGAAGCCCCTCGATAAGCGTCGGCGAGTCGGCCGTAAGTTCTGTCGTCTTCTCGAAACGGGTCGATGAATCAGGAGACACTACAGGACACCAACCCATCAGTCGGGCCGTGGGACTTAATTCGTGTTGCCCGTTCCCGTGGCGTGGGAACGGCGCCAGTGCCCTCAGGGAATCTCGTCGCTCGCGACGGTCTGGAACTGCCGAACATATAGAAGCACGCGGGGGCGATACAATGGTATGGGCACAGACTGGAAAACCGCCATTCGAGAGGACCGCGAGGCGAAAGACGAGTACTTCGGAACGAACGCACACTCGCCGATTCCGCCGGAAGAGCGAAACGCCTTCGAGGGGCTTTCCTACTACGGACTCGATGACTCCTATCGGTTCGAACTCACCCTCCACGAACACGACGACAAGGAGACGGTGACCGTCGCAACGAGCACCGATGGCGAGCGGGAGTATCTCCGGTGGGGAGAGTTCCGGTTCGAGGTCGACGGCGAGGCTGTCACACTGCAGGCCTACAAGAGCGACCCCGACGACGACCGACTCTGGGTACCGTTCCGTGACACGACGAGCGGCGAGGAAACCTACGGTGCCGGTCGGTATCTCGACCTCGAACCCGAAACCCACCGGACCGACGACGGGACGTGGATTCTCGATTTCAACGAAGCGTACAACCCGACCTGTGCGTACTCCGACCAGTACGAGTGTCCCCTCCCGCCGACCGAAAATTGGCTCGAAGTACCGGTCGAAGCCGGCGAGAAAGCGTATCACTAGAGGCGAGAACACGTGAGCGTCGAAACACTCTGTCAGATCTGCGAGGCGGCACCTGCCGAGCACCAGTGTTCCCGGTGTGGGGCGCTCGTCTGTCCGGCCCACTACGACGTGGAAACGGGGCTGTGTACCGACTGCGCTGCGGAATATCGGGGCACGCCGTCGGGCGAGTGAGGCAGTACGCCGCGACTACTCGGCGGGGACACCGATCTGGGCTCCGTCGACGTATCGACAGTTGACGGCGACCCCGAGCATGAGCAGCAGCGAAGCGATGTAGAGGCTGGTCAACAACAGGAGAACCCCGCTCAGCGTGCCGTAAATCGCGTACTGAGGCGCCTGTCGGACGTACACCTGAACGATGACGTGGAGGACGGTCCACCCCGACGCGGCGAAGACGGCACCCGGGAGCGCCGACCGCGGTCCCGACACCACATTCGAAGGGACGTAGTACATCGGCAGGAACACCACCGTGAGCGCGCCGAGCAGCACGCCAGCGGCGACGCTGTCGAAGAGGATGCTGTCGGCGAACGCAAGCGAAACGGCGCTCGTCGTCACGAGGACGAGTCCCGAAGCGGCGAGCGACCCGATGACGACCACGCCGTCGCGGAGTCGAGTCGGTCGGCGTCGGCCGCTGGAGGCCGACCGCTCGATTCGACCCAGTACCGTCAGGAACGCCACTGCGGCGTTGGCACTCGTCCAGCCGAGTACGGTGACCGAAAGCACCGAGGCACCGGTTCGACCCGACACCGACGCGAGCGCGTTGGCGAACAACTCCCGCGCCGCAGGCGTCAGATACAGCGTCATCGACTCCTCGACGCCAGCAGCGAACCGGGGGCCGAACACTGCAAGCCCCAACAACAGCAGGGGAACGAGCGAGACGAACGTGTAGTACGCCAGTGCGGCAGCCGGATACTTCACGTCGTGTTCGTACGCCACCCTGAGGAGTGCAACGACATCGCGAACACCCCGAGCCGAGAGCTCCATATGAGGTATCCAACGTTCGGGCCCAAAACTCGTTGCCCTCGATTGGCTGCCGAACTCGGCGAGCAACCCCCGTACTGACCGCGCTCGGTCGTCCGTGGACGCCCGCCAAGAGGCACAGTACCATTACCCACGGGGCCGAACAGTGCGACAGTGTCCGATAGCCCTCACAGCCAGTCGGCCGAGGAGGTCCTCTCCACCCACGACACCAGCGTCGAGGGACTCTCGGAGGGGGTGGCGGCGGAGCGACTCGAAACGCACGGCCCCAACGACGTCGTCAAGGGGAGTGCGCGCACGTGGCCGAAAATCCTCCTCGCACAGTTCGACAGCGTTCTCATCTGGGTACTCCTGGCCGCCGCCGCGCTGTCTATCGTCGCCGGTCACGCCGTCGACGCCGTCCTCATCGCCGTCATCGTCGTAGCCAACGGGCTCTTCGGATTCGTCCAGGACTACCGCGCCGAACAGAGCCTCGACGCGCTCCGTGAGTTGACCGCACCGACGGCGACCGTCCGACGCGGCGGCGACGCCATCGACGTCACCGCGACGGAACTCGTCCCCGGTGACGTCGTGGAGTTGTCCAGCGGCGACGTCGTGCCGGCGGACGGACGGCTCCTCGAGGAGACGGACCTCGAAATCGACGAGGCGGCGCTGACGGGCGAAAGCGCTCCCGTCTCGAAAGACCCCGACCCCGTCGCGGCCGACGCGCCGCTTGCCGACCGGACGGGAGTGGTGTACAAGGGGACGAACGTCACCCGCGGCAGCGGCGTCGCGGTGGTCACCGCAACCGGGATGGACACCGAGGTGGGAGCCATCGCTCGCGAGTTGGCGGCGACCGAAGAGACCGAAACGCCCCTCCAGCAGGAACTCGACGAACTGGGGCGGTACCTCGGCATCGGCGTGGTCGTGTTGGCCCTGTTGGTCGTCCCGCTGTTGTTGTTCCGGGGGACCGAGCCCATACAAGCCGGGCTGACGGCGATTTCGCTGGCCGTCGCCGCCGTCCCTGAGGGGTTGCCAGCCGTCGTCACCCTGACGCTCGCCCTCGGCGTGCGGAAGATGGCCGACGAGAACGCGCTGGTTCGGAGCCTCCCGGCGGTCGAAGCCCTCGGTTCCGTCGACGTCATCTGTACCGACAAGACCGGAACGCTCACGGAAGGGCGAATGACCGCGAGCAGGGTGTGGACGAACGACGCGGTCGTCGAACTCGACGAGACGGAACAGGACGGCACCTCCGAGCAGGTCGAACTGCTGTTGCGGGCCGGCGCGCTCTGTAACGACGCCACCACCGAGAAGGGCGACCCAACCGAGAAGGCGTTGGTCGTCGCCGCCGAGGAGTACGGCTTCGACGTCGAGACGCTTCGGGAGGAGAACCCCCGAACCGACGAGATTCCGTTCTCTTCCGAACGGAAGTGGATGGGGACCGTCCACGGCGACCGCGGCTACGTGAAAGGCGCCCCGGAGGTCGTCCTCTCGAAGTCGAGTCGCATCCACACGGCCGACGGTCCTGCCGACCTCACCGACGAGGCCGCCGAGGGCGTCCGCGAGCAGGTGAAAACGTTCGCCGACGACGCTCTCCGGGTGCTTGCAGTCGCCTACGCCGACGACCCCGACGACATGGACTCGGAGTTGGTGTTCGTCGGACTCATCGGCCTCATCGACCCGCCGCGTGAGGAGGTCGCCGAGGCGATTGCGGCGACCGAACGCGCCGGTATCGGCGTGAAGATGATAACCGGCGACAACGTCCGGACGGCAGCCGCCATCGCAGGGTCACTCGGGATGGGACGGACGGTCACCGAGGGCAAGGAAATCGAGACGATGAGCGACGATGAACTCCGCGAGCGCGTCGAGACCGCCGACGTGTTCGCCCGCACCTCGCCGGAACACAAGGTCCGCATCCTGCGTGCGCTCAAGGACAACGGCCACGTCGTCGCGATGACGGGCGACGGCGTCAACGACGCCCCGGCGCTGAAGAGCGCCGACATCGGCATCGCGATGGGGATTCGCGGCACCGACGTGGCCAAACACGCCAGCGACGTGGTGTTGCTCGACGACAACTACGCCACCATCGAGCGGGCCGTCGAGCGCGGACGCGCCATCTTCGACAACGTCTGGAAGTTCGTCGCCTACCTGCTCAGCGCGAACGTCGCCGAAGTCGCGCTCGTCTTTCTCGCCTCGCTGTTCGGCTATCTCGTCTTGCCTGCGGTGCAGTTGCTGTGGATTAACCTCCTCACCGACGGGTTGCCGGCGCTGGCGCTCGGCGCCGACCCCCCAAAGCGGCGACGTGATGGAGCGGCCGCCCCGGGAGTCCGACCGCGGCATCATCGACCGCCGGATGCTCGGCCTCATCGGCGGCACTGGCGCGGTGTCGACCGTGCTCATGCTCGGATTGCTGTTTTACACGCTCGGCGGAGCCGCCGCTATCACGCCGTACGCGATGACGATGGTGTTCACCGGGTTCGTCGCCCTCGAATTCGAGAAACTGTACGTCATCCGGTGGCTGCGGGAGACGCCGACGTTCTCGAACCCCTGGCTTGCGGTCGCCGTCGTCTCGTCGCTGGTGCTCCAGTTGGCGGTGCTGTACACGCCGCTCAACCGATACTTCGGAACCGTCCCCCTCGGCGTCGCCGACTGGGGCGTCATCGGTGTCGTCCTCGCGGTCGCGCTGCCCGCTTACCTCGCGGTCGTCGCGCTGCTCAAGCGCACGACGCCGGCTTGAGGGTAGCGCGGGCGCCAAAACCACTGCTCCGGGATACCCTTTTGGACGGCGAGGTTGTCCACAACGTATGTCCACAGTTCGCCGGCTCGTCATCGACGTGTTGAAACCTCACGAACCCTCGATTCTGGAGTTCACGACGCAACTCTCCGGCATCGAGAGCGTCGAGGGCGTCACGTCGTCGCTCATCGAACTCGACAAGGAGGTCCAGAACGTCAAACTGACCTTCGAAGGCGAGGACGTGGCTTTCGATGCAATCGAGGAGCGAATCGAGAGCCTCGGCGGGACGGTCCACTCCATCGACCAGGTCGCCTGCGGCGAGTACATCGTGGCGGACCACCCGACGCTACAGGACTGACTGTGGCCTCGATTCGACGGCAACTCCGGCGACTCCTCGGACGGGAAGGCGTCCTCTCCATCGCCCGGCGCTACTTCGTCTCCAACGGGTTCGACGGGACGCTCACCAGTATCGGCGTCATCGTCGGCGCCGTCCTCTCGGGTGTCCCCAGCGGCGCGACGGTCATCAAAATAGGGCTGGGCGCGGCGGTCGGCCTCGGAACGTCGGCGGTCTGGAGCGTCTGGGAAATCGAACGCGCCGAAACCAAGGCCGAACTCAGACGCATCGAGCGGGCGATGCTCGTCGACCTCGACGACACCCAAATCGAACGCGAACAGCGCGGTGCCCGCCTGTTTCACGCGACGATGAGCGGCCTCGGCCCGCTCATCGGCATCCTCATCCCGCTCACCCCGTTTCTCTTCGAGGGAACGCTTTTCACGATGGTCGAAGCCGCACTCATCGCGGTCGCACTCGGTATCGGGGTGCTGGGTGTCTTCGGGGCGTAC
The DNA here is from genome assembly GCF_009741925.1 of Natronomonas sp. CBA1123. Classification (GTDB taxonomy): domain Archaea; phylum Halobacteriota; class Halobacteria; order Halobacteriales; family Haloarculaceae; genus Natronomonas. Next base: position 58,775 of record NZ_WPCC01000009.1, read on the forward strand.
ATGGGCTCGATGTCCGGCCAACGCTGGTACGTCGCCGCGGCCCGGATGGCGCTTGCCGGGTTGGTCGTCGCGGTAATCAACGTCTTTTTGCCCGGTTGAACGGCCCCTTGCGACCGACCCGAACGCCTCAGCGGTCAAGTTTTATTGTCACTCCTCTGGAACGAGGGTCGTGGCAGCAAGCAACACCCCACAGTCGGACGCCGATATCGGCCTGTTGGACGCCGTCGCCATCGAGGTCGGTCTCATCATCGGCGGCGCGCTGTTCGCGCTGGTCGGCGTCGGCGTCGACATCGCCGGAACGGGCGTCGTGTTGTCGTTCGGCGTCGCCATAACCATCGCCGTCCTCGGGTTGGTTCCGACGGCGATGTTGGGTGCATCGTTTCCGACGACGTGTGGACACTACCGCTACCCCGCCCGGTTCGTCTCGCCGGCACTGGCGTTTCTAGCGGCGTGGGGCCTCGGCATCAGCATGTTCGCCGGCGGGTTGCCGCTGTACGCGCTGACCGCCGGCGAGTACCTGACGGCGCTGGTTCCGTTCTCGGCGACCGCGAGCGGCATCGCCCTGCTGACGCTGTTTTTCGTGTTGAACCTCTTCGGGATTCGACTCGCAGCGAAAGTCCAACTGCTGATGTTCGTGGGGTTGGTCGTCGCGTTGGGTGCGTTCGTCGCCTTCGGCGCTCCGACCGTCGAGGCGGCGAACCTCACCTCGCCGTTCGCCAGTGGGCCGGTCGGGATTCTCGCGGCCGCGGGCGTGCTGTACTTCACCTGTCTGGGCGCGAACTTCGTCATCGACATCGGCGGCGACCTCCGGGATGCGACGGTGACGATTCCGCGGTCGTTCCTCCTCTCCATCCCGCTGGTCTTCCTGCTGTACGTCTCCGTCGCCGCCGTCGCCGTCGGGTCGCTGGGCGTCGAAGCGATGGCGGGACAGACCCTCGAAATCGCCGCCGAGCGGTTCCTCTCGCCGGCGTTCCAGACGGTGTTCATCATCTGTGGAGCGCTGTTCGCCGTCGCGACCAGTCTCAATGCGACGTTCATCCTGATTCCGAAGTACGCCGAGGCCCTCGCCGACGACGGCGTGTTCCCGGCCGCCCTCGGCGCCACGAACGACCGCTTCGGGACGGCCCACTGGACGCTGCTCGGAACCTACCTCCTCAGTGCGGCCATTCTGCTGGCACCGCTTCCATTCGAACAGTTGGGGACGATGCTGGCCTTCGGCGGCGCGCTCGTCGTGACGGTCGTCATGCTAGCGGCCATCAGCGTCCTCCGAGACCCACCTTCGGAGTTCGACCGCGAGGCGTTCCCCGTCTCGACGCGAGTCGTCTACGCGATGGCGGTGCTTGCGGTGCCGCTGAACCTGCTTCTCATCGCACTGCTCGCGACCCAATCGACGACGCTGTTTCTCGCGTGGGCAGGACTGGTCGCGCTGGGGGTGCTGTTCTATCACGTCCGAACCGACGGCATCGGGTCGACTGCCGAGGCCGTCGAGTAGGCCCCCAAGTGGACTTTCAGTCGTCGTCCGCCGAGACGACCTCCGCGTCGGCTCTGGAGTACCCCGGCGGCGTCGCCGAATCATCCTCTCGTTCGGCTCTCGTGACGGCCCGCGCGGCGTAGTAGGTCAACACGAGCAACACGACCGCGGGGACGACGATGAGCGACATCTGGACGAAGACCACGAGCACGTCGCTCGGATACGACCCGTAGGTAACGAACAGGGCCACGAAAAACAGGAGTATCCCGAGTGGAATCGCGTTAACCAATACGTCGAGAAACACCTCGCGGTCGAAGAGTCCGTCGCGGTTCGACATATCCGGGCGGTCGCCGCCCTCGAGACTATCGATTGTGCCGAACATGTTCCCGTGTGAAACAGTCCGGTGCGACCGCTACATCTATTAAGGGATGGCTGACACATCACCGACGGAGCAACACAGACAATGACAATCGAGCGAACGGGCGTCGTCGGCGCGGGACTGATGGGTCGCGATATCGCCGGACTGCTGGCGAACGCCGGCTATACGGTCACGCTGGTCGACGTCGACGCCGACGTGTTGGCCGAGGCACGAGCGTATCACGAGGAGACGCTGGAGGCGGAACTCCGCGCCGGTGGCCTCGAGGTATCGGACCGGCCGGCCCAGCGAATCGACTACGACACGGACATCGAGGCGCTGTCGGACGCCGAGTTCGTCGTCGAAGCCGTCCCCGAACGGCTCGACCTCAAACGCGGCATCGTCGCCGACCTCGAAAGCGCCCTCGACAGCGAGGCGATTATCGGGACGAACACCTCCTCGTTGACGCCCGGTGACATCGCCGCCGAGATGGACCACCCCGAACGGGTCGTCCTGTTTCACTTCGCGAACCCCGCACTTCGCCGCGACATCGTCGAGATATCCGGCGACGAGGCGAGCGACCGCGCCCTCGAAATCGCCCACGAGGCCGCCGAAGCCATCGACCGCGAGCCGATTCGACTCGGCCGGGAGTACCGCGCCAACGGCCTCTCGCGGCTGTCTGCGAGCATCAAATGCGCCGCGACGTGGGAACTGCTGGAGGCCGACCCCGCGGCCATCGACACCGCCGCGAGAAACGTCGGCTTCGACCGCGGGCCGCTGGAACTCATCGACCTCATCGGTCTCGACGTCCACCTCGCGACCGTCGACAATCTCTCGGAGGTGTACGGCGACCGCTACGCCCCGCCGCCGGAAATCCGCGACCGGATGGAAGAGTTGGTCGACTCCGGCCGCCTCGGCAAGAAATCCGGCGCGGGCTTCTTCGAGTGGGACGGCGAGGCGTGTCTGATGGCCGACCCCGAGGAGCCACACGACATCCAGCCGATTTTGGCCGCGCTGGTCAACGAGGGCCACCGCCTCGTCGAGGACGGCATCGCCGACGAGGCGACGGTCGACGAGATTCTCAAACGCGGCGGCGACAGCGAAATCGGCCCCTTCGACCTCGAGGAGATGTTCGGCACCGACGCGCTGCGGGAGACCCTCGAGGAGCGCCACGAGGAGACGGGCGCGGCCGTCTACGACACCGTCTTCTGAGTGGCCGTCGGAGCGTCTCGGCGGTCAGTTCAGCGTCCAGAAGCCGTAGTTGAGATACGTCGCAAAGGAAACCCACAGCAGGTACGGGACCAGGAGTATGGCCGCCCGGCGGTCGACGCGGCCGAAGGCCCACATCGTCGCGACGATGAGCACCCAGAGTGCGAGGATGACCGCGAGTCCGAGGCCGATTTCGCGCGCCCCGAAGAAGACGGCCGACCACCCGAGATTGAACAGGAAGTGGACGGCGAAGACGCCGACGGCGAGCCGAACCGCCTCGGGGTCGGCATCTGCCTGCCGCCACACCAGCCACAGGGCGACGCCGATGAGCGCGAACAGGGTCGTCCAGACGGGGCCGAACACCCAGTTCGGCGGCGCCAGCGCCGGCTGTTGGAGCGAGTCGTACCACGCGCCGAGTCCCTGTACGGTGAAGACGGCGCCCGAGGCGCCGACCACCTCGACGGCGAGGACAGCGACGACGAGGGCGAGGAGCGGGCGTTCAACGGCCAGTTCTCGGAGGTCCGACCGGAGAGAGGTCATACAGAAGGGTTCGGCCGAACGGACAAATACGTACGCTCGAGCGAGCGCCGACACGTTGAGCATCCTCGGAAAAGCCACGACTCTGCAGAGCGAAACCGCCGAATCAGCAGCATACAAACGCCAGCGCACTCATTTATCGTCTCTGCTGACGTATCGGAGCCATGTATTCGAGCCGCACGCTATCGTTGTTCGTCGTCGTCATGGTCGTCCTCGCCGGTTGTGCCAGCGGCGGCGATGTCGCCCCGAACGGCGATGCGGAGACTCCCTCGGGTGAGACGGTCGACGGGGACCGAGACGACGCCGAGGCGTTTTCGCTCGGTGACACCGAGCAGACTCTCCGTGAGGCCGGCAGTTTCACCGTGACGTGGCAGTACACCGGCGTCGACAGGAACGGCATCGAGACCGACGTCACTCGCGAGTTCTACGCCGACTTGGGCGCGGAGCGCTCGCATACGGTAATCGCCACGGGTGACGGCGGCGACGACAGCGTCACCTCCGAGCAGTTCGTCGCCAACGGCGTCACCTACGCGCGCACCGGGTCGGGCGATGCGGCCTCCTACGCCGTCTACGAGGGTACGACGGATGTGGTCGGTACGGCCATCGCGCTCTCACAAGCCCGAGCGTACGGCGCGGACGACGACCTGGCGTATCGCGGAAGCGAGACGTTCGACGGCGTCGCCGTCGACCGCTACGAACTCTCCGCGGCCAGTTCGGCTATCATCCGGGCCGGTGGCGTGGCCGCCGGGTCGGCCGACGAGTTCGAACTCACCGACTTCGAATACACCGTCCTCGTCGACGGGGACGGCCTCTCGCGCTACGAAGCGTGGTCCTTCGCCGGCCGAACGCCAGAAGGGGAGACGGTGAGCGGGGAGTGGACGTACTCGCTGACCGGCGTCGGGTCGACCACCGTTCCGGACCCCGAGTGGCTGGCCGACGCGCAGGCCCAAGTCGCGAATTGAGGCTGCTGCGATACTCAGACCAGTATCGGCGGAACGGCGAAGGGGTCGACCTGCACGTCGAGCAGCGTCGGTTCGTCGCCCTCGATGGCGTCGGGCAGCGCCTCGGTGAGTTCGTCGGGCGTCTCGACGGTTTCGCCGCGACAGCCGAACCCGCGGGCGATGGCGGCGTAGTCGACGCCCTCGTGGAAGTCCGTCGAGAGCTGGAAGTTGTCGGTGCCTATCTGACTGGCCTTCGAGGAGCCGAGCCCATCGTTGTTCAACACGACGACGGTCAGCGGCAGGTCCTCGCGAGCGGCCGTCTCGAGGTCGGCGATGTGATAGCCAATGCCGCCGTCCCCGGAGAGGGCGACGACGGGCGTGTCGGGACGAGCGAGTTGGACGCCGATGGCCTGCGGGAGACAGACGTTGATGCCGTCGCTGCCGCGGGCCTGCAGGTAGCCGAGGCCGGGTTCTTCGATCTCGTAGAAGGCCCCCGAGAAGAACCCCGAGTAGCTGGTGGCGCTGACGAGAATCCCGTCGGCCGGAATCGCCTCGTTCAGTTCGTCGACGACGCGGGCGGGCGCGACCGGTTCGGCGTCGCTCCGCAAATCGCCCTCGTGGGAGGCCCGCCACTCGGTTCGGTCGGCGTCGAGCGACTCGATTCGGTCGGCACGGTCGGCGTAATCCTCGGCGTCGAGACAGTCGTTCAGCACCCGAAGCGTCGCCCGAACGTCGGCCTGTATCGCCACGTCGGCGGCGTAGTTCTTCCCCAGCCACGCCCGGTCCAAATCGACGTGGACGATGTCGGCGTCGTCGGCTATCATCGACCACCCGACGGTGGTGAGGTCGCTGAATCGCGTTCCAAAGCCGACGACGAGGTCGGCGGCTTCGAGGGCGTCGTTTGCGGTCTCACAGAACCCCCACCGCCCCGCGACGCCGAGTGCGTACGGTTCGGTCTCGGCGACGGCGCCCTTGCCGTTTATCGACGTGACGACCGGCGTGTTCGTCCGTTCGGCGAACTCGGTCAGTGCCTCGCTGGCGTCGGCCCGAACCACGCCCTCGCCGGCGAGGACGACCGGCGCCTCGGCGGCTTCGAGACGGTCGAGCGTCGCCGCGATGCGTTCGGGATTCGGGGCAGGACGGTCGGTCGGATACGACGCGTCGACTGCGGCCGGCGAGTAGTCGATTTCTTCCTCGAACACGTCGCCGGGGAGGTTGACGTGGGCGGGTTTCGGCACCCCGGTCGTCATCTGTCGGAGTGCCGATTCGACGGCCTCGACGGCGCGGTCGCCGGATTCGGCGTCGAAGGTCACCTCGGCGTGTGGGCCGAGTATCGCCTCGTTGTCGCCGTCCTGTATCACCTCGCGGCCGCGGATGTCGCGTTCGTTGTCGCCGGTGAGCGCGAGAACGGGACTGGAGGCGCCGTCGGCCTCACACAGGCCCGCGCTCATGTAGGCGGCGCCGGGGCCGCCGACGCCGTCGACGACGCCGACCGTCCGGTTCGCCCGGGCGTAGCCGTCGGCCATCAGCGCCGCACTCGCCTCGCTGCGGCCCAAGACGTGTCGCAGCGAGGAGTCGGCGAGACTCGAGTAGTAAGGGTCCATCTGCTCGCAGGGGAAGCCGAACACCGTGTCGATTCCGCCCGCTTCGAACAATTCTACGATTTCGTCTGTTGTGCCTGTCATCGTCGTCTCGACCCGAAAGAGTCGGCCTGACCGTTACGTTCAGTCGACAAAAAGCTACTCCCGTCAAACGACGGACGCCGAGGAGGCTGTCACTCGCTGTCGACTCGGAGGTCGTCCAGTTCGGCCAGTAGGTCGTCGATTTCGGGCCGGTCGAACGTCGAGCGCCCCTGGTGGACGTAGGCGATTTGGGGACCCGACCCTCGGCGGTCGACGATGACCACCTCCGGCATCCGGCCGAAGAAGTCGCTGAACCGCCCGAGAATGCCGAACCGGACGGGCTGGTCGTAGCTGTCGCTGACCGACGCCTCGGGGTCCGCGAGCAGTGGATAGGGGAGGTGGTAGTTCGACTGCCACTCGGCGGCGCGCTCGCGGGGTTCGGGTAGCACCGACACTACCTCGGCATCCCGGTCGTGGAAATCGCCGACGCGGTCGGCGACCGTCTGAACCTGACTCCGACAGTTCGTGCAGTAAAAATCCCGCTGGAAGAAAATGACGACGAACGAAACGTCGTCGGGCAGCGCCGACAGCGAAAACGGGTCCGGTCCCGGCCCGACGTTGGGAAGCGAGAAGTCGACGGCCTGACTGTCCATGTTTTGACGAGGGGCCGGCGATACAAAGCCGTTTGTGGGGGAGTGGCCGGTTCGCCGCCGAACTACTCGTAGGTGTGCGTGTAGCCGCCGTCGAACAGCAGGTCCCCGCCGTTGAGGTGTTTGGCATGCGAGGAGAAGCCGAAGACGAAGAGGTTCGCCACCTCGATGGGCATCATCAACTCCTTCGTTCTGGCCTGTCCGAGCATCACGTCCTCGACGACCTCCTCCTCGGAGATGCCCCGCTCTTCGGCGGTGTCGGTGATTTGATTCGCCATCAGCGGCGTCAACACGTAGCCGACGCTGACCGAAAAGCCGCGTAGCGTTCCCTCGCCCTCGGCGGCGATAGAGCGCGTCAGGCCGTTGAGACCGTGTTTCGCCGTAATGTAGGTCGCCTTGTCGCGGGTCGCGTACTGGCCGTGGACCGACGACATGTTCGCGATTGCGCCGACGCCGTCGTCGGTCGCCTCGATGTGGGGCATGACGTGTTTCGACAGCAGAAACGGCGCCCGCAACATCACGTCCATCATGCGGTCGTACTCCTCGGTTGGGAACTCGGGGATGGAGGCGATGTGTTGCATCCCGGCGATGTTGGCGAGATACCGAATCGACCCCTCCTCGCTTGCGGCGTCGACGGCGGCCTCGATGTCGGTGCTATCGGTCAAATCGCACTGAGTGGCGACCATCCGGCCGTCAGCATCGAGCGATTCGACCGTTTCGACGGTTCCGTCGAGTCCGTCTTCGTCGACGTCGAGTCCGACGACGGTCAGGCCGTTGACCGCGAGCGCGATGGCGGTCGCCCGTCCGATGCCCGACGCGGCGCCGGTCACGACGGCGACGGTGTCACTCGAGAAGCGGTCGTCCTCGAGTCGGAGAACACGGTCTTCGGTAATCGGCGGCGGCGACAGCGAGTCGTCGTCCTGAGACGGTTGTGAGGCCATACCACTACATCGACGACGAGACGGTATGGATTCCAAGGTTTACATTCGAACCGTCGTCGGTCGAAGACCGCATCAACTTCGAAATCGAGGCCGGATGTCGGGACAACCGCCGCGTTCAGCAGTTCCGACGCTGTCGGGTGCTGTGAGCACAACGGAACGAAGGAACGCCACGGCGCGGCGCGGAAAAAGCCTTAGACGAGCAGTTGGATGTCGGACTCCGCCATGTGCTGGAGCGCGGTGGCGGCGCCGACGCCGACGGTCACTTCGTCGTAGAAGTCGTCTTCGTCGTACTCCATCAGCTCGATGGTCATCTGACAGGCCTGTAGTTCGACGCCTTGGTCGATAGAGAGTTCGATGAGCTCTTCGATTGTGGCGGTGCCGTTGTCAGCGATGCGCTTTTCCATCATCTTCGTCGCCATGCTGTCCATCCCCGGGAACGCCGCGAGGGCGTTCGGCATCGGCATACTCGGGTTGCCGACGGCGGAGAGTTTCAGGTCCTTGGACTTCTCCTCGTGGAGGATGTCCAGTCCCCAGAACGTGTGGAAGACGACGACGTCCCAGCCGAACGCGGCGGCCGTCGACGCAAGGATGAGCGGCGGGTACGCCATGTCGAAGGTCCCCTGCGTGGCGACGATGGTCATCTTCTTCGTGTCGTCTGCGGTGTCGGTTTCCAGCGTGGCGACTTTGTCCTCCAGCTCCTCGATTCGGGCCTGAAGTTCTGCCTCGGTCAGCGGTTCGCCGTCGGCCGACGCTGCGGGCGTGTCCGTACTCATATTACGCGGTCTTTTCGACGTAGTGTTTGTACACGTCGCCGTCCTCGACCTGGTCGAGGAGTTCGACGCCATCGGTTCCGGCCGCCCAGCCGTCGAGGTCGCTCATGCTACCGGAGTCTGTCGCCACCACTTCCAGTACCTCACCAGCTTCGAGGTCGTCGATGGCTTGCTTCGTTTTCACGACCGGCATGGGACACGATGCACCTTTCACGTCGAGCGTCTGCGAGATGTCGAATTCTGCACTCATTGTTGTTTCTTCACTCCGTGTTCTGTATTGGAGCTATCGCACAATATAGGTTCGGGGGATAAAAGAATATCGGTTCTTGCACTATCCTCAAACAACTGTCCGAGGCAGCCATACTTGATAGTACTACGTGTGAGCGCGTTTTCTGACCCGTCTCGGAGATATAGGCGGGGCAGTGCCGGATGGCCACACACATTGTATTGTGCTATAGATGAACTACTATGCAAACTCTTTAGTACATCCACCCAGTAAGGGAGCATGTACGACATGAACGCCGAAGACTTCCCAACGCCGGACGAACCGGTTGACTCGATTACCCCTGAAGCGCTGAAGGACCGAATCGATTCCGGCGAGGATATCACCATCCTCGACGCTCGCATGGAAGCCGACTACGACGAATGGCACATCGACGACGACAACGTCACCACCATCAACGTCCCCTACTTCGAGTTCCTCGACGAGGAAATCGACGAGGACGTCCTCGAAGCGATTCCCGATGACCGCGAAGTGACCGTCCTCTGTGCGAAGGGCGGCGCAAGCGAGTTCGTCGCAGGCACCCTCGCCGAACGCGGCTACGAGGTCAACCACCTCGAAGACGGCATGAACGGCTGGGCCCGCATCTACGAGGCCGTCGAAGTCACCGACTACGACGGCGCCGGCACGCTCCTGCAGTACCAGCGGCCCTCCTCGGGCTGTCTCGGGTACTTCCTCTACGACGACGGCGAAGCCGCCGTCATCGACCCGCTGCGTGCCTTCACCGACCGCTACCTCGAAGACGCCGACGAACTGGGCGTCGACCTGCAGTACGCCTTCGACACCCACATCCACGCCGACCACATCTCCGGGCTGCGCAACCTCGACGCCGAGGGCGTTGAGGGCGTCATTCCGGAGGCCGCGGTCGCACGTGGCGTCACCTACGCCGACGAGCTGACGACTACCGAGGACGGCGACACCTTCGACGTCGGCGACGCCACCATCGAGACCGTCTACACGCCCGGCCACACGACGGGCATGACCTCGTATCTCGTCGACGACTCGCTTCTGGCAACCGGCGACGGCCTCTTCATCGAGAGCGTCGCCCGCCCCGACCTCGAAGAGGGCGACGACGGCGCCCCCGAGGCCGCACGCATGCTGTACGAGTCGCTCCAGGAGCGCGTCCTCACGCTGCCCGACGACACGCTCATCGGCGGCGCTCACTTCAGCGACGCCGCCGAACCGGCCGACGACGGCACCTACACCGCACCCATCGGACAACTGGTCGAGGAGATGGACGCGCTGACGATGGAGGAAGACGACTTCGTCGAACTCATCCTCTCGGACATGCCGCCACGTCCGGCCAACTACGAGGACATCATCGCGACGAACCTCGGACAGAACGCCGTCGACGACGAGGAAGCGTTCACCCTCGAACTCGGGCCGAACAACTGCGCCGCGAGCCAGGAATCCCTCGCGGGTGACTAACACCGCCGATGGTGACTGACCTACTCGTACTCCAGGTGGCCGCCGAGCTGTTCCCCAACGGGGTCAGTCGCTACGCCGTCGGTGGGCTGCTGGTCGGCCTCGGAGCCGTCGTAATCTACCTGGGAACGGGCATTCCGGCCGGCGCGAGCACGTTCCTCGAGTCGACGCTCTCGTACGTCTCGGACCAATCGCGGTTCCAGCAGTACGTCCCCTCCCGGGATTGGCGCGTCGTGTTCACGGTCGGTATCATCCTGGGGGCGACGCTGTTCGCGGCGACGGTCCAGTCCGGCGTCATCACGACATCGCTGTACGAGCCCGGCACCACCGGCCAGCTGTATGAGGTCGCCGGCGTGACGCTGTGGTTGACCGACGTACAGCCGTGGCGGCTGTTCCTCGGTGGGATCTTGGTCGGCATCGGCACCCGAGTCGGCAAGGGGTGTACGTCCGGCCACGGCGTCTGTGGCGTCGGTTCGGCGTCGAAGACGTCCATCGTCGGCGTGGTGACGTTCATCCTCGTCGCCATCGGAACGGCTCAGCTCGTCGCAGCACTGGGGGTGAGTCCGTAATGGCGGACCGCCATCCCCTGTTCATGCCGCTGATACTCGTCGGCGGCCTGATATTCGGATTCGGGCTCGGATTCAGCCACATGGCGCGGCCGGAGGTCGTGTTGAACTTCCTCCAGTTCGAGGACTTCGGACTGGTGTTCGTCATGTTCGGCGCGGCCATCGTCACCGGCATCGCCTTCGCGGTGATGCCCCGACTCCGGGACAGTGCGCCGCTGACCGGCGACCGCTACGAGCGGCGCCTGAAACCCTTCGACAAGAACGTCCTCATCGGCGGCGCCATCTTCGGCGTCGGCTGGGGGCTGTCGGGCATCTGTCCCGGCGCGGCGTACGCCAGCCTCGGCGTCGGCAACGTCACCATCCTGTGGGCGCTGGCCGGCATGTTCGTCGGCGCGTACGCACAGGGCGTCTGGCGGAGTCGAACGGCCGACACCGCCGCTGCGGCCCCGGCTGACGACTGACACCCCGTTTCTGATTCGTTTCTACACTACATGGAACCCTCCATCATCGTCCTCTTCGTTGTCGCAGGACTCGCGAGTCTGTTCATGGCGTGGGTCATCGGCGCCGGCTCCAGCGGTGCGACCCCCTTCGCGCCGGCGGTCGGCGCGAACGTCATCTCGACGATGCGTGCGGCGTTCGTCGTCGGGATTTTCGGCTTCGCCGGCGCCGTGACACAGGGTGCAAACGTCTCCGAGGCCGTCGGTCGCGGCCTCGTCGGCGGCATCACCCTGCCGGCGACGGCCGTCATCGTCGTGTTGCTCATCGGCGCCGGACTGATGGCCATCGGCATCAAGACCGGCTACCCCATCGCGACGGCCTTTACCGTCACGGGGGGCGGTCATCGGCGTCGGCTTCGCCCTGGGCGGGTCGCCGGTGTGGCCGAAATACCAGCAAATCGGCGCCGTCTGGCTGCTGACGCCGTTCGTCGGTGGCGGGATGGCCTACGGTATCGCGAGCGTGCTTCCCCGCTCGGACGTGCCCGAACGATTCAGCGTCTCGCTTCTGGCGGGCGGCGTCGGGTTGGTGCTGGCCAACGTCACGTTCACGGGACTGGGCCCGGACGGAGCGCCCGGGTCCGTGGTCGGCGCTGGCGGTCGACTCCTCGGAGTCGACCACTGGGCCGTCCCAGTGGTGCTGTCCGTGGCCGTCGCCCTCGCCGTCGCTGCCGTCGTCTACGCCGACATCCGGCGCGACGAGACTGGCGGACTCAGACGTGTGCTGTTGGCCTTCGGGTCGCTCGTGGCCTTCTCGGCCGGCGGTAGTCAGGTCGGCCTCGCGGTCGGCCCCCTGTTGCCGCTGCTCGACGACGTGGGGATGATTTCGCCGCTCGTGGTGTTGGTCGGCGGCGGTGCCGGGATTCTCGTCGGCTCGTGGACCGGTGCGCCGCGGATGATTAAATCGCTCTCACAGGACTACTCCTCGCTGGGGCCACGGCGCTCCATCGCCGCGCTCGTCCCGTCGTTTCTCATCGCCCAACTCGCCGTGCTGTTGGGCGTTCCCGTCTCGTTCAACGAAATCGTCGTGAGTGCGATAATCGGCAGCGGCGCGGCGGTCGGCGGCTGGGACAGCGTCAGCGCGCGCAAAATCCTCCTGACGGTCGGCGCGTGGATTGCGTCCTTCGGCCTCGCCTTCGTCGTCGGCTACGCCGCCATGGCGTCGCTCGTGTTCCTCGGGTGAACCGGCGGAGACGGCAGGATTGTGTATTTCCTACACAAGTCTTTTAACCGCGTGGTGCCTACCGGGGAACGATACTAATGCCAGATTCGATGTCCGAACAACTCCAGCAGGACATGGAGTGTGAAGGACTCCTCGAGTGTTTCCACGGTCTCAAACAGCTCGACCGAGAGTGCTTTCAGGCGCTCGTCGACGCCGCGGAACCGCTCACAGTGGACGAAATCGCCGAAGCGGTCGACCGCGAGCGCTCGACGGCCTACCGCTCGGTCCAGCGACTGCTCCAGACCGGCTTCATCCAGAAAGAGCAGGTCAACTACGACCAGGGCGGCTACTACCACGTCTACTTCCCGACGGACTCCGAGAAGATTACCGACGACATGCAGCGAATGTTGAACGACTGGTACGCGAAGATGGGCCAGCTCATCCAGGAGTTCGAGAACAAATACGAGGAAGGCGAGATGGTCGCGCCGTCGGCCGAAAGTTAACGCCGAAGGCGTCGTCGGAGCCGTGGAACGCGAGGGGGCGGGGGGTACTCACCCTACTCCGCATACAGCAGTGTCCGTCCACACTCCGGGCAGACGTACGGGACGGGCGTCAGAATCTCGTCGGCGCGAAAGCTCCCGAGGAAGCCCTCGTCTGACCCCTCCGAGACGATAGAGAGCTCTCCGAGTGCGTCCGTTCCCTGTAGTTTCATCTGTTCGAGCGGCTCCTCACAGTCCGGACAGCGCTTTTCGGTCGACATCTACCCTGGCCTACGCTCGGAGGGGAAATGAGCCTCGTGAAAACAGTATTGTCTGCTTTGTCCAAAACTCTTAATTACTGCCGACTCATACGGAGGAGTGATGACAACCGAAACGACGTCCGACGCCGGGTCGGCGGCGCCGACCGAGCCCGTCCACATCGGAAACACGAACGAACTGAACGACCTCGTGGCCGAGCAGGACGTAGTCCTGACGGACTTCTACGCCGACTGGTGTGGTCCCTGTCAGATGATTGCGCCCGTCGTCGAGCGACTGGCCGAAGAGACCGACGCCGCGGTCGCGAAAGTCGACGTTGACGCAAACCAGCAGTTGGCGGCCGCCTACGGCGTCCGTGGGGTGCCCACGCTCGTCCTCTTCGCCGACGGCGAGCAGGTCGAGGAAATCGTCGGCGTCCAGGGCGAGGACCAACTCCGGTCGCTCATCGAATCGTACGCGTGAACTACCCTACTCGCTCACGGCTGACGCCGTTGGCTCCTTGAGGGTAGGGCTTCCTGCTTCCACGACGCGCTTTGCAGATACAGGCGTATCCACAGGGAGCGCAGTCTCCACAGGCGTTGATTCGGAGTATCCCACTCCTACGTCTTCGAGGCCGCGAGAAAGGATGTTCCACGCCGCGTTCGCATCTCTGTCCGCCTCAAACCCGCAGGCGGGACAGGAGTGTTCACGGACCCACAACGGCTTGTCGGTCGAAACGCCGCACGACGCGCACTCTTTGGTCGTCCCTCTCGGGTTGACCGCGACGAAGTGCGTCCCTTCTCGCTCACACTTGTATTCGAGCAACGAGAGGAACGTTCGCCACGCGGCAGACGCCGTGTTGCGGCTGTTCGACGGTGACTCCATCATCCCCTTCACGTTCAGGTCCTCGACCGCCACGAGATCGTATTCCCGAGCATAGTACGCCGAGAGCTTGTGCAGAAAGTCGCGGCGCTTCCGACGGAGGTCGGCGTGACACTCCGTGACTCGCCGCCGTTGCTTCTCGTAGTTGTTCGACCCGTGCTGTTTGCGCGAGAGTTTCCGTTGCTCGCGCTCCAAGCGGTCGCGTTCGTCTGAGAGGTCGAGCGACCCGACAGCCGTGCCGTCGGTGTCGTGGGCGTACTTGAGAATCCCCACGTCGATACCGACGCACGTCTCGGGGTTCTCAGGCGGTTCGGGTGGTTCGCGATCCATTTCGACGCCGAAGGTGGCGAACCACTCGCCCGTCGGTTCCTTCTTGACCGTGACCTGTTTGAGCTTCGCGTCGTCGGGGATGGCGCGGTGGAGCCGAATCGGTATGTCTCCGAGTTTCGAGAGTGACAGGACAGTCTGACCGCCCTTCTTGTCGAGCTTGAAGCCAGACTGACTGTACGTGAAACTGCGGAACTCGCGTGGTGGCTTCCACTTGAGGTGACCGACGCCGTAGCCATTTTCCTTGAGTTTGGAGAGTCCTTTGAGGTTGTCGAACAGGCGTTCCACGACGGTTTGGAGAACCTTCGAGTACACGTCCGAGAGGTCATCCCACCACTGCTTGAGGTCGGGGAGTTCCGACCGGAGCGTGGTCATGGACGGTAGTTCGCCGTGTTCGTCTTGGTACTCGTTGAGGCGGTAGAGCGTGTGGTTGTAGAGTTGCCTACAAATGTCACGGTGGCGGTCCAACTCCTCGCGGTGGGCGTCGGACGGCTTGAGACGGTACTTGTAGGCGTAGTACATTCTACTCGCGTTGGTCCTCTACGTACTGTTTCAGCACATCCAGCGACACCTGCCCTGTCGAGATGAGGCAGTACGAATCGTCCCAGAACGAGTCGCCCCACAGCTCGGTTTTCAGTTCATCGGCGTACTCGTTGCGGATACGGCGGGCGGTCGCGCCCTTGACCGTGGTGATGAACTTCACGAGGTTTGTGGTTGGCTTCGCTCGGAAGAGGATGTGTACGTGGTCGTCCTCGCCGTCGAGGTTCGTCAGTTCGACACCGTAGTTCTCCGTGAACCCGCTGATGACCTCGTGAATAAATTGGGTTCGCTCCTCGGTTAGCACTCCGCGCCGATACTTCGTGGTGAGTATCAGGTGGTAGTGCAGGGAATACGTCGAGTGTGCTCCCGAGTCGAGGTCGTACTCCATTGGGGTCTGCCAATACTATACTACCCTACTGCAAAAACGCTGTGACTACGTGGGCCTGTGGGCCTGCTACCGAATCGTGTATGAGAACTGTGCGGCGTTAACGAGACGTAGTCTCGTTCGCACACCAGAAATCAGAGATTTCTGGGGACGCTGTATCCCCTCCCTGCTCGCACCGCCCATTCGGTCGGCGCTCGCTGAGGAAGGGGGCTTAGCGCCTAGTTTCAGCTAAACCGGCGCCGCACTTTTTCTCCCCTCGAACCGACGAGTGAGGCATGCGGAACGCCAAAATCGTCTGTACGCTCGGCCCGGCGTCGAGCGACCGGGCGACGATTCGGGACCTCGCAGACGCCGGAATGTCGGTCGCGCGGTTGAACGCCAGTCACGGCACGACCGCCGAGCGCGCCACGCGAATCGAGCAGGTGCAAGCGGTCGACGCCGAGCGCGAGGACCCGTTTGCGACGATGCTCGACCTCCGCGGCCCGGAAGTTCGGACCGCCGACATCGACGACCCCATCGAGATAGCGACGGGGTCGGAACTCCGGTTCGTCGAGGGGACGACGGCCACGACGGAGACCGTCGGGCTCAACCACTCCATCGCCGCCGTCGATTTGGGTGATACGGTCCTTCTCGACGACGGCCGCATCGAGGCGACGGTGACCGAAATCGACGGCGAGACCGTCGTCGCGACCGTCGATTCGGGCGGTCGACTCGGCGCGAACAAGAGCGTCATCGCGCCGGGCGTCGACTTCGGACTCGACATCGTCCGGGAGGCCGACCGCAGGGAAATCGAGCTGGCAGCCGAACACGAGGTCGATTTCGTCGCCGCCTCCTTCGTCCGCGACGCCGACGACGTCTACACCGTCGTCGATGCACTGGACGACGCCGGCGGCGGTGACATCGACGTCGTCGCGAAAATCGAACGGGCGGTCACCGTCGAGAACGTCGAGGAGGTCGTCGACGCCGCCGACGGCGTGATGGTCGCCCGTGGCGACCTCGGCGTGGAGTGTCGACTCGAAGCCGTCCCCCTCATCCAGAAGCGCATCGTCCGCCGGTGTATGGAGGCGGGCGTTCCGGTCATCACCGCCACCGAGATGCTCGATTCGATGGTCCGCGCCTCGCGGCCGACGCGTGCGGAGGCTTCGGACGTCGCCAACGCGGTGTTGGACGGCACCGACGCCGTGATGCTGTCGGCGGAGACCGCAATCGGTGACCACCCCATCGAGGTCGTGGAGACGATGGGACGCATCGTCCGGGAAATCGAGGGCAGCGAGGAGTACGACGAGAGCCGCGAACAGCGGGTCCCGGCGGCCAGAGCCGGCTCTCGGACCGAGGCGCTGGCGCGGTCGGCGCGGTATCTCGCCGCCGACGTCGACGCCTCGGCCATCGTCGCCGTCTCCGAATCCGGCTACACCGTCCGCCGCATCGCCAAGTTCCGACCCGGCGTCCCCATCATCGCGACGACGCCGAGCGAGCGCGTCCGCCGACAGCTCGCCGTCTCCTGTGGCGTCGACCCACACTCGGCTCCGCCCGCGTCCGACATCGACGAGGTACTCGAACGCGCCGTCGACACCGCCCTCGACTCCGGCCTCGCCGAGAGCGGCGACACCATCGTCGTCCTCTCGGGGATGATGTCGGAGATGCGCGGGACGAACGCGACGAACACCCTGAAGGTCCACACCGTCACCGAGACGGTGGCGACGGGGAAACCCATCGCTGGCGGCCGGGCGGCCGGCCCAGTCGTCCGACTCTCCGACGGCGACCTTTCGGGGGTTCCGGCCGACGGCATCCTCGTCTTACCGGCCGGCTTCGACGCCGAATTCACCGGCGACTTAGACCGGGTCGCCGCCATCGTCGCCACCGACCCCGAGATGACCGGCTATCCGGCTATCGTCGCCCGCGAACTCGGCGTCCCGATGGTGGCAATCGAGTCGGCATCGGAGCGGCTAGACGAGGGGCGAACTGTCACCGTCGACGGCGAACGCGGCGTCGTCTACGACGGCGACGTGACGGGAGAAACGGAGACACAGTAACTCGACGGTATCCTCTCAGACACCCCGTTCGGCGGCCTTACTCCGAGGAGTCGGGCGTGTCAGCGGTTCGGGTTCCCGTATCGGTTCCGGCGGTGAACTCGAATTCGAGTTGCCCCTTCAGGACGTGGGTGTTCTCGAACGTTCCCGTCTCGACGAGTTCGACGGTGCTCTCGACGACGAGTCGGCGGGCTGACTCGGGCCATCGGGTGACGGCGAGGAGGATGAACGCGGTTTCGTCGGCGAACTCGCCGAATTCGTCGACTGCCACGACCGCGGCCGCCCCGTCTTGGGACAGTGAGACTGGCGGGTGCGGGACGTCGTTACTCTCGGAGGAGTCCTGAACCGAGAGTTGCGGTGGGGTCCCGTCACCGTCCGGTGCCCCGACCCGTTGTGTGAGCGACCGCAGTTCGGTGTCCTCTCGGTGGGAAATCGACACGAAGAGGTTCTTCGGCAGGGGGGCAAGATTCGGGTCGATACCCACGGTGGCGAGTCCCGCGCCGTCTCCGTGGAATTCGAGATACTTCGCATCATCGTGGTCGTCGTTCTCTACCGTCGGGTCGGTGTGTTCGGTTCGCGACCCAACGGAGCCACAGCCCGCGATGATGGTGGAGGTAGCGGTCAGGGCGGACGCGAGGAACGCACGGCGGCGCATGGGAATCGATTCGTCGGTAGCGTCAAAAACGCCCAGGATTCAGTACCGCCCTTAGGTCTCTCAGACGACCCGAAACACACGAACCGTATCTCGTTTGCCGCCCTCCCGAAGCAGTTGTGCGAGGCCCAACGCCGAGAACACCGCCTTCCAGTCGCGGTGATACAGCGGGAAGTCGTCGTTGACGTAGCTCACCGTCGAACCGTCTCGGCCGCGTTTCGGACTGTTCCCCTCGTTTTCGGCCGTGATGAGCAGGTCGTCGGTGACCCGCACCAGTTCCTCGAACACCCACTCGTCGTCCGGGTGGACGTGCTGGAGCGTCTCGACCGAGTAGACGACGTCGAAGGCGCCGTCGGCCATCTCGGGGACGATGTCCTCGATTGCCCCGGTGTGGAAGGTGCCGGTCTCGGCGAGGGTCGGGTAGTGGTCAGCCATAATCTCGAACGATTCGTCGTTGAGGTCGATACCGGTGAGGTTCTCGTAGCCGGCCTGCCGGAGGTGTTCGAGGTGGCGGCCGGAACTGCAGCCGAGTTCGAGGACGGCGGCGTCCTCGGAAACGTAGTGGTCGAACACCTCACGGAGGGTCTCGCTGACCTCGTTCGGTCCGATTTGTGCGTAGTACTCGGGTGAGAACTCCCCGGAGCGTTCGGCCCAACTGCGGTGGTTGTCGTCCGGGTCCATAGCGGCCCGAGGAGTTCCACGGCTAAAGCCCCCGTGACACGCAGTCGAGAGTCAAAAACCGTGACAAACAGTTATGCCACTGGAGGAGAAACTCCGGGCCGATGATAGACGTCACCATGGAGATGGAGCAGTACGACTGCCCCTTCATCGACACGACCGCGGACCACGAGGTGGCGTTCTCGACGATGCACTGGCAACTCGACGCGGCCCAAGAGGAGTTAGAGACCCGGCTGCTCGTCGACGGGGCCGACCGCGGCGCACTCGACAACGGCCTGGCGGCGCTGCGGGAGCACGACAACATGAACGAGTACCAGCTGTTCACCCGAAAGGGCGACAGCGCCGTCATCCGGACGGTCATCGAACAGACCGACGCGATGTCGGTCATCCACGACCGCGGCGGCTACATCACGGGCCCGTTCCGCATCCGCGACGGACAGGAACTGTGGCAGGTCGGCTTCGACGACGGCGGCACCGCCGACGAGACGCTGTACGCACTCGACGCCAACAACGACTTCGAGGTCGAACAGCGCCGGGACCTCGAACTCGACCGGCTGTTCGACGTGCTGGGCAACATCGAACCCGCCGGCGAACTGCTCGACGCCTGCCGGTCGCTGTCCGATGTCGAGGCCGAGACCATCCAGCGGGCCGCCGAATCCGGCTACTTCGAGACGCCGAGAGACGCCACGCTGTCGACGCTAGCAGAGGAGTTCGACGTCTCGACGACCGCGGTTTCGAAGAACATGCGCCGCGGCGAGAAGAAACTCGTCCGCAGCCTCGTCGAGGCGATGGAACACATCGACGAGAAGCCCTGAGCGAACGGCAGTTCACATGCCAACCCCCCGTTTTTGATACTCCCGTCCCCTATGGGTGGGTATGTCACAGCTGCAGGACACGCTGACAGGTCTCTCGCCCGCCCGCTACGATGGCAGCCCGGTTACAGGGGTGTCGCGATGACCGACAGCGCGGCGGAGTTGGACCCGCAGGTAGCCGAACTGCTCGCCGGGTTCGAAGCGGGCGTCTCGCCGCCGACCGAGACGCTGTCGGTGGCGACCGGGCGGGCGCTACTGAACGAACTGTTCACCGTTGAGGAGCCCGACCCGGTCGACGCCGTCACCGACCTCGAACTCCGAGGGCCCGAGGAGCCGGTTCCGGTCCGCATCTACGAACCGAAAACCGACACCTCGGGAGCGAGGCCGGTGTTGGTGTTCTTCCACGGCGGCGGCTGGAGTCGCGGGTCGCTGGACGCCTACGACGGCCTGTGCCGGCTGTTCGCCAACGACGCGGACTGTATCGTCGTTTCCGTCGACTACCGCCGGGCGCCGGAACACCCCTTCCCAGCAGGGTTCGAGGACTGTTATGCCGCCACGGAGTGGGCTGCAGAACACGCCGAATCCCTCGGTGGCGACCCCGACCGGGTGGCCGTCGGTGGCGACAGCGCCGGCGGCAACCTCACTGCGGCGGTGACGCTGGCCGCCCGGGACCGCGACGGCCCCGACCTCACCCACCAACTGCTCGTCTACCCCGCCGTCAACCCCCCGTCGGTCCGCTGGTTCGACTCCTACGACGAGAACGCGTCGGGCTACTTCCTCGAAATGAGTGGCGTGGAGGCGTATCTCGAACAGTACCTCACCCGCGAGGCGGATGTCGGCAACGACTACGCGTTCCCGCTCCGTGCGCGTGACCTCTCGGGGCTGCCGCCGGCGACGGTCGTCACCGCCGGATTCGACGTGCTGCGCGACGAGGGGACCGCCTACGCCACCCGACTGGAAACCGCCGACGTCCCTGTCGAACACCACCACTACCCCGCCCAGATTCACGGCTTTCTCAGTCTGTATGAACACATCGACGAGGGACGGCAGGCCATCGACGACGTGACCGCGGCGCTCGAAACCGCTTTCGAGGGCTGAGAGCCCCCGAGTCCGTTCAGCGGGGCGACGGTTGACATGTTAACCTCCCACCTTTTGCCGATATATACCTGTACATTGCTACTATGGCACGTGACCAGACACGGCGGGAGTGGCTCAAGAGCGCTGCGGCGGCCGGAACGCTCGGAACAGCTGCGCTGGCGGGGTGTACCGGCAACGGTGATGGTAACGGCAATGGCAATGGAAACGGCAACGGCAACGGTAACGGTAACGGCAATGGAAACGGCAACGCCGGAGGCGGCGGAACGGTCAAAATCGGCGTCATGCAACCGCTGACCGGCAACGTACAGTACTACGGCCAGCAGTCGCTGTGGGGATTTCTCTCGGGGCTGGCGTACAAACACGACCAGGATCCACTCGACGTCTCCTCGGCGGGCACCCAGACCATCGAAGCCGGCGACGTGACCTACGAGTTGATAATCGAGAACTCGGAGTTCAGTCCCGACCAGGCCCAGACGGTCGCGACCGACCTCGTCCAGGACGAGGAGGTCGACCTCCTGTTCGGGACCGCCTCCTCCGACGCCGCCCGGCGGGTCATCGAGACCGTCGTCCTGCAGGCGAACGTCCCCTTCGTGGCCGGACCGGCCGCCGCGGCCGACGTGACGAGCGACAGCGAACTGTGTAGCGACATCGTGTTCCGCGCCAGCGAGAACACCGCGATGGACGCCCTCTCCGGCGGCCGCTACGTCGCCCAGGAGACCGACGTCGAGCGGGTGTTCATCATGGCCGCCGACTACTCCTTCGGCCGTGCGGTCGCACGGAACTACGCGAACGTCCTCGAAAACGAGGGCGTCGAGGTCGTCGACCAGCGGTTCGTCCCCCGCGGCCACGACGAGTTCGCCGGCCTCTATCAGAACGCCGTCGACGCCGGCGCCGACGCCGTCGTCGGCGGATTCACCGTCGTCACGCTGCCGAACTTCCTCGACGAGGGGCTCTCGGGCGACTACGGCCTCCGGATGTTCGGTGGCTTCGCGACCCAGATTTCGACGAACGCCATCGGCGGCGTCGCCCAGCGCGTCCTCGGCGAACCGCTGACCGAAGAGAAGATACGGGACGCCCAACTCGGGCCGTTCACGACACGGTACCACTGGAACCAGTACGACAACCCCATCAACGACGCCTTCGTCGACAGCTACACATCGACGTACGGCATCGTCCCGGACCTGTTCACCGCGGGGACGTTCACCGCGGCGTCCTCAATCGTCCAGGCCGTCGAAGAGAGCGGCTCGACGAACGGTGCCGACATCGCCGAGGCGATGCGCGGGATGACCGTCACCGACACGCCGAAAGGCGAGGGCGGCTACACCTACCAGGAGTACAACAACCAGGCCCGTTCGGAGATGACCGTCGCCTACCCGGTGCCGAACACCGAGGACAACTGGGACGCGCCCATCATGCCCGGCGAACCGCTGGCACGCATTCCGGCCTCCGAGACGACGCTGAAGCCCGACGACCCCGACATGGGGTGCTCGCTGTAATCGATGGTGCTGCGAACGACCGACCTCACCAAACGCTTCGGCGGCGTCACCGCCGTCGACGGCGTCGAGTTCGAACTCGGCGCGGAGTGCTGCTCGCTCATCGGCCCCAACGGCGCCGGGAAGACGACGTTCTTCAACCTCCTGACCGGCGTGTTGGAGCCGACGGAAGGCACCGTCGAGTACCGCGGCGGCGACGGCGACGGGTGGACCGACATCACCGACCACGCGCCACACGAGACGGCGCTGTCGGGTATCCACCGGTCCTACCAGATAACGAATATCTTCGCCACCTCGACGGTGCTGGAGAACGTCCGCATCGCCGCCCAGGCAGCGGGTGGCGCCGACTCCTTCCGGGCGTGGCGCAACGTCGAGGCCTTCCCCGAGTACGAACGGGAGGCCGACCACATCCTCGAACGCGTCGGGCTCGCCGACGAGCGTGAGACGGTCGCCGAGACGCTGAGCCACGGCGAGAAGCGCAACCTCGAACTCGCCATCGCCCTGGCGGGCGACCCGGACGTGTTGCTGCTCGACGAACCGACCGCGGGCGTCTCCAGCGACGGCATCGACGAACTCACCGACCTCATCGACGACATCGCCGCCGACCACGCGGTGTTGCTCGTCGAACACAACATGGACGTGGTGATGGAGGTCTCCGACCGCATCGCCGTGCTCAATCAGGGGTCGCTCATCGCCGACGACGACCCCGAGGCCATCCGAGACAGCCAACGCGTCCAGGACGCCTACCTCGGCGGCTACGAACCGGATTCCGCGGCCGCGAGCGACGACGCCGACGACGCCACGGGAGGTGGCCTCGCGTGAGCCTGCTCGAAGTCGAGGACATCCACAGCTACTACGGCGAGAGCCACATCCTCCAGGGCATCTCGCTGGAGGTCGAACCCGGGGAGTGTGTGGCGTTAATCGGCCGCAACGGCGTCGGCAAGACGACGACGCTGCGGTCGATTCTGCAGTTGACGCCGCCACGAGAAGGGACGGTCCGCTATCGCGGCGAGGACGTGACCGGCCGGCCGACCCACGAAGTCGCCCGCATGGGCGTCGGGTGGGTCCCCGAGGAGCGCCGGATGTTCTCGCATCTGACCGTCGACGAGAACATCCGCATCGCGACGCCGCCCGGAAACTCCGTCGAGGCGGCCTTCGAGCGGGCCTACTCCGCGTTTCCGGAACTCGAATCGCATCGCGGACGAGAAGCGGGTGACCTCTCCGGTGGCCAACAGCAGATGGTCGCCATCGCCCGCGGACTGGTCGGCGACAACGACCTGCTGCTCGTCGACGAACCGAGCGAAGGACTCGCCCCGCAAATCGTCGCGGCGGTCGCCGAGGCGCTGAAGACCGTCGCCGAGGAGTCGACGGTACTGCTCGTCGAGCAGAACTTCCCGCTGGCGATGGACGTCGCCGACCGCTTCTACCTGCTCGACCACGGCACGGTCGTCGAGTCGGGGTCGACCGAGAACGTCACGCGCGACGACGAGATGATACGGAGGTACCTCTCGGCATGACCGGCTTCGAACTCACCGCAACGGCGCTTCCGCTGTTTGCCCCCGTCGAAATCACGCTCGACGCGCTGTCGAAGGCTGCCCTCTACATCGTCATCGCCAGCGGCCTCAGCCTCATCTTCGGGCTGATGGGCGTGCTCAACTTCGCCCACGGGTCGCTGACGATGCTCGGGGCGTATCTCGGCGGCGCCGTGATGGTCGCTCTGGTGTCGAGTGCGACGGGGCAGGGAATGCGCCTGCTGTTGTTCTTCGTCGCGGTCGCGGTCGTCTTCGCGGCGCTGACGGCCTTCGGCGCCGGCGTCGAACGAGTTCTCATCCGGCCTATTTACGACCGCGAGCCGCTGTTCCAGATTCTGTTGACGTTCGGGCTGGTGTTGGTCCTCGACGAGGCGGCCACCATCGTCGTTCAGTTGGCCGGACTCCAACCCCAAACCGAGTGGCAGGACGCCATCGGGACCGCCCCGGAGTTCCTCGCTGCTCGCTACGACATCATCGGGACGAGCACCCGCGGGCTCTACCTCTTCGAGGCGCTCGTCGGCCTGCTCGTCGTCACGGCGATATTCCTGTTTCTCACCCGGACGCGCTACGGGCTGTACATCCGCGCCGGTAGCGAGGACCCCGAAATGACACAGGCGCTCGGCATCGACATCCGGCAGGCCTTCACCGTCGTCTTCGGCGTCGGGTCGGGGCTCGCCGGGTTGGCCGGCGTGATGCTCATGTGGGACCCCCGCTTCGGTGCGAGCGTCCCCCTCGGCGTCGAGACGCTGCTCGTCGGCTTCATCGTCGTCATCATCGGCGGCCTCGGCTCGTTCAAGGGAACCGTCGTCGCCGGCGTCCTCGTCGGCTTCGTCGACGCCGTGATGTCGTGGCTGTTCATCAACTACATCGACTTCCCCGGCCTGCCGGAGTTGGTGATGTTCCTCGTGTTGGTGACCGTGTTGGTCGCCCGTCCACAGGGACTGTTCGGCGTCGAGGAGGTGGGGGGCCATTAGCGACCCCGCTCCTGCCGATGGCGGCGACGGCCCCGTCGAGAGCGCCGACACGGAGGTCGGCTACGGCGAACTGCTGCGGCAGTACCTCGCGACCCACACCGCCCACATCGCCGTCGTCGGCGTGTTGGTGCTGTACCCGTTCATCTACGGCTTCCTGACGAGCATCTCGCTGTCGCTTCTCGGCGTGTCGCTGGGCGAGTTGTTCACCGTCTTCCTGCCGCGCGTCCGGACGATGGTCGTCGTCCTCTACGTCGGCCTCTTCGCGATGAGTTTCGACTTCGTCAGCGGCTACACCGGCTATCTCTCCTTCGGCCACGCGATGTTCTACGGCATCGGCGCGTACTTCGTCGTCCTCGTCGGAACGGGGAAGATACCCGGCTTGCCGGCCGAGACGCCGTTTATGCTCATCATCGTCCTCGCGGGCGTGTTGGCGTTCCTGGCGGCGCTGGCCGTCGGCGCGGTGTCGTTCCGACTCACCGGCGTCTACTTCGCGATGGTGACGCTGGGTTTCGCCGAGGTCGCCCACGTGTTCATCCGCAACTGGAGTTACGTCGGCTCGAACCCCCGGGACGGCGTCGGCGTCGTCGGCCGCGACGGCTTCGCGGTCGGCATCCCCGGCATCGACGCGCTGCAGTTCCGTCTCGGCCGCCTCGCCGGCGATAGCTTCGAGAACGTCCTCGGGACCGGCATCGACCTCGGAGCCGCCGAGGTGTCCTTCTACGCCGTCGGCGCGGTCGTTCTCGTCTGTTACTTCGCGATGCAGCGAATCATCCACTCGCCGTTCGGCCGGGTGATGGTCGCCATCCGCGAGAACGAGGAACGCGCCGAGGCCGTCGGCTACAACACCTTCTGGTACAAACTCGGCGCCTTCGGCATCAGCGGCTTCTTCGCCGCCATCGGCGGCGCGCTGTTCGCCGGCTACCGGCGGTCGGTCGCCCCCGAGAACACCTTCGACCTCTTCGTCACCGCCGACGCCTTGCTTGCGGCCATCATCGGCGGCTTCGGCACCCTCGCCGGCGCGCTGTACGGCCACCTGTTCCACGAGTTCCTGCAGGGCATCTTCACGACGGAGTCGAGCGGACTGGCCCGGTTCCTCCGGGATACGCTCTCGGAGGGTATCCTGTCGGCCGGCGTCGGTGAGTTCACCGTTCTGGAGTTCATCAACGTCTTCATCGACGGCCGCGCGGAGCTGTATCTCGGCGTCATCTTCGTCGCGTTCGTTCTGTTCGTCCCTCGTGGCATCCTCGGGTCGTTACGTGACCGCCTCGGCGGCCCGCTCGCGGAGACGATTCCCGAACGGCTCCGACGCTACCGGCGATAGCGCCCGTCAGGGCGCCCGGTCCGACTTTTTGGAAATAGTTGCCAAATTAACCATACTTGTTTGGTACACTCTTCAACACCCACCGATGCGTAGTTAAGCACGGATTATGGCAGAACCAGGCAGCGAAGCACTATGGCTGTGGATAGGCACGGCAGGAATGTTCCTCGGCATGCTGTACTTCATCGCCCGCGGGTGGGGCGAGGAGAACAGACGCCGACAGGAGTTTTACATCGTGACGATATTCATCACCGCCATCGCCTTCGTCAACTACCTGATGATGGCGCTGGGGTTCGGCCTCACGACGGTGACCGTCGCCGGCGAGGAGATACCCATATACTGGGCGCGATACACCGACTGGCTGTTCACGACACCGTTGCTCCTCATCGACCTCGGGTTGTTGGCCGGGGCGAACCGCAATCAGATTGCCACGCTCGTCGGCCTCGACGCGTTGATGATAGGCACCGGCGCGGTGGCGACGCTGTCGACGACCGGCGTGTTGCTCGGCCCCGTCGGTGACCGCCTCATCTGGTGGGGCGTCTCCACCGGCTTCCTGTTGGTGTTGCTGTACTTCCTGTTCGGCACGCTGACCGAGGAGGCCAACCGCCTCTCGGAGGACGCCCAATCGACGTTCCGCACGCTCCGGAACCTCATCGTCGTCGTCTGGCTGGTGTATCCGGTGTGGTGGATACTCGGCACCGAAGGCCTCGGCACCATCAGCCTCTACAGCGAGACGGCCGGCTTCATGGTGCTGGACCTCGTCGCGAAGGTCGGCTTCGGTATCATCCTGCTGTCGAGCCGTGAAGTGCTCGACGCCGCGGGCGACCTCGCCGGTTCGACGGCCAGCCCCGCCGACGACTGACGGCCCCGGAGCCGTCTGAAGCGCCGTAGACGAACGATTCCTCGGAGCCAACTCGGCTCCGAAACCCCTTCGACAATGCACACGGACCCCCTGACCGAGGCGAGGAGCGCGAGGCCACACCCAGCGGTGGGACCATGAGCGCCCCCACCTACGCGCAGTTCCACTTCGCGTTCCTCCTGCCGGTCGTGGCGGTGCTTTTGGCCGCGGCGACGGTGACCCGCACGCGGACGACCCGGCCGACGGTGTGGTCGGTCGGCCGACCGGTCTACTGGAGCGGCGTCGCCGTCGTCACCCTCGTCGCCGTCGTCTATACGACGCCGTGGGACAACTACCTCATCGCCCGCGGCGTCTGGGGCTACGGCGAGGGCCAGACGTTCGTCCACCTCGGCCTCGCGCCGCTCGGAGAGTACGCCTTCTTCGTCCTCCAGCCGATTCTCACCGCGCTGTGGCTCGGCCAGTTGACCCTCCGTCGCGGGTGGCCCGAAGCCAACGCGCTCGGGCGAACGGCCGAGGGCGGTCGCACCCTCGATGTGGACCGTCTCGCCGTCAGTCCCCGCTTCCTCGGCGGGGTCGCCGCCCTCGCCGTCGGATTGGTCGGCGTGGCGTGTCTCACGACCGCCGAGACGTTCTATCTCGGCGCGATTCTCGCGTGGGCGGCGCCCGTCCTGTTCATCCAGTGGGTCGTCGGCCTCCCGCAGTTGCTGTATCAGCGCCGCACCGTCGCCCTCGGCGTCGCCGTGCCGACGGTGTACCTCTGGATAATCGACCGCATCGCGCTGGCGACCGGTATCTGGCACATCTCGCCGACGTACACGACCGGCATCGCCCCGTTCGGCCTGCCAATCGAGGAGGCGCTGTTCTTCCTCGTGACGAACCTCTTCGTCGTCCAAGGCCTGGTCCTGTTCCGGTGGGTGGTCGACCGATGGGCGTGACCGTCGACCAACCGACGCCAGCGTTTCGCGCGATGTACGACCGCCTCGCCACTCGCCCGGCATGGACGATTTGTGCCCTGTTCGTCGTGGGCGCGACGGTCGGACGGCTGCTCGGCGTCACGGTCGGCCCCACCCTCAGATACCTCCCGCTGGCGGCGAGCGTCGTCCTCTTCGGACTCCCCCACGGCGCGGTCGACTACCTCGTTCCGGCGCGAATGGACGACGACCGCTCGCTGCCGTCATCGATGGTCGTCGTCGGTGTTCTCTACGCCGCCGTCGGCGGCGCCTACGCCGCGCTGTGGCTCCTCGAACCGCTGGTCGCCGCGGCGGCGTTCATCGCGATAACGTGGTTCCACTGGGGGGCAGGGCGACGTGCACGCGCTGGTCGTCTTCGTCGACGCCGACCACCTCGACTCGACGCGACTGCGGGCGGCGACCGGGTTCGTCCGCGGCGGCCTCCCGATGTTCGTTCCGCTGCTGGCGTTTCCCGACAGATACCGAACCGTCGTCGACGCGTGGGTCGGACTGTTCGGCAGCGACCTCTCGACGGCGTGGCTGTTCGCCGAGACGACACGCCTCGTCGGCGGAAGCGTCTTCCTCGCGGTCACCGTCGGCGTGTTGCTCGTCGGCTACCGTCGCGGAAGCGGCCGCAGTTGGCGGGTCGACGCCGGCGAGACGGCGCTGCTGTGGCTGTTCTTCCTGACGGTGCCGCCGCTGGTCGCCATCGGCGTCTACTTCTGTGTCTGGCACGCCCTCCGGCACGTCATCAGAGTCGTCGCCGTCGACGGCGACTCGGCTGTCGACACCCGAAAACGCCTCGGGCGGTTCGCCCGAGAGGCCGCCCCGCTGACCGCGCTGGCGCTCGTCTTTCTCGTCGGCTTCGCGGTATTCGTCCCCGTCACGCCCACCTCGCCGGCGTCGGTCGCCGCAGTGTATCTCGTCTTCATCGCCGTTCTCACGCTCCCCCACGTCGCCGTCGTGACGTGGATGGACCGCCGGGAAGGCGTCTGGTGGCCCTGAACCGGGCGGTCAGCGCTCAAAAAAGGCCTCGATGAGTTTCCGCTCGGCCGCCCGGAGGTGCTGGTGGTACGTCGCCCGGCCGATGCCCATCGATTCGGCGAGCGTATCGCCCGTGACCGGACGGTCCCACTCGTAGAAGCCGCTGACGTGGGCCTTCTGCAGCGCCGTCAACTGCCGTTCGGTCAGGCGGTCCTCCACGTCGGCGACGAACGCCTGCCGCGTCGACGGCGGCCGCTCCCGCTCGCGCTGGGCGACGACGTCCGTCTCCGGATACCGCTCCGAGAGGAGGTCGGCGACGGCCCGAACGTCGCCCTCGCTCGGCAGTTCGAGTTCGATGGTCGCGACGCCGTCGACGACGCCGATTTCGCAGATTCGCACGCCGCGTTCGGCCAGCGTCGCCGGCAGGGAGTCGTCGGTAACGGCGAACTCGAACAGCGTCTCCCCGCCGTGTTCGTGTATCACCTCCGCCGACGCGATGTGTGGGTACTGCTCGACGGCGTCGAGGATGGCCTCCGTGTCGCCGTCCGACCGGAAGAACATCAACACGGAGCCGTCCTCGCGGTACACAGAGCCGTTGTAGGTGAGCGAACAGCCGGTCCGTTCCGAGAGGTCGACGAAGAACAGCCCGTCGTCGGTGGTTTCGACGTCGAGTTGTCGGACGCTGTCGGTCGCGAGCATGCGGCCGCGCTCTAAGGCGTTCAGCGCCGTCGCCGCCGCCCGGCCGATGGCCTCGAGGACGACCCGTTCGTGTTCGTTCAGCGCCGCCTCCTCCGTCGTGTACAACGACAGGACGCCGTAGGTCGTCTCGCCGTAGACCAGCGGGACGGCGGCGATGCCACGGACGCCCTCCGAACCCATCCACGGCGACCGCTCGGCGATGGCCGCCAGTTCCGTTCGGTCGGTGACGACCTGCAACTCGCCGGTGTCGTAGGCGACGGCGGCTGGAAGGGGGTCCGCCGCCGCGAGGTCGACACCGAGGTCGTCGGGTCGGACCGCCCACTCGCCGGCCGACGCCGTCGCGGCGAGGGTGTCGCTGGAGCGGTCCGGGACGCCGACCCACGCGAACTCGTAGGTGTCGACCGCGGCGACGCTGTCACACACCGTCTGTTCGACTTCGGCGCGGTTCCCCGCACCGACGAGTTCCCGAGTCACGTCCTTGAGGAGGCCGTTGATGCGGGCCAGCAGGTGTTCGAGGTTCCGCCGTTCGCGTTTCAACTCCATCTCGGCTTCCTTGCGCTCGGTGATGTCGGTCTGGAAGCCGACGAAGTGCGACACCTCGCCGTCGGCGCCGTGGACCGGTGCGATGTCGACGCGGTTCCAGAACGGCTCGCCGTCCTTCCGGTAGTTCAGCAACTCGACGGACACGGACTCCCCCGAATCGACCGCCTCCCGCATCGCGGCGATTGCCTCGGGGTCGGAATCTTCACCCTGCAGGAACCGACAGTTGCGACCGACGACGCGCTCTTTGGAGTAGCCCGTCAGCCGCTCGAAGGCGTCGTTGATGTACACCATCGGCTCGTCTGGGCGGTCGGCGTCGGCGATGGTGACGCCGACCGGCGCCTCGTCGATGGCTCGCTCCTTCAGCCGGAGTTCCTCGCGGACGCCGAGGTTTTCGATGGGCATCCGGGCGGCGCCGTCGGTCCGGAGCGGCGGCGCCCCCTCCAGTGCCGCCCGGAGTCGCTCGAGCATCGGCGCTCGGGCGTCGGATGTCGTCTTCGGTACGAACTCGCGACGCGGCG
>NZ_WPCC01000029.1 GCF_009741925.1 Natronomonas sp. CBA1123
GGGGTGACGGTTCTGATGAATCCGCCGTTCGGTGCCCAGACAGGCAACGAGGGCGCCGACCGCGCCTTTCTGGAAACCGCCGTCGATATCGCCGCCGTCTCCTACTCCGTCCACAACGCCGGCAGCGAATCGTTCGTGGAATCGTTCGCCGCCGACAACGGCGGCTCGGTGACCCACGCCTTCGCCGCGGAGTTCGACCTCCCGCGACAGTTCGACCACCACGAGGAGTCGACCCGAAGTATCGACACCGAAGTGTTCCGTATCGAGTGGGGACAGTGAGGCAAGTCACCTCGAGCGCTGGGCGATGCGGACGCGCGTCTCGCCGCGTTCGACAAAGAGGTCACGTTCGTCGCGTTCGACGGTGAGGCCGCCGACGGTCGTCTCCGTTCCGTTTGCGGGGATAGCCGCTCGGCCGAGCGTGTCGTTGTTCCGTGAAACGACGACATCGAAGCGAGCCTCGACTGGCTGAATGGAGACGTTCCGGCCGTCGATGCGGGCATCGGCGGTGGCTCGTTCGGCCCGGTAAACGACCGACTGTTCGTCGGCCGCGGCGGGGCCGAGACGGACGTTGTACGTCTGGTTGCCACCTGTGACCCGCCACGTCGTCCGGTTTGCGCGAACGTCTTCGTGCCACGTGAGACCGCCGAGTCGAACCGTCGCCGTCCCACGAGCGGCGAGTCTGCTCTTCGAGACTTCCTCCCACCAGATGTTCCGCTCCTCGGAGACGACGATGACGCCGCTGGCGTTGATTCGGTCCGTCGAGTTTCCGCCCGGGAGCGGGACGGCCGGGATGAACTGGTTTTCGACACCCTCGGCGTAAAAGACGGTGTAGTCGCCGACCTCGGTCGGTTCGGCGTCGTCGATACCGGCGCTGGCGTCGTCGACGGCGAAGAGATTCAGCGGGACGGCGACCAATGCGAGGGCGAACAGCGACGCGAGGACGAGACCGTACGCCGCTTCACGACGCGAGAGGTCGATGCTGGCGATGAGGTCACGCGTCGAGGCCGCCGCACCGCTTGCGATTAGCGCGGCCAAAAGGAAGACGAGTGCCGTCCCGAGCGCACGGAACAGCCGGAACGTCTCCGAACCCTCGATGATGTAGACGGCCCACAACCCCCGGTCGACAGCGAAGACGAGCGCGGCGAGCCACAGGTGCGTCGGGTTCGGGCGGATGCTTCGGCGGTAACACAGCGCGATAGCCAGCGTGACGCCGATGAACAGCCCCAGTGCGTGGCCCTGAATGGCGATGTTGGCCCACCACGGCCGGGAGAACGATTCAGCCGCGGTCTGTTGGAGTGTGGGGGACCGAAGCGAACTGTACACGAGGCTGACGACGCCGCTGACGAGCACTGCCACGAGCGTCGACAGCGGGTATCGAATCAGTGCGAACCCGACGAAGGCGAAGACGACGCCGGAGAAGCCGATGACCGGTCCGAGGGCGAACAGCGACGTGAGGACGGTCGCCGCGAACACGCCGCCGGTCCACGCGAGGATGCGCGCGAAGGGGTTCGTCCGGAGCGACGAAAACGACGAGCGACCGCGCTCGCGGGGGAAGTGACTCCAGGCGTACTCCGCGAGCGTTCCGAACACGAGCGTTCCGAGCAGATTACCGGTGACATGGCCCAATCCCGAGTGGGCAAACCCCGCCGTGAGCATCCCGGTCGGATAGAAGTACCCCCACGCGCGAAACGGGATGGTAACGGGGTTGTAAGGGTTCGCGAGGCCGTCCTGGACGAACAGATAGAACGCCGCGACGACCGCGACGACGAGGAGCGTCCCCCACGGAACGCCCAACACGAGTCGTTTCCGGGCGAGTCGCCCCCAGCGTCCGCCGGGCCGGGCGAGCGCGATAAGCGTCGAAAGCGAAACGAGAACGCCGACCGCGAGCACGACGTACCAGGCGACGGCCCAATCTGCCATACCCCCGACGAGGAGCGGGGGCGTCAAATAACTCGGCGGTTCGCCGAGGCGGTGCTACGGCTCGACGACCAGTTTCCCGAAGGCGTCCCGTTCGAGCATGTCGTCGAAGGCGTCGCCGGTCTCCGAGAGCGCGTATGTATCGCCGACGGGCGGTTCGAATTCGCCGTCGGCGAGCAGTTCGACGAGCGTCTCCAACTCGGGTTGGGTACCCATCGTCGAGCCGACGATGCGGTGGTGGTTGAGGAAGAACGGCGCGGGCTTGAACTGCGAGGAGCCGGCGGTCCGACCACAGATGACCATCGTGCCACCGCGGCGGAGGGCTTCGAGGCCGACCTGCGTGTACTCGCCGGAGAGATGATTGACCACCGCATCGACCGGGCCGAGCGAGCGTACTTCTCGGGTGAGTTCATCGGGGTCCGCCGAGTGAATCGTGTGCTCACAGCCGAGGTCACGTAAGCGTTCGAGTTTGCGCTCGGAGGTCGAGGTGCCGATTGCCGTCCCACCGAGCACGTCGGTGAGTTGGACCGCGGCGACGCCGACGCCACCGGTCGCGCCGGGGACGAACACGAGGTCCGTCGGCCCCACGTCGGCCTCCTGGAGCATGTGCCAGGCGGTGAGGTAGGCGGTCGGCAGCGCCGCGGCTTCACGGAACCCCACTCCGTCGGGGAGCTGAATCAGGCGGCTGGCGTCGACGGCAGCCTGCTCGGCGAGGGCGCCGTGGAACAGCATGAACTGCTCACAGAGGGTTTCGGGCCCCTCCCGGCAGAACTCACACTCCCCACAGGTCTGGTTCGGACACAACAGGACGCGGTCGCCCGCCTCGAGTCCGTGTACGTCGTCGCCGACTTCGCTCACGACGCCGGCAGCGTCGAGGCCGGAGACGAACGGCAGCGCACCCTCCGGAACCATCGCGGAGTCGCCCTGCAGAATCCAGAGGTCGTGACGGTTGATAGAGCAGGCACGAACGTCGACGACGGCTTCGTCGGCGGCCGGCGTCGGGTCCGGGCGCTCCTGTAGTTCGACTTCGTCTCCGTCGCCGAAAGCGGTGAACACGGCGGCTTGCATGGACGGGACTGTTCGGCGGAGGGGTTAGGTGTTCGGGATGCGGTGACAGTCATCACTCCTGGGTCGGCACCGCGAGTCGCCACCCGACCGTCGCCAGTAAGCCGAACCCGAAGGCGTTCAGCGTGCCGTGAAGCGACACCATTCGGGAGATGCTCAACCCCGCGAACCCGCGTCCGGTGAACGCCGTGAGGCCGTAGACGAGCGCCAAGAGCATCGAGACGGGAAGCGCCAGCGCCGACGCTGCAAGCAGAACTGCTTGCGGCCGCCGACGGGTCGGAGCAATCCGGAAGGCGATGTACCCGCCGAGCACCGCGACCGCGGCAGTGAAGACGCCGACTGCGAGGAGTTCGACGGCCGGGGAAAACGAGATGCCGACGGCGATTATCGCCGGGCCGACCGCGACGACGCCAGCGAGAGGTCGGTACAGGACGCCGTCGGCGTCGGCGACGGCACACCGGCCGACGAGGCCAGTCGTCACCGGAAGGACGAACCCGGCGTAGTGGAAGTGAACCGCCGTGAGGAGGACGATGACCGGCGAAAACCACAGCGTCAGACCGAGGTGATACAGGACGAGGGCGGCCGCACCGACCACGGTGTAGGCCAATCCAGCGTCGATGACTGTCTCGGCGAGCGGCCACGGCCCGCGGTCGGCGGTCCGGACGGTGGCGACGAGCGCCAACAGGATAGCAACGACCAACCAGGCCGACGCCATCGCGGCAGCCACAACGTCGGAGTCGACGACGAGCGACCCGGCGAACAGCGCCGCGCCGGCCGGCTGAGAAACGACGGCGGCCGCGTACAATCGGCCCGCGAGGCCGTCGAACGCCGGCGTCGCGGCGAAGCCGACGCCGAGGGGCACCAACACGAGCGGTGCGAGCGCGAGTGCTCGCTCGATGGGGTCGAGACCCAATCCGACGGCGAGGCCGACCCACAGTATCGCGCCGGCTATCGCGCTCAAATCGGTCAACGCGACGCCTCGAACCGACGGAGCGGTTCGATGCCGGGTCATTCCGGCGGGAGCGTCCAGAGGCCACGGGTCGGGCGGAGGTCCGCCGGCACCTCGTCCATCGGCTCTCGCTCCTGGGTGAACGCGCCGCGATACGACAGCACCTCTCCCGCGACCGTTTCGACCACTGCATCGACGTGATAGCTCTCGTCGGTCTCCTCGTAGCGGTCCCGGACTTCGACCGTCGCCGCCAGCGGCCCCGGCATCGGAAGATAGCGCCCCCGAACGCGGAGCCACTGGCGGCCGCCCTCGACGACGAGTGCGCCGTCCTCGACGCGGGGGTGGAGTTCGGAGACGATGTGGCCGCCCAAGCCGAGAAAGTCGAGCAGTCGCCCGGCGTCAGCGTCCCAGACGGTCAGCGAATCGAACCGTCGGCGTGTCGATTCGAACTCGAACTCTCGACGAGTGGTCATCACCTCGTGGCCGGCCTCGTCGCGGTAGGCGACGGTGGTCACCGAGAAGGGAACGTCGTCGCCGGATTCGGGAAAGAGTAGGTTCCGGGTCGGCATGGCGTACAGCACCGGGAGGAACTGCACGCCGCGCCGGATGTCCATCTCGCCGCGGCCGACGGTTGCGAACCCGTCTTCGGGGCCGATGCTGTAGCGTTGTCGCACCTTGGGGTGAAGGTCCTCGGCCTCGGAACCGAGCGCGCGTTCGTACACGCCCGTCATCGGTGGGTTGTCGTGAGGCGAGGAGGTGGAGAAACCGATTCGAGGCGTCGGGAGTGAGTCGATGGAGGTACGTCCATAGTGGCCTCTTCGAGCGGCCACGTCAAGAGGATTCCCCGAAGTCGGTGGCTTAGAGTTCCATCTCGCCGTCGATTATCATCTGAGCCTGTTCGGCGAGTGCAGGGACGCCCTCACGCATCTTCGGGTACATCGGGTCGTCGGAGTTGCCCTCCAGATACCGCCGGAAGAACATCTCCCCGAGGCCGGCGAGTTTGTAGACGGCGAGCACCCAGTAGAACTTCCAGTTGTCGAACTCGAAGCCGGTCTTCCGCTCGTAGCGCTCGACGAGGTCGCGGCGGGTGGGGTAGCCCTCGTTGCTCATGAACGTCGAGGCCAGCGTCGGCGTGGGCGGTTCGGGGTCCTTCTCCTCGCGCCAATACGAGAGCATCCACCCGAGGTCGGTGAAGGGGTCACCGAGCGTCGACATCTCCCAGTCGAAGATGGCCGCGATTTCGGGGTCATCCGAGGGCGCGAACATCACGTTGTCGAGTTTGTAGTCGCCGTGGACGAGCGTCGAGGGGTACTCGTCGTCGTCGGGGGCGTTCTCGGTGAGCCACGACATCACGTCGTACAGCGTCTCGACTTCGCGTTCCTCGGCGGTGACCTCGAAGGCCCACGTCAACTGCTCGGACCACCGGCGGACCTGCCGTTCGGTAAAGCCCGGTGGATAACCGAAGTCGCCGTGTTCGAGGCCGACCGATTCGTAGTCTACCTCGTGAATCTCGACGAGTCGGTCGACGAGTTCGTGGCCGATGGCCTCCCGTGCCTTGGGGTTTGCGAACCGTTCGGGTTCGGTGTCGCGGAGCACGTCACCGTCGGCTTTCTCCATCCCGTAGAAGTCACAGCCGAGAATCGAGTGGTCGTCGGTCGCAAAGACGGTCGTCGGGACCCGGACCTCGGTGTCCTGAAGCGCGTCGATGACGCGGTACTCCCGGAGTACGTCGTGGGCGTTCTCGGCGATGTCGCCCGGCGGCGGTCGCCGGATGACGAGTTCCTGCTCGCCCCACGTGACGAACAGCGTCTCGTTGGAGTGGCCCTCCTGGTGGTGGGAGACCTCGAAGGTCTCGGCGGGGCCGAGTTCCGATTCGAGGTACGCCTGCAGTTTCTCACGGTCGACGATGCGGTCGAAGTAGTCGGAGCTAGTGTCCGTCACCAGCCGACACCCTCCGAATTCGCTAACATTGTAAGGAGTTGTGTGCGACCCTGCCCCAAATATCTGCCGCCGTCGCCGCGACAACGGCCCGGGAGTTCGCCGGTTCTTTTACAATGTTGTGCCCTAAACGCTCCGGCATGGAGTACCACGACTCCCAGGAAGCGAAGGAACTCGCCGACCGCGCACGCGAGTTCGTCGACGACGTCGTCATCCCGACGGAACGCGAACACCTCGGCGGCGGACCCGTTGGCGAGGACGTCATCGAGGACCTCCGCGAGGAGGCCCGCGAGCGTGACATCTACTGCCCCCAAATCGACGAGGAACACGGCGGGATGGGGTATGACCTCTCGGACGTGTTGCCGCTGTTCGAGGAGGCCGGGCGTTCCCTTCTTGGCGCGTCGGCGATGCGCGTCGACGCCCCCGACGAGGGCAACATGCACACAATCGAGTTGGTCGGCACCGAGGCCCAGAAAGAAGAGTGGCTGGAACCGCTGGTCGCCGGCGACATCCGGTCGGCCTTCGGGATGACCGAACCGCGGGCCGGCGCCGGTTCGGACCCCAAGATGCTCAAAACGACCGCCGAGAAAGACGGCGACGAGTGGGTCATCAACGGCCACAAGTGGTGGACGACGCAGGGCAGCCACGCCGATGTCATCCTCGTGATGGCCGTCACCGACCCCGACGTCCACCCCTACAAGGGCGCCTCCATCATCCTCGTGCCCACCGATGCCGACGGCGTCGAGTTCGTCCGCGACATCCCCCATCTCGGTCCGGACCTCGACGGCCACGGCCACGCCGAATTCGAGTTCAACGATGTGCGCGTCCCCGAGGAGAACCTGCTGGGACAGGAGAACACCGGCTTCGCAATCGCCCAACAGCGACTCGGTCCCGCCCGCCTGACCCACTGCATGCGCTTCTCCGGAATGGCGACGCGGGCGCTCACCATCGCGAAGGCCTACATGAGCGAGCGGGAGGCGTTCGGCTCGTCGCTGTCGGACAAACAGTCGCTGCGCTACGACATCGCCGACAAGGAGACCGAGCTTCACGCCGCCCGGACGATGGTCCGTCACGCCGCCGAGGAAATCGCTCGTGGCGAACAGGCCCGCGTCCCCGTCTCGATGTCGAAGGTGTTCACCGCCAACGTCGCCCAGGAGACCATCGACCTCGCGATTCAGTGCTGTGGCGGCGCCGGCATCTCCCGTGACCTCCCGCTTGCGGACTTCTACGAGGGCGTCCGAGCCTTCCGTATCGTCGACGGCGCCGACGAGGTCCACCAGCGCGTCATCGCCCGCGACGCCTTCGAGGGCGCCGAGGAGAACGCCCACGAACTGGAGCGAACCCCCACGTTCTAAACCCACTTTTTGCACGCGAACCCATGTCGCGCGCTTCGGCGCGCGGTAGTCATCGTGCGCTACGGCGACTCGACGGCTACGCCGTCTCGTCGCCGCGAACCGTGCTCGCTTCGCTCGCACGGACACTCAGAAAAAAGAAAACATCAGAAGCATCCGCGAGCGCCGGAGGCGCGAGCGTTTTAAGCCCGAAACAAATTATTTGGCTAGCATCCGCCTCGGGGGCGTCCGTCAGGTCGCCCCCGAGGCGGTTCTCCGAGCGCGAACGGAGTGAGCACTCGGTAGCGCGCGCGGACTGAGGCGGCCGGAGGCCGCCGAAGGAGCACGCGCTATTTTTCCCCAAGTTTTTGCCGCGAGGCGCGGCGGAGCCGCGCCGAGCGTGCAAAAAGTGGGTGCTAGAAGGAGAAAAGGTCGATACCGCCGGTGACGCCGATGACCTGTCCAGTGATGTAGTTGGATTGTTCGGAGGCGAGGTAGGCGACGAGGTTCGAGACGTCCTCTTCCTTGCCGAGTTTCCGCATCGGGGTGGCCTTGGCGATGCGGGCGAAGTGTTCGTCGACCTGTTCGAGTTGGTCGATGGGGAGGTCCGCGAGTTGGCCGACGACGATGCTGGGGGCGATGATGTTGGAGGTGACGCCGTGTTGGGCGCCTTCGAGCGCGAGCGTCTTGCCGAAGCCGATGAGCGCCGCCTTCGTCGCCGAATACGAGAGCTGGCCGAAGCCGCCCTGCCAGCCGGCCATCGAGGACATCGAGATGATGCGACCGAAGCCGCGTTCCTTCATTCCGGGGTAGACTGCTTGCGTGATGTTGTAGGCGCCGGTGAGGTTGACGGCGATGTCGCGGTCCCAGATTTCGTCATCGAAGTCCTCGACTTTGTCGCGGGCGTCGACCATCCCGGCGTTGTTGACGAGGATGTCGATACCGCCGGTTTCCTCTTCGAGGGCGGCGACGGTGTCGGCGACGTCTTCGCGGTCGGTGAGGTCACACTCGACGGCGTGGGAGGTGCCGTCGTAGTCCTCCTCGATTTCGTCGGCGATGTTTTCGGCGGCTTCGTAGTTCACGTCGAGGACGACCACTTCGGCGCCCTCCTCGGCGAGTACGCGGCAGTCTTCGCTTCCGATGCGTCCGGCACCGCCAGTGACGAGGGCGGTTTTGTCGTCGAGTCCTAGGTCCATTGCAACACAGGTGTCTCCGGGTTTCGCTATAAGGATTTGGACGGTGATACGAGGGGCGTTTAGTAGGGGTCGTGGCAACGAGCGACGAACGCCTCAGTCCGAGACGCCGACGACCGCGAGTAACTCCCGCAGGGTTTCGAGTTCGTGGTCGGCCTCTGGGCCCCACCCTTCCTCGCCGTAGCCGGCGGCGGCGATGCCGAGCGCCGATGCCCCGGCGACGTCGTGGGAGTGGCGGTCCCCGACCATTACCGTCCGTTCGGGGTCCGCTTGGGTTGCGTCGAGGGCGTCTTGGAACATTCGCTCGTCGGGTTTCGTGTGCCCGACGGCTTCGGAGGTGGTGACGTGGGCGAAACACTCCCGGATGCCGAACGAGTCAAGCATGTTCTCGGCTTCGTGGGTGTCGATATCGGAGACGATGGCCTGCTCGATACCGGCGTCGGACAGCGTCTCGATGGTCTCGATTGCACCGTCTTCGGCGCGCAGCGTCGCCGCAGTACAGCGGTCGAAGGTTGCTCGCCACCCTTCCGGCGGGTCCCCGTCGAACAGCGCGGCCGTCGCCTTCCGGTAGCCCTCGCTTGCGGTTCGGTACTCGGTACCCTCCCGGCCGCGGAAGTGCTCGCCGAGGGCGGACTTCCAGTCGTCGAGTGCCGATTGGGCGTCGAGTTGGTGCTCGTCGGCGAGTTCGGCGACGAAGGCGGCGTACCCCTCCCGGACCGATGCGAGTTCGACGATGACGCCGCCGATGTCCCAGAAGACGGTGTCGTAGCGGCGGTCGTCGCTCACGGTTCGTAGTACCGAACGCCGTCGCGCAGTTCGCTGTCGAGTTCGCCGGTCGCATCGAGGTGGGCGAGCGCGCTCATCGTCTCGGGGATGAGGTACTTCACGTCGCGGTCGCCGGCGATGGCCATCGCGACGCCGGGGACAGTAGAGTAGCCGTCGGCGACGAGGTCGGTCACGCGTTCGAGGCGGTTATCGAGGCTGCCGCGGTCGCGTTCGACGGCGCCCGTGAGGTCCGTGTGGACGGCACCGTGTCCGGGATAGACGCGGTCGACGTCGAGTTCGGCGAGGCGGTCGAGAGCGGTGTAGAAGGCGTCGAACGCCTCGACGTGGCCGTCGTCGAGACCGTCGTGCATGACGACGGGGCGGAACGGCTGGATGCCCATGTCGCCGCCGAGCAGCACCGACTCGCCGTCGAGTTCGGTCGGATAGCTCAGGTGGTCGGCCTGGTGGCCGGGGACGTGCACGGCGTCGACTTCGATGTCGCCGATTTCGGTTCTGTCGCCGGGTTCTATCCACACGTCGACTGCCGTCGGTGGGAGAAGCTCTCGGTTCCGCTCCAGTGACTCGACGGCCATGTCGACAGCCATCTCCAGTTGCTCGTCGGGGAAGCCGGCCTGGGTGCAGTTCTCGCGGACGCGGGCTTCGAGGCCGTCCGGGTCCCGATTGAATCGTTCTTCGACGCTCGCGGGCGCGTAGACGGTCGGGTCGCCCTCCTCGAGTACCGTCGGAACGAGGCCGATGTGGTCGACGTGGGGGTGGGTGACGAGAACGTGTTCGATGTCGCCCGGTTCGTACCCCAACTCGGCGAGCTGTGAGCGAAACGCCGCTTCGTGGTCCGGGAGCGCGGCGTCGACGAGAATCGGCTCCGACCCCTCGATGAGGTAGCAGGCGACGTGGCCCGGCGGCCAGTCCACGTCGAACTCCAGTCGGCGGACGCTCCCCTGTTTGCTCCGTGTCTCCATTCAGCGGTAGAATGCGACCGTTCGGCATAAGAGTTTGTTTTAATAGTCAGCTGCCACACCTTCCAATGTTCAATATACTACCGAACGGACTTACCTTTATTAACGCTCCCTCGAAACGGGTCAGGCGTCACATGACAGCAGCAAACACCGGCGTCCACGCGGCGCGTGAGTATCGATGTTAGAGCAGTTCAGCGTCGACGGCAAGACGGCCGTCATCACGGGGTCGAGTCAGGGTATCGGCGCCGTCACCGCAAAGCGGTTCGCCGACGACGGCGCCAACGTCGTCGTCACCTCCCGGACACAGGAGAAAATCGACGAGGTCGCCGCCGAAATCAACGAGAGCGACCGGCCTGGCGAGGCCATCGCCGTCGAGTGCGACGTTCGCGACCGCGACAGCGTCGAGGCGCTCATCGAGGCCACCGTTGAGGAGTTCGGCAGCGTCGACTGCATGGTGAACAACGCAGGTGCCTCCTTCATGGCCGGCTTCGACGACATCTCCGAGAACGGCTGGAAGACCATCGTCGACATCAACCTCCACGGCACCTTCCACGGCGCCCAGGTCGCTGGCCAGCAGATGCAGAAACAGGAGTCGGGCGGCACCATCATCAACTTCGCCAGCGTCGCCGGGACGATGGGCTCTCAGTACATGAGCCACTACGGCGCCGCGAAGGCCGCCGTCGTCAACCTCACCACGTCGCTGTCGGCCAACTACGCCGACCACGACATCCGCGTCAACTGCATCGCTCCCGGCCTCGTCGGCACGGCAGGCGTCGCCTCCCAGATGGGTATCGACCCCGCGAACGTCGAACGAAGCGACATCGCCAAGGAGATGGGTCTCCCGGAGGAGATAGCCGATATCGTCCAGTTCCTCGCCAGCGACGCCTCCTCGTACATCGTCGGCGAAACCATTACGGCACAGGGCGTCCCGCCGTTAGAGGACTCCCAACTGTGATTCCCCAATGACCGAACGCGACGTGTTCCTCCCGGTCGCCGCACAGCCGAGCGTCGACGCGCTCGTCGAGCAGGCCCAACTCGGCGAGGAGTTGGGCTACGACACCGCGTGGCTCCCCGAGACGTGGGGTCGCGACGCCGTGACGACGCTCACCTGTATCGCCCGCGAGACGGAGACGATAGACATCGGCACCTCGATTATGCCGGTGTACTCCCGCTCGCCCGCGCTCATCGGCCAGAGTGCGGCGACGCTACAGGAGGTCTCGGAGGGCCGATTCCGACTCGGGCTCGGCCCCTCCGGTCCCATCGTCATCGAGAACTGGCACGGCGCGGAGTTCGGCAATCCCCTCCGTCGGACGCGGGAGACCGTCGACATCGTCAAGCAGGTCCTCTCCGGCGAGGAAGTCGAGTACGACGGGGAGTACTTCGACCTCGAAGGGTTCCGACTGCGCTGTGAGGCTCCCGACCCGGTTCCGCCCGTCGAGACGGCTGGAATGGGTCCGAAGGCGGTCGAACTCGCTGGCCGGTTCGCCGACGGCTGGCACGCGCTGATGTTGACGCGGGATGGTCTCCGGGACCGACTGGAGGACTTCGAACGCGGCTCGGAGATGGGCGACCGCGACCGTTCCGAACAGCGCGTCACGCTGTCGTTGACCTGTTGTGCCCTGGAGGACGAAGCAGAGGCGAAACGGCTCGCCAAACAGCACGCCGTCTTCTACCTCGGCGGTATGGGGACGTACTACCGCGACAACCTCGCCCGACAGGGCCACGAGGAGGTCGCCAACGCCATCTACGACAACTACCAGGACGGCGACCGCGAGGCCGCGATGGAAGCGCTGCCTGACGACCTCCTGGAACAGTTGGTCGTCTGGGGCACGCCCGAGGGGGCCCGCGAACACTTCGATCGATTCACCGATGTCGAGGGCGTCGAAGCCGTCTCGGTGTCGTTCCCACGGGCGGCGAATCTCGAACAAATCGAGTCGACGATGCGAGCACTCCAGCCGCGTTGACGCCCCTCCCGTTCGGCTCTGCCCTTACCGCTGTTTCCCATATCATTCCAAACCCTACCATTGTTCCCCAATAGAGCTGGTTAGTGCGAAACTGTTAGGAACTTTTGGATAGTTGAAGATTCACGCGGGGTTCTTAACCCCGGGGTCGTTTTGCGACTGTATGGCAGACCAAAAGCCACGACAATCGACACGTCGACGGTTTCTCGCAACGACCGGCCTCGGTGCCGGAGCGTTCGCCCTCGCCGGGTGTACCGGCGGCAACGGCGGAAACGGCGGTAACGGTGGTAACGGCGGCAATGGCGGCAACAGCGGTCCCGCACCCGGCTCGGACGGCAACCTCGTGATGACCACGTCGGGGTCGAGTACGACGGCCTACGCCGCGAGTCAGGGCCTCTCGGCCGCCGTCGAGGAGTACAGCGACGGCTCAGTCAGCATCGACGCCCGACCCAGCAACGGGACCGACGCCAACGTCGCTCGACTCGACCGCGAGGAGAGCGACATCGCCTACATCCAGAACTGGACGGCGGAGCGACTCCGACAGGGAGAGGCCCCGTTCGACGACCTTGGCTACGACCCCGTACAGGTGTTCCACCTGTACAACCTCCCGTGGATTTTCGCCACCGCCAACGCCGACTGGACATCGGTGACCGACATCGAATCCGACAGTCGCGTCGTCCCGACGCCGCGTGGCTCCGGGACCGCACCGGCACTGGAGCACGGCCTCAGTTTCGCCGTCGACGGCTACGAGCGCGTCAGCGTCGGCTACGGTGAGTTGGGCGGTGCGTTCAGCGAGGGCCGCATCGACTCCGCCGCGATTACCATCCTCAACGGCGACATCGAGCCCGGCTGGGTCCAAGAGATGAAGGGCAGCGTCGACCTTCGACTGCTCGGCTGGCCGGACGACGCCGTCGAGTCGATGCGTGAGGACCCCGGCCTGCTGATTCAGGACGTGGACATGACCTCCTTCGAGGGCTACGACTACACCCCGGACACCATCCCCTCTATCACGTTCGCCTACAACTTCATCAGCCGTCACGACCTCGATTACGACGCGGTCTACGCGCTGCTGGAGACGCTGTACGAGAACCGAGAGAACCTCTCGGAGTACAACGCCCTGCTGGGCTATCACGAAGAACCGGAGTACTGGGTCAGCGACATGTACGAGGGAATCCCGTTCCACCCCGCCGCCGCCGACTTCTACCAGGAAATCGGCGTCTGGAAAGACGAGTTCGAACGGTACGAGGAGTAGGCCATGGAGCGTGAGGCTCCACTCGGCGTCCGCGAGCGACTCGACCGACCGCCGGTCGAGTTGGGACTGCGGAGCATCATCTACGCCTTCGCCGTCTTCCTGACGCTGTACACCATCTACTACGCCTACACCCTGTTTTGGGTGCGCGTTCGCTTCGCGAACGTCTTCCTCGGGGTCGGCGTCGCGCTGTTCTACCTCGTCCAACTGCTGGAGAAACACGTCGCCAAACGGAGCGGGGACGGCCTCGTAGCCGAAACCGACGACACGGAGTCGTCGCTGTTCGAACACGGTCCGTGGAAGGCACTCGACGTGGTCATGCTTCTCGCCGGCGCCGTCGTGGCGCTGGCCTTGGCGGGATACGTCGAGTTCAACTTCGCACGACTGCTCGAAGACGCACCCATCTTCGGATGGACGACGACCGACTACTACGTCGGCGTCGCCGCGATGGTACTCGTCACAGACGCGACACGTCGGGCCTACGGCAACGTCATCGCTGGTGTCGTCGTCGCCGGCATCGCCTACGCCTTCGCCGGCCCCTACCTGCCGGGCGTGCTGTATCACACCGGCATGGACTGGCAACAGGTCGCCCGCAACGGTGCCATCGGCCTCACGGGCGTCTACGGCTTCATCCTCGAGGTCGGTACCACCGCGGTCGCCATCTTCCTGATGTTCGCCGGCATGGCGAAGGCCTACGGCCTGATGGACCTCGTGTTGAACCTCAGCCGCGAGGTGCGGAACGTCCTCGAGACCGGCGTCGTCCAAGTCGCCGTCGTCGGGAGCATGATAATGGGTTCAATCACGGGCAGCGCCGCGGCCAACACCGCGACGACCGGGAGCTTCACG
Source organism: Natronomonas sp. CBA1123 (assembly GCF_009741925.1). Lineage (GTDB taxonomy): Archaea > Halobacteriota > Halobacteria > Halobacteriales > Haloarculaceae > Natronomonas. Next base: position 14,192 of record NZ_WPCC01000029.1, read on the forward strand.
ATTCCGATGATAAAAGACCAGGGCGTCCGCGAGGACTTCGCGTGTGCCATCGAGTCGGTGGCCTCCAGCGGCGGCCAGATGCTGCCGCCCATCATGGGCGTCGCCGCCTTCCTCATGGCCGACATCCTGGGTATCCCCTACCTCGAAGTCGTCAAAGCCGGCCTCTTTCCGGCGCTTTTGTTCTACTTCAGCGTCGGCGCCGCGGTCCATCTCATCATCCACAAGTTCGACTGGACGACCGACGCCGAGGGAACCTTCGACAAGAGCATCCTACTGGACGGCATCCACTACGTCATCCCGCTTGGCGTCCTGTTGTACACGCTCGTCGTGTTGCGCTTCTCGCCGCTGAGCGCCGGGTTCTACACCATCGTCGCGCTCGTCCCCTCGGCGCTTCTCAAGCGACTCATCGACGCCTACCGCGGGGACGATGAGCCAGTCGAGGTCGCGGTCGATTTCACCGTCACGACCTTCGACGGTCTCCGGCAGGGTGCCGTCGACATGGCACCGCTGGTCGGCATCCTCGCCTCGCTCGGCATCGTCATCACCATGGTCGAACAGACCGGCCTCGGCGCTCGTATCAGTTTCCGGATGCTCGCGTTAGCCGGCGGGATTCTCGTCGTCCTCCTGCTGTTGGCGATGGCGACGAGCATCCTCTTCGGACTGGGGATGCCGACACCCGCCGCCTACATCGTCGTGGCAGCACTCGTCGCGCCGGCACTGACCACGAGCGAGACGTTCACCATCCAACCCCTGACCGCACACATGTTCGTGTTCTACTTCGCGATGCTGTCAGCGATTACGCCGCCGGTGGCTGTCGCCGTCGCCGTCGGCGCCCGCATCGCCGACTCGGACTTCCTGCAGTCGTGTAAGCAGGCACTCCGCATCGGCGCCCCCGGGTTCGTCATCCCCTTCGCGTTCGTCGCCAACGACGGCATCATCGTGTGGTCGTCGTCGACGCCCATCGATTTGCTCGTCGTGTTGGCCGGCACCGTCGCCGTCGTCGTCGCGACGGTCGGCTACGACGGCGCCAGCGACCTCGGGTGGCCACACCGCATCGTCTACCTCGTCATCGCCGGCGGGGCGATGTTCGGCCCACAGATGGTGCAACTCGGCACGGCCGGACTGCTCATGCTGACGCTCGCACTCGCGAACACCGGCCGACTGCCGGCCGTCGTCACTCCCTCTCGACAATGATAGAACCCACTAAAAGCGGCCGACTTCCGACGGAATCAACTATTTACCGACGGCCGCGGCAGGTAGCACCATGACCGACACCTACACGGGCGCCGACCTGTTCGTCGACGCGCTCGAGCAGTACGGCGTCGAACACGTCTTCGGCAACCCCGGAACGACCGAGTTGCCCATCATGAACGCGCTGTCCGAAAGCGACGTCGAGTACGCCCTCGGACTCCAAGAGGACGTTGCGACGGGGATGGCCGCCGGCTACGCCTCGACCCGACGCTACCACGCCGACGACGACCCCGAAATCTGCCCGGTTGGCGTCGCCAACCTTCACGTCACCCCCGGACTCGCACACGGCCTCGGCAACGTCTTCGGTGCGATGTACGGCGGCGTCCCGATGGTCGTCACGGCGGGCAACCACGAACTCGACTTCCGCCACGAGGAACCCATCCTCACCGGCGACTTAGAACAGATGGTCGAGCAGTTCTGTAAGTACTCCGCCGAGGTGACCCACATCGACGCCTTGCCGATGCTCGTCCGCCGGGCGTTCCGCGTCGCGATGACGCCGCCGACCGGTCCCGTCTTCCTCGCGCTGCCGGCCGACGTGATGATGACCGAGACGGACGCCGACCCCGAGCGACTCGGCCCGATTCCCGACGCCGGCGGGGGCGACCCGGCTCAAATCGAGGCCGCCGCCGACCAACTCCTCGAGGCCGACCAGCCCGTCCTCGTGTTGGGCGACCACGTCGCCCGCGCAGGCAAGGACGCCGTCGACGCCGCCGTCCGACTCGCCGAGGCGACCGGCGCACGCGTCCACGGCGAAATCCTCGCCAGCGAGGTGAACTACCCGACCGACCACCCGCAGTGGATTTCCTTCATCGGGCCCGACGAGGGCATCGCCTCGATGCTGATGGACACCGACACGCTGGCGCTCGTCGGCACCTCGACCAACACGACGCTGTTGCACCACGAGAACCCGCTCGTCTCCGAGGACACGACGACGATTCATGTCTCCAGCGACCCCTGGGAGGTCGGCAAGAATCACCCCGCCGACTCGGCAGTCATCGGCGACCCCGGCCGCGTGATGGACGCCATCGCCGAGCGCGTCGAGGACCGTCTCGACGAGGAGGAGCGGCAGTCCCGCATCGACTACGTCGAGACGATGAAAGCCAGCCTCGAAGCGACGATGAAGGACCTCGGCGAGGACGAGACACCGGAGGGCGACACCCGGTCGTCGAAGGCCGAACTCGTCGACAACATGAAAGCCGTCGACCCGGACACCTACATCGTCGACGAGGGCGTCACCTCGAAGTTCGCCCTCCTCACCCGATTCCCGATGGAACCCGAACAGTACCTCTCGAACAAGGGTGGCGGCCTCGGCTACGGGCTACCCGCCGCCGTCGGCGCGGCCTTCGCCGAATCCCTGCAGGACGACCCCCGAAACGTCGTCGGCTACATCGGCGACGGGTCGTATCTGTACTACCCCCACTCGATGTACACGGCGGCCCGTCACGACCTCGATATGACCGTCGTCGTCCCCGACAACCGCAACTACCGCATCCTCAAGGACAACACCGTGAAGATGATGGGCGGTGAGGAAGACGACTACGAGTTCGTCGGCATGGACTTCGAACCCCACGTCGACATCCCGAAGAACGCCGAGAGCCACGGTGCCCGTGGCCACCTCGTCGAGACGCCCGAGGAGTTCCCCGAGGTGTACGAGGAGGCGCTCGAAAGCGAGGGGCCGGACGTCATCGACGTGTTGGTCCACGACTGACCGACTCGCTTCGGTCTCCTCTTTGTCACCGCGAAACGCCAGCGATTTCACGCGACGACCGTTACTCGATATCGTGTCACGGCTCTACGCTACTGCCCTGTTCGCCGCGCTGGCGACGATGTGGGGGCTGTCCTTCCCCGCAATCAGCGTCGGTCTCGAATTCATCCCGCCGCTGCTGTTCGCCGCCTTCCGCTACGACGTTGCGGCGGTTCTACTGCTCGGCTACGCTATCCTGACGACCGACAGTTGGCGCCCCGTGGGCCGCAACAACGCCGAGGCCATCGTCGGCGGCGGTCTCTTTCTCGTCGCCGGCAACGGTCTGCTGTTCGTCGGCCAACAGACCGTCCCCAGCGGCGTCGCCGCCATCCTGCAGGCGCTGGTCCCCATCGCGACGGCGCTGTGGGCGCTCGGCATGCTCGGTGAGCGACTCACCGGCGCCGGAGCCATCGGCGTCGTTCTCGGATTTCTCGGTATCGGCCTCATTGTCCGACCAGACCCTGGGAACTTGCTCGCCGGCGACACCGTCGGACGGCTCCTCATCGTCGGACAGGTCGTAAGCGTTGCCCTAGGCGGCGTGTTGGTACAGCGGGCCGGGCCGACGATGGAGCGGGTCGCACTCACCGGGTGGTCGATGCTGCTCGGCGGCGTGACGCTGCATCTCGGCAGTCTCGCCGTCGGCGAAGTCCCGACGGGAGCGATTGCCGCCCCGACGGCGCTCGGCGCGGTCGTCTACCTCGGTGTGTTCTCGACGGCCATCGCCTTCGTCATCTACTTCACCTTGCTCGAAGAGCGCGGGGCCTTCGAGACGAGCCTCGTCGCCTACCTCGTCCCCGTCGTCGCCACCGTCGCCGGCGTCGTCCTCCTCGGCGAGACCATCAGTCCGCTCTCTATCGTGGGATTCGCCATCGTGTTCTTCGGCTTCGTGCTGTTGAAACGGCGGGCCCTCGCCGACCTCATCGACTCAACCGGAAAGTGAGTCCCCTCGCAGGGGTATCGCGTCAGTAGTAGCCGCGGACGTTGCTGGAGCCGATAGCCGCCGCCGAACCGAGATACCCCAACACCGCACCACACTCTTTACACTCCAGTTGGGTGTGCTGTTGGGCGCCGGCGTCGACGTCGACGTTCCCGTCGAATATCTCTTCGAGCAGTATCTGTTTGCCGGCGGGCGTATCGTTGTCGGCGCCGCAGTCGAGACACTTCATCTCAGCCCCCCGCCGCCGCGCCGACGGCCAGATAGCCGAGGACGGCCTCGCAGTTGGGACACTCCAACTGGACGTGCTCTTGGGCGCTGACGTCGATGTCGCCGGCCTCCTCGCTGAAGAACTCGTCGACGCGAATCGTGGCCGCGTTCGGTACCTCCATCTCCTCTTGACAGTGCGGACAGTGTGTCACGCCCGGGGGAACGGACGCGGTGAGTATAGTGATTGTGCCGACTTCGGCCCGTCAGCGGACGGCGCCGTCCTCGCGGAGGCGTTCGATATCCTCCTCGGCGAGTCCCGCGGCTTCGAGGAGTTCGTCGGTGTGTTCGCCGTGGCCCGGCGTGTCGACGGTCGCCGAATGCTCGATATCGGAGCCACACAGCGGGAACCCGACACGTGGGGGGCCGTCGTCGGGCCGTTCGACGTATCCCCGGGCCTCGATTTGGGGGTGGTCGAAGGCTTCGGCCGGCGAGTAGACGCCGTCGACGGCGGCGTCCACGTCGGCCATCGTCTCGGCCCACTCGTCCCGCGTTCGCTCGGCGAAGATGGCTTCGAGTTCCTCCCGGACCGCCTGCCGTTCGGCGGGGTCGTTGGTCATGTGCTTGCCGATGAGTTCGGGTCGGTCGACGGCCTCACAGAACGCGCTCCAGAACTGCGGTTCGAGCGCGCCCAACGTGACGTACTTGCCGTCGGCGGCCTCGTAGACGTCGTACCACGGGTACTCGCCGGTCAGCGGCGTCTCACCCGGCCGTGGGTCATCCCCGGCGAGGGCTTGGGGAGCGAGTGCCTGCGAGAAGGAGACGACGGCGTCGGTGAGCGCCACGTCGAGATACTCCCCGCCGGTGTTGCCGAGTTCCCGCGAGAGCAGCGCCGAACACACCGAGTAGGCGGCGAGCAGTCCCCCCGCCATATCGGCGATTTGATACCCCGGCATCCGCGGTTTCTCCTCGTCGTCGTCGCGAGTCATGTCAAGCAGGCCCGCCAGCCCGATGTAGTTGAGGTCGTGGCCAGCGATGTCGGCGTGGGGGCCCTCCTGTCCGTACCCCGTCAGCGAGCAGTACACGAGGTCATCGCGGTGTTCGGTGAGCGTGTCGTAGTCGACGCCGAGGCGTTCGGTGACGCCCGGGCGGAAACTCTCGATAACTACGTCGGCGTCTTCGACGAGCGCGTAGAACGCCTCGCGGCCGCCCTCGCTTTTGAGGTCGAGGGCGACGCTTCGTTTGCCACGGTTGACGGCGTCGAAGACGGCGCCGACACCGGCTTCCGTCGTCGGCGGCATGTGCCGTGCGTAGTCGCCCGAGCCGGTGTCCTCAATCTTCACCACGTCGGCGCCGGAGTCGGCGAGCAATTGCGTCGCGTACGGGCCGGGGAGCAGTCGCGTGAGGTCGAGCACGCGAACGCCATCGAGTCGCATGGATTCGGGTCGGTGCCTCGCCACATAAGCCTGCCGTCAGCCGGGAACCGTCCGTGCGTGGTTTGTTTAAATGCCCCTGCCAGACGGCGCGCAGGGTTCAAGAGGCGGCCGTCGTATGTGGTGGTATGGCAACACAGGAAGCCCAACCCACGGGCGTCAGTTTCGAGACGGACGAGGAGACGAGTCTCATCCTCTCCAGTCTGGAGGAGTTCATCGAGCAGGAGGTCGAACCCATCGAGAGCGAGTTGGGCGAGACGTGGTCGAACCCACGGAAGCGACACGAGGACGATGGTCGTCTCGTCCCCGAAGTTCAGGAGGCGATACAGGAGGTCCGCAAGAAGAGCGCCGACGCCGGCTTCTACGCGATGAACCTCCCCGAAGACGTGGGCGGTGAGGGCGTCTCCAACGTCACGTGGTATCGCGCCATCAAACACGTCGCTTCCACGGGGCCGGGACTCTCCGAATACGTCCTCGCCGGACCCGAAGGGCCGAAACCGTTGCTCGCACAGGCGGAGGGCGACCAAATCAAGGAGTACCTCCTGCCCTGCGTTCGCGGCGAGAAATCGACCGCCTTCGCCCAGACGGAGCCCGGCGTCGGGTCGGACTCCCCGAACATGTCGACGACGGCCGAGAAAGACGGCGACGAGTGGGTCATCAACGGCTCCAAACAGTGGATTACGAACGCCCCCTACGCCGACTTCGTGCAGGTGTTCGCCCGCACCTCGCCCATCGAGGAGATGGGACGGTACGGCGGCATCACCTGCTTCATCGTCGAGGCCGACGAGTACGAGGTCACCTCGATGAACAACGCCGTCGGCATGACGGGGATGCAGGGTGAAATCTCGCTCGACGACACGCGCATCCCCGAGGACCGCGTCCTCGGCACCGAGGACGGCGCCTTCTACGACGCCATGGAGTTCCTCTCGCTGGGCCGGCTCGAAATCGGCGGCCGCGCGCTGGGCCACTCGGAATTCCTCCTCGAGAAGGGCACCGAGTACGCCAACGAACGGGAGGCCTTCGGCCGCCCCATCGGGAAGTTCCAGGGTGTCTCGCACAAACTCGCCCGCGGGAAGGCCGACGCCTTCGCAGCCGACGCCGCCGCGCTCCGACTCGCGTGGCTGATGGACAACGGCGAGCAGGCGATTCAGGAGTCCTCCATCGTCAAGTATCTCGCCTCGAACGTCATGTTTGACATCGCCGACGACGTGGTGCAGGTCCACGGCGGCAACGGCCTCTCGGAGGACAACCCCTTCATGAGCGAACTCCAGACAGCCCGTGTCCTGCGTATCGTTGAGGGAACCGACGAGATTCAGTTGAACACCATCGCCAAAGAGTTGGGCGTCAACTGACACCGTCGCCGCTCGCTCGGCCCGGTGGCCCTCGTTCGCGTTACAACTCCTCGACGGCCTCTTCGACTTCCTCCCGCGGAACCGGGTGAATCCACTACTTCCGGCCTTTTTCTTCGTCGGGTGTGCTCGCTCCGCTCGCACACCTCTCCTCGAAAAACGTCGATGAAAAAGCGCTCGCTCGGCCCGGTGGCCTCGCTCGCGTTACAACTCCTCGACGGCTTCCTCGACTTCCTCCCGAGGAACTGGATGAATCCACTCTTCGGTGTCCCAAGCGTACTGCACTTCTCCGTCGCCGTCGATGACGAAGACGGCCCGACGTGGCGTTTTGGTCCCGGCCATCCCCTGCCGTTCGACGAGCAGGTCGAAGGCTTCGGCGGCGTCACCGTTGAGGTCCGAGAAAATGGAGAACGGACTGTCGAGTTGTCTGAGGAACTCGTTTATCGAGTAGGGGCCGTCCCGGACGATGCCGTAGACGGGAACGGGAAACTCGTCCCAACCGGCGTCGTCGTAGCGACGCCACCAGTTCTGTGCGATGGCCGAGAAGACGAAGCCGTCGAAGACGAGAACCGCACCGCCATCGAGCGCGTCGTCGAGTGTTCGAGGACGGAACGTCTCGCCGTCACACAGCAGTGCCTCGAAATCGGGGGCGTCGTCGCCGGCAGATGGTGGCATACCACGTCAACCGGCGCCGGACCCTTAAACACGCCGCCAGTGTCCGGTCGACGCGGGTCGCCGTCGGGTTTTTGCCCTCCCGCGACGAGGTGTGTGTATGACCATCACGCTGTACCGACTGGAGGGCTGTCCGTACTGTGAGTTCGTCGTCGACAAACTCGAGGAGTTGGACGTACCGTTCGACAGCGTCTGGGTCGAGGGGCCACACTCCAAACGCGACGAAGTGAAGGCGATAACGGGACAGCGACAGGTTCCCGTCGTCGTCGACGACGATTACGGAGTCTCGATGAGCCAATCGGCGCGCATCTTCGAGTTCCTGGAGACGACCTACGGCGACGCCGACTCGCCGGCGGAAGTCGACACCGAGTTCTGAGCGTGTCGCTTGGGGTTACGCATTTCGCCGTCGGTGCGACACTCACGACACTGCTCGTGACGCTGTTCGTCCCGAACGTCACCTATCCGCGCGTGTGGACGCTCCTCGGCGGTGGATGGGGGATGATTCCCGACATCGGGCAGGTGTATCCCCACCCCGTTGCGTGGGCGTTTCACGGGAGTCAGTGGGCGGACGTTTTCTGGTTTCACCGGACGCTCGACGTGGTCGACGTCAGTGATTCCGCGTCGGTCGGGGCGGTCGCGATAGCCGCGTTCATCCTCACCACTGCCGTCGCCGAACACCGGTCGTATCGCGCACTCGATGCGGTTCGAGACCGAGTGGAGCCGTCGTCGGACGACTGATTACTCGTCCAGTGAGTGGGGGTCGAGTCCGGGGTCCTCGACCGGCGGCGCGCCGATGGAGAGGACGACACCCTCGTCGTCGCCGACGTAGCGGTGCCCGTGGCCGATTTTCGGCTCGGCGACCCAGAACGTCCCTGGGCCGGCGTCGACGTACTCCTCTTCGCCGGATTTGCCGAGTTTCAGCGAGAACTCGCCCTCCATGACGAAGTACAGTTCCTCCTGTTCCCGGTGGGCGTGATACTGAATCTCCTCGCCGGGTTGGAAGTACCAGACGGTCGCCCGCATCTGGGTGAGGCCGAGTTGGTCGCCGATTGGCTTGATGTCCAGCGTCGGCGGGATGCCGTCGATTTCCGAGAGGTCGGTTATCGGTACGTCGTCGAGGTCAACGACCTTGTAATCCATACCGACTGACTGCTGGTGGGCCGAGGGCAAAAAGGTACGCCGCCGGCGTCACTCCGCGAGCACTTTCTCGACGAGACGCGGCAGGGCCTCGGTCACGTCGGCCCGGAAGTCGTATTCGGCCTGGCCGGACAGTTCCGTGCGGTCGAGGTTGACGATGACGAGCGTCGCGCCGTTTTCGGCGGCTACCCGGGGGAGCGACGCCGCGGGTTCGACCGTGAGTGAGGACCCGACCGCGAGGAAGGCGTCGGCGCTCTCGGTAAGCGACTGTGCCTGAAACAGCGCGTGCTCGGGGAGTTGTTCGCCGAACAGCACTACGTCGGGTTTCAGCACGTCCTCGCAGTCCTCGCAGGTCGGCGGCGCCTCGCCGTCCCGGACTCGCTCGAAGACGGGGTCGGCATCGAAGCGCCGCTTGCAGCCGGTACAGACGACCCGCTGACCGTTGCCGTGAATCTCGATTGGGTCGTCGCTGCCGGCGTCCTGATGGAGTCCGTCGACGTTCTGCGTGATGAGGCCGTCGAGGTGGCCGGCAGACTCCAGCTCCGCGAGAGCGTCGTGGGCCGGGTTCGGGTCGACCTCGTCCCCGAAGAGGTCCTCGACGAGCGTGAGACGGTCGCGCCAAAACCCCTCGGGGTCGGCACGGAACCGACGGACGTGGAAGTCGTTGGGGTCGTACTCGGACCAGAGACCGTCCTCCGAGCGGAAATCCGGGATTCCGGAGGCGGTCGAGACGCCGGCACCGGTCAAGGCGACGACAGAGTCGGCGTCGCGTATCGCCGACGCCGCGAATTCGAGTTCCCGCTCGTTCATACCCTCGGGTCGGTCCCGGACGGCAAAAAATCGCTCGGCGCGTTCGGCGGTTACTTGTAGGCGCGAACGCCCGTCAGTTCCTTGCCGACGACCAACTGCTGGATGTCGGTCGTCCCGTCGGGGATAGTCATGGTGCGTGCGTCGCGGTAGTACCGCTCCAGCGGGTAATCCTTCGAGAGGCCGTTGCCCCCGTGGACCTGCAGCGCCTCGTCGGCCACGTCGACGGATTTCTCACACACCCACCCCTTCGCCAGCGAGGAGTACATTCGGGCTTCGGGGTCGCCCTCGGCGACCTTCCGGGCGGCCTCGTAGGTGAGCAGTCGACCCGTTTCGAGGCCGGCGCGGATGTTGTAGAGGTGCTCCTGGACGAGTTGGTGGCCGGCGATGGGACCGCCGAAGACCTCTCGTTCCTTCGAATAGTCCAGGGCCGCCTCGTAGGCGGCCTGCATGATGCCGACCGACATCGCCGCCATCCCCGTCCGCATGTAGGCGAACATGGCGTTGAGCGGGTCCCCGGTCTGGAACATCTCGTTCTCGGCGAGGTCCGATTCCCCGGAGGCGAGCATGTTCATCACGGCGTTCATCAGTTTGTTGTCCTCGGGGACGCGCACGTCATCGAAGAAAATCTGGCCGGTCGGAGAGCCCTTCCAGCCGAGTTTGTCGAGTTCGCGCGTCTCGATGTCGTTGGTGACCGTATCGACGATAAAGAAGTCCCGCTGGCCGGCGTCTGTGTCCTGTGCGACGACCAACGCCATGTCCGCGATGGGCGCGTTCGACACCCACGTCTTCTCGCCGTTGATGACGTACTCGTCGCCATCCTTCTCGGCGGTCGTTCCGGGGTTTGCGGTGTCACTGCCACCGTCGGGTTCCGTGACGGCCATACAGCCGATACAGGACCCATTTTCGAGTTTGTCTTCGAGGGCGGCGGCCGTCTCCTCGCCCGCATAGGGTGCGAAAATCGTCGGGAACGACATGTTCAGCGTGACATTGAGCGACGGCCACACGCGCGAAATCTCCTCGGAGGTCACCGTGTAGGTCATCGGGTCGGCGAAGCCGTCGCTTTCGGTGTCGCCGGGGCCGATGCCGAGTTCGCCCAGCATCTGCTGGTACTCGATGGCTTCGTCTTTGGTCATCGGCTTCCGGTCGGCTTCCGGCAGGTCCGGTTCGATTTCGGCCTCGAGGAACTCCCGGGTGGAGTTCCGAATCATCTCGTGTTCGTCGTCTAGGTGTGCGCTCATCGCTGTCACACCGTCGTGGTGTCACCATCAAAGCGGTTTACCGTGCCATAAGAGGGTATTCAAGAGGCCGTTCGCCCGGTTGCGCGAACGGAGCGGTCCCGCTGTACAGTCCAATATAAACTGCCTCGCATAGGACACACAGTAGTCGTAGTCGTCTGTGAGGATTGTCACGCCATGCCAGCCACTCGACACCACAGTTCGGGGGTGCGGACACTCTTGGTGGTGACGGCGGCGGTCGCGGGCCTCGCCGTTCTCGCCACGCTCGGAACGCCCGTCGCCGCCGACGGCCACACGAAGGCAGAGGCCGACGACTACACCGAGGAGGCGAACTTCACGGTGAACTTCCCGTACACGACGGACCACTACCCCGGCGACCAAAACCAGGAGAACGGCAGCATCGAGTACTTCGCGACCGGTGCGGAGGCGGTCCGGGCGGAAACCGACGAGGAAGGCGTCTACATGGACTACGTCATCCTCGATGCCGACTGGATAGACTACTCCGCCTGCGATATCCCGAACACGGCCGTCTTCGGTATCGACCGCGGTAGCAATCTCTCGGGGACGAAAATCGACGAGGACCTCGTCCAGAAACAGAAGAACACGAACTTCCGGGACGACGGCATCACTATCGACTTCTACGATTGGAGCGACTTCGCGGGGGACCCACCTTACGCGACCCCCCGGAGCCAAATCGTCGCCGCTCAGGGCGCCGGGTCACAGGACGGCACCTGTCTCACCGTGACGAGCGAACCCGGCTGGTATCAGGTACAGGGGTTCATCAACGGCACCGCCGCCGACAACGGCCGTGGGACGGAGCCCTCCGAGGACGCGAACAAAGCGGGAATCAACGCCAAGTCGAACTACCTCTATGTCTGTGAGTGCGACAGCCGCGCCGAGGCCGAAGAGCAACTCGGCCCGGCGCCCGGAAGCGGGGGGACCGACCCGACGACGACCGCAACGCCCGAGCCGACCGCAACGCCCGAATCCACGCCGACGCCGACGGCAGCGCCCGACGACACGCCGACTCCCACCGAACCGCCCGAGGAGACCGCCCCCACCGACCGACGCAAACGACATGCCGACACCCACCGAACCGCCCGAGGAGACGGCTGCACCCACAGCAACCGACGCCAACGGGGGGCGGAGGCGGTGGGGGTAACGCGAACACCGGCATGACGCCGACTGCGGGAGACGGCACCGGGTTCGGCTCGCTGGCCGCGCTGCTGTCGCTGCTGGCGAGTGCGCTCTACCTCCAGCGTCGGCGGTGAACTCCACGCGGGCTGTTTTTCGACAGGTCAGAGGTTCACGCGAACACCCTCGTCTTCGGTTTCTGGGAACATCTTCCCGGGGTTGAGGATGTCCTTGGGGTCGAGGGCGCGTTTGACCGCCCGCATCGCCTCGACGCCCCCCTTGCCGTGCTCTAACTCGAGGAACTTCCGTTTCCCCATGCCGATGCCGTGTTCGCCGGTGGCGGTGCCGCCCCACTCGATTGCCTTCTCGACGATGGCGTCGTATATTTCCTCGGCGACCTCGACCATCTCCTCGTCGTCGGGGTCGACCAACGCGACGTAGTGGACGTTACCGTCGCCGGCGTGACCGAAGCAGGGCATGAGGATGTCGTGTTCGTCCGCGAGTTCCTTGGCGTGGCGGATGATGTCGGGGTACTTGCTGATGGGGACGGTCACGTCGCCGGGGTGTCGGTGTTCCAGGTCGGTATCGTATTGCTGAACTGCAAAGGCGAGTTCGTCGCGTGCGCGCCAGAGTTCGTCCATCCGTTCGTCTTCGGCCATCTCGAACCGCTCGACATCGTGGGATTCGAAGATGGCCCGACAGAACTCGATTTCCTCCTCGATGCCGTGGTTGGCGTGGAACTCGACGAAAATCATCGGTGCGTCCGGGAGGCCAGTGTCGAAGTAGGCGTTGGCCATTTCGGCGGCAAGCGGGTCGATGAGTTCGATTTTTGCCACGTCGACGCCCGACCGGACGGCATCGAAGACGGCTTCGGCGGCGTCGTCCATCTCCTCGAAGACCGCGCGACCGCCCTTGATTTGCTCGGGGATGCCCTCCAACTCCAGCGTCGCGCGCGTGACGACTCCGAGGGTGCCCTCGCTGCCGATGATGAGGTTCTTGAGGTTGTATCCGGAGGAGGTCTTGACGGCCTTACTGCCCGTCTCGATGACCGTTCCGTCAGCGAGGACGACTTCGAGTTCCAGCACCCAGTCGGCGACTTCGCCGTACTTGACGGTCTTCTGGCCGGAGGCGTCGTTGATTATCATGCCGCCGATAGTCGAGAGGTTCGCCGAGGAAGGCATCGGCGGGAAGAACAGGCCGTGGTCGACGACCGTCTCGTCGACGACGTTGCCCATCACGCCCGGTTCGACGTCGATTTGGAAGTCATCGGGGCGAACGTCGAGAACATCGTTCATCTTCGTCATGTCCATACTGATGCCTTTGAACAGCGGGACGGCGTTGCCCTCCAGCGACGTGCCGGCCGCATAGGGTGTCACCGGTACCTCCCGCTCGTGGGCGGCCTCGAGGACGGCCGACACGTCGGCGGTCGATTCGGGCCAGACCACGGCGTCGGGGGTGACGCCGAGGCCTGCTTCCTGTGCTACCCAGTCGGCGGCGTGGTTCTCCCGTGCCGAGTCCCCGAACGACACTGTTCCCTCCAGTGAGATGTCCGAGAGGAACGAACAATCGTACGTCATACCCAGAGGGGATGGCCGTATCCGCTTAAACCTATTTGCGTCCAACGGGGGCGGTTTATCGGTGAAGCCGAGGTTCGTTTATGTTCCTACCCTAATACAGTATCAGGTGTACGAACACCCTCGTGGAAAGGTTTTAGTTGGTCGTATCGAGTTCGTATAGCGTGAGTAGTAAACGTACGTCACGGGATAAGTCGTATATAAAGACGAAAGCCGAGTTGCATGCAATAGAAGGCAATGAACGAAAACCTCGGTCAGTGAGGATTTCCGGAGGTGAGGGTCGGTGATAGCTGCCGTCGACGGGATGCCGGACGTGACGTTCCGAACGGAGGAGTCCGAACTGGAGTCCCTCCGAGCGGACGTACTCGACTTCGTTCGCGAAACGGTGACTGACGCCGGCGCCGACGGCGTCGTCGTCTGTTTGAGCGGCGGTATCGACTCGACGCTGACCGCCCACCTCTGTGTCGAAGCACTCGGTCCGGAGCACGTCACCGCGTTGGTGTTGCCCTGTCACCTCACCGACGCGGTGGATACCCTGGATGCCCACTCGGTCGCTCGGGACCTCGGCGTCGACCCGACGATGGTGCAACTGCAGCCGTTGCTGGATATGTTCGAGGACAGCGTGGCGCCGACCATCGACGAGGAAGTCGACCGGGTCGCGCTGGGCAACGCCATCGCCCGCCTTCGAATGAGCGTCGCGTACTACGCCGCCAACGTGACCGGCCGACTCGTCTGTGGGACCTCCAACCGGACGGAACTCCTGTTGGGGTACTTCACGAAACACGGCGACGGGGCTGCAGACCTCCGGCCCCTCGCGGACCTCTACAAGACGGAAGTGAAGGCGCTCGCCCGTCACGTCGGCGTTCCCCAAAAAATCGTCCAGAAGACGCCCACTGCGGGACTGTGGGCCGGACAGACCGACGAGGATGAACTCGGCGCGCCGTACGGACTCCTCGACGTGTTACTGTACGGTCTCGTCGACGAGAACCTCGGCGTCGGGGGGACCGCCGACGAGTTGGGAATCGACCCCGAAACCGTCCGCGAGTACGCCGAACTGTATCTGAAAACCGAACACAAACGCCAGCCTGTGCCGAAACCAGAAACGGACCGAACCAACGCCGAGGGCCTGTTCTGTGAACTCGAAGGCCGGCTCTGAGCCTCATCGGTCGCTGCAGCGCAGACCTGCTTCCTGCTGCCAAGCGTCTTAACACTCTTCCGCCAATCATAGTTTTCGGTTAACATTGATAAGGCCAGGGCGCGCACGTCGACAGTACGATGCGAGCAATCGAGATTACCGAGTTCGGCGATGCCGACACGCTGGCACTGACCGAGACGGAACCACCCGAACCCCGCGAGGGACAGGTCCGAATCGACGTGAAAGCCGCCGGCATCAACTTCGCCGACATCATGCAACGGCGCGGACACTATCAGGGCGGCCCCGAACCGCCGTACACCCCCGGCATGGAGGTTGCAGGCGTTATCGACGCGGTCGGCGAGGGCGTCGGACGGGAGGTCGGCGACGAGGTCGTCTCGCTGGTCAACGGTGGCGGCTACGCCGAGTACGCGGTCGCCGACGCTCGCGGACTCCTCGATATCCCCGGCGAGATGAGCTTCGAGGAGGCCGCCGGCTTCCCCGTCCAGTGGCTCACCGCCCACAACTGCCTCCACGAGTGGGGCGGGCTCGAAGAGGGAGAATCTGTCCTGATTCACGCCGCCGCGGGCGGCGTCGGCAGCGCCGCGGTGCAGTTGGCCGACGAGGCCGGTGCGGAGGTGTTCGGTACCGCCTCGACGCCGGAGAAACTCTCGATGGCGGAAGACCTCGGGATGGACCACGCGATTCAGTACACCGAGGAGGACTTCGTCGACCGCGTGAACGACCTCACCGACGGCGAAGGCGTCGACCTCGTGTTGGACGGCATCGGCGGCGAGACCTCCGACGAGAGCCTCGCGGCGCTGACCGACTTCGGGCGCATGGTCTCCTACGGCGCCGCCGCGGGCGAACCAGGCCGGCCCAACACCGCCGACCTCCTGTTCGGCAACAAGACCGTCATCGGTTACCACCTCGGACGCGCCATCGAACAACAGCCGATGAAGGTGATGGGCGCCGTTCCGGAACTGACACAGCTGCTCGGCGACGGCACGCTCGAAGTGCAGGTCGGCCACACGTTCGACCTCGAGGACGCCGCCGACGCCCACCAGTTCATCGAGGACCGCAAATCCAGCGGCAAGGTCGTCCTGCAGCCGTAACCCCTCGGATTCGGCACGGTGAGTCTCCACCAACCGTTTTATATTTTTTGGCCGAACGTGGTGTGTGGATTCCGAGCGCCGCCTCCAGCGGTTGTACGCCGACGACAGCGGCATGTCGCCAGTCGTCGGTGTGGCGCTCATGATTGCGATTACCGTCGCGCTCGCAGCCGTCACCGTCGCGATGTTACTCGGCGTCGCCGACCCCGGCATCGCCCCGACACAGGACACCGCCGTGAGTCTCGATTCGACCAACGCCGGAACGGCGCTCGTACCGGAGGTCACCGGAAGCAACGACGTCGACGTTCGACTCAACGGCGAGTCGATTGCGACCGTCGACGGCAACGCGACCGGTCGTGAGATATTCCTCCCGACGGCACCGGGCGACGAGGTGATGCTCGTCACGGAAAACGAGGACGCGACCGTCCTCGTCCGCGAGCAGTTCGAAGCCGGCGAAGCCGGCGACTTCGTGGCGTATTATCCATTCACTGGGGGCGGCACGACAGTAGAAGACCACTCGCGGAACGGCAACGATGGGACGTTTCAAAATTCCCCACAGTGGGTCGAAACCGGACAAGGGTCAGCACTAGAGTTCGATGGGTCCGACGATTATGTCGCGGTCGACGACCTGAAGACTGCCGGGGTTGGCGATGTCGAAGAATTCACCGTCGCAGTCACGTTCGAAGTCGACAGCAACGGAGACGTTCAACAGCTCGTCGAACACAACAGCGGTTCCGAGGAGTGGCACATCGAGACGACGAACGACGATGCCCTCCAGTTCGCGGTGAACTGGGAAGACGGACATAAGATTCGAACGGCGGACGACATCATCGAACCCGACAAAACGTACGTAGCCGTGGGAACCTACGATGGCGAAACGTATCGACTCTATCTCAACGGTACCGAAGTCGCCAACGCGACGTACACGTCGGACGTGAACATGGGAGAGATGCAGTTAGGGAAGAACGACCCCGATGACATACAGTACTTCGACGGCCGCATGTACGAGTTCCGGCTGTACTACACCGCCTTCGATGACCACCAAGTCGAGATGCTGACGCGCGTTTTGGAGTGATTGGCCCTCGCCACTGGGCGATTGTATCCCTCCTTCCTATTCCTCGTCCTGATAGAGTGGCGACTCCGTCGTCGTACACTCCGGACGCCCACAGACACCGGCATCGGCGCCGGCGCGCTCGACGCCGGACGCAAGCGAGGGGAGTTCCCACGTCGCTTCGTGGCCCGTCTCCGTTCGGTGTGTCTCGATGAACTCCCGGGCCGTTCCGAGCGTTTCGAACGTCTCCGTTCGGTCACACGCCCGACAGGAGACTGTGACGTGCTTTTTCGTCATTGGTTACGGTAGCGGTGTCAGGCATTTACCGCTAGCGCTTCTTTGGGGACTCCAGCCAGCGCGTTCCGGGGCCTGTTTTCGTCCTGTTCGTGGGGCTTTCGGTCGGCGCTGGATTGAGCCCGCCGACGCGCTACTTCGTCAGACAGCGGGTTCTGGACGCCGGCGGTCGACACACCCGGCCGGCCAGACCAAGCGCTCTTGGTTGTGGCGTCCGCCTGTCTACGTATCCACATCGCGGTGGCCGCCTCATCGACGACGACGGCGACCTCAACGGAAGCGCGGCCCACGGACGACCACCGGATACACGCCTACGCATGTCGAACCACTATCTCACCTCCGAGGAACATCTTCCCGAGGAGCCAGGGACCGAGACGACCCTCCAGATAACCGACGCCGAGACGAAACGCATCTTCGAGGCGCGGGTGCGCATCGCCCGCGAACCGGACGAGCTCACCGACCCGTCTCGGCTGACGGTCGTCGCGGGACCACACGAGAGCGTCCGAAAGGAGTGGTACGTGGAACTGCTCGACGAGGTCGATGCGGCTGGTATCAACGAGGACCTGCTCCGCCGGCTTGCCGACGAGCAGGCCTCGACCTCGAACATCATCAACACGCGCTCGAACGACCTGAAGGTGGTGCTGCGGTATCTCGTCGAGTCGGGACAGTACGAGTCGACCGCGGCCGCACTCCGGGAAATCGCCTTCGAACAACTCGCAGCCGAACGGCCAGCCTTGCTTGAGGCCTACGAGAGCGTCCGGACCGAGTTCGAGAGCGACCCGCTCCGGGATGCGCTCTCGGAGCGTGAGTGATGGCGGTCGATTCGTTCCGCGCGTACCTCGACCGACTGGCCGACGGCGGCGACCTCGCGGAGTTCGAGGCGAGCGTCTCCTGGAACCTGGAGGCGAGTGCGATTACGATGCTCGCCAACCAACGCGACGGTCCGATTCCGGCGTTTCGGTCGATAGCGGAATCGGAGACGGACGCCGTCCTCGTGGGAGACCCCTACCGTGGCTCCCGCGAGCGACCGTGGGACCGTATCGCCCACTCACTCGGGATGGCGAGTGACCTGAGCGGCGCCGACTACTACGCGGCCGTTATCGACCGGCTCTCCTCGCCTCGGGAGCCACGCGTCGTCGACCGTCCGGCCGCACCGTGCAAGGAGGTCGTCAAGACCGGCGGCGACGTCGACCTCCTGTCGTTCCCGTGGCCCTACATCCATCAGGGCGACGGCGGCCGCTACTCGAACCTCCAGACGCTTGTCGCGCCGGCACCCGACAGCGAGTGGGGCCGCTGGTCGAGCCATCGCATGATGCTCCACGACGAGACGCAGGCGAGTCTGCTCCTGTTGGCCGGCGAGCAGGTGCCGAACCTCTATTACTACCAGTACGAGCGTCGCGACGAGCCGATGCCGGTCGCCGCTGTCGTCGGCGCCGAACCCGCCGTCGAGTACAGCGCCGACATGTGGATTCCCAGCGGACGGAGCGAGGCGACCTTCGCGGGCGGGCTGAAAGAAGAGCCCGTCGACCTCGTTACCTGTGAGACGAGCGACCTCTTGGTGCCGGCGTCGGCAGAGCTCGTCATCGAGGGGCGCGTACTGCCCGGCGAACGCCTCGACGAGGGGCCGTTCGGCGATTACTTCGGCTACATGAACGGGCCGCGCCGGTCGATGCCGACGTTCGAAATCGACGCGATTACCCACCGGAGGGCGCCGCGTGTCCCCTTCTGTGTCGAAGGGTCGGGCGTGGGCTACGACCGGAACTCCAGTAGCACGCTTGAAGTCGCCGCCGCCGGCCCGGACGCGACGCTGGGGCTCCGGGCGGCGGGGTTCGACGTCGAGTTCGCGGTGCCGTGGCGGTTCACCTCTCGGACGGTCTGGGTCATCGCCACCGACTGTCCCTACCCGGGCTATCTTCACGAACTCGCCAACTTCGTTTTCACGACGTGGGGGATGCTCCACATCGACTTTTTCGTCTTCGTGGACGCCGACGTCGACCCCTTCGAACCTCGGGCGGTCCTGACGGCGGTCGCCCTCGAGGCTGACCCCGACGAGGATTTCCACCAGTTCGGCGTCGAGCGCATGCCGAAGGTCCCGCTCAACATCTATCAGACCCCGGATGAGAAGGAGGGCGCCGACGTGGGGACGTCGAAGGCCAAGACGGCGAAGGCCTACGTCGACGCGACGACCGACGGCGAGTGGGTACGGCGTCACGCCGACGAAGAGCTACGGAAGCGGGCACGGGCGGTTCTCCGGGAGGCAGGCGTCTCAGGGGCCGAGTTCGGCTCCGACGAGTCGAGGGGTGAGACCGAGTGATTCCCTTCGCGGATTATCTGCGCGGCCTACGGCGCGACGACGACTTGGTAGCCGTCACCGACGGTCAACGGGGCGACGTTCCGGTGGACGTCCTCGCGGCGGAGGCGCTGGATGGAAACGGTCCGGCACTCCGGTTCGAGCGAGACGACGGCGTCGACCTGGCAAGCGGGGTTTTCAGCGGTCCGGACCAGATGCACTGCCGTGAGTCCGCCCCGTGGTCGCGGCTGTCGCTCGGTCTCGGCCTCGATGCGGAGGCGCCGCTCGTGGACTTGCTGGATACCGTCGTCGGCCTCGGGCCGACCGGGACCCCTGGGAAAACTACCTACACCCCACAGGCGGCCTCGCGGACACTGGAGGACCTGCAGGCGCTTTCGTTCCCGCGTGGTGTCGACGACACGTGGCCGGTCATCTCCCTCGGTGTCGCCTCGATTACGACCGACGCCGGCACACACTGGGCGCCGGTCTACGGCGTCGTCGTGGGTACCGACACCCTCCGGGTTCGCGTGCCCGCGTCGCTGGCGTCGCTTTCCGACGACGGTGACACCGTTGCCATCGCACTCGGCGTTCCCCCCGCCGCCATCACTGCGGCGTACCTGCTGGCGGTCGCCGACCGGGTCGAATCCCCCATCCGGAAGACCGGTGTCGAGGGTGCGGTACCGCTCGTGCCGACCAACGGCGGTCGCGTCCCGAGCGCGACGGAGGTCGTCGTCGAGGCGACCGTCGCGGATTCCCAGCCCGATTTCGAACCCGACCGACGGGAAGCCTGGGAGCACGCCGTCGCGGGAGCGTCCCTCGCCCTCGACGTGACCCGCGTCGTCGCGACCGAGGACCCGGTCGTCCCCGTTTCGCCGGTCGGGCGGCCGATGGCGGACGACTTGCAGTTGACCGGACTGACGACGGCGGCCCACCTCTATCACCGCGTCAACAACTACTGGGGCATCTCCCCGGTCGAGTGGCTCCTGCTTCCGCCGTCGACGGAGCTCGGGGTCTGTTTCGTGGCGAGCGACGTACTTTACGCCGGCTTCGAGTGGCAACTCGCCAACATCCTGTTTTCCTTCTCGTCGCTGTTCGATACGGTCGTCATCGTCGACGGCGACGTCCCATCGTGGGATTTCGGCCGCGTGTTGAGCGACATCTGGGTGAAGGCCCACCCCTCCCGGGACTGGCTGTTCAGCGAACCGGACGCGCCTGCGGCGAAACGCCCCAACTACCGACAGGATGGGACGACAGGCGCCAGACTGTACGTGGACGCGACGTGGGACCCCCGCTGGGACGACTCCTATCTCGCCCCGCGAGTGACTTTCGAGGAGTCCTTCCCCGAATCGGTCCGTGAACTTGCTCGGGAGTTCTGGTCGGCCCGAGGGTTGGAACCGGCCGACTGCGACCCGATATCTGATGGCCTCGACGGCGGGCCACCGGAGTGAAACCCTCACCAAAACGAAGATAAGAAATATTATATTTCGAAAACGGAAGCGTTTACGCAGTACGTCAACCGTGAACTATCCGTTTATTCTTCGTTCGTACCCTCTTTCAAATAATATCTGAGTAAAAATAATAGGGAGTTTTTATATATTGGTTTGCTATCCGAGCAGACTGTATGGTTGAGAGCCACAATCTCCCGGACTACGAGTCAGTGCGTGCGGAGTTCTCGTGGGACGATATCTATGCGGAGGCGGACTGGGATGCACCCGAAGAACTGAACGTCGGACACGAAGTAGCCGACCGTCACGCCACCGACCGCGAGAAGGTGGCGCTGTATCAGGTCGGCACCGACGGCGAACTGAACAAACTGACGTTCTGGGAACTGGCCAACCGGTCGAGCCAGTTCGCGAACGTCCTCGAAGACCTCGGTGTCGAGGAGGGCGACCGTGTCTTCTCGTATATGCCGCGGATTCCCGAACACTACGTCGCCCTCGTGGGAACGCTCAAGCGCGGCGCCGTCTGGGGGAGCGTCAACGAGCGATTCGGCCCCGACGGCATCTCCTATCGGCTCGACGACTGTGACGCGAAAGTCGTCGTCACGACCACCGACAACCGCGACACCGTCGCCGACGCCCTAGATGACGCGCCGACGGTCGAACACGTCATCACCGTCGACCGTGGCACGGGCGCCCCCGCCGAGGATGTCGTCTTCAACACGGCACTGGACGACGCGAGCACCGAGTACGACGCCGCCGAGACCGGCGGCGAAGACGACGCAATGTTGTACTACACCTCCGGGACGACCGGACTGGCGAAGGGCGTCCTGCATAAACACCGCTGGATTGCGGGCGTCGCAGCCACGCAACGCTACACCGTCGACCTCCAGGAGGGTGACCTCTACTGGTCGACGGGCGACCTCGGCTGGCTGACCGGGGCCATCAACACCCTCGGTGCGTGGTTCTGGGGGAGTTCGCTGTTCACCTACGAGGGCGAGTTCGACCCCGAGGAGTGGGCCGACCTCCTCGACGAGTACCCCATCACCGTGCTGTTTTCGGTGCCGACGGCCTACCGGATGCTCCGCGAACACGAGGAGGTCCTCGACGGCGTCGACCTCGACCTCCGACACGCGCTGTCCATCGGCGAACCCCTCTCTGCGGGCGTCGTCGAGTGGGGCGAGGAGTCGCTGGGCGTCACCATCCTCGACACCTACGGCCAGACCGAGACGGGCAACATGATTATCAACAACTACCCGACGATGGAACTCCGTCCCGGCTCGATGGGCAAACCCCTGCCGGGCATCGAAGCCGACATCGTCGACCCCGAGACGGGCGAGGTGCTCGGGCCGGGCGAGACCGGCGAAATCGCCGAGCGCGGTGAGTACCCCTGCTTCTTCGACGAATACTGGCAAAAGCCCGAGAAGACCGCCGACTGCTTCATCGACGGCCCGGACGGCGAGTGGTATCTCTCCGGGGACCTCGCACACAAAGACGAGGACGGCTACTTCTGGTTCGAAGGACGGGCCGACGACGTCATCCTCTCGTCGGGCTACCGAATCGGCCCCTTCGAGGTCGAGAGTTCACTCGGCGAACACGAAGCCGTCGCCGAGACCGCTGTCGTCCCCAAACCCCACCCCGAGCGGGGCAACATCGTCAAGGCCTACGTCGTGCCCAGTGAGGGTGCCACCCCCTCGGAGGACCTGAAGGAGACCGTCAAAACCCACGTGAAGGAGGAACTGTCCGCCCACGAGTATCCCCGCGAAATCGAGTTCGTCGAGGAACTGCCCAAGACGGTGACCGGGAAGATTCGACGGACCGAACTGCAAGACGAGGCCGAAGAAGAGGCCGAAGTGAGCGCCTGAGCGCCCACACCGGCTACGGTAACGCGACGGCCGCTGCCGTCGAACCGCTGTTCGCTGTTTCCATCCACACTACAACCCATGAATTTCGAAACCACACAGGAGCGTTCGATGATACGCTCGACCGCCGAGGATATCGCGGGCGAGTACGGACCGGAGTATTGGCGTGAGAAAGAAGAAGACGGCGAGTTCGCCCAGGAGTTCTGGGACGAACTCGGTGCGGCCGGCTTCCA
Source organism: Natronomonas sp. CBA1123 (assembly GCF_009741925.1). GTDB lineage: Archaea > Halobacteriota > Halobacteria > Halobacteriales > Haloarculaceae > Natronomonas. Next base: position 37,085 of record NZ_WPCC01000029.1, read on the forward strand.
CGGCCTGCTGGTGCCCGAGGAGTACGAGGGCGCCGGCATGGGCATGCAGGAGATGGGCCTTGCCATGGAGACGCTGTGTGCGGAAGGCTGTGGCATGGCCGGCACCTGGTATCTGGTGTTGACCGCCGGGATGGCCGCCGTCGGCATCCGCGAGCACGGCACCGACGACCAGAAAGAGCGGTACCTGCCCGACATCGCGGCCGGCGACCGGAACTTCTCTATCGGCATCACCGAACCGGAAGCGGGCACGAACACGCTCAACGTCGCGACCCGTGCCGAGAAGGACGGCGACGAGTACGTCCTCAACGGGAACAAGGCGTGGATTACCTTCTCCGACCGGGCCGACAACATGATTCTCGTCACGCGGACGACCCCTCGCGAGGAGGTCGACCGCGGCGTCGACGGCATCAGCCTGTTCGTCGTCGACATGGACGACCCCGGCATCGACGTCTCGCCCATCCCCAAACACGGCATCAACTACTCGAAGTCCTGTGAGGTCTTCATCGAGGACGTCCGCGTCCCCAAGGAGAACCTGCTGGGCGAGAAAGACAGCGGCTGGTGGACGCTGGTCGACATGCTCAACCCCGAGCGTATCGGCTTCGCCGCCGCTGGGACCGGAATCGGCAAACTCGCGGCCGATACCGCCATCGAGTACGCCAACGACCGCGAGGTGTTCGACGCACCCGTCGGGAGCCATCAGGGCGTCTCCTTCCCCATCACCCAGGCCTACGCGGAGATGGAGACGGCGACGCTCATGCGCGAGAAGGCCGCCTGGCTCTACGACCACGGCGAGGACTGCGGCTACGAGACCAACGTCGCGAAGGCGACGGCCGTCAACGCCGGCATCGAGGCGGTCAAACAGTCGATGCAGGCCTTCGGCGGCTGGGGCTACGCCAAGGAGTACGACGTCGAGCGCTGGTGGCGGGAAATCAACCTCACGCGACTGGCGCCGGTGTCCCAGCAGATGGCGTACAACCACATCAGCCAGCAACTCGGCTTCCCGAAGTCCTACTGACCATGTTCGAGAAAGTACTCGTCGCGAATCGCGGCGAAATCGCCGTCCGCGTGATGGCCGCCTGTGAGGAACTCGGCATCGACACCGTCGCTGTCTACAGCGACGCCGACCGCAACGCCGGCCACGTCGACTACGCCGACGAAGCGTACAACGTCGGCCCCGCGCCGGCCAGCGACTCGTATCTCGACCAGGAGACCATCATCGAGACGGCCCAGCAGGCGGGTGCCGACGCCATCCACCCCGGCTACGGCTTCCTCGCTGAGAACGCCGAGTTCGCCCGCCGGGTCGAGGAGACCGACGACATCACGTGGGTCGGACCGCCGAGCGACGCCATGCGGACCCTCGGCGAGAAGACGAAGGCCCGAACGGTCATGCAGGAGGCTGGCGTGCCGGTCGTCCCCGGGACGACCGACCCCGTCGAAAACGCCGAGGAGGTCCGAAAACTGGGCGAGGAGTACGGGTACCCCCTCGCCATCAAGGCCGAAGGCGGTGGCGGCGGCCGCGGGATGAAAATCGTCCGGAGCGCCGAGGAAGTCGACGACGCTCTCGAGAGCGCCAAACGCGAGGGCGAGGCCTACTTCGACAACGACTCGGTGTACGTCGAGAAGTACCTCGAAGCGCCGAAACACATCGAGGTGCAAATCATCGCCGACGAACACGGTAACGTCCGGCATCTGGGGGAGCGTGACTGCTCGCTGCAGCGCCGCCACCAGAAGGTCATCGAGGAGGCGCCCAGTCCGGCCCTCGATGCCGACCTTCGGGCGGAAATCGGCGAGGCTGCCCGTCAGGGCGTCCGCGAAGCCGGCTACACGAACGCCGGGACGGTCGAGTTCCTCGTCGAGGACGGCGAGTTCTACTTCATGGAAGTCAACACCCGCATCCAGGTCGAGCACACGGCCACCGAGGAGGTGACCGGCATCGACCTGGTCCGGTGGCAGTTGCGGGTCGCCGCCGGCGAGGCGTTGACCTTTACACAGGACGAGGTCGACATCGAGGGCCACGCCATCGAGTTCCGCATCAACGCGGAGAACCCCGCCGAGGAGTTCGCCCCCACGCCGGGTGTCCTTGAGACGTACGACCCGCCGACCAGCATCGGCGTCCGACTGGACGATGCGGTCACACAGGGCGACGAAATCGGTGGCGACTACGATTCGATGATAGCGAAACTCATCGTCCACGCCGAGGACCGCGAACGCTGTCTCGCCCGCTCGAAACGCGCCCTCGGCCACTTCGACGTCGATGGTGTCGCGACGACGATTCCGTTCCACCGGCTCATGCTCGACGACGAGGTGTTCGTCTCCGGGAGCCACACCACGAAATATCTCGACCAAGAACTCGACGAGGCGGCCATCGCCGACGCCGTCGACCGGTGGGGAACCGACAGCACCGCCGGCGGGGACGGCCAGCCACGGACAGCCGAACTCGCCGTCGAGGTCGACGGGCAACGGTTCGACGTCGTCGTCGAGGAGGGCCTCACGTCGACGGCTGGCGAGGCAGACGGTGGCGGCGGGGGCGGAAGCGCCGGCGGCGATGCTGGGGG
>NZ_WPCC01000056.1 GCF_009741925.1 Natronomonas sp. CBA1123
CGAGCGGCCCCGCGGCGCCGACGAGCGCAACAGGCCCTCGTCCAGCAGCGCCGCCTCGACGGCCTCTCGGACCTGCCGGCGGACACCCTCGCTGTCGGCGAACAACACTTCGAGTTTCCGCGGATGGACGTTCACGTCGACGCCGCCCGGCGGCACGTCGATGTCGACGACGGCGAAGGGGTAGCGGTCCGGCGCCAACTGCATCCCGTAGGCGTCGACGACGGCCTCACGGACGGTGCTGGCGGTGACGTACCGGCCGTTGACGAGCGTGGTCATGTACTCTCGGCCCGCGCGGTTCGTCTCGGGGTGGCTGATTAATCCGTCGACGCCGGCCAGCGGGCCGCCGTCGTCGTGGTCGGCCGCTATCGGCACCATCGAGGCGGCGACCTCCCGGCCGTACACCGCCATCACCGCGCTCCGTCGGTCGCCGTCGCCGGCCGTCGAGAAGGATTCCCGGCCGTCGTGTTCGAGCGTCATCGACACCCCGGGGTTAGCCAGCGCATAGCCCGAGACGACCGACTGGACGTGGTCGAACTCCGTGGCGTCGGTCTTGAGGTACTTCCGTCGGGCCGGAACGTTACCGAAGAGGTCGGTCACCTCGACGGTCGTCCCCTCGGGACAGCCGACGGGGCCACACTCCCGGACCTCGCCGCCGGAGACGACGAGTTCGGTTCCCTGCGACCCGCCGCGGGGTTTCGTCCGGATACTCACCCGAGCGACCGAACCGATGGCGTGGAGGGCCTCCCCTCGGAATCCGAGGGTCCCGATGGAATCGAGGTCGGAGATATCCCGGAGTTTGCTCGTCGTGTGCTCGCGGACGGCCTTCCGCACCTCGGCTTCCGACATCCCGACGCCGTCGTCGGCGACGACGATGCGCTCTTTGCCGCCGGATTCGACGCCGACGGTCACTCGCGAGGCGTCGGCGTCGAGGGCGTTTTCGAGGAGTTCCTTGACGACCGAGGCGGGCCGCTCGACCACCTCGCCGGCGGCGATTCTGTCGCGCGTGTCGTCGTCGAGTTCGCGGATGTCGGGGCTCATCGAACGGGGTCGTCGGCACCTTCGTCCGCTGGGGCATAAATATCCGTGTCCGCGCTCCGTGCACGGGCCGGGAACGCTTTTCACGACGGTCGCCGATGACCGACTGTATGATAGTGATGCACGCGGAGTTACCCATCGCACCGGACAGCCGCGAGGACGCCCTCGAACTCGTCGAAGAACTCGCCGTCGAATCCCGCGCCGAGGACGGCGTCATCGACTACCGCGTCACGACCGACATCGAGTCGCCCAACACCGTCCGCGTCATCGAGCAGTACGAGGACGGCGACGCCGTCGACACCCACATGGGAAGCGACCACTTCGAATCGTTCCAGGCCGAAATCGCCGCCCACCTCGCCGGCGAGCCCGAACTGTACCGATACGACGTGGACTCGAAGACGCAGTTGATGTAGGTCAGACGAGCCCTCCGAGCAACCACTCCCGTGGCGGTTCCTCGAAGGGCCACTGCCCGCACTGGGATTTCGTGAGGTCGCCACCCATCCGTGCCTCGAACGCCCGCTGTTTCTCGCCGAAGCGGTAGTGACACATCTCCGGTCGCTGTTTCTCCCAGTAGATGGTCTGCATGGACGGGGCGCCCTCCGGAATCGGCGGTAGCTCCTCGTATTTCGGTCCGTCCAGTTCGGCTTGGGTCTCTTCGAGGTCGTCCTTCAGTGGCGTCACCGGCGCTGCGGCCCAGTAGCCGCCCGCAAGGGCCAAGAGGGCGACGACGGCGACGACTCGCCACCGTCGGGACGGCAACTCGGCGTGAGCGACGATGATGCCGACGCCGACCGAGAGGAAGGAGAAGAGCAGTATCAACTCGATTGCCCCCTGCATCTCGAGGAAGATTTGTCCGGTGTAGCCGACGCCGCCCAACGCGACCCACCAGTACCGTCGGCGGTCGGTCGCGAGCCCGCGGAGCCACCCGTAGGCGCCGACGGCGAGGAAGGCCACGCCGCCGATGCCGATTTCGACGACGACAGCGAGGAGTCGGCCGGCGACGGTGTACCCCTCGACGCCGTACACCGGCGCGAGAACGGTCTCGACGAACAGCGGGATGGCCAGTCCGGCGGCGACGAACGGTCCGATGACGGCGACGGCGACGGCGAGACCGCCGGCGACCGTCCGACCGGCGGCCCGCCACCCACCGCGCTGGAAGCCCATGGCGACGACCAGTATCGCGAGTCCCCCACCCAACTGCCAGAAACCCGCGCTGGTCGCCGCGGCGACTCCGGCGAGAGCAGGGCGGTCCTCGATTGCGAGCAGCAGCGCCGCGGCGCCGAAACAGAACGCGAAGTACTTCGGGCGGATACCGGAGGCCGGGAAGGCGTACACCGTCGGGACGACGAACATCGTCAGACCGGCGACGACGGCGGCGAAGCCGTCGTCGGTGAGACGGTGGGTGAGCACGCCGACCAACACGACACCGGAGTAGACGGCGAGGACGGCGACGAACACGCTCAGGACGTGCAAGACGGCCATGTTCCCGCCGGAGAGAAGCGCGAGCAGCGTCGTCACCGCGTAGATGAGCGGCGGCTTGAGGTCCCAGAAGTCGACGTACGGCGTCGCGCCCTGCGTGATGTACCAACCGGCGTGTTGGAACAGCGCCGAATCGCGGTTCACCGCGAAGGGGTCGGCGGCGAACTTCACGACCGTCGCGGCGACGAGGACGACGGCCGCCGCGACCGCGAGACAGCGAAACCAGTGTGCATCGACGCCGTCGTGGAGTACTCGAAGCCGTCCGGTCGGTTCCGGTTCGGTCATCAGTCGGTCAATCGCTGTTGCCACTCCTGAACTCGGGCCATCAGTTCTACTGGCGGCATCTCGTTTACGTCGGTGTCGCGTAGTTCTTCAAGGACCGATTCGGTCCCCGGTGGGAGTTCGGGCTCGTCGCCGCCGTCCGACGTGGCCTCACCTCTGAAGTCGCCGCTTCCCAAATCGAAGACGGCCTGAACCGGTTCGCCGCCGTCGCCGCCGCCTTTCGCCTCGATTGCGCGCTCCGAACGCAGGCGGTCGAGTACGTCCCGAGCGCGGTCGACGACGGGGTCGGGGACGCCGGCGAGTCCGGCGACGTGGACGCCGTAGGAGCGGTCGGTCGGTCCCTCCTCGATGGTCCGGAGGAAGGTTACGTCGCCGTCGCGTTCGGCCGCCGCGACGTGGACGTTCTCGACGCGCGGCAGTTCCTCGGCCAGCGTCGTGAGTTCGTGGTAGTGCGTGGCAAACAGCGTGAACGCCCCGACCTCGTTGTGGAGGTACTCGGTTGCGGCCCAGGCGATGGAGATGCCGTCGTAGGTGGCGGTGCCGCGGCCCACCTCGTCGAGGATGACCAGCGAGTCCTCGGTCGCGCTGTGGAGGATGTTCGACAGTTCCTGCATCTCGACCATGAACGTCGAACGCCCCTGTGCGAGTTCGTCGGAGGCGCCGACGCGGGTGTAGATGCCGTCGACGAGGCCGACCGTCGCGCCGTCGGCAGGGACGAACGACCCCACCTGTGCGAGCAGCGTGATGAGCGCGGCCTGTCGCATGTACGTCGATTTCCCCGACATGTTCGGGCCGGTGACGAGCAGGAATCGACGGTCACGGTCGAGATACAGGTCGTTGGGGACGAACTCCACGTCGGTTTCGACGACCGGGTGACGGCCCGCCTCCACGGAGAGAACGCCCTCGTCGGTCAACTCGGGGCGACTCCACCCCCGTTTGGCGGCGTGAGCAGCGAGCGAACAGAAGGCGTCGAGTTCCGCGAGCGTCCGGCCGACTCGCTGGAGCAGGTCGGCCTCGCTCGCGACCGACTCCCGAAGTCGGCAGAACGCCTCGTACTCGCGGTCGCCGCGCTCCTCTTCGAGGCGAAGGATTTCGCGTTCCTTCTCGCGGAGTTCCTCGAAGACGTACCGCTCGGCGTTCTTCAGCGTCTTGATGCCCTCGTAGTGTTCGGGGACGGAATCGGCCTCGCTCTTGCCGACCTGGACGTAGTAGCCGTCGGTCTTGTTGCGGCCGACGGTGAGGTGCGTGAGGCCGTGGCGCTGTTTCTCCCGGTCGGCGAGCGTCTCGAAGAACTCGACGGCCGCCTCGTGGCGTTCGACCAGTTCGTCGAGGTCCTCGTCGTAGCCGCGTTCGATGAGGCCGCCCTCGTGGAGCGTCTTCGGTGGGTCGTCGGCCAGCGCGTCGAGTTCCGCTCGGAGGTCAGAAACGGCCTCGCGGTCGATGTCCGCAAAGAGGTCGCCGACCGGCGAATCGGCCAGTCGGGGCGATTCCTCGATGGACGAGGCGAGGTCGGGGAGGAGTTCGAGCGTCGCCCGCGCCCGGAGCAGCGCGTCGGCGCCGGCGCTTTCCGAAACCGCACGCGAGGCGACCCGTTCGAGGTCGTAGGCGCCGGCGAGCGTCTCGCGCAGTCCTTCCCGAACGAGGGCGTCGTCGGCCAGCGCCGCCACAGCCGACTGCCGCCGGCGGAGTTCGCCCTGCCGTCGTAACGGTCGGGTGAGCCACTCCCGGAGCAGGCGGCCGCCGGAACTCGTCTCGGTGTGGTCGAGGGTCTCGAACAGCGTCCGGCCGTTGCCGGTCATCGTCTCGGTGAGTTCGAGATTGCGTTGGGTCGTCGCGTCGACGGCGACGTGGTCGTCGGGCGCGTACGATTGCAACCGGGTGACCGACGCCAAGGCGCCGACGCCGGTCTCTGCGACGTAGCCGATTGCGGCACCTGCGGCGGTGGTCGCAGCCTCGCTGTCCAGTCCGACCGACTCGACGGCCTCGCCGAACTGCTCGCCGAGGGTGTGTCTCGCGCGGCCGGGGGCGAAGGCCTCGGTGTCGTGGAGGGTCAGGCGGGCGTCGCTTCGTTCTCGAAGCCGACTCAGGAAATCGTCGTCGTTGCGCACGTCGGGACCGGGGAGTATCTCGACGGGGGCGAACCGGTACAGTTCCGTGAGCGCCCGACTCGCGGCGTCGGGACCCGACACCGCCGTCGCCCGGAACGCACCGGTCGTGATGTCACAGAAGGCGAGGCCGTACTCGTCGGATTGGGAGACGACCGTAGCGAGGTACTGGGCGTCGCCGTCGTCGGTCTCCAGTAGCGTCCCCGGCGTGACCACCCGCGAAACCTCGCGGACGATGTCGTCGTCGACCTCGCGTTGGTCGGCGACGGCGACGCGATATCCCCGTTCGACGAGCGCCTTCAGATACGGCGTGAGGTCGTCGACGGGGACGCCGGCCATCGCGTAGTTCTCGCCGCCGGCGGAGCGCTCGGAGACTTTCAAATCGAGTTCCTCGCCGACCAGTCGGGCGTCGTCGCCGAAGAACTCGTAGAAGTCGCCCATCTGCATCGCGAGCACGTCGGCCTCGCTTTCCTCCTTGAGGGCGAAGAACTCGCCGACGATGCCGGAAGCCATATCGGAAGGGTGACGGCCGGCCGCTAAAACGTGACGGGTCCGACGTGGCCCTCAGGCCGTCGCGGCGGTCGACTCTTCTCCGGCGGCCTGCCTGCGGTTCTTGCCGACGAGTGCGACGAGCATCACGCCACCGAGGGCGCGGAGCGCGATGTCGAACGTCGTCGTGGCCAGCGTCGCCTCGATTCCGGCGAGTGCGGCGGCGCTTTCGGCCGGCATGAGTACCATTCCGGGAACCGAAAGCAGCAGCGCCGCGACGCCGAAGCCGACGCGTTCGAGTCGACCCACGTCAGTCCGGTAGTAGCCGATGATGGCGGCACCGAGGGCGTACACGCCGGCGAACATCCCGACGACCGGAATCAGCACCTCCGGGACGACGAACCCGAGGTCGGCGAAGTCGGCAAACGTCATCACCGCCCACTCGTCGCCGGTGTCGCCGCCCCGAATCAGCAGGATTCCGGGCGCGAACACGAACGCGAACGGGACGAGAATCTTGTTCAGCGACAGCAGGAACGCCTGCCGGCCGGTATCAAAGGCGTCGGCCTTGGCGACGCCCGCCGCCGCGTAGGCGGCGACGGCGACCGGCGGCGTCACGTCCGCCATCAGGCCGAGATACAGGACGAACAGGTGTGCCGCGAGCAGCGCGACGCCGAACTCCTGCATGGTCGGCCCGAGCAACACGACGATGATGATGTACATGACCGTCGTCGGCATGCCCATCCCGACGATGATGGCCGCGACGCCGGTCAGAACCAGGAGAACGACGAACGACCCACCACTGACGCCGAGGATGAGCGCCCGGAGGCTCCCGCCGAGTCCGGTGAGGTTGATGATGCCGGGGATGACGCCGGCGGCGGCGACGGCGACGACGACGACGGTCGCCGTTCGTGCACCGTTGTCGAGCGATTTGAGGATGAACGTGGCGAACGACCCCGCACGCGATGTCGCCATCTCACTGCCGAATCGCTCGTCTATGGCCGCCGCGGTATCGTTGACGGTGTCGTCCAGCTCTAGGAGCGGCGCCTCCGACCGCGGTCGGGCCAGCAGCGTGAGCACGCTGAGACCGATGGCGATGACCGCCAGTTGCGGCAAGGCGGCGCGGACGGCGGCGACGGGACCGAGTCCCGCCCCAGCGTCACCGAGCAGGAGACCGAGAAGCGTCGTCCCCGCGAAGAACTGCGAGACGACGCTCGCGACGAACAGAGCGAAGATGCCACCGACCAGAACCGGCCCGGCGTCCCGGTTGTAGGCCGCCACTACCGAAATGAGCGCGACCGTCGCGACGATGGTGAACCACCCGGCCCGACCGATGGAGAGCCGAGCGATGACGATGTAGTACAGCAACAGGCCGAGCGGGACTAGATAGAACCAGCCGCGTCGCATGTGCGGGCCGATGTCCAACAGCTCCGACCGCGAGAGGCCGCCGATACCGTGTTTGCCGGCTTCGAGGTCGACCATAATCCACATCCCGAAGAAGAAGGCGATGGCCGGCAGGGTCGCCGCGATGATGACCTCACGGAACGGGACGCCGATGAACTCGACGATGAGGAACGCGGCCGCGCCCATCACCGGCGGGAGAATCTGCCCGCCGGAGGACACCGACGATTCGACGGCGCCGGCGAACTCCGGGGAGTACCCCGAGCGCTTCATCAGCGGGATGGTGAGCGCGCCGGTCGTGACGGTGTTCGCGACGGAGGACCCCGAAATCATCCCCATGAAGCCCGAGGAGACGACGCTGGCTTTCGCCGGGCCGCCCTGTTTGGTGCCGGTCATCGAGTACGCGAGGTCGATGAACCACTTGCCGGCGCCGGACATCTCGAGGAACGCACCGAAGAGGATGAAGATGTAGATGAACCGGACGCTGACGCTGACCGGGACGCCGAGGATGCCCTCGACTGTGTACCAGAGGTTCTGGACGACCTGGTCCCAGCGCAGTTCGCTCGTCGCGAGCAGGCCGACGCCCGGCGCGTCGCGGGGGATGAGGTAGCCGAAGCGACCGTAGATGATGAACAGACTCACGAGCGACATCAGCATGATACCGAGCGCCCGTCGAGTGGCCTCCAACACCAACAGAATCGCGAGGACGCCCATCAGGTACCCGAAGGGCCACGTCGAAAGCGGGCCGACCGCGAGCGGTTCGAGTATGGGGTACAACTCGCCCAGCGGGGCGCCACCGCGGAGGCCGAACACCCGGATGACGTCGATTACCTCCGAGTACCGCGTCAGGTAGTACAGCGTGGGGAACAGCGAGAGAACGATGAGGCCGACGTCGGCCGGCGTGATGCGGTCGCGCTCGGGGTCGAGGAACGCCCAGCGAAGCACCCCTCGAATGCCCTCGAGCACACGGGTAATCGGGTGGTCTCCGAGTCGGTCCCGAACGAACGGCGTGACTCGCCCGAGACGGCGCGACAGGGCACCGGTGCCGTCCGAAATCGGGTACAGGAGGAACGCGAGAATGAGCGCGAAGTTGACGTGGATAGCCCGCAGTTGCAGTTGCTGCAACGAGATGAGGCGGACGGTGCCGATACCGGGAATCGTCGCCTCGAAGGTGAACCCGCGGGCCGCTATCCACAACTGGAACAGTGAGAACGTGATGCCGACGGCCGCGACGGCGACGAGTGCCGCCCCTCGGAGGGAACGCTTCCGTTCGATTTCTTCGAGGACCTGATCGGCGTCCTCGGCTGCCGCCTCGTCGGTCGTGGTTTCGTGGTCGTCATCTACCATTGTGGAATTCTGAGCCGTGTTTCGACGCTGATTTCGACAGTGCCGCCGTCCGCGATGTCGACGAGGTCGTATCGCCGGTCCCCGACGACGAGGTCGTGGTCGGCCACGTAGCCGGTCGTGATACGAAGTGGGTCGTAGTGCCGTTCCGGTGGGTAATAGACGTATCTATCGTTTATCTCGGTGACGGGGACGGTCGATGGAAGTCCAGCACCGTAGGAGCTGAACTCCATCCGCGTCATCGTCAGTCGGTCGCCGTCGACGGCGTACACGTCGCTGACGAGCGTCTTCTCGACGCTGTGAGTGTATTCGACGGTGACTTCGGTTCCGTTGTCGACGGGCGTGACGAGGAGGTCGTTGCCGTCCTCACTGACGACGAGGACGGGTTGGGTCGCAGCACCCGTTGCGGCGACACCGCCGACGCAGACGACCGCGACGGCGAGGACGACCGCCAGCCACACCCGGCGGGACACGTTAGCCGAAGTAGGCGGCTGCACCCTCGTGCAGTTCGATGGACATGCCGTCCTGTGCGCTGTCGGCGCTGATGAAGTCCGTCTTGATGGTGAGGTCGTCGAGGTTGTCGAAGATGGCCGCGGTGACGTTCTCGACGATTTCGGCGTCGTACTCCGCGCGGGTGGCAATCATCGCCTGCACCGAGACGGTGTCGACGGCCTCGTCGATACCCTCGTAGGTGCCTGCGGGGACGGTGTCGTCGGCGAACCACGAGGCGGCGTCCTTGATGGTCTGTCGCTCCTCGTCGGACAGCGAGAGGAGTTCCATGTCCGCCGTCGTCGCGAGTTCCTCGATGGCGCCGACCGGCCAGCCGCCGACGACGAACGCCGCGTCGATGTCGCCGTCCTGAATCTGGTTGGAGGCCTGCGTGAAGTCGGTGTTCTGTTCCTCGAAGTCGTCGGGCGTCAGACCCGCCGCGGATTCGAGAATCTGCAGCGCGTTGACCTGCGTCCCCGAACCGAGGTCGCCGGTGTTGATGCGCATGCCCTCCATATCGGAGAGGGATTCGATGCCGGCACCGGGTCGGAGGACGATGTGAATCGTCTCCGGGTACAGGGTCGCAACGCCCTGGAGGTTCTCGATTGCGTTGCCGTCGAAGGCGTCGATACCGGTGCCGTTCTTCGCGAAGTACGCGATGTCGTTCTGGATGAGCGCGAAGTCGGCGTCGCCGTTGCTGAGACTACCGACGTTCTCGACGGAGGCCCCGGTCGCCGAAACCTCCATGGCGTAGTCGGTGTTGTTCTCGACGACGGTCTCGAACTCACCGGACAGCGGGAAGTACGTCCCACCGGTGCCGCCGGCGTGCCAGCGAATGACTTCCGTGTCACCGTTGCCGTTGCCGTTGCCGTTCCCGTTTCCGTTCCCGTTGCCATTCCCGTTGCCGTTGCCGTTCCCGTTGCCGGTACAGCCGGCGATTCCGGCGACACCGATGGCGCCGAGGGCACCGAGAAGGTTACGTCGGTTGATTCTGTCGTTCGTGAGTTCGTCGCGCATACCTCTATATATAATCACGTCCAGTAATAAACGCTTCCAACATCTTTTGCGACTTTCGTATATTTGTTAGTGTATTGAATTTCCTTGCATAGACATACGTGTGATTTGCTATCGAACGGGTAACCTGTGGATTCGAAAAACGGTCGAGAAGTCTCGACGGTGACCAGCCTACGTTCCCTCGTCGAGGCCTCGGGCGACGGCATCCCGTAGGTCGACTACGCGTTCGGCGACCGTCGAGGCCTCGCGGCCGACGAGTTTCGTCATCGGCTCTTTGCCCACGGCACCACGGTCGACGACGGCGACCGGAGGGTCGTCTCGGTCGCCGAACGTGTCCCGGGCCGCCCAGTCCATCGTTCCGGCGGCGTCGTCGGGTTCGGCTGCGCGGTCGTACTCGGTCACGTCCCACCCGAGGGCCTCGATTGCGGCCTCGATGTCGTCGCCGAACCGGCAGTTGACGGCGAACCGCAACTCGGGGAAGAACTCCCGACCGCCGAGTAGGAACCGTGCGACGTGGCTGGAGGCGCCGAGGCGGACGCCCCGATTCGGTTCGACGCCGTCGAGCGTCTTCGTGATGCGACCCTCGACGGCCGCGACCTCGCGTTCGTCCTCGGCGTACGGCGTCGCTCCGACGACGTTCATGCCGACCTCGGGCACCAGCGGCCGGACGTTCTCGGCGACGAGCCACGAGACAACGTCGTGGACGGTTTCGGCGGTCGCCTCTCTGGCCGCCTCGTTGCGGAGCGCGGCGAGGTGATGGACCGCACCCGGACCCTCGCCCGCGCCGTGGTGATACCGGATGGCTCGTTGGAGGAAAGAGACGCTCCGACCGACCGCGTCGACGAGGGGTTCGCCGTGGGCCAGTCGCGTGGCGATGGCCGACGACAGGGTACAACCCGACCCGTGGGTCGCCTCGGTGTCGATTCGGGGATGACGGGCCGTCTCGATGCGCTCGGCGGTGACGAGTACGTCGAGGACTTCCTCGCCGGGGACGTGTCCGCCTTTCACGAGGGCGGCGTCGGCGCCCGTCGTCAGCAGGCGCTGGCCTGCCAGTCGAGCGCCGGCCTCGTCTTCGGGTCGCACGCCCGTCAACACCCCCGCCTCGTCGGCGTTCGGCGTCACGACCGTCGCCTCGGCGAGGAGGTCGTCGTAGGCCGCTTCGGCCGCCTCGGTGAGCAGGCGGTCTCCGGAGGCCGCGACCATCACCGGGTCGACGACCAGCGGACAGTCGAAATCGGCGGCGTAGTCGGCGACCGTTTCGACGAGTTCGGCGGTCGCCAGCATCCCCGTCTTGACGGCGCGAACGTCGAAATCCGACAGCACCGCGTCGAGTTGCGCCGTCAGTTCCTCGGTCGGGAGGACGTGCGTGGACTCGACGCCGAGGGTGTTCTGGGCGGTGACGGCGGTTATCGCCGAGGTGCCGAACCCACCCATCGCCTCGATGGTTTTCAGGTCGGCCTGGACGCCCGCGCCGCCGCCGGAGTCACTGCCCGCAATCGTGAGAACGACCGGCTTCTCGGTGGGGCTAGCCCTGCGCGTGTCGGTCATGAACGTGTGTTATCACCGGAGAATACTAATCGATGGTGGTCGGCGGACCAGTCAGACGTCGTCCGGCGTCTCGGCGTCGTCCTCGACGGCCCGCTTCATCGATTCCCGCCGGGACTTGGCGTCCCGCCCCGTACACTCGAGGAGGAAATCGTTCTTGGCGTTGTTGGCGTCGCCGGCCGCGTCGACGTCACCGGTCTCCATCAGGTCCTCGAGGTCGCGCTCGACGAAGTCGACGGCGAGTTTGTCCTTCTTGCCGGAGTACGCTACTGCGCCAGCGACGACGCGCTCGAAGACGGGGTTCTTCGGCTCTTCGACGACGTAGAGGTCACTTCCTTTGAACTCCTCGGTGTCCGAAATCGGGCCGAAGTACTCCTCGATGGTGCCTTCGAGGTCCGGTACGCGCTCTTCGAGATACTCGCCGCGACGCATCTTGTACTCTTCCATGGACCGAGTATTGACGCGCTGTGGTTTACCGTTTTCGAGGTACTTCACTCGCCTTCGAGTTGCAACCACGACCCACACTCCGGACACGGGTCGCCGTCACGGTAGGCGGATTCGGCATCCACCTGGAACCCACACTCCTCACAGACGAGGACGCCCTCGGGGACCGTGATACCCGACAGTTCCTCCTCGGGTTCGGGGGAGGGCACCTCGTCGTCGGCGTCGGCGTCGACGACCGAATCACTCTCGGGGTCCCACGGCTCGTCGTCGGTGTCGTCCGGCCACTGGCCGGGCGCCCGCTCCGGTTCGCCGTCGTCGGTGAGAATCTCGGCGTCCTCCTCTTCGGGGTCTCGAGGCTCGAAATCACCCTCCTCGTCGGGCGCGTCCGGCGTGTCATCGGTCGAAGACCACCCATCCGAGTCGTCGGAGGCGGTCTCGGCGTCTTCGTCGTCGGCCGCGCCGCTCCGCTCGACGACGCCGTCGAAGGCCCCTGTCCCCTCTTCCGCGTCCGCCTCGGGAGCGTCCACCTCGGAAGCACTCCCTGCAGGCGTCGAGTCCGCGGGAGAGGTCGTCGGCTCCTCCTCTAACCCAACGTCCTCGGGGTCGACGACGGCGGTCACCTCGGTGCTTTCGGAGACGACCCGTTCGGCCCCACAGCGCGTACACTGTTCGAGTTCACGCACGACGGTCACGACCTCGCTGCCCTGTTCTTCCCGCTCCCGCTCGACGTCGGCGGGCTCGAAGGCGTGGCCGAGTAGCGAACACTTCAGTCCCATTGGGAAGGTGTGGCCGTGTAGAGGGTATAAAACTTGAGACACGGACCCCCGGGTTCCGGAGCGCCACACCCGGCGTGTGCCGGCGAACGGTTAAGACCACCCCGGGCGAACGTCCGTGTATGCAGGCGAAGCGGGAGTATCGGGACCGCGACGAAACCGAAGTCGCGGTCCTCGATGCGCTCGTCGACCGGACCGAGGAGGGAATGACGGTTTTCGAGTTGCGGTCGGGGGTCGGCACCGACATCGACGCCATCGAGGACGCCCTCGCCGAACTCAAAGAGGAGGGCCTCATCACCGTCGAGAACGACGACGAGCGGATGCGCATCTACCCCGACGAGCGCGTCGTTCCGGACGGGAACGGGAACGAAAACGACGACAGCCCCTCGCTGTTCCGTCGCATTCGCGAGAAACTCGGGCTGTGAGGCCGCCGACCGCGATGCGTCGCTGTTTTACCGCCGCGTCGTCTTCTGTACGGCAATGACAGTCGTCGCCGACATACACGAAGCCCACGGTGCGACGTTCACCGAACGCGGCGGCCGCCGGGTCGTCGACCACTACGGCCGCCCCGAGCGCGTCCACCGCGCGGTTCGGAACGTCGTCGGCGTCATCGAAATGGGCTACGGCGTCGTCGAGGTGACCGGCGACGACCGAGTCGAGTTCGTCGACAACGCCGTCTCCAATCGCGTCCCGAGCGAAGACGGCCAGGGCGTCTACGCGCTGTTGCTCGACGCGCAGGGCGGCATCGAGACGGACCTCTACGTCTTCAACGCCGGTCCCCGACTGCTGTGTTTCGTCCCGCCACAGCGCGCCGACGCCCTCGCCGAGGAGTGGGCCGAGAAGACGTTCATCCAGGACGTCGACGTGCGGGTCGCCACCGACGACTTCGGCGTCTTCGGCGTCCACGGCCCGAACGCGACCGAGAAAATCGCCTCCGTGCTGACGGGGCCGGCGTCGCCCGACGAACCACTCTCCTTCGTCCGCGGGTCGGTCGGCGACTGGGGCGTCACCGTCGTCCGCACCGACGACCTCACCGGCGAAGAGGGCTACGAGGTCATCTGTGCGGCCGACGACGCGAACGACGTCTTCGACGCCTTGGTCAACCACGGCCTCAACGCCGCGCCATTCGGCTACCGGACGCTGGATTACCTCACGCTCGAGGCCGGCACGCCAACCTTCGAGGCCGAACTCGAAGGAACCGTCCCGAACGTCCTCGGCCTCCGGAACGCAATCGACTTCGAGAAGGGCTGTTACGTCGGCCAAGAAGTCGTCTCGAAGATAGCCAATCAGGGTCGTCCGTCGCGGCGACTCGTCGGACTCGAGCCCGAAGCGGTGCCACCGAGCGGGTCGGCGGTCTTCGCCGGCGACAGCCACGTCGGCGAGGTCACCCGCGGCGACCACAGCCCCGCACTCGACGTGCCCATCGCCCTGGCGCTCGTCGACTTCGAGTTCGACGCCGAGGAGGTCACCGTCCGCGTCGACGGCGAGGACGTGCCCGCCGACCGCGTCGAGTTGCCGTTCGTCGAGGGGTCGGCACGCTCACGGCGACTTCCCGAGTACGTCTGAAACCGGAGAAAATCGAACCGCCTACTCCTCGCTGTCGTCGGTCGGAGCGTAGTAGTACTCGCCGGCCTTCTTCTGTTCGCGGTCCTTCTGTGAACCGGGTTTGTTGATGCGCGGTCGGCCGGTGCGCTCGTCGCGCCGGAACGTCACGTCGAGGTTCGCGAGGAACGTGTTCATCCCCTCGCGCATCCCCATCGGTTGACCGGCGTGGCCGTGGTCGGCGGGCGTCCCCTCGAACACCTGCAGGCGGTCCGACAGCAGGTCAATCATGTAGATGTCGTGGTCGATGACCATCGCCGTCGCGCCGTGATTTTCGGTGTAGCGGCGGATGGCCCGCGTCGCGAGCACCCGCTGTTCGACGTCGAGGTGCGCGGAAGGTTCGTCGAGCAGGTAGAGGTCGGCCTCCTTGGAGAGACACGCCGCGATGGCGACGCGCTGACGTTCCCCGCCGGAGAGGTCCGTGAGACTCTGCTCGAAGATGCGCTCCAACTGCAGCGGTTGGGCGATTTCGGTGTTCCAGTACGACGACCCGAAGTCGTCGGTGATAGACCGCAGGAACGAATCGACACGCATCGGCTGGTCGATTTCGACGTACTGCGGTTTGTACGAGATGTCGAGGTTGGCGTCGAACTCGCCTTCGTCGGGTTCGAGGCGGCCGGCGAGAATCTTCGCGAACGTCGACTTCCCGATGCCGTTCGGTCCGACGATGCCGAGAACCTCGTTTTGTCGTATCTCGCCCGAATCGATGTCCAGGGAGAACTCGCCGTCGCCGTAGGATTTCCGCATCGCGGGATACTCGACGAGGGTGTCGCCGTAGGTCTCGGTTCGGGGAGCGTGTTCCTCGAACTCGATGGATTCGGGACGGATGCGCATGTTCTCGTTTTCGAGGTACCCCTCCAGATACTGGTTGATGCCGCCTTTCGTCGATTTCGGCGGCGTGATGACGCCGAAGGCGCCCGGTTCACCGTAGGCGACGTGGAGGGCGTCGGCGAGCAAATCCAGCACGGCGAGGTCGTGTTCGACGACGAGCATCGAGCGGTCGTCCTCGGAGAGTTCCTGAATCAGTCGCGCCGCGGTGACGCGCTGGCCGATGTCGAGATACGGCGTGATTTCGTCGAGGAAGTAGAAGTCGGCGTCTCGCACCAGCGTCGCGGCGAGTGCGACCCGCTGGAGTTCGCCGCCGGAGAGGGTGTCGATGGGTTGGTCGACGACCGGTTCGATGCCGAGCCGTTCGACCAGTTCGTCGGCGACGCCGCGTTCGTCGACGCCCGCCAGCAGTTCGCTCGTCTTCCCGTCGAAGGTGTCGGGTATCTTGTCGACGTACTGTGGTTTGCGGGCGACGGTCACCTCGCCCTCCTGGAGGTCTTCGAGGTACTCCTGCAGTTCGGTACCGCGGTAGGCCTCTAACACGTCGTCCCAGTCGGGTTCGTCCTCGAAGTCACCGAGGTTGGGCGTGATTTCGGCGGCGAGGACGTGGACTGCGGTCGTCTTCCCGATGCCGTTCGGCCCGAGAATACCGGTGACCCGTCCCTCCTGTGGGGCGGGCAGTCCGTACAGCGAGAACGCGTTTTCCCCGTAGCGGTGGGTGGGGTCCTCGTCGAGTTCCTGTGGGAGGTTGATGATTTCCAGCGCGTCGAAGGGACACTTCTCGACGCAGATACCACAGGTCTCGCCCAGACACAGCTCTTCGGAGATAGACACCTGGTCGGGGCCGCCGGCGTACAGTCCCTCCTCGCCGTGCCGTTCCTCGCGAGTGACGATACACTCCTCGCCGGTGCGGTTCGGCGGACAGAAGTTCGCACACTCGTAGTTACACCGGTCGGGCTGACACCGGTCGAGGTCGACGACGGCGATGCTGTCGTCGGTCATTACAGACTCGTCCCCGTTTGGAGGAGAATTGCCCAGCAAACGAACCACAGCGCGAAGGTCATGAACGCCACGTACAGGTAGTCCTTCACGCCGAACTCGTCGACGTCGAGGTCCATCCCCGCCATCTCGAGGACGCGAAGGAGCGGGAACTGCACGATGACGGCGCCCGCGAGGACGTACACGCCGAGGGGGTCGTCGGCCCCACTCGCGACGCTCGCCGAGACGAGCGCGGCGGCGACGCCGGCGAGACACGCCAGTGCCGTGACGGTGACACCACGGACGTGTGCGACCCTGCGTTCGGCCGTATCGGTTGCCATACACCCACGTCAGCCACCCGTAGCCAAAAGCGGTTCGCTCCGGACCTATCGGAGCCGTCAGTCGGAGGACTCATTGAGTGAATGACAAACGAGAGCTTCACGGCCACTCCAGCCCGTTTTCGGCGGTTTCGAGGTCGATACCCGACCTGTTTGGGTCAATGTTTATACCTCTGGCTCGCCTCTTTTAGGGTACAAATGGCTGATTCTGACGGCGAAGACCTAGAAGACCTCCCACCGAGCGCGAAACTCGTCTACAAG
>NZ_WPCC01000070.1 GCF_009741925.1 Natronomonas sp. CBA1123
CCGTGCTTTGGCCGCCGCCCGCGACCGAGGCGGCGGCGTCGATTCCGGACGTGCCGTCCGTTCGTTCCGTTCGAACCCGGGTGCCACGATTGCCCGCCGCGGGAGCGACACCGGCCCGCCCCGACCCCGTCCCGCCGTCGGTCTCCGGGGCGTCGATGTCGGGAGCGGCCGCCGCCCCCGGCTTCTCGGCGGGTTCCGCTCGGGATTGACCGGGGACGAGCGGTACCGCGTCTTCCTGCTCGTCCGGCCCCGGGTCCCCACCCTCTCCGCCGGCGCCATCGTCCGGCGTCTCGGCACCGTCGGCCGCCGACCCTGGCTGTGGGTTCGAGCCTGGGGCGTCGTCGGTATCGCCGTCCGTGTCCGCTTCAGAGTCGTCACCCGGCGTGGGCTGGTCGCTCGGGCGTTCGGATGGCTGTTCTTCCGTTTCGGGGTCGTCGTCGACGTCCGGGGAGGCATCGGAGTCCGATTCGGACTCGGAATCGGCGTCCTCGTCGCCCGACGCCTCCGTATCCGAGTCGTCCTCACCGTCCTCGAAGTGGTCGTCTATCACGTCCTCGGCGTCGGGTGCGTCCTCGAACGGCGCCGACTGCATCCGGTGGTTCAACGCGAGTTCGGCCGCTCTTCGGATGTCGCCGTCGGTGGCCGTGGGGCGTCCGGCGAGCGCCGCGAGTGCGCGGGCGGCGCGAGCGGTCGCGATGTCCGCACGGTGGCCGTCGACGCCGGCATCGACACACAACGCCGCGATATCGCGCTTCTGGTCGTCGGTCAGTGCGACCGAATCGAGCAGGTCACGCGCCCGGTGGAGTCGCCGGCGGTGGTCGTCAGTGTCGTCAGCCGGCGACGTACCGTGGAGGTCGCCGTCGATGACGGCGACGCGGTCGTCGATGTCGCGTTCGCCGCACACGTCGACGGAGAGACCGAAGCGGTCCCGCAGTTGCGGCCGGAGGTCGCCCTCCTCGGGGTTCATCGTCCCGACGAGGGTGAACTCGGCGGGGTGGGCGACGCTGACGCCGTCGCGTTCGACGCGGTTGACGCCCGAGGCCGCGGCGTCGAGCAACACGTCGACGAGGTGGTCGTCGAGGAGGTTGATTTCGTCGACGTACAGCAGGCCGCGATTGGCCTGGGCGAGTAAGCCGGGGTCGAACTCGGCGTCGCCGGCGAGGGCGTCTGAGACCGACAGCGTCCCGACGACGCGGTCCCGCGTCGCCCCCAGCGGGAGGGTCACGAGCGGGACTGGCCGTGTCTCGACCGGCAGCGCCGCCCGCTCCCGGCACGATTCACACTGCCGGGTGCGGTCGTCCGGCGGACAGCCGTAGGGACAGTCCGCAACGGCGCGTTGCTCGGGCAACAGCTCCGCGAGGCCGCGAACGAGCGTCGACTTTGCGGTCCCCTTTTCGCCGGAGACCAGCAAGCCGTCCAGGTCGTCGTCGACCGCGACGGCCAGCAGCGCCTCTTTCAGTCGCTCTTGGCCGACCACCGCGCCGAACGGCGTGGAAACGCTTTTGGTTGCGCCCGAATCAAACACATTTGTATTAGCGCAAGCGGAGTTTATCAAGATTATGCCACGGGTTGGACTCTACACCGCGACCGAAAACGAACTGGGCGCGTTACAGCGCGCCGCCGACGAGGTCGATTCGGACCTCGTCGTCCGCTCGGAGAGCGACCTCGACGACCCCGAAGCCGTCGAGGCGTTCTGCGACGAACTGACCGACTGCGACGTGGTCGTGCTGTGGCTCCACGGCGCCGAAGACAGCATGCCCGGCTACGACCGCGCTATCGAGGCCTGCTACGAGGCGGGCGTCCCCGTCGTCGTGAAGGCGACCGGCGACGCCTTCGCTATTGAGGACACGTCCGTTCCCGGGAACGTCCGGGAGACCGTCTCCGAATACCTCGAACGCGGCGGAAGCGCGAACCTCGCCAACGCCGTCCGGTATCTGGTCGACCGGTTCACGCCCGAGGAACCGACATACGACGACCCCGTCGACCTGCCGACCGAAGGGGTGTATCACCCCGAGTTTCCCGGCTGCTCCTACGAGGAGCTGTGCGCCGAACTGGACCCCGAAACACCGACCGTTGCGGTGTGGTTCTACGAGTCCCACTGGACCCACGAGAACACCCGCTACGTCGACGCGCTCGTGGAAGCCATCGAAGCCGAGGGGGCCGACGCTCTGCCCGTGTTCTGTAATCCCGTCACCGACAGCGACGAACAGGAGGACGCCGAATGGGTCGTCGACGAGTGGCTGACCAGCGAGGCGGGTGAACCGCTCGTCGATGCGGTGTGCTCGTCGTTCATGTTCTCGCTGTCGATGGCCGAGCGCGGCCGCGATGCCGACGACGAGGGCGGCGACGCAGAGGAAGTGTTCCTCAAGCGTCTCGGCGTCCCCGTCCTCCAGACGGTGACGACGATGCGCTCTCGCTCGCGATACGACTCCAGCGACACCGGCGTGATGGGGTTCGAGTTGGCGCTGTCGGTGGCGCTGCCGGAGTTCGACGGCAACGTCATCACGCACCCCATCTCCGGGAAGGAGCGCACCGACGACACCGCGGACATCGGGTCGGCGCCGAAACAGCACTTCCCAATCGAGGACCGCATCGACCACGCCGCCTCGCTTGCAGTCAACTGGGCGACCCTTCGTCACACGCCGAACGACGAAAAGAACGTCGCCGTCGTCCTGCACAATTACCCGCCGAGCGACGACGGCATCGGCACCGCCTTCGGGCTCGACTCGCCTGAGTCGACGGTGAACCTGCTTTCGGAGTTGCGTGCGCGAAACTACGACCTCGGGGGAGGGTTTCCCGAGTCGGGACAGAACCTCGTCGAGACGCTCACCTCGCAGTTGACGCTCGACGACCGCTGGGTCGCACCCGAGGACGTCCGGGAGCGTTCCGTCGATACCGTCTCGCCACAGCAGTACGACGCGTGGTGGAGCGACGCCGACGAGGCGTTCCGCGAGAACGTTCTGGAGGAGTGGGGCGACCCGCCGGAGCGACCGTTCGCGGTTCCCGGCATCGAGTTCGGCAACGTCCTCGTGACCGTCCAGCCACCGCGTGGGTTCGGGATGGACCCCTCGAAGGTGTATCACGATTCGGACCTCCAGCCGCCACACGACTACTACGCCTTCTATGCGTGGCTCCGAAACGACTTCGACGCCGACGCCGTCGTCCACCTCGGCACCCACGGCTCTCTGGAGTGGCTTCCGGGCAAAACCGTCGGTCTCGACAGCGAGAGCGCCCCCGACGCGCTCCTCGCCGATTTGCCGAACGTCTACCCCTACATCGTGAACAATCCCGGCGAGGGAACGCAGGCCAAGCGGCGCTCCTATGCCGCAATCGTCGATTACCTCACGCCGCCGATGGCCAACGCTGGCACCTACGACGACCTCGCCGAACTGGAGGAGCTGGCCGACCAGTACCGCGAGGCCGGCAGCGTGGCCGGCGAGACGGTCGAGCGACTCCTGCGGGAGAAAGTCGAGGCCCTCGACCTCGCAGTCGAGTTAGGCATCGCAGGAGCGGTGGACGAGAAAGCCGACGTACGTGGCCCGGAAGCGGCCGGCACGACCCTCGCGGAGGGCTCCGTAGACGGCGACGACGTCGACATCGACGAACTCGTAGAGCGCGTCCACGCCTACCTCACGGACGTGAAGACGACCCAGATTCGGATGGGACTGCACACGATGGGCGAACCCCCCGAAGGCGACCGCCTAATCGAGTATCTGGTCGCGCTCACGCGACTCAAAAACGCCGGCGCGCCCAGCCTTCGTGAGAGCGTGGCGGGCGTGTTGGGCGTCGACTATCAGACGATGCTCGATTCGCCAGGCACCTACGACGAGACCCTCGGAATGACCTACTCCCAAGCCGCCGACGCGGTCCACGAAACGAGCGTCGAGTTGGTCGAGACGCTCGCCGAACAGGGCTTCGAGGTGCCCGAATCCGAAGTCGACGCCGGACCCGACGACGAGATGAACATGAACCTGCTGGTGGTCGACATCGACCCCCTCGGCGATGCACGCGTGGCCGGCGGCGCCCACGACGACTTACGGGAGGTGCTGGCCTTCATCTGCGAGGAGGCCGCCCCGCGTGTCTTCGGTGCCGCTGAGGAGATTCCGCGGACCGTCGATGCCCTGAACGGCGAGTACGTCCCACCGGGCGGTTCCGGTGCGCCCACTCGCGGCGGCGTCGACCTGTTGCCGACCGGGCGGAACTTCTACACGCTGGACCCCCGGAAGGTGCCCGCCAAGTCGGCGTGGGAGGTCGGACGAGAGGTCGCTGATGGGACGCTACAGCGCCATCACAGCGAACACGACGAGTACCCCGAGGAGGTCGGTGTCGTCGCCTGGGGGACGCCGACCGTCCGCACGCGCGGGGAGACCATCGCACAGGTGCTGGCGCTGATGGGCGTCGAACCCGTCTGGACCGACGCCGGACGAATCGACGGCGTGGAGCCGATTCCGCTCGATGAACTCGGCCGTCCCCGCATCGACGCGACGACGCGCGTCTCCGGCCTCTTCCGAGACGCCTTCCCGCAGGCAGCGGGCGTCATCCACGACGCCGTCGAGGCCGTCGTCGACCTCGAGGAACCCCACGAGAGGAACTACGTGAAGAAACACGTCGAGGAGGAAGCCGAGGAACTCGAAGCCGAAGGGATGGACGCTGGCGACGCCCGCGATGCCGCCATGCCGCGCGTCTTCACGACCCGACCGGGCGGCTACGGCGCCGGCACGAACAAGGCCGTCGACGAGGGGAACTGGGAGGACCGCTCGGACCTCGCCGACGTGTACGTCCAGTGGGGCGGCTACGCGATGGGCTCTCGCGGCCGCGTCAGCGAGGACCACGAGGCCTTCCGGCGCCGCCTCGGCAGCGTCGAGGCGACGGTCAAAATCGAGGACACGATGGAACAGGACGAGTTCGACTCCTCCGATTGGTACGCCTTCCACGGCGGCTTCATCACCGCCGTTTTGGAAGTCTCGGGTGAGGAACCCGCCTCCTACGTCGGCGACTCCTCGGACCCCGACAACGTCTCCGTCTACACCAACGAGGAGAAAGTCCGCAAGGCGATGCGGGCTCGCGTCCTGAATCCGGAGTGGCTCGATTCGATGCAGGAACACGGCTACAAGGGTGCCGGCGACCTCTCCTCGACGGTCGACGTGACGCTGGGGTGGGACGCCACCACGGGCGTCGTCAGCGACACGCTGTGGAACGAAGTCGCCGAGGCCTACGCCTTCGACGCAGACAGACAGGAGTGGTTGCGCGAGGTGAACCCGTGGGCGCTGGAATCCATCACCGACACCCTGTTGGAGGCCATCGAACGGGGACTGTGGGACGCCGACGACGAAACCGAAGAACGACTCACGGACCTCAATCTCTCCGTCGACGGTGACCTCGAAGAGCGTGCTTCCGACGCCACCCCCGCCACGGAGGTGACGAGCGATGACGACTGATTCGGGGGAGTTCGAGGCCTACGCCGACCTCGGTGCGACCACCTCGGATGCGATGGACATCGCCGAGACGAGCATGGACCGCGTCCACGAACTCGTTTCTCAGGAGACGCTGGCCGACCGGGTTCGGGCGAAGGCCGTCCACGCCACCGGCGACCCCGAGTTCCAGTATCTCGTGCGGTTTACGGGGAGCGACGAGTCCGAACCGCTCCGGACAGGGGCGCGGGCAGTCCTCGATGAACGCCCAATCGTCACCGACATCACGATGGTCAAATCGGGTATCACGGGGCGAGGCCACGACTGCGAGGTGCGGAAAGCCATCGGTAACGGCGCAGAGCTGGCCGCCGAAACGGGGATGACCCGGACGGCCGCCTCGGTGCTCGAACTCGATAAGCGGGGCGTCTACGACGGCGCAATCGCCGTCGTCGGCAACGCCCCCACCGCGGCGCTGGCGCTGGCCGACTGCATCGAACAGGGAACCCGACCCGCCGTCGTCGTCGCCACGCCGGTCGGCTTCGTGAAAGCCGCCGAGAGCCGAAAACGGCTGCGTGAAGTGTGTGCCGACCACGGTGTGCCGGCGATTACGAACGTCGGCCGCCGCGGCGGCAGCGGCCTCGCGGCGGGGTTGGCGAACGAACTGGTCCACGTCGCGAGCGACGTGCGCTCTGGAGACCTCGAACTGGAGTCCGAACCGTGACCGACGAGGTCTCCTTCCCCGACGAACCGGCCGAATACGCCGCCGGCGCACCCGAAACTGAGGTCCGTGGGGATACCGAACCGGTGTACGCCGTCGGCATCGGCCCCGGCAACCCCGAGTACCTCACCCGGCGTGGCGTCCGGGCCATCCGGGAGGCGGACGTTGTCGTCGGCTTCGAAACCGTCGTCGAGTTCGTCCGCGAGGAAATCACCGGCGAGGCGCTGACGTGTGGCTACCGCGACGAACCCGAGGTGTTGGCGACGTTTCGCGAACGCGTCGCCGACGGTGCCAGCGGGACGGCGGTGTTGATGGGCGACCCGAACCACTCCGGCTACCAGTTCGTCGGCAAGGTCGAATCGGCCGTCGAGGGGCTCGCCCCCGTCGAGGTGGTTCCGGGAATTTCCTCGCTACAGGTGGCGGCGAGTCGCGCCCGAACACCGATGGAGGAAACGACGTTCGTCACGCTCCACAAGAGCGGACCAATCGAGGCCGACCTCCGACGACTGGAGCGGGATGTCGGTGACCGGCATCTGCTGGTCCTGCCGCGACCCTACGACTGGATGCCGGAACGAATCGCCCATCGCCTGCTGGAGGCGGGCGCACCCGACTGTGAGGCGCTCGTCTTCGAACGGCTGACTCACGCCGAGGAGTCGGTGACGAAAACGTCGCTGTCGGCGCTGGCCGACGACATCGACTCGAAGGATGAGACGGCGTTTTCGGACCTCTCGGTGCTGGCAGTGCGGCGGTAGTCGCCGGCTGTCAGCGGCCGCCGTCGGTGGCAACCGGGTCGACGGCGGCGGTGCCCGAGCCGAGCGAGCGGGCCTTCGCCACCTCGGCCTCGATGGCGTCGGTGACGGCCTCGTGGTCGCCGAGCGGGTCGGCGTAGGCGAGTCCGCCGCGGTCGAGTTCGAGTTTCGCCGGCAGGGCGCTGTCGGTCTCCTCACACGGGGCGATGAAAAACGGGACGGCGACGGCTCGGTCGCCGCTGAGGTTGTAGCGGACACACTCCGCCGCCGGATTCTGCAACAGGTAGGCAGCCGTAACTTCGCCGTATTGGGTCGACTCCCGAAGGCGAGTCGCGTGGGCCTCGGTCGCCCGCCGGTGGCCCTCTCGGGAGGTGTCGCCGAAGGCCAAAAGCGCCAGCGAGGCGTCGTCGCCGGGAGCGACGGCCTCCCGAGCGCGGTCGGCGAGCGCGCGACTCACGGCGGGACTGGTGCCGACCGGTTCGCAGTGGTGGGCAGTCGGCAGTGCCCCCGGTATGCCACGAGTCGTATCCCGGGTCGGAGCGACGGCCATCGGGACGACGTACGTCTCCCCACCGGTGTCGGCGGATAATTCCGCCGGGTCGTGGTCGTAGGTGTCCACGCCGATGCGGTCGGCCACGCCGCGCTCTCGGAGTCGCATCGCGTGTGTCTCGGCTACCGCACGCGTGTGTTGGCGCCCGACGAGCAGGAGTGTGTCCGTCATGGATGTTTAATCAAGTGCGCTTGTATTAGCGCAATCTTTCTTGTAGTACGCTGTGAGGGCATCCAGTAAATAGATTTCGGGGAACGAGCCGCGACCCGCAAACTCAAGTTCGGTTGCACTAACACCAATCGTAATGACTCGACTCGTCTGCTGTGCCGGTTCGACCCGAACGGCCCGAATCGACGGCATCAGCGCCGCCGGCGCCGACACCGACCTGATGGCCCACACACCCAGCGCCGACGCCGAGATACTCGCCTACGGCCGTCCCGTCCGCTCGCCCGTCGTTCCGGTCTCCCCGAGCGGCTGTCCGACGCCCGCCGTCGTGACCCGGGCCGTCCTCGAACGGCTCGGCGTCGATTGCACAGTCGTCGATTCGGGGCTGGCCGAACCGACCGGCGCGCCGACCGTCACTGTCGGCGCACGCATGGGCGACGACATCCGCGAACCCGACCCCGTCCCAGCCGCGCCCGGCGCCTTCGCCGCCGCCCGACAGTTCGGCCGAAAGGTGCCCGACGACGAACTGTTCCTCGCCGAAACCGTCCCCGGCGGCACGACGACCGCACTCGGCGTCCTCACCGCCCTCGGCGAGGCCGACGTGCTGGGCGACCGCACAGTCTCCTCGTCACTGGCGGAGAACCCACTCGAGTTGAAACGGCGGGTGGTCGACGAAGCGCTCTCGGCCTCGTCGCTGGACCCCGGCGACGCCGCCGGCGAACCGACGGTTGCGCTCCGACGCGCCGGCGACCCCGCCCTCGCTGTCCTCTGTGGTGTCGCCGCCGGCGCCCTCGAAACCAACACCGCCGTCACGCTGGCGGGCGGCACACGAACTCGTCGCCGCCGCGGCCTGCCTCCGACACGACGGCTACGACGGCCACCTCAC
>NZ_WPCC01000065.1 GCF_009741925.1 Natronomonas sp. CBA1123
GGGGGCCTATGTTAGCCCACGACCACCGAGCCGAGCTGTCCGTCCGCGTCCCTCGGGGTGCGGCCGGCGACGTCGAAGGCGGCGTTCGCGAAGTCGTCGAGAAGGTAGACGGCGTCGCAGGAGTCGAGAACATCGAGCTGTGTGGCGTCCGTCCCGACGCACTCGACCTCTACGTCGACGCGACGGCCACCGTCGCCGTCGACGCCGACATCGAGGCGCCCGAGGTTCACCTCGCCGACGGCTTCGGCGTCCTCGAAGTCACCGTTCGATAGTTCCGTGCCGGCTGGGGCACGACGGGTTCGACCCCCGGCGGAACCCTTGGGGCAACCGCCCCGTGATACGATGAGACATCCGGAACTTCGGCCCTCCGTTTCGCATCGCCCCGACGAACACCCGCCACCGGGCCCCGTCAGCACTGCGTTCGCCGTCGGTTTCGCGCTGCTGGCGCTGGGTGCGGTTGCACCGGTCGCCGCCGGCGCCTTCGCCGGTGTGTGTTTTGCAGTCGGCTGGCGCCGACGAAGGCGGTGACCAGACCCACCCTTCGCGGAAGACGAAACCGCCTGCGAACCGTTGATTTCTCCGAGAGTGACTGCTAGGTTGTCGCGTGAGGTGGCGAACGTCCTGTTTTGGAAGGATTTATAAACGATTTCGGGGCAACAAGCCGTGACTGCAAAGCATTTATATGTTGAACAAGCAAACCATATAAGCATAATGCCAGGGCCAACCCGTCAGCGAGAGCGCACCAGCGAAGACGAGGCAGAGACCGAACAAGAAACTGGCTGTCCCGAGTGTGAGTCCGATTCGCTGGTTCGGAGCGCCGACGGCGGGGGTGAACTCGTCTGCGAAGAATGCGGCCTCGTAGTGGAAGAGGAAAACATCGACCGTGGCCCGGAGTGGCGAGCGTTCAATCACTCCGAGCGGCAGTCGAAATCCCGGGTCGGTGCGCCGACGACCCAGACGATGCACGACAAAGGACTGACAACGCAAATCGACTGGAAGGACAAAGACGCCTACGGTCGTTCGATTTCTTCGGAAAAGCGCTCCCAGATGCACCGCCTCCGGAAGTGGCAGGAGCGGATTCGGACGAAGGACGCCGGCGAGCGCAACCTCCAGTTCGCGCTGTCGGAAATCGACCGCATGTCCTCGGCACTCGGCGTGCCGCGGTCGGTTCGGGAGGTCGCCTCCGTCATCTACCGGCGTGCGCTCGACGAGGACCTCATTCGGGGTCGCTCCATCGAGGGCGTCGCCACCGCCGCACTGTATGCGGCCTGCCGACAGGAGGGCATCCCCCGGAGCCTCGACGAGGTCGCCGAGGTCGCCCGCGTCGAACAGAAGGAAATCGGCCGCACCTACCGCTACATCGCCCAGGAGTTGTCGCTGGGGCTGGAGCCGGTCGACCCCGTCCAGTATGTCCCGCGGTTCTGCTCGGAACTCGGTCTCTCCGAGGAGGTCGAACAGAAGACCCGCGAGATAATCGAGGTCACGGCGGAGAAGGGCATGCTCTCCGGGAAATCCCCGACGGGCTACGCCGCCGCCGCCATCTACGCCGCCTCGCTCCTGTGTAACGAAAAGAAGACGCAGCGTGAGGTCGCCGAAGTCGCGCAGGTGACCGAGGTCACCATCCGCAATCGGTACCAGGAGCAAATCGAAGCACTCGGCATCCACTAATCGGCCACAGCCAACCGTTTTTTGCTCGTTACGACGGTCAGCGGCTGCAACGGCCGAAAACACCCGAAGCGTTGTTCGAGGTTCCCGTACGGTTAACACGACGTAGCCTGTACGGGAGTGTATGACAGTATCGGAGACCGCAGTGGACGGTGAAATAGACGTCGAACCCGACTTGCTGTCGGGGCTGGAATCGTACGTGACGCTGT
Organism: Natronomonas sp. CBA1123; assembly: GCF_009741925.1. Taxonomy (GTDB): domain Archaea; phylum Halobacteriota; class Halobacteria; order Halobacteriales; family Haloarculaceae; genus Natronomonas. Next base: position 1,875 of record NZ_WPCC01000065.1, read on the forward strand.
CGGGGGCCCCCGAGGAACACTTCGACGTGGAGGCGCCGTACCGTGGCGTCGTCATCGGCGAACTGCCGGCGTGTGACGAGTCCGACATTGAGGTCGCCTTCGACCGCGCCGAGCAGGGTCAGAAAGCGTGGGAGGACCGAACCGTCGAGGAACGCGCCGAGGTGTTCAAGCGGTATCACGACCTCGTCATCGACAACGCCGAGGAACTGCTCGACATCGTCCAACTGGAGAGCGGGAAGGCCCGCAAACACGCCTACGAGGAGGTCCTCGACGTGGCGATGACGGCACGGCACTACGCCTACCGCGCGGAGGGGTATCTCGAAACCGAACAGCGTGAGGGCGCACTGCCCGGACTCACCGAGACCGAGGTCAACCACCACCCCGTAGGAATCGTCGGGATGATTTCGCCGTGGAACTACCCCCTCTCGTTGGCCGTCTCCGACGCCATTCCCGCGCTGCTCGCGGGCAATAGCGTCGTCCTCAAGCCGGCCGAACAGACCTCCTACACCGCACTGAAGGCTGTCGAGTTGCTTCAGGAGGCCGGATTGCCGCGGGACGTCTTCCAGGTGGTCACCGGTTTCGGCCCGACGCTCGGCGAGCCGCTGGTCGCCAACTCGGACTACGTCTGCTTCACCGGTTCCAGCGCGACGGGTCGTATCGTCGCCAGTCAGGCCGGCGAACACCTCACGAAGTGCTCGATGGAACTCGGTGGGAAGAACCCCGGCATCGTCTGCTCGGATGTCGATATCGACCGCGCCGTGGAGGGACTTATTCGCGGTTGCTTCACCAACGCCGGCCAGCTGTGTATCTCACTCGAGCGGTTGTACGTCCACGAGGACGTCCACGGTCAGTTCGTCGAGGCGTTCGTCGACGCCATCGAGGACCTCCACCTCGGCACCGGCTACGACTACGACGTCGACGTCGGGAGTCTCATCTCCGAGGAGCAACTGGAGAAAGTGACCGAACACGTCGAGGACGCGAAAGCCAACGGCGCGACGGTGTTGACCGGCGGCACGGGTCGACCCGACATCGGGCCGTACTTCTACGAACCGACGGTTCTCACCGACGTCGACGAGTCGATGGCGCTGTGTGCAAACGAGACGTTCGGCCCGGTCGTCGCCATCTACGAGTGGAGCGAGGAAGACGACGTCATCGAGCGCGCCAACGACTCCGACTACGGCCTGAACGCCTCTATCTGGACCGAAGACCTCGATTACGGCCGCGAACTCGCAAAGCAAATCGAAACGGGGACGGTCAACGTCAACGAGGGCTACGCCGCCGCGTGGGCCTCCCTCGATGCCCCGATGGGCGGAATGAAGAACTCCGGTATCGGCCGCCGCCACGGCGACGAGGGTATCATGAAGTACACCGAATCCCAGACCGTCGCCGTCCAGAAACGGATGGGCATGACCGCACCGCCGGGTGTCCCTTACTGGCTGTACGCGAAACTGATGAACAAGACGCTGAAGATTCAGCGACGGATTCCGGGAATGCGGTAGTTCTGGACCCGCCCTTCGGGAGTAGCGAACGCGTTTTTAAAACACGTCTTCGACCACGACGGTTTCCTCGCGGCCGGGACCGACACCGACCGCGTAGACGGGCGTGTCGAGTTCCGCGGCGATGTAGTCGAGGTACGCTCGAGCGTTCTCCGGAATCGCCTCGTATCCCTCCTCGGCGACGGCGGCCCAGTCGACGTCGTCCCAGCCGTCGAAGGCTCGGAGGTTCGCTTCGCAGTTGCCCCACCGTTCGGTCGTCGTCGGCATCGTGAGCAGTTCCTCCCCGTCGAGTGTGTAGGAGTGACCGACCTGTACCTCGTCGAGCCCGGCCAGCACGTCGATGTGGTTGATGGCGAGGCCCGTGAACCCGCTGACGCGGGCGGCGTGTCGGAGCATCGGCATGTCGAGCCAGCCGACGCGTCGCGGCCGACCGGTGACGGTGCCGTACTCCCCGCCCTCGTCGCGGATGTACGTCGCGAGGTCGTCCTCGCCGGGGCGGCCGCCACCGTCGGGCGTCTGTCCGTCGACGGAGCCGAGTTCGGTCGGGAGCGGGCCGGTGCCGACCCGCGAGAGATAGGCTTTGACGATGCCGACGACCTCCCCGTCGCCGACGACGCCGGGACCGACGCCAGTACCGACGGAAGCGGCACCTGCCGTTGGGTTCGAGGAGGTGACGTACGGGTAGATACCGTGGTCGATGTCGATAGAGGTTCCCTGCGCCCCCTCGAACATGACGTCCTCGCCCGATTCGAGGCGGTCGGTGAGGAACGCCCCGCAGTTGACGGTCATGTTCTCCTCGGCGAGCCGTTCGCCGTACTCGTGGTACTGTTCGAACAGCGCCTCGATATCGAAGGCGTCGGCGTCGACGTCCGAGCCGATTTCGAGGTCGTAGACGTCTTCGACGAGCGCGCGCTTCTGTGGGACGGCGTACTCCAGTCGCTTCCGTAGCGTCTCGGCGTCCAGCAGGTCACCGATACGGATGCCGCGACGACCGGCCTTGTCCTCGTAGGTCGGGCCGATGCCGCGTCCGGTGGTGCCGGCCGCGAGGTCGTCGTCGGATTTCACGTCCTCTTCGAGGCCGTCGAGGACGCGGTGATACGGCAGGATAGCGTGAGCGCGTTCGGCGACGCGCACGTCGGGGTCGAGGCCGCGCCCCCGGAGCGCGTCGAGTTCCTCGAACAGCGTCTCGGGGTTGACGACACAGCCGTTGCCGAGGACACCCACTTTACCGCGGACGGCCCCCGACGGGACGAGCGAGAGTTTGTACTCGTCGCCCTCGAAGACGACGGTGTGGCCGGCGTTGTCGCCACCCTGATAGCGAGCGACGACGTCGACGGCATCGCCGTACACGTCGACGATACCGCCTTTCCCCTCGTCGCCGAGCTGCGAACCGACGATGGTTACGGTCATCGAACGGAGGTTTCCGCCAGCGGGGTAAACAGATTACGGTCTGGTCAGCAGCGAAACCGAACGCGGTGGTCCGCGTGGACCGCCGCGTGCGTCAGACACCGGTCGGACGCGGCCGCGCTGACGGAAAACGACGTGTGCCGTGGTCACAAGGGATTTATACTTTTACCGCAAAGATTCGTCAATCTCCCCGTTACACCGGGGTCATCGGCCGAACGGACAGCAACTTTTAAACCCTCCAAACACAAGTTAACAAATGCCATGATAGACCGGCTTGAGAAGGAAGTCGACATGTTGGAGCGCCATCTGCAGGTTTTGCGGATGGTCATCGAGAACGAGCCAATCGGCATCGTAAAGATGTCTAACGAGACTGGATACCCCCACCACAAGGTCCGCTACTCGCTCCGCGTTCTCGAAGAGGAGAACCTCATCGAACCGTCGAGCCAGGGTGCGATTACGACCGAGGATACCGCGGACTTCGTCGACGACCTCGACGGCAAAATCGACGACATCGTCGAGAAGCTCGAAGGCATGAAAATCGACGACGTTCCGGAAATCGAGGGTTAAACGACCGCTTTTCTCTGTCTTCCAGCCGCCCTATAGCTCCGGTACCGTCAGGTGGAACGACTCCTCCCTCGACTCGACGAGACAGAGGTGGAACCCGTTCTTCCGTGCGAGTTTTACGAAGCTCCGGTACTTTTCGCGGCTGAGGAGGCTGCCGCTCGTAGCTTCTCGTGCCGTCGAGAGGGCATCCGGCTCGAAGAAACTCGAGGTGACAGCGAAGGCGGCCGCCAGTGTCTCGTGTTCCTCACAGACGTCGGAGGCGTCGGTGACCAGCGGCCCCATCGACTCCCCACTTGTGGGGTCGCGACTCTCGTCGATGTTCGCGACGACGAGCGGGTCGCCCATCCGGTCGCGCGCGACGATGTCGAAGTCCACCTCGCGGCCCTCCTGCCCGTCACCGATTCGTATCGTCTCGTCGAAGCCGATGCGGTCGATTTCGGGCAAGGCGTCGTAGAGGTGCCGCATCGCCCCCTCGGTTCCGGTAGACTGTATCTCGAAGAGGAGGTCCGTGACGAGCCACTCGACGAAGGCGTAGGGGACCGACGACCGCAGGAAGGAATCGAACGGCGTCCCCTCGACCGTCGCGCCCTCGCTCTCGAAGCGGGTGTGGTACTCGATGCGGAGGTTCTCCGCGAGCGCCTCGGGGTCGACGCTCCCGTCGTGGGCGTTCTCGAGGGTCGCACCACCGCGGGAATCCTCGCGAATGAAGAGGTTCGTCCCCTCGAAAGCCTCCGTCGATGAGAGCGATACGGCGCCGGCGGACCCTCCGTGGGCGTCCTCCGTCGCCTGTTCCGCGATACGCTGCTGTAAGCGGTCCCGCTCGGCCCGGAGGTCGTCGACTTTCGACCGAAGCGACGACAGCTCCGACTCGAACTCCTCGCGGAGCGCCTCGAGTTCGGATTCCTCCTCGGGACGGTCCGGTTCGGTCTCTACTTCGTCGTCGGCCTCGGGTTCCGCCTCGTCTGCATCCGTCTCCGCCTCGTCCGTGTCGCTTTCCACCGCTCCCGGTCGACCGGGTTCCGGACCGGATTCGACCGTCGTTTCCCTCTCGGATTCCGCTCCGGAGTCGAATCCGGTTCGGGTCTCGGCGTCGACGCCGCGTTCGGTTCCCGAATCGACGATATGCGGGGTCGTTTCCCCGGCGCCGTCGCCGCTGTTTTCGGGGTCCACGGAGGGTACTGCACGGGTCGTCTCGTCGGCGTCATCGGCGTCGGCCGTCTCCGTGCTCCCCGCGGTTTCCGGTTCGGGGTCGGCCTCCTCAGTCGTCTGGTCCCCGATGAAGTCGCCATCGTCTTCGACCGCTTCCGTTTCCTCGGATTCGTCGGCCGTCGATTCCTCGACATCCGCGGTTTCCGCCGCACTTTCGTCGCTGGACTCCTCGACGGCCTCGGTTTCGGCGTCCTCCGATTCGGGTTGCTCGCCGGCAGCCGCCGTTTCGTCGCCCTCGGTGCCGACGACCGCTGTCTCGGTCGGCTCCGGTGTGGGTTCGGGGAGTGCCACGGTCGGGAGTCGAACCGCGACCACGTCGTAGATGCCGACCTCGCCTTCGGCTTTCGACTGTGCCTCCTCGCCGGTCAGCAGCCGACCGCTCGGCCCGAGATAGCCGACGTACGACGCCTCGCCGTCCTCGTACACCACGAAGTAATCGCCGCTGAGGACGTTCTTCGACAGTTCGACGTAGCCGGTGAAGCCCCCTTCCGAAAGCGTCTCGTGGACCGTCGATAGCGGCGTCTCGTCGCTGAAGTACTGGCCGCGAACGTCGCCATCGAAGGTCAACATGGCCGCGAGCGCGGCGGTCGCCGGGTGGGGTGCTTCGTGTGCCTGCCCGCCCGAGTCATCGAAGGCGTCGATGTCGCCCTCCCGAGGCGCTTCGTCAATGTCCGCTCGAACGGCCAGTGGGTCGCCGTCCTCGAGAAACAGCCACGTCCCGTCGGCCTCGACGGCGCCGCTGAATCCACGGGAGCGCAACGAATCAATCCCCTCGAAGCCGCCGTCGAACGGCGACACCTCCCACTCCTCCATCACGGTGTGGGCATCCATACACGCCGAAAGCCACAGGAGGGGCATATAGCTACCGACCAACCTTTTTTAGCGGGGGCATCGCGCCTGCGGCGCTCAACCCCCGATAAAAAACGTTGATGAAAAAAGCGCGAACACGCCGATGGCGCGTTCGCGTGAACCGCTCGCTCACCACGTCTGAGCACGTTCACACGTGTTGGAAAAACGGCACTCCAAGCACGTTCACCGACCGCTGATTCACGCTCTACAGGCTGAAAACGGCCCTATGGTGCGTTCTGTACTTCCTCTCACGAATCCGGCTACGCGTACCGCTCTTCCTCCCACGGATTCGCAGTGTTCGAGTAGCCGCGCTTCTCCCAGTAGCCGCGTTCGGATTCGGTGAGGAACTCGACGCCGGAGACCCACTTCGCACCCTTGTAGGCGTACTTGTGGGGGGTGACGACCCGAAGGGGGCCGCCGTGTTCGGCCGGCAGTGGCTCGCCGTCGAGTTCCCACGCGAACATGACCTCCTCGCGCGCGCACTCCGAAAGCGGGAGGTTCGTCGTGTAGCCGTCGTGGGCGTGAAACATCACGTGGACGGCATCGTCGTCGACGCCGGCGCGGTCGGCCAGCGTCGGGAAGGTGACCCCGTGGAACCCACAGTCGAAGCGTGACCACCCCGTGACGCAGTGGAAGTCCTGCTTCTGGGTCTGTGTGGGGAGTTCCCGTAGCTCCTCGAACGACAAGGAGAGTTCCTCGTCGACGGCACCCCAGGCCTCGAAGGTCCAGTCGTTCGGTATCGACGGCGTTCCGCCCTTCGATAGCACCGGGAACCGACTCGTCTCGCGCTGGCCGGGTGGGAGTCGCTTGCCGTCGAACTCGACGTGGAGGTCCGTCACGTCCTTCATGTTGGGTGATTCGGGGTCGCTGGTAGGTAGGCCTATCGCTCCGCAGGCGGTTTGCGAAACGGCTCGTCGAAACGATAAAATTGATACTCGTTTCGGTAAGGATTATTTGGGTAACCCGGGCTTCGGTTTTCGAGTAGCGAAAATTTCCCCGTCAGAGTTAAATACCCCATCCCCGAACGTTCGAACGTTCCGATGCCGAAGGTACAACTCACTGTCCCGGAACATCTCGAAATGCAAATCGCCCAACTGGTCGAAAAGGGCGAGTTCGTAAACCGGGAAGAAGCCATCGAAGAACTGCTCTCGACCGGGCTCCGGGCCTACAAGACGAGCGGTCCGATGGACGACGAAGAACCGGGCTTCGAAGAGGACGGGATGATGGGACACGACGACGAGTACGTCTTCTAGCAACCCGTTCGGCGCTGTTTTCGTGTGTGGCTGGTTCCCGCGAAAGCGTTAAACGGTCCCTAACAGTATCCACGAATATGCACAAAGACGAACTCCTCGAACTGCACGCGAAGATGGTATCGATAATGGGTCATTTCCAGGACATGGACGAAATCGATTCGTCGGTGTTCGACCCCTACGAATCACTCGACGTGACGCCCGACGACGTTCACAAATCGAAGAGCGAGCACAAACACGCCGTGTTCGTCCTCGGTAACGCCCTGGCGAACGTCATGAGCGAAGACGAGTTCTCCGATGCGGGCCGCATCGGCAAGCGGATGAAGGAACTCGCCGACGACGCGGAATCGAAGCTGTAAGCCGACTCTTCTTGAGCGTCGCGGGGCTGGCCGGGATTCCGGCCGGTGCGTGCCCGAACACGTAACCTAAAACGGTGGGGGTCTAACGTGGTGTCAATGGAACCGTTGCGGAGCGAAGAGACGGGCCCGCAGTCGGTGGGGCTCGTCAGTCGGTCGAGGCGGGTTCGGGATGCACCGACGCCCAGAGCGGCTCTAACGGCGGCGGATTCACCACGGACGCTTTGGGCCGCCCCAGGCGAGTCGACGGTCGTCGGCAGCGGCGCGGCAGCGACCATCACGGCGGATGGCCCGGACCGCTTCGACGCGATTCGAGAGGCGGCCACGGAACTCTTCGCCGTCGGCGACGTTCACGCCGGGACGCTCGCGGCCCGCCCCCGCGTTTTCGGCGGGTTTTCGTTTCACGACGAACACGTCGGGGAGGGGCCGTGGGAGGGGTATCCCGGTGCGCGATTCGTGCTGCCCCGTGTGCAGGTCACCTACACCGACGACGAGGCGTGGGTGACGGTCAACGCGGTCGACGCCGGCGCCACAGACGTGGAACGCCGACTCGACACCGCCACGGAAGCGCTCCTCGACACGTCGGAGCCAGCCGTCTCCGCGGGACCGCCGGGCGTCGAAAGCCGGACGCGGACCACCTCGAAGGCGGAGTGGCACGACAGCGTCACGGCTGCTATCGACCGCATCGACGCCGGCGAACTCCGAAAGGTCGTCCTCGCACAGGCACTGGAGGCTCGTCTCGACGCGCCGCTGTCGATTCCCGACGCGATTACGCGGCTCGGCGACACCTATCCGAACTGCTTTCGATTTCTCTTCGAACCGGAGGACGGTCGTTCGGGGTTCTTCGGTGCGACGCCGGAGCGACTCGTCGGCCTCAGGGGTCGAACGGTCGAAACGGGCGCCATCGCCGGCACGACCGGTCGCGGCGACACCCCGGAAGAAGACGAGTGGCTCGCCGAGGAACTGCTGGCAGACGAAAAGAACGTCCACGAACACGAACTCGTCGCCGACGCCATCCGGGAGCAACTGGAGCCCTACGCGGCGTCCATCCGCGCGGGCGAACGTGGCATCCGGCGGCTGGCAACCGTCCAGCACATCGAGACACCGATTACCGCCGAATTGGCCGTCGACGAACACGTCCTCTCGCTCGTCGAGGCGCTACACCCCACACCGGCGGTCGGCGGACTGCCCCCGGACCGCGCACTCGATACCATCCGCGACACCGAACCGTTCGAACGTGGCTGGTACGCCGCGCCCGTGGGGTGGTTCGACGCCGCCGGCTACGGCTCTTTCGCCGTCGCGATTCGCTCGGCTGTCGCCAGCGCGGATGTCGCCACGCTGTTCGCCGGCGTCGGTATCGTCGGCGACTCCGACCCCGACCGCGAGTGGGACGAAGTGCAACTGAAGTACCGGCCCATCCTCGACGAACTCGAGTGACAGAGATGAACGTCAACACGCTGTGGGGGGAGGTCATCGCCGACGAACTGTCGAAGGCGGGCGTCGAGGCGGCAGTGTTGGCGCCGGGAAGCCGCTCGACGCCGCTGACCGTCGCCGTCGCCGAACACGACGGCATCGAGACGTACTCGCTTCTCGACGAGCGGTCGGCGGCGTTCTTCGCTCTGGGTCGAGCCAAACGGACTGGAACACCGACGGCGCTCGTCTGCACCTCCGGAACGGCGCTGGCGAACTTTCATCCAGCGGTCATCGAGGCCGACCGCTCCCGCGTTCCGTTGCTGTTGTTGACGGCGGACCGTCCGCCCGAACTGCAGGATAGCGGCGCGAATCAGACCATCAATCAGGAACGGCTGTACGGCGACGCGGTGCGTCAGTACCGGAAACTTCCCGAACCGGAGGCCGCGGACCGAAAGCTCCGGTCGCTTCGGACTGCACTCGCACGGGCGGTCGGCACTGCGATGGGGGACGAACCCGGACCCGTCCACCTCGACGTGCCGCTTCGCAAGCCGCTGGAACCGACCGCTGGTAGGGAGGCGGCCCCGCTCGGCGTTCCCGAAGGTGCGGTCTCCGAGGGATTCCTCGAGAATCACCCCCTCGCCGTCGAGCGCGAGGGGCCGTTCGTCGAACTGACGCGCGGTCGCTCGACGCTATCCGCTGCGGACCGGCGAGGCCTCGTCGACGCCGTCGAGAACGCGGAATCCGGACTCGTCGTCTGCGGTCCCACCGACCGCTCGGCGCCGACGAGCGAGGCGCTCGTGGAGTTGGCCCGAGCCACCGGATTTCCCGTGCTTGCCGACCCGCTCTCGGGGATTCGGTTCGGCGAACACGTCGACAGCGATGGCGTAACCGTTTGCGGTGGGTACGATTCGTATCTCGCCGCAATCGAGGCGACGCCCGACGTGGTCGTCCGGTTCGGCGCTTCGCCGACCTCCAAGCCGCTCCGGAACTACCTCGCCGAGTTGGGGGCCCGTCAGTTCGTCGTCGACCCGGCCGGCGGATGGCGGGAGGCGACGTTCACCGCGACGGACCTCGTCGTCGCCGACGAGACGCGAGTCGCGAGTGACCTCGCGGCGCGAATCGAACGCGAACCCGGACCGTACACAGAGCGGCTCCGAGATGCCGAGGCGGCCTACTGGCAACTCCTCGCCGGCGCGGAACCGGAGGAGGGCGCGGTCCTCGCCGATGCCGTCGAGGCTGCGCCGGACTCGACGACGCTGTTCGTCTCGAACTCGATGCCCGTCCGGGACCTCGACCGGTTCGGTCGTCCGCGAACGGCTGATTTGACCGTCCTCGGCAACCGGGGAGCCTCCGGCATCGACGGCATCACCTCGACGGCGCTCGGGGCGGGGTCGGTCTCCGACGACCCGCTCGTCCTCGTGACGGGTGACCTCGCGTACTACCACGACATGAACGGTCTACTCGCCGTCGGCCGCTGTGATGTCGACGCAACCGTTGTCTGTATCAACAACGATGGCGGCGGAATCTTCCATCTCCTCCCAATCGAGTCTCACGATGCCTTCGAGGAGTGGTTCCGGACGCCGCACGGACTGGACTTCGAGCACTCGGCGGAGTTGTACGACCTCGAGTTCGCGCGCACGGACAACCGCGATGGGTTCCGGGAACTGTACGCCGACTCCCTCGCCAGCGAAGGGACGCAGGTCATCGAGGTCAGCACCGACAGTGACCGCAACCACGCCGACCGCGCGGCGCTGCAGGAACGCGTCGTCGAGGAGCTCTCGCAGTGAGCGACCCGCGCGTCGGTCCGTGGCTGTTCACGACGGTGACGGCGATGCTCGCGGGGTTCGCCGCGCTCGTTCTCTCCGGAGTTCCGCTCGTCGTCGGTGCCGCCGTCGTCGTGGCGACGGTGGCGGCGACCGCCGTCGGTCGTTCGGAGTTGCCTTCGCCGGCGCGGATGGGGGACCGTCGGGCGGCCGGGGGCGGCGGCGCTGTTCGCGGTCGTCCTCGGCGCCGGCTTTCTGGGCGGTGAGCCGACGACCGGGCTGCTCGTCGGGATGGGGGTGTACCTGA
>NZ_WPCC01000001.1 GCF_009741925.1 Natronomonas sp. CBA1123
GCCGACATCGACGTCTTCGACATCGAGTTGGACCAACACGACCCCAAGGAGATAATCACGTCCGTGAAGGCGATGGAGCCGACCTTCGGCGGCATCAACCTCGAGGACATCAAGGCGCCGGAGTGTTTCGAAATCGAGAAAACGCTCCGAAAGGAGATGGACATCCCAGTCTTCCACGACGACCAACACGGGACGGCCATCATCTCCGGAGCGGCACTGTTGAACGCCGCCGAAATCGCCGACAAGGACCTCTCGGAAATCGAAATCGTCTTCTCCGGGGCCGGCGCGTCCGCGCTCGCCACCGCCCGCTTCTACGTCTCTCTGGGCGCCGACCGCGACAACATCACGATGTGTGACTCCTCGGGCATCATCACCGAGGAACGCGCCGAGTCCGGCGACGTAAACGAATTCAAACAGGAGTTCGCACAGGACCGCCCCGCGGGCGACCTCGCTGATGCGATGGAGGGCGCCGACGTGTTCGTCGGTCTCTCGGTCGGCGGATTGGTCTCCGAGGAGATGGTCCAGTCGATGGCGGCGGACCCAATCATCTTCGCGATGGCGAACCCGGACCCCGAAATCGGCTACGAGGCGGCGAAGAACGCCCGCGACGACACGGTCATCATGGCAACGGGTCGCTCCGACTATCCGAATCAAGTCAACAACGTCCTCGGATTCCCCTTCATCTTCCGCGGAGCGCTGGACGTGCGCGCGACCGAAATCAACGAGGCGATGAAAGTCGCCGCCGCCGAGGCGCTGGCCGAGTTGGCCCAACAGGACGTTCCCGACGCCGTCGTCAAAGCCTACGGCGACCAACCCCTGCAGTTCGGCCCCAACTACATCATCCCCAAACCGCTCGACCCCCGCGTCCTCTTTGAGGTCGCCCCAGCGGTGGCGAAGGCGGCGATGGACAGTGGGTGTGCCCGGAAGGAACTCGACCTCCAGAAGTACGCCGAGCGGTTGGAGGCGCGACTCGGGAAGTCCCGCGAGATGATGCGAGTCGTCCTCAACAAGGCCAAAAGCGACCCCAAACGTCTGGTCCTCGCCGAGGGCGACGACGAGAAGATGGTGCGTGCGGCCCACCAACTCGTCGACCAGGGCATCGCCGAACCGGTTCTCATCGGCGACCGCGAGGAAATCTGGGAGCACGCCGAACGGCTCGGATTGGACTTCGACCCCGAAATCGTCGACCCCGAGGAGGGCAATCTCGCGCCCTACGCCGAGCGGCTGTACGAACTCCGCCAGCGGAAGGGCGTCACCCGCCGGGAGGCCGACGAACTCATCGAGGACGGCAACTACCTCGGCAGCGTAATGGTGGAGATGGGCGACGCCGACGCGATGCTGACGGGGCTTATGCACCACTATCCCTCGGCGCTTCGGCCGCCGCTGCAGGTCATCGGTACCGACCCCGAGGCCGACTACGCGGCAGGGGTGTACATGCTGACGTTCAAGAATCGCGTCGTCTTCGTCGCCGACGCCACCGTCAACCAATCGCCAGACGAAGACGTCCTCGCCGAAATCACGAAACAGACCGCGAAACTCGCCCGCCGGTTCAACGTCGAACCGCGGGCGGCACTGCTGTCGTACTCCGATTTCGGCAGCGTCAGAAACGAGGGGACCAGCAAACCCCGCAACGCCGCGAAGATGCTCCACGAGGACCCCGAGGCCGACTTCCCGGTCGACGGTGAGATGCAGGCGGACACGGCGGTCGTCGAGGAGATGCTGACCGGCGATTACTCCTTCTCGGAGTTGGACGAGCCGGCGAACGTGCTGGTCTTCCCGAACCTCGAAGCCGGCAACATCGCCTACAAACTGCTCCAGCGACTCGGCGGCGCCGAGGCCATCGGTCCGATGCTCGTTGGCATGGACAAGCCTGTTCACGTCCTCCAGCGCGGTGATGAGGTGAAAGACATCGTGAACCTGGCCGGCGTTGCGGTCGTCGACGCACAGTCAAACGGACAGTAACTGACTGAGTTCGTTAGTTGCGGTTTTTTCACCCATGTTTTTGCGCCGAGTGGGGAGCGGAGCGACCCCGAGGCGGAAAAAGATGGAAGTGGAGGACATCGTGAATCTGGCCGGTGTGGCGGTCGTCGACGCACAGTCAAACGGACAGTAACCGACCGCGTCTGGACGACTGTCCGCTTTCTCCGCGAAGCACGTGAACAGCCACAGCAGGCCTCCGTCGAAACGTTGAAACCGGATTCCCCCGACAATCGAGGTATGGCACGCAAGTTCAGCATGGACCGTCGTGCGTATCTGAAGACGGTCGGAGCAGCGGGGACGACCGCAGCGGTTGCGGGTTGTCTCGGCAACGGTGGGAACGGCAACGGAAACGGCAATGGGAACGGCAATGGAAACGGAGACGGGAACGGAAACGGGAACGGAAACGGAGACGGGGACGACGTAATCGTCCCGGGGACAGCCTCCGGATTCCCGCCGTTCGAGTACACCCAAGACGGGGAGTTGGTCGGCTTCGACGTCGACCTCGCCGAGGAGGCGATTACCCGCGCCGGCTACGAGGTCGGCGACTGGGTCGACATCGAGTTCGACTCCCTCATTCCGTCGTTGACCGGCGGTGACATCGACCTCGTCGCGGCCGCGATGACGATTACCGACGAGCGGTCGGAGCAAATCGCGTTCTCGAACCCCTACTACGAGGCCAACCAGTCCGTGTTGGTCAGCTCGGAGGGCGATTTCGCCCCCGAAGGCGAGTCCGACCTTGAGGGTCGTGTCGTCGGCGCCCAGTCGGGGACGACCGGCGCCGCAGAGGCCGAACGGCTCATCGAGGAGGGCGTCGTCGACGGCGACGACTACCGCCAGTACGACAACTACACGCTGGCGGTCGAGGACCTCGAGAACGGCAACGTCGACGCCATCATCATCGACGTGCCGGTCGCGAACAACTTCGCCGACAGCCGGTCGGTCGAGGTCGCCTTCGTCATCGAAACCGGCGAGGAGTACGGGCTCGGAATGCGACAGGACGACGACCGCATCGGCGACATCAACGACGCACTCGCCGAGATTCGCGAGGACGGCACCTACGAGGACCTCGTCGCCGAGTACTTCGAGTGAGATAGATGGAATCGGTGTTCCTGCAGGCCGGCGACTGGGCGTTCATCGCCTCGAACGGGTCGTACCTGCTGGTCGGGACTATCGTCACCGTGCTGTTGACGGTGACGAGCCTCGGCCTCGGCTTCCTCGCTGGCTTTCCGGCCGGCGCCATCGAAGTGTACGGCTCCGGGCGGCTGGAGGACATCGTCAGCACCGTCGGCGTCGTCCTGCGCGGGACGCCAATCGTCGTGCTCATCTTCCTGTTCCACTTCGGGCTCCCGATTCCCGACCTCGGAGACATCCAGTGGCTGGACATCCAACTGAGTACGTTCGTCGCGGCGACGCTCGCGTTGGGGCTCCGGAGCGCCGCCTACCAGGGACAGGTGTTCCGCGGTGCCATCCAATCCATCGATGAGGGGCAGATGGAGGCCGCCCGCTCCGTCGGGATGACGAGACTGCAGGCCATCCGTCGGGTCGTCTTCCCGCAGGCCCTTCGACGCTCCGTGCCCGGCTTTCAAAACGAGTTCACCATCGTTCTCAAGGACACGAGCGTCGCCTTCGCTATCGGGTTGGCCGAACTCCTGACTCGCGCCGAGAACCTGTATCTCCAACCGGGACGCGGGACGGCGGCCATGGAGGTCATCATCACCATCAGCGCCATCTACTTCGTACTCACGTTCACGACGAACCGTTCGCTCGACCGTCTCGAAGACGTCTATGCGACACCCGGAGGCAACGAATGAGTCTACTACGCGTCGAGAACGTCGACAAATCCTACGGCGACGAGGAGGTACTGCACGACGTGAGTTTCGAGATGGACCGCCAGGACGTCGAGGTCATCGTCGGCCCCAGCGGCTCGGGGAAGTCGACGATGCTCCGGTGTGTCAACAGACTCACCGAAATCGACGACGGTGCCATCTACCTCGACGACGAGGAGATTCACGGCATCGACGAAAACGACCTTCGACGCCGCGTCGGCATGGTGTTTCAGGACTTCAATCTCTTTGCACACCGCACCGCCCGAGGCAACGTCACGCTCGGGTTGACCGAGGTGCTGGGACTGTCGAAGGAGGAGGCCCAGGCGAAAGCCGACGACTACCTCGGCCGCGTCGGCCTCGCCGAACAGGCCGACTCCTACCCGGCGGAGCTCTCCGGCGGCCAGAAACAACGCGTCGGCATCGCCCGCGCGCTGGCGATGGACCCCGAACTCATCCTCTTCGACGAACCGACGAGCGCACTCGACCCCGAACTCATCGGGGAGGTGCTGGAAGTGATGCGCGACCTCGCCGAGGGCGGGATGACGATGTTGTGTGTCACCCACGAGATGGGCTTTGCTCGCTCGGCGGCGTCGACGCTGACGTTCCTCGACGAGGGTCGCATCGTCGAGCGCGGCCCGCCCGAACAGCTGTTCGATACCCCCGAACACGACCGCACGAGACAGTTCCTCGGTGAACTGACCGACCTCCACTGATGAGCGAAATAGAAGTCAGAGGGTCGACGGTCGGTGAGATTCCGGGGCGAAAGCGGCTAGTCGTCATCGCAGTCGGGGCCGTCTTCTGGACGTGGCTGCTCGCCCGGTGGGCCTACCACAACACGCTGTTGGACCGCCTGTTCACCGCGTTGGGGTTTCCGGACCTCGTTCGCTCGGAGTTGGGCTACCGCCAACAGGAGCCGTGGCTTCCAGCAGCACCGTTCGAAGCCGTCGCCGAGGCCATCCTGAGCGTCCAGAGTGCCTTCGGCCCCCTCGAGTTCCTCGTCGGGTGGGCAGCGTGGCCGTTCGAACTCGCGGCCTTTGCGACGACGACCGAGCCCGCACTCGCCTCCGGGGCGTTCATCACGGTGTATCTCACCATCCTCTCGATGCTGTTCGGGCTGGTCATCGCCGTGCCGCTGTCGGTCGCACGGGTGTACGGCGGGCCGATTCTCTCGGGGATTTCGCTCGTCTACACCGAACTCATCCGCGGGACGCCGTTGCTCGCACAGCTGTTTTTCCTCTACTTCGGGCTGCCGCTTGCGAGTTTCTTCAACGGTTTCGCGTTCGTCGGCGAGGGCGCGATTCCGCGGGCGTCGATTCTCGTCGCGATAATCGGCTTCACCATCAACTCCTCGGCGTACCAATCGGAGTACATCCGGTCCGCCCTGCAGTCGGTCGACGCCGGCCAACTGACGGCCGCGCGGGCCGTCGGCCTCTCGAAACTCGACGGCATCAGACACGTCGTCCTCCCACAGGGACTGCGCTTTGCCATCCCCGGCTGGACCAACGAGTTCGTCTACCTCATCAAGTACTCCTCACTGGCATCGTTTATCACCGTCCCGGAACTGTTCCGGCAGGCCCGAAACATCGGCTCCGATACCTTCCAGTTCACCGATATCTACGTCATCGCCGCGCTGTTCTATCTCGCCTTGGTGTTGACGACGGCGCTGGCGATGTCGAAACTCGAATCGGCGGTGGCGATTCCGGGACTCGGGTCCTCCGCCCGACGCGACTGATTACATGAAATCCGAGAGACCGGCCTGCCCGTCGTCGTCTTCGGCCGCTTCGGCGCGTTCCTCGGTCGTCTGTTCGGCCCCACTGTCGGCATCGGTACCGTCGTCTGCGGTCTCCGAACCGCCGAAATCAGCGAGGGTGCCACTAGCGTCGCTGTCGTCGCTTGTCGCCTCGCCGTCCGTCTCGTCGCCGTCGTCGGCCGCCGACTCCAGTTGGGCGAAGGCCCCCCCCGGAGTGGTCGACGGCCTCCTGTTCGAGCAGTTCCTCGGCGTCCTCGACGATTCCCTGCACCTTGTTGGTCGTCTTCCCCGACCCGGTTATGAAGGAGACGTGTTCGGCGTCGAGGTCGTAGCGAGCGACCATCCGGACCGTGAGGTCGCGGTTCCGACAGTGGTGGGTCATCGCCGCCAGATACGGCATGATTTCCCGGCGGGCGGTCGCCGTCGAAACGCCGGCGGTTTCGGCGATTTTCTGGGCGATGTAGTCCCGCGTCGAGTCCCGCGAGGACCGATACGGCGCGCCGCCGTAGCGAGTCCAGCCGCCGCGTTCGGACCGTCTAACCGCCGCGACGCCTGCCGCGACGTTGTCGGTGGCGTAGCGCCAGTAACTGTAGTTCTGGGTCGCACGAACCCGACCGAGCCACACGTCGGCGTCGGCGAGGTGTTCGTAGGCGTCGGCGAGTTCGTCACCCTCGTACACCTTGGGTACCTTGTCCTCTATCCACTGCAACAGGTCGTCGGGCGTCTCGTCGACCGAGTAAGCCGTCTGGAGGGCGTCTTCGGCGGACTCCTCTTTCAGAACAGCATCGAGAAACGAGAAGATGTCGACCGTCTTGTCGCGGTCGCTCTCCTCGCCCTCGGGACGTATCTCGCCGTCGCGTTCCCGTGATTGGAGGTCCTTGATGGCGCCTCGAAGGTCACCACGATTTTGCTCGGCGATGCCCTTTAGCACCGACTCCTCGAAGGCGACGTTCTCCTGTCGGCAGATGTCCCGGAGGACGGGGACGATAGAGCGCGAGGAGATGTCGCGGAACTCGATGTCGCGGCAGGCACTCCGGAGTCCTGACGACATCTCGTAGTAGTCGTTGGCGATGAGGACGATGGGTTGGGTGGCGCTTTTCACCAGTCGCGTCATCGCCGCCGCGCCGCCGCGGTCCTTGTGCTGATGGAGGTTGTCGGCCTCGTCTAAGATGATGAGTTGTCGGGAGCCACCGAGCGTCGTGTTCGAGGCAGCCCGCCCCGCGACGCGGTCGATTTCGTCCTTCGTCCGGGAGTTCGAGGCGTTGAGCTCCATCACCGGCCACCCCATGTCGTTGGCCAAGGCGTGGGCCGCTGAGGTCTTCCCGACGCCCGGCGAGCCGTGGAGGACGACCGCCTCGCCGTGGTCGTCCCACGTGTCGGCCCACTCCTTCAGCGCGTCGCGGGCCTTGTCGTTGCCGCGGACCTCCGACAGCGTCGAGGGGCGGTATTTTTCCGTCCAATCACTCATTGTCGGAGGGAGGCACGTGGCGGGTAAAGTGGTTGCGGAGCGACCGACGGTCTACGCTTCCCGGAGGTCGTCGACGGCCTTCGAGCGAATCCCCGCGGCCGCCACCTCGTCGGCCCGGCGGACGATTTCGGCCTCCAGCGTCGCCGGTTCGACCGTCGTCCGCGAGGAGTGCGAGAGAACGATATGGGCGATTTCGACCGGGAGGTTGGCACGGGAGACGACCGCCACGCCGTAGTGGGGATGTCCCAACAGGTCGCCGACCTCCGTCGTCTCCATCCCGTCGAACTCGTAGGGTTTCGAGACGTCGTGGACGAGCGCACCCGCGATGACGACATCGAGGTCGATGTCGATGTCCGAATCGCGGGCGAGCAACGATTCGGCGAGGCCGACCGCACACGAGGTCACGTCCCGGACGTGCTCGACGAGGGAAGCCTCCTCCGCCTCGATGTCCAACTCGCGTTGCGCCGGCGGAAACCACGGCACGTCGGGGAGGTCCTCGACGTCGAGTCCGTTGATGCCGGCCGCAGTAGTCCACGCCGAGGCGACGCCAGTTCGGAGGGTGTCGTCGTCGATGCTCTCGATTTCTGGGAACACGTCCTCGATGTCCATACGACCACGACGACGGGCAGGCCGCTAAACGCTGTGGAACCCGTCCGACCTCAGTCGTGGGCAGGACTTATGCGGTGCGTGCCGAATCACTCTGTATGGTCGACGACATCGACGGGACGACACTGGCCCAGCGAATCATCCTCTGCTGTTTAGCTGACCTCTCGACCGAGGGGGCGACACCGGCGAACTCAGCGGAGATACGCGAGTTGGCCACAGACCGACTCGAGAAGACGGACACCGATGCGGCCGGCCACCTGACCGAAGCCGACGTGATGCGCGCGCTCAACACGCTGGTCGAATCCGAGTTCGTCGAGGAGTCCTCACCCGACAGCCACTCGCCCGTCGGCAAGGGCCGACTCGAATATTCGCTGACGAGCCACCCCGAGGCGGTGCGGTCGGCGCTCCGAAGCGACGAGCGAATCGCACCGCTGTTGGAGTAACGTCGACAGACGGCTCGATACCGACGACCGACGTGTCGCTACGCCGGAGTCGCGTGGGGCGCACCCTGACGGAGAAGGCGACCGCGGGGTTCAGCTACCGTGTCTCAGCCGAGGGCGTCACTCGCCCCAGTTGCGGCGCTCGGTCGGCCGCTCCGACAGCGCCATCACGTCCAGCGGTTCGTCCTTCGTCTCGATGGCCTCGAGCGCCGCGCGGGCGCTCGGCACCGTCGAGAAGTAGGTCACCGTCTCCTCGACGGCGACCTCCAGAACGTCGCGGTCCCGCGAGAAGATGACGTCGATTTCGCCGTCACGGATGGCCTGTTCGAGGTCCTCGAAGTCGTCTTTCTCGTGTACCTCGAAGTTGCGTTCGGCGCCCTCGCGCACGTCGGAGATGTCCTCGTTCTTCTGGGACATCCCGCGAAGGGTTTCGAGGTCGACGACGGCAGTCCCCTCGGTCGGGATGGGCTTGCCGGTCGAGGACTGGGCCTTCAGGTACGCCTTCCCGAAGGAGCGTGCCGTCCCCATGACCTCGCCGGTGGATTTCATCTCGGGGCCGAGACGGGGGTCGCTACCCGGCAGGCGGTCGAACGGCAGGACGACTTCCTTCACGGAGACGTGTTCGGGAATCTGCTCGTGGGCCTGAAGCTCGTCCAGCGACTGGCCGGCCATCACCTTCGCCGCGAGTTTGGCGATGGGAACGCCCGTGGCCTTCGAGACGAACGGCACGGTACGAGAGGAACGGGGGTTGGCCTCTAAGACGTACACCTCGCCGTCGCGGACCGCGAGTTGGACGTTCAGCAGGCCGACGGTGTCGAGCGCGCGGGCGATGTCGAGTGCCACCTCGCGGACGCGTTCGAGCGTCTCCTGAGACAGCGAGCGCGGCGGAATCATACAGGCCGAGTCCCCGGAGTGGACACCGGCGGCCTCGACGTGTTCCATGATGCCGCCGATGAGTACGTCGTCGCCGTCGGCGACTGCGTCGACGTCGAGTTCGACGGCGTCGGCGAGGAACTCGTCGACGAGGATGGGCTTGTCGGGGGCGACGCGAACCGCCTCCTCGATGTACTCCTTCAGTTCCTCGTCGGAGTACACCACGTCCATCGCGCGGCCGCCCAGCACGTAGGAGGGGCGAACGAGGACGGGATAGCCGATGTCGTGGGCGAGTTCCAGCGCCTCTTCCTCGCTCGTCGCCGTGCCGCCCTTCGGCTGGCTGATGCCGAGTTCGTCCATCAGGACGTTGAACCGGTCGCGGTCCTCCGCGAGGTCCATCGCCTCGACGGACGTGCCCATGATTTCACAGTCGAGGTCGCGGCGTTCGAGTTCCTTCTCGAGTGGGTCACCGACGTTGACGGAGGTCTGACCGCCGAACTGGACCATCACGCCGTCGGCGTTGGTCTCCTCGATGATGTCGGCGACCTCTTCGGCCGTGATGGGCTCGAAGAACAGGCCGTCGGAGGTGTCGTAGTCCGTCGAAACCGTCTCGGGGTTGTTGTTGACGACGTGGGCGTCGATGCCCTCCTCGCGGAGGGCGCGCACGGCGTGGACCGCACAGTAGTCGAACTCGACGCCCTGTCCGATGCGGATGGGGCCGCCGCCGACGACCACGACCGACTCGACGTCGCGGTCGACCTGCACCTCGCTTGCGCCCTGTCCCGTGGGTGGTTCACGCGCGGAGTAGTAGTACGGGGTGGAGGCACGGAACTCGCCGGCACAGGTGTCGACCTGCTTGTAGGTGCGACTGGAGGTTTCGTTCTCCACGTCCTCGACCGTGACGCCGGCGCCGTCTGTTTCGACCGGCCGGCCCTCGTCGTCTTCGTCGGCGTCCCGTACCTCGGAGGGTATCCAGGAGGCGTGAGTGTCGTTGAACTCGCCGCCGGCGATGGCGGTGACCTCCTGATTGGTGAAGCCGGCATCGGCGGCAATCTGGAACTCGCCGTTTTGGGCGGCCTCTGCGGCATCGGCGATACGCTTGAACCGCTCGACGTACCACTCGTAAATGCCAGTCAACTCGACGATTTTATCGACGGTGTAGCCGCGCTCGAAGGCCTCGAAGATGGCGTAGGGACGGTCCGGCGTCGGCCTGATGAGGTACTGTTCTTCGAGTTCCTCGTCGTCTACGTCGGCCCAGTCGACGGCCGGGTCGTACTCCGAGGACCGCAGCGCCTTCAGCATCGACTCCTCGAACGTTCGACCGATGGACATCGCCTCGCCCGTCGACTTCATCGCCGGGCCGAGTTCGAACTCCACGTCGGAGAACTTGTCCTTCGGCCACCGTGGGACCTTCGTGACGACGTAGTCGATTGCGGGTTCGAACGCCGCCGTGGTCTCGCCGGTGATTTCGTTGTCGATTTCGTGGAGGCGCTTGCCCATCGCCACCTTCGCGGTGACGCGGGCGATTGGGTAACCCGTCGCCTTCGAGGCCAGCGCCGAGGACCGCGAGACGCGGGGGTTGACCTCGACGACGCGGTACTCCCCGGAGGGAGTGCCGTCGTCGCGCCAGGCGTGTTGGATGTTACAGCCGCCTTCGATGCCCAACTCGCGGATGACTTTCAGCGCCGAGTCGCGCATCTCTTGGTGGGCCTCGTCGGGGATGACCTGACTGGGCGTGACGACTGTCGACTCGCCGGTGTGGATGCCCATCGGGTCGATGTTCTCCATGTTGCAGATGATGATACAGGAGTCGTCGGCGTCCCGCATCACCTCGTATTCGAGTTCGACCCAGCCGGCGATGGACTCGGTAATCTGGACTTCGTGGTTCCGGGAGAGCTGGAATCCCTTGCGGGCTATTTCCCGCAGTTCGTCCATGTCGTCGACGACGCCGGAGCCCGACCCACCGAGGGTGTAAGCCGTACGAGCGATGACCGGCAGGCCGCCGACTTCCTCGACGGCGTCTTCGATTTCGTCCATCGACTCGATGGTCGCTGAGCTGCACACGGGTTCGCCGATATTCCGCATCCGTTCGCGGAACAGTTGGCGGTCCTCCGTCGCGTAGATGGTGTCCAGCGGCGTCCCCATGATTTCGACGTCGTGTTCCTCGAGGACGCCCTCCTCGGCGAGTTCGGCGGTGACGTTCAGGCCGGTCTGGCCGCCGAGGCCGGCGATGACGCCGTCGGGTTTCTCCTCGCGGATGACCTCGGCGATGGCCTCGGTGGTGATGGGTTCGACGTACACCTTGTCGGCCATCTCGGGGTCCGTCATGATGGTCGCCGGATTGGAGTTGACGAGGACGACCCGAGCGCCTTCCTCCTGGAGCGCCCGGCACGCCTGTGCGCCGGAGTAGTCGAACTCGGCCGCCTGTCCGATTTGAATGGGTCCGCTGCCGATGAGCAGGATAGTGCGGTCCTCGTCTGGCATTACTCGACTCCAATCCGCACATCGTAATAAGCCCGGCGATAGAATGCGGATATCGTAACGCGAGTACGAATTTCGAATCGAAAGAGGTTTGTTGCAGGCGGCGCCAGCGCTGTCGCTCGGGGGCGAAGCAGCGACGACGCGACAAATAATCAGTTCACTTCGCCGAGTCGGTACCGATAGGGCTGGCCGTCGATGACTTCGACTTCGCCGACCTGTGCCTCTCGGCCGAGAACGGTCGCAACCTGGTGAGCGCTGTCGAACTCCTCGCCGTGCTCCTCGAGGAGGTCGAGAATCTCCCGAGCCGTCAGCGGCTCCTCGGGGTCGGCTTTCGACAGCACGGTTCGGATGCGCTCGAACTCACCCCGGCGTATGCGCATGTTCTTACACATGTGCCCACATACCATAACACCCCGTCAGACAAACGTCGGACGAGTGGACGACGGAAACCGAGAGACGGAGCACGGATGGAATCGCCGACGTTCGTCAGACACCGAATCCCGAATTCGTGTGACGCCGTGTCACACCGGCGTGTCGACTTCCGACTCGAAGTCCCGCTGTTCGCGGTACTGTTCGACGAACGCCTCGACATCGAACTCCAGCATCTGTTCTTCGAACGCCGAGGCGGTGTCGCTGTCGCCGTGGCTGGCGGCGTGTTCCATCAACTCCACGAGCAACTCGACGACGGTCTCGTGGAGCCGTCGGGAGTCGAAGTCGGTGACCCACACGATAGCGTAGCCGATAGAGCCGTCCTCGCTCACGTCGGCGACGGCGACCTCGTCGGGAAACTCCTCTAAGACGATACCCATCACGTGGGCGATGCCGAACTCGGGGAACTCGTCGGCGGTCTCGATGGTCTCGCGCAACACGTCGGCGATGGATTCGGGGACGAACCGGGAGACAGGGTGGACGTCGACGACGACGGCGTGGCGCTCGCCGCAGTCACAGCGAACGTCGCGCATCCCCATGTCGATGTCCCGAGCGTGAACCGTCTCGCCACACGCCAACTCGAGTGTGCCCGGGTCGTCGCCCGGAACGCGCGGTTCTGCCATTGGTCACTCTCGGTCGTCTGCGGGGTTAAAAACAGCGTTCCGCGACGGTCAACCTCACGGCTCGTCGTCGTTGTCCGCTTCCCCGTCTTCGTCGTCGTCGGCCGCCTCCCCGTCTTCGTCGTCGCTTTCCGACGACAGTTCCTCGGAGTTAGCGTCTCCGTCATCTTCCTCCGTGTCGTTTTCCTCGAATTCGTCTTCACCGGCGTCGTCTCCCTCTACTGCTTCGTAGTTCTCGTCGGCGGCGTGCCGCTCGACTTCCACCTCGACTTCGATTTCCACGCCGTCGGTCTCCAGTTCAGCCTCGGCCTCGGTCGCATCCCCGACCTCGATTTCGAGTTCGTCCTCGTCGACCGCTACCTCGACCTCCACGTCGACTTCGATATCCGGGTCGCTCATACGTGGTCAGAGTACGACCCGCAGTGAGAAATAACCTCTTGGCCGTTATTCCGGGATGTCGTCCGGCCCGAGTGCCGCGTCGTAGGGGTCGGCGTCCTCGTCGTCGGGCTCCCTCTCGCCCGCTTCGAGTTGGACGTAGCCGCGCGTGACGACCGCGGCGCCGAAGGCCAAGACGACCCCGCCGACGGCGGCGGTAATCACTGCACTCGCGATGGGCGAAACGAGGCTCAGAACCGACCCGACCAGTTCGTCGATGAGCGAGACGACGACGACGAGCAATCCGAGAGCGAACACCTCGATGCGGTGGCCCTTCGTCAGCCGCCACGATTCGGCCATCGCCTCGACGAAGTTCTCGTTCTCGATGGCGATTCGCTGGCGCATGAAGAGGAACACGACCGCGAAGAATATCCCCGGCAACAGGAAGAACACCGACCCGACGATGATGAGCCCCCAGACGACGATGCTGCCGATAAAGCCGTTGAGCGTCGCGAGCAGGATGTTCTCGGTGAGGCGGTCACGTGAGACCGCCTCGGAGTCGGCGGCAGCGAACGTCCGCACGGCGACGATGGAGACCGTTTCCGAAACCAGCGAGAGCGCGAGGAGGGCGCCCGCTGCGACGCCCGCAGGAAGGCCCAACGCGAGCGGCGAGGACTCCCGAGCCGCCTCCACCTGTGTCTGGAGGTCCGAAATCAGCGTCTCGTACTCCTGTTGGCTGACGTTGAGTTCCTGCGGCGACAGCCCCTGGAACGATTCGAGCATCGCTTCGAGTAACCCGACCGAAAGCGTCTGTGCGAAAACGCCGAAGAGGAGGGTGACAACCGCGAAGGCCGCCGCCAACAGCAGGCCGTTCTTGGCGAACGTTCTGGAGGTACCGTCGCTGAACGCCTCGCCGATGTCGAGACTCATAGACGAGTGGGCGCCCGCGGGCCTCTTAAGCGTGGCCGAAACCGTTAGGGCCAGTCGTCGCGTTCCTCACCGTCGTCGTCGCCGGATTCGTCTTCGGGGTCGCCGAGGTCCCACTCGGCGGCCTCGGCTGCCTGTTCGACCGGGAGGAACTCCCAGTCGACCGTCTCGGCGAGAGCGGCATCGTCGTCGTCGACGCCGATGAAGACGTGTCGGTCGGTGTCGAACTGTTTCTTGACGTTTTCGAGGCTCTCCTCGCGGCCCCGCGGCCCGGAGAAGAAGTCCTGTCTGATTCGGTTCTTCCGCGTGAAGTTCGTCACGACGTACGTCGGCTTATCGGAGACGACACCGACGTACTCACTCCACGTGCGAGCGTCGGAGAACACCTCTTCGGGCCGTGCAAGCCGCTTGAGCGCCTCCAGCTCGAACGCGAGTGTCATGTCCGTAGAGCCGCCGCCATCCATACGCGAGTGGGGGAGGCCACCGGAGAAAACACTTTGGATACGGGGAGACGGTCCCGCCTTTGACCCGGACAGTTATCGGCGCCCCCGTCGACGGAGCGGGTATGGGTTCCGTCCGTCCGGGTGCGCTCGCGGAGTGGAACCGAGTTCCCGCACTCGCCGTCGTCTTCGGCATCGCCTCGGTGCCGTGGACCTACGGCTTCGTCGCAGGGCTCGAAATACCGTTGTGGCCGTCGTTCATCGCGTCGGCAACGTTCTTCGCCGCGGGGAGCGGCCTCGACGCACTCGTTCGCGGGTACGCGAGCAATTTCGCGGGCATCCTCTACGCTGCCGCCACGCTCGCTATCGTCGACGGCCTCTTCGGAGGCGGCGTCCTCGCGCTCAGCCTCGTCGTCGGCGGGTTCATGTTCCTCGCAAGTCTCCATGAAACCGTCCCGTTGCTGTCGTTCACGCCGGGTGCGTTCTTCGGATACGCAACGATGTTCAGCGTCGAAGCCGCTGAAGCGACGGCCTTCGGCGTGGCCGGCCTCCCCGGTGAGACGCTGGCCGCCGTGGTGTCGATGCTGTTTGGCGCGGTCATCGGCCTCGGCGCGGACGAACTGTCCTCGCGGCTCACCCCCGACCAGAACCTTTAGGCGGCGCTCCAGTGAATCCGAGAGCGTGTTTCCCCTCCTCGCCGGCACCGGGCTGACGACGGAGATGCTCGTCGTCTTCGCGGTCATCCTCGTCGCGTTGGTCCTCTTCGTCGCCGAGCCGGTTCCCATCGACATCACGGCCATCGGCGTTCTCGTCTCGCTGGTCGTTCTGGAGCCGTGGACCGGCGTCACGCCCACAGACGGCGTCTCCGGGTTTGCCTCCTCGGCGACGGTGACGGTGCTTGCGATGTTCGTTCTCTCGGAGGGTATCCGACGGACCGGCGTCGTCAACATCATCGGTCGGGAAATCGCCGACCGGTTCGGCGAGAGCCCCTTCGGGCAACTGGCGGCAGTGCTGGGTCTCGCCGGCGGTAGCGCCGGGTTCATCAACAACACGCCGGTCGTCGCGGTGATGATTCCGATGGTGACCGAACTGTCGGACCGAACCGGCATCTCGCCGTCGAAGTTGCTCATCCCCGTCTCCTTCGCGTCGATGATGGGCGGTATGCTGACGCTCATCGGCACGTCGACGAACATCCTCGCCTCCGACGTCTACGACCGAATCGGCGGCGCTGCGACCGAACCGTTCTCGATGTTCGAGTTCACGGCGCTGGGGCTTTTGGTTCTCGTCTCGGGAACGCTGTATCTGCTGGCGTTCGGGCCGCGACTCCTCCCCGAGCGCATCAAAGCCAGAACGGAACTCACCGACGAGTTCGAGATGAAGCAGTACCTCACCGAGGTCGTTGTCCGGGCGGACTCGCCGATGGTCGGCCGGTCGGTCGACGAAGCGCTATCCGACATCGAGGTCGACGCCGATATCGTCCAACTCATCCGCGACCGGAAGTCGTTCAACGAACCGCTGTCCAGAAAGGTCGTCCGGGAGGGTGACATCCTCGTGTTGCGCGTCGACCGCGGGAGTCTCGTCGGCCTGATGGACGCCGAGGGGCTGGATTTCGCCCCCGACGTAGACGCGACCGACGACCTCCTCGAAGGGGAGGAAAGCGACGTACGCGAGGAGGGCGAACAGCGCCTCGTCGAAATCGTCCTCACCCCCGATACGAACCTCATCGGAGAGACCCTCGAGACGCTGAACTTCCGGCAGCGCTACGACGCGACGGTCCTCGCGATTCGCCGCGGTGGCGAAATCATCCACCAGCGGATGGACAAACGCCACCTTCGCCCCGGCGACACGCTGTTGATACAGGCCACCGAAGACACGGTCAACCGCTTCGGCCGCGACCGGAACTTCGTCGTCGCCCAGGAACTCACCCGGCCGTACTTCCGGACGGAACGGATTCCAGTCGCCGTCGGCATCGTCGCCGGCGTCGTCGCCCTCGCGGCCCTCGACATCCTCCCCATCATGATATCGGCGCTGGGCGGTATCCTCGGAATGGTCGTCACCGGTTGTGTCAAGCCCAATGAGGTGTACGACGCCGTCGACTGGAACGTCATCTTCCTGCTCGCAGGGCTCATCCCGCTGGGCGTGGCGATGGAGGAGTCGGGGGCGGCCGCGTGGCTCGCCGACCTCGTCGTCGGCGGCAGCGCCGGGTTGGGAATGGTCGCCTTACTCGCCGTCTTCTATCTGTTCACCGCACTCGTCACGAACGTCATCAGCAACAACGCCAGCGTCGTGTTGATGGTGCCGGTCGCATACGACGCCGCTATTCAGCTGGGTGCCGACCCCTTCGCGTTCGTGCTGGCGGTCACCTTCGCCGCCTCGACGGCGATGCTGACGCCAATCGGCTATCAGACGAACCTGATGGTGTACGGTCCCGGTGGCTACAAGTTCACCGACTTCGCACGCGTCGGCGCGCCGCTGCAGTTGCTTCTCACCGCTGTGACAACGCTAGGAATCGTCTGGCTGTACGGCGTTTGAACGCCGGCCTCACGTCGATTCGGGGTCGAAATCCGCTCGCGGCCTTCGCCGGGGGTTACTCCGCCGCCGCGGGTTCCTCGAAGGCCTCGACGTCGATCTCCTCTTCGAGCAGGAGGTCTTCCTTGCCGGAGACGTCGACCTGCTCGCGGGCCAGTCGCTTCAGACCGGACTGCGGTGCGAGGTCGCCGATGAGGACGCCGCCGATGACGCGGCCGTCCTTGAGCGCGACGCGGCGCCACGTTCCCTCGTCGTACTTCTTTTCGACTGAATCGTCGCCGAGCGTCGGGTGGCCGAAGGAGAGGAAGGGGAAACCGAAGTGCGTGATGGAGTACGAGGAGACCCACTCGAAGGTCTCCTCGGGGCCGTCGGCGGCCATGTTCGCGCCGGCGATAGAGCCCTGTTCTTTGGCCGACCCCCACGCGCCGTTCTGTGCGCGGTCGCCCAGGATTACGTCGTGGAACTGCGTGATGTCGCCGGCGGCGTAGACGTCTTCGACGTTGGTCTGCATGTGTTCGTCGACGACGATGCCGTTGTCCGTCTCGATACCGCTGCCGCGGAGGAACTCGGTGTTGAAGTTCAGGCCGATGGCGACGCCGGCGAACTCCGCCTCGAAGCGGTCGCCGTTGGGGTCGACCGCAGCCGTAACGTGGCCCTCGTCGTCGGTCTCGAAGTGGTCGACGCCCGAATCGAAGACGGGCGTGACGCCGACATCGCGCAGGGCCTCGTGGATGATTTCGGCGCCCTCCTCGCTGAGCGCGTAGCGCCACCACGCGTTGCCGCGCATCAGGTAGTGTGCGTCGATGCCCTGTGCGCCGCAGATAGCCGCGAGGTCGATACCGAGCAGGCCCGCGCCGACGACGACGCCCTTATCGGCCCGTTCGGCGTTCTCCTTGATTGCGCGGGCGTCCTCGAAAGTCCAGAAGTGGTGGACGCCTTCGGCGTCGCTGTTGTCGACGGGGAGCTGTGTCGGCGTCCCGCCGGTGGCGACGAGCAGTTTGTCGTACTCGTAGACGTCGCCCTCGTGAGTGTGTACCTCCTTGTCGTCGGTGTCGACGGACGTGACGACGGTGTTCAACTCGAGGTCGATGTCGCGTTCCTCGTACCAATCGGGGTCGTGAATCGAGACGGGCGCGGCGGGCAGTTTGCCCTTCGCGAACTCCTTTATCAGAATCCGATTGTAGAGAGCTTCCCCTTCCTCCGTGATGACGGTGATATCGGCATCCGGGTCGGCCTCGCGAATCGTCTCCGCGGCCGACGAGCCGGCGATGCCGTCACCGATAATGACGTGCGACGCACACATACCACCGGGTAGAGGGCCGGGCTTAATGTGAATTGCTATGTCGCGGTCCTTCATGTTTCGGCGGGTCGAAGTCGGCCGTTCGGGTTCGATTCGGAACGCTGTAAGCGGAACGGGAGACCGGCGTTATCGCTGTACAGGACCGAGGGAGAATCGTTACCGCTCGAAGCCGACGGCTGCCGCGTTCCGGGGGTTGAAGAACGACGAACACCAACCGTGGCGTATGAAACTGTATCAGAATCCGCGACACTGGGCGTCGATGAAGGCGCTGACGACCCCGGGGGTTCGCAACGTCGCCAACTACGCGCTCGTGAAGATGCACACGAAAATCTTCCTCGGGAAAGCCGACGAAGAGCGCCGCGAGGAGCGCCGCGACCACCTCGATGACTTCTTCGATGGGACGATGGACGCCTACGTCGCCGCGCTACAGGAGGGCTACAGCGAGGCCGAAGCCCGCGAAATCACGCACATTCAGGCGAACTTCGACTTCTTCAACCACGGCTGGACGGAGATGATGGAGATTCCCGGCGACGAACTGCAGCCACACTACCGCCGCTACGAGGCGTTCTTCGTCGCCCACGACATCACCATCGACGACCCTCTCGGTGAGTTCGAACCCGACGACGGCGTCGCCGAGGCGCCGAAAACCCTCGAAAAACTCGAAGAGCCGGAGTTCGAGAACGCTGTCGCCGGCTTCGACGACGACGTGTACGTCGAGACCGCCGACGGCGAGACCGTGGTCGGTGGCGACACCGAAGAGCCCGACGTGAGCGTCACCGACGCCCCCGGCGTCTCCGACGAGGACGCGAAGGCCGACTGAGTCGACGCCGACTACGTTTCCAGTATCGCGTCGGCGGCGGCGTACCCCGCTTCTATCGCGCCATCGAGACTCCGCTCTGGGTACTGTGCCCGCGAGGCCATCCCCGCGTAGTAGACGCCCGGCGCGGCGTCGCCGAGGTCGTAGGGGACGACCATATCGAGATACCCCCGCTCGTAGATGGGCGCCGTCCGAGGATTACGGGCAGTCCGTATCCAGTTGACCGACTCGCGGTCGAACTCCGGAAACAGCGATTCGATACCATCCAGCCACGCTTCTTCGACGCCCGAATCGTCCATCTGCCACAGTTCTTCCTCGGGGCGCTGGATGTAACTGACTGCGTACAGTAGGTGTTCGCCGCCGTAGCGCTCCGGCGGGACGAAGTTCGTGTGCTCGATGAGCGCACCGAAGGGGACTTCTTCGGCGATGTTCAGCCAGTAGGTGTCGGTCAGCGGTTCATCGACGCTGATGACCGAACACACTGTCCCCTGGAAGTCGATGTCGCATTCGTAGCCGGTGAGGTCCTCCAAAACGTTCGGCATCGCCGCGACGACGGCGTCGTCGACTGCGTGTGTCGTCTCGCCGTCGGCAGTCTCGACGGTCATCGTGGAAACGCCATCCGTACATTCGAGGTCGGTCACGCGTGCGCCCGTCGTGATGTTCTCCCGTCCGACCGCCTCGACGAGCGCGTCGAGCAGCGTGGCGAACCCGCCGTCGAAGTAGCCCAGCACCTCCCCTTTCAGGATGTCGCGTTCGCCGCGGAACTTGATGCGGCCGAGCAGCCACGCGGCGCTGACCTCTTCCCAGCGGTCGCCGAACTTCGCCCGCAACAGCGGCAGGAAGAAGTGCTCGAAACAGCCCCGGGAGGTGTGTTCGAGGATGAACTCCTTCACCGGCACGTCCTCGAAATCCTCGAGTCGCTCGTAGCTGTCGAAGGAGGGGACGCCGCCGCGGACGTCGATGTCCAACACGAGCATGCCGAGGCGGAACTTGTCGTACAGCGAGAGGTGCGGGTAGGCGAGGATTTCCCACGGCTTGTTCATCGGGTGGACGACCCCGTCGACGTAGTAGGCGTCCGAACCGTAGCGCCACTCCAGTCGGTCGTCGACGCCCAACTCGGCGGCGAGTTCGACGATGGTCTCCTCGGACTTCGAGAGGTGGTGATAGAAGGCCTCGATGCGGTCGCCGCTCGTCTCGTAGGTAGCGGCGAGACCGCCGACGGCGTCGGCGGCTTCGAAGACGTGTGCCTCCCGGCCCGCCTGCTGGAGGCGGTAGGCGGCAGCGAGGCCCGCGAGCCCGCCACCGACGATACCAATCATGTTCGGGCCTGCGCCCTCGGCGGTGTTGGCTCTTTTGACTGGGCGAGCAGTTCGGGTACCTTTATCCGAGGCCGACCGGTACTGCGGGCATGGTCACGGTGCGGGCCCCGGCGACGAGTGCGAATCTGGGCAGTGGCTTCGACGTCTTCGGTGCCGCCTTAGAGCGGCCCGCCGACGTGGTTCGCGTCGAGAAGGCCGACCGCACCACTATCGACGTTACCGGCGTCGGCAGTCAGTACATCCCCGAAGACCCCGAGAAGAACACCGTCGGGGCGGTCGCGGAGGCGCTGGACGCCCCCGCCCACATCAGCATCGACAAGGGCGTCCGGCCAGCCTCGGGGCTTGGCTCCTCGGCCGCCTCCGCCGCTGCCGCCGCCGTCGGCCTCAACGAGCTGTACGACCGCGGCCTCACTCGCGAGGAGTTGGTCCCCATCGCCGCGGAGGGCGAGGCGGTCGTCTCCGGGGCCGCCCACGCCGACAACGTCGCCCCTTCGATTATGGGTGGGTTCACCATTGCTCGCGAGGACGGCGTGACGCAACTCGACGCCTCGATTCCACTGGTCACCTGCCTACCCGAAATCGTCGTCTCGACGCGGGACGCCCGCGAGGTCGTCCCCGACGGCGCACGCATGGAGCAGGTCGTCGAATTGGTCGGCAACGCCGCGACGCTGGCGGTCGGGATGGCGCGAAACGACCCCGACCTCGTCGGCCGAGGCATGAACGACAGCATCGTCACGCCCGCGCGTGCGAAACTCATCACCGGGTACAGCGAAGTCCGGGAGGCGGCCTTCGAGGCCGGCGCGACCGGCGTCACCATCTCCGGTGCAGGTCCGGCGGTCATCGCCGCCTGTCACGAACGAGACCGTCGCGACATCGCCGGAACGATGATAGACACCTTCGAGGAGGCTGGCGTCGAGGCACGCGCCTACCAGACGGAAATCGGGAAGGGCGCGACGATTTACTGAACACGAGGAGCTTTTTGCTAGCATCCGCGAGCGGTTTGCTGAAAAGAGCGCAAAGCGCTCTTTTCGCATACCACAGGAGCAGAGCTCCTGTATAGCTCGCAAATCTTCGATTTGCTTACTGACGAAAGACGCCGCTGGCGTCTTTCGAACCACACCGGACACGACCGCAGGGAGCGTCCGGGTCGTTTTTCCCCACGTTTTTGCGCGAGGGGGTTTCCTCGCTCGCTACGCTCGCTGCGGAAACCCCCTCGCGTAAAAAGTGGGTTTTCAGAACTCCTTGATAACGCCGTAGCCGACACCCATCACCACTCCGTAGACGACGAAGGCCAGCAGGAACCACGGCTGGAGCGTCGGGACGAACAGGCCGAACGGCGTAACGGTGTTGACCGCCAGCGGCACCGCGATGGCGCCGACGGAGATGGCGGCGACGATGCCGTAGACGAAGCCGGCGACAGCGGCGGCGGTGGTGACCGGCGCACGGTCGAAGAAGTCGCCGAAGACGGCGTCGAGGTCGGCGTCGGCCTCGACCGTCTCGTCCATCGAGCGGGCGTACTGGCTGAGTCGCGGGCCGACGGCGACGGCGAAGGTCAACCCGAGAATCAGCGAGATGGCGAGCCAGACGACCCAGCCGATGGTAACGCTGCCACCGTAGCCGACGATGGCGGCGAGGAACCGCATCGCGCCGCCGCCGACCATGTGGTGGACAATGAGGCCGCCGACGGAGCCGCCGAACAGCGACCCGAAGACGATGGCCCGCTGACCGCTCGTCCCGATGGCCGTCGAGGTGGGGAGGTCCTCACGGACGATGGTTCGCTTCCGGAGTTGTGTGTAGACGAGGGTGAAGGCGACACCGAAGACGAAGTAGCCGGCGACGGGCGGTGCAGTGTGCGGCAGGTCGATGGCGGTGGCGGCGGGAATCCCCACAACACCGAAAGCAACGGTGAGTATAGCGCCGTAGACCAATCCGACACCGAGTCCCCGGACGAAGCCGAGACGGCGTTCGAGCGTCCCGGCCGCAAGCGGCACGAACAGCAGGCCGGCAACGAGCGATAGGACGAACCAGACGGCGATGCCGGCGGTGAGCGAGGGCATCCCGACGATGTTCCCGAGGACGTAGAGATAGGGGTTCGGCGGGAGGGCGCCGTAAATGAGGCCGATGCCGGCGGTGCCACCGACGATAGCGCCGCCGAGGACCGGCACACCGCGGCCGTGGAGGAACGCGGGGGTGAGACCGGCACCGCGAGTCCCCTCGTAGACGGCGCCCAAGGCGACGCCGAAGAGGAGGTACGCTGCGAGGACCGTGCCGGCGATGTGCGGCGTCGGCAGGGCGAACGGCGTCGCCGAGGTGATGACCGACGGCATGAGAAGCATCGCGACGAAGACGAGTAAGACGCCGTAGACCGTACCGACCTTCAGGCCGGTCTGGGCGGGCACGTCGGTCCGTTCGACACGACGGGCGCCCAACGCGGCGAAGACCATCGCGAACAGGAAGGTGAGGCCCAGCCACATGCCGAACCCGATACCGGCGGAGCCGCCGAAGCCGACGATGGCGCCGAGCAGTCGGAGGTAGACCGGAGAACTGGCGTACAGCAGTCCGCCGGAGACGGCGCCGGCGACGAGCGCCGAGAACATCACGGCACGGCTCCGGCCGACGAGGAACGCGGGCCGGAGCGGCCGTTGGTTGACGACCTTCCCGAACGTCGACCCGAGGACGACGCCGTAGACGACGAACGCGCCGAGGGTGCTCACCGCGACGTTGCCGAAGCCGAGTTCGAACGGCGTCACCGCGGAGGCAACCGCCGGCACCGCGAGCAGGCCGACGAAGACGGCCAGCACGATGCCGTAGACGAAGCCGTAGCCGGTGGTACCGTTACCGCGGGCGGCGTGGCCGCCGGCGACGAGCGCGAACAGCAGTCCCAGCACGGCGGTGAGTCCGACCCAGATGCCGAGGCCGGTCGTCGGGACGCCGTCGCCGGCTATCGCGCCGAGATAGCGGAGATACAGCGGTTGTTGGGAGTAGACGATGGCACCCGAGAGGGTGCTGGCGAGAGTCGGGGCGAGGACGGTCGCCCGGACTCGAGGACTGATGAACGAAAAGGAGGGGAGCGGAATGGTACCCTCGAGCGTGAGGCCGTAACCGAGGCCGAAGACGAACCCGAAGACGGCGTAGCCGACGACGATGTTCGTGTTCGTCAGCGGCACGTCGGCCGCCGGGATGAGCGAAGGGACGACGACCAACCCGACGACGACGCCCGCGAGGGCGCCGTAGAGGAGGCCGACCCCGGCCGCGGTCGTCCCCAGCGGCGAGCGCATGACGAGCGGTTGGACGAGTTTGCGGAACAGTGCGATTCGTGCGGTCAACCACGTGGTCGCGGCGGTGTAGGCGGTGATGGCCGGCGCCGCGAACGCGGCGAACACCAATCCGAGAACGAGGGCCAAGCCGAGCCACGCACCGTAACTCGCGGTGCCGCCGACACCGACGACGCTGCCGATGAAGGCGAGATGAATCGGCGCGAGGCTGTTGAAGGCCGCAAGACCGGCGAGGCCGCCGAGTATCGACCCCACCAGGGCCGCCCCCAAAACCCCGTCGTCCAGCGAGGCCGCCTCCTCGGACGCCTCGGGTTGACTCTGTGCGTTGCGGGTAGTCACGAGTATCTACACAGGTGTGTTTTTCCTATGTAATAAAGCGTTGCGGGGGGTGTACACGGTCATTTAAGCCGGGGCGTAACCGGGAGTGGCAATCGCCGCCACCCTGCCGAACCTTTTATTTCCGACACGTTCGATGGTGGGTTGTCGACACACACCACAGGTATTCACACATGTCCATCCCGTTTCCATCCGAAGAGTGGATTGTAGAGTGGCGCGAGCAACTGAACGACAACGACGAGTACGCCGAGAAGGGACAGGGGTGGGGCGTCGGCTTCAACGGGGACTTCGTGTTCCACATCCGCGCCGACGACCGACTCCCGGAGGACCGATACTTCTTCATCGCCCTCGACGACGGCACCTGCACCGAAGCGCGGGAAATCGATTCCCCCGACGAAGTCGATGCTGGGTTCGTCTATCGGGGCGACTACGACGACTGGGTCGCGCTCAATCAGGGCGACATCGGCCCGATAGACGGGATGATGTCCGGCGTCTTCGACATCGAGGGCGACATGCAGAAAGTCCTGCAGTACAGCGAGGCCGCCGTCGCGATGAGCGAGACGGGCCAGCGCATCGACACGGAGTACACGTACTGAGCGGTTCCGACTCGTCTTTTTTTAAACGGCCAGCATTGAGAGGCATCACGCCCAACTCGAATCCCGAGAACTGTCGTGGTGCACCATGGCAGACAGAGACGCAGTTCGAGAGCAGTTCGAGGACGCCTTCGGCGGCGCCGACTACCCGGTGAACAGCCCGATGGACCTCGTGCCCGCCCTCCCGCAGGGCCCCGGCACGACGTTCGACATCGGCGATGAGACCATCACGGCGATGGAACTGAACCAGGAGGCATCCGGACAGGCCGACTATCCCTACGACAGCGTCGACGAACTCGTCGACGCCCTGATGGACGGCCTCGAAGACGAAGGCTACGTCTGAACGCGACCCTCTGACGGAGGTCGTCTACGCCCTCGACAGAGGGCGTCTTTTCATGCAACGGTGGCTTCGATAGCCGCCTCGACAGCGTCGGCGAAGCGGTCGACGGCGCCGGCCGAGCGGTCGAGTCCGAGAAACGGCTCGATGAGTTCGAGTTCCGACAGCAGGAACTCGCCGTCCCGAACGATGCCGTCGACGCGGGCATAGGGGAGTGCCTCGGGAGCGAGGCCGAGGTGCTTCCGTGCCGCGACGAGAACCGATTCCGCGGTCGCTATCGTCGCTTCGTGTGGGTTGTACGGTTCGACAGCGTCGTTTGCGGCGAAGTCGTCTTTGGCGGGCCTTCGGATGGAGGCGTGGCTGTACTCGCCGCCGAAGAAGACGAGCGAGCGCTCGCCGTCGAAGATTTCGGGGAGATACTTCTGTACGAGAAGGTCACCCTCCGAACGGGCGCGTTCGAATCGCCCTTGGGTGTCGCTGTCGGCGGCCGCCGCACGCGAAACGCGCCAGACGCCGGCCGAACTCGTTCCGACGGCCGGTTTGACGACGGCTTCCGCCCAGTCGTTTCCCTCCAGTATCGAGGCCAGTTCCCGGTCGCTCGCCGCCGGAACCTCCGTCGTCGGGACGATATCGACGCCGGCATCGGCGAGGTCGCGGAGGTAGGACTTGTGCATGTTCCAGCGGACGACCGATGTCGGGTTGAACGCGGGGACGCCGGCCGAATCGAGGGCGTCCAGCCACCGCCGGAACGCGTCGGGTCGTCGGTGGTACTGCCAACAGGAGCGAAACAGGACGGCATCGAGGGCGGTGGAGTCGGCCTCGTTGTCGCTCCAGACGACCGGCTCGGCGTCCATGCCGCGAGTCGAGAGTTCGGCGGCGAGCGCTTGGCCGTCGTCGGTGAGGGAGGGCGCTTTCTCGCCGGTGACGATGCCGACATCGAGCGGCGTCATGACTCGGGAGTCGAATCGGCGTGACCGTAAGAATGTCGTCGGATGGTCGAAGGCCGTGGTTGAATTACCCGGCGGTTAGACGCCGCGGCCCTGCAGTTTCTCCTCTTCGGGCATCGTCTCGTTGGCCTGTCCCTTCATGCCCTTGCCGATGCCCTTGGCGATGTCGCGGAGTTTCTCGGGGTCGTCGTAGTTGTTGACGGCCTCGACGATGGCGGTGCCCATCGCGTTGGGGTCCTCCGCGCCGAAGATGCCGGAGCCGACGAAGATGCCGTCACAGCCCAACTGCATCATGAGCGCGGCGTCGGCGGGCGTGGCGATGCCACCGGCGGCGAAGTTGACGACGGGAAGCCGGCCCATCTCGGCGGTCTCGTGGACCAACTCTCGCGGGGCTTCGTGGTTTCGCGCCCACTCGTCGCGCTCCTCGTAGTTCATGCCGGAGAGTTTCCGAATCGACCGCTGGATGTTGCGCTGGTGGGTGACTGCCTGGTTCACGTCGCCGGTGCCGGCCTCGCCTTTCGTTCGAATCATGGCGGCACCCTCGTCGATGCGGCGCAGCGCCTCGCCGAGGTTGCGGGCGCCACAGACGAACGGCGCGGTGAAATCGCGTTTGTCGATGTGGTATCGCTCGTCGGCGGTCGTCAGGACCTCGCTCTCGTCGAGCATGTCGGCGCCGGTGGCTTCGAGAATCTGGGCCTCGGCGGTGTGGCCGATGCGGCACTTGCCCATCACGGGGATGGACACTTCGTCGATAATCTCTTCGAGGGCCGCGGGGTCGGCCATCCGAGC
Source organism: Natronomonas sp. CBA1123 (assembly GCF_009741925.1). GTDB lineage: Archaea > Halobacteriota > Halobacteria > Halobacteriales > Haloarculaceae > Natronomonas. The sequence goes on from NZ_WPCC01000001.1 coordinate 26,458, forward strand.
GACGCCGCCGCGTTTGCGGATGTCGGCGGGGACTGCCTCCAGCGACATGACGGCGACTGCGCCGGTGTCCTCGGCGATTCGAGCCTGCTCGCGGGTGACGACGTCCATGATGACGCCACCCTTCTGCATCTTCGCGAAGCCGCGCTTGACGAGGTCCGTCCCGCGACGGAGCTCTTCGAGGTCCGTTTCGGTCATACGCCCGTGTTGGAGTCGGACCCACTTAACGCGTGTCTTTCGAGGGGTGGTGGCCGGTGCCGAGGTGTTTTTGTGCCATCGCTCGGTGGAGGCCACATGGACATCCGAGGGTTGTTCGAATCCGACGTGCCCCGCGCGGACCTCCCGCGGTACGTCGCGCCGCTGCCGGAGGCCATCGAGAACCTCGGCCTCAACCTCGCGTGGCTGGTCGTCCTCGTCAACCTCGCCGGCACCGCATTCGGCTTCTACTACTACCGGTTTCAGTTCCAGATTACGCCCGTCGAGATGTGGCCGTTCGTCCCCGACAGCCCCGCGGCGACGCTGCTCATCGCCCTCGCCTTGGCGGCGTGGAAACTCGACCGGCCACAGGCGTGGCTGACGGCGCTCGCCTTCTTCGGCAACATCATCCTGGGCGGGTGGACGGTGTACGTCCACTTCGCATACTGGGACGCCTTCAGCTATCTCCACCCGGCGATGCGGCAGTTCCTCATCTGGAGCCACGCCGCGATGGTGGTGCAGGCGTTCCTGTTGCACCGAATCGGCGATTTCGACCCGCGCGCGGTCGGCGTCGCGACGCTGTGGTACACCGTCGACACCGTCGTCGACTACTTCATTCCCGTTCGCGGGGACCTCCATCACACGCTGATTCCGCTGGAACGTGACGCACCCGTCTTTTTGGGTGCCGACGCCCTCGGCGTCGCGGCCGCCGGTGCGGTCGTCTTGCTCATAATCGCGGTGTATCTGTCGCTTGCGACCCACATCGAAAAACAGCGAACAGGCGCGGTCTGATTACTCCAAGAGGCTCTCGCCGGTCATCGCCTCGGGCTTCTCGACGCCGATGAGTTCGAGTAACGTCGGCGCGATGTCTGCGAGCGTCCCGCCCGAGCGCACGCGTCGGCCGCCGTCGGTTCCGTCGGGGGCGACGTAGACGAACGGAACCGGATTCGTCGTGTGTGCGGTGTGGGGGTCCTCGGGAGTGCCCATGTCGTCTGCGTTGCCGTGGTCGGCGGTGACGAGGACGTGTCCGCCCGCGTTCCGAACCGCTTCGACGAGTCGGTTCAGTTGTGCGTCGACGGCTTCGACGGCGGCGACGGCAGCCTCGAAGTCGCCCGTGTGGCCGACCATGTCGGGGTTGGCGTAGTTCAACACCAGCACGTCGGGGTCCTCGCGGTCGATGTAGTCGACGGCGGTGTCGGTCACCTCGCGGGCGCTCATCTCGGGTTGCTCGTCGTAGGTCGGCACGTCCGGACTCGGGATGATTTCGCGGTGTTCACCCTCGAACTCCACCTCGCGGCCGCCGTTGAGAAAGTAGGTGACGTGGGCGTACTTCTCGGATTCGGCCATCCGGAGTTGCGTGAGGCCGGCCTTCGAAACCGTTTCGCCGAGCGTCTCCTCGGGTTCCAGCGGCGGGTAGGCCACCGGCAACTCGAACGTCTCGTCGTACTCGGTCATCGTGACGAGGTGGGTGTCGGGTGGGTCGGTCTGGAAGTCCCACTCGGGGCGGATATCGGCGAGCATCCGGACGAGTTGGCGGGCGCGGTCCGACCGGAAGTTGAAGAAGACGACCGAATCGCCGTCGGCGAGTGCGGGTCCGCCGGAAACGAGCGTCGGTTCGACGTACTCGTCGGTGTCGCCACGCGCGTACGATTCTTCGACAGCCTCGACCCCCGAATCGGCCTCGAAGGGTGCCTCCCGGTCGACGATGGCGTCGTAGGCGCGTTTCGTCCGTTCCCAGTTCTCGTCGCGGTCCATCGCGTAGTAGCGGCCACACACCGTCGCCACGTCACCTGTTCCGGCCTCCTCGGTGACGGCTTCGAGGTCCGCGAGAAAGCCCGCGCCGCTCTTCGGGGCCGTGTCGCGGCCATCGGTGAAGGCGTGGGTGACGGCGTCGACGCCGCGTTCGCCCGCGAGTTCGACCAGTGCGTGGAGGTGCGCTTGATGCGAGTGGACGCCGCCGTCGCTGACCAATCCCATGAAGTGGACGCGGCCGTCGTTGTCACGTGCGTGCGTGAAGGCGTCGGTGATGGTCTCGTTGTCGGCGAAGACGTCGGCGTCGATGTCGTCGGTGATGCGCGTCGAGTCCTGTTTGACCACGCGGCCGGCACCGATGTTGAGGTGGCCGACTTCGCTGTTGCCCATCTGTCCCTCCGGAAGGCCGACGCGTCGACCGTGTGTTTCCAGGGTTCCGAAGGCACCCGTCTCGCGGAGGCGGTCGAACGTCGGCGTGTCGGCGGCGGCGACGGCGTCCGATTCGCCACCGTCGCCGAGCCCCCAACCGTCAAGGATGACCAGCGCTGCTCTCATTACCCGAGGGAAGCCGTCGGCGGCGTAAGGCCGTGTCGGTGTTCGTCGGTTCGCCGTCTCGGAAGGGTTTTCCCGCGCCCCGCCGGACACCGTGGTATGGACTTGCGGGTCATCGGCGTCCTGCTGCTCGTCCCCCTGCTCGACATCATGCTGCTCGTCGTCCTGGCGACGCAGTTGGGCGGGGTCGTGACGGTCGCACTCGTCGTGTTGACGGCGCTCATCGGTCTGCTGCTCGCCCGCGCAGAGGGGCGTCACACACTCCAGCGCCTCCAGCGAAAACTGGCGCAAGGCGAGCCACCGACCGACGAACTGCTCGACGCGGCCCTCCTGTTGGTCGCCGGCGTCTTGATGCTCACGCCCGGTCTCGTGACCGACCTCCTCGGGCTGCTGTTGGTGTTGCCGCCGACGCGGTACCCCATCAGGGTGTTCACCAAACGGTACGTCGTCAAGCCGTACATCGACGCCCAGACCGGCGGCTTCGCCTCCGGCAACGTCTACATCGGCGGGTTCCCCAACGACGACGAGGGCGGCGACCCCGGCGAGGAGTTCTTCCGTCAGGGCATGGGCGAGGGCCGCCCCGGCTCGGAACCGGTCGATATCGACGAGGAGGCCTACGAGTTCACCGACACGGACGAACCTGACGACGACGGCGACGATTCAACCGACCGCCGGGCGTGACATAGCCCACCGAAGGGCCGCCGAAAAGAAACGTTTAAACAACCAACCGCTTTACGATGAAACGCGCCTACCTAGGGCCAATAGCTCAGCTAGGTATGAGCGCTCGGCTGATAACCGGGAGGTCCTCGGTTCAAATCCGAGTTGGCCCACTCGGTTTCCAACCGGCCTTTGGCCGACGGAAATCGGTGGCCAAACTCCCGTAGGCGCCCAATTTCGGACGATACCACTTCTCGAAGAGCGGCAGTTCTCGGATGGGTTCGTTCGACTATCCCGCCCGATAGCGGCACTCTACCGAACTCTCGGCAGGAGGTAGCCGTCGAGTGAGTCTATATGAATTGACCAAGGGGGTATCATAATTGCCACGTCACTGAAGCGTGGTTGGACTGTAGGAGCGACTGGGCGGAACACGAGAGGCACAACTGCACATCCCCCACCCAACCGACGATAGCGCGTCGGCTCCTGTGTCTCTTCCGTCCTAACTGTTACTCAACACGCCCGGAACAGCCGAAGAGACCGCTCAGTCCTTCGAGCCGTGCTCGGGGAGTCGAAGGGTCAGCAGCACGACCACGACCAGTATCCCGGCCAACAGCAGGTACCCTTCGTCGAAGTATCCACGGTCGGCGATGGCGCCGAAAAGTACCGGCCCGGCAGCGCCGAGCGTCGCCGACGTCGTTCGAACCGCACCGAGTCCGGTTCCCTGAATCTCGTCGGGAATCGCATCCGAGAGGAACGACTGGGTAATCGCCCCGGAGCCGAGCATCGTACTCACGAGGGCGGTGACGGCGACGAGCGGCCAGATTCCCTCGATGAAGGGGAGCGACGCCAGACCGGCGACGGGGCCGACGAGAACGGCGACGAGGGATTTTCGCATGCCGATTCGGTCGTAGGCCGCGCCGGCGAGTGGCTTGACGACGACGCCGAAGGCGAAGAACACGCTGAACAGCACCCCGGCGACCGACGACGGAAGGTCCTTCTCCTCGACCAGATACGTCGGATAGAAGCCGGTGAACGACTGCCAGATGAGGATGTACAGAAAGAGGATGAACGCGACGAAAAGCAGGTTCGACCGGCGCAACTCGGCGATAACGTAGCGTGCGCTCTCGGCCGAGAGCGAATCGACCGCGCTGGCCGTCGGCGTTTGTGCCGGCAGGACTATCCAGAGGACGACGCCGACCAACAGGAGCAGTGGGATGATGAATCCCAGGCCGAGTTGCCACGCGACGGCGGCCGCGAGCGCACCGGCAATCGGCGGCAACACCGTCTGGCCGAGGTCGCCGGTGGCCATCGTCACCCCGAGGGCGCTCCCGATTCGGCCGGGGTAGATGTCGGAGAGTATCGTGATGCGCGCGATGGGATACAGCGACTGTCCGAGACCCACGAGCGCCGTCGCGGCGAACAGGACGAGGGGCGTCGGTGCCGTCACGACGGCCACGAGTGCGATGGCGACGACGACAGTCCCCGCGGTCATGACCGCCCGTTCGCTGTACCGGTCGGCGAGGATACCGCCCGGGAGTTGGCCGAGTGCCGACCCGAGCCACAGAACGGTCACGAGCAGGCCCGCGACCGTAAGACTGAGACCGAACGACTCCCGGAGGTACGGCAACAGCACGGGATACACCATCCGGGTGCCGAGCAGTATTCCCCAACCACCCGCAATCGCGACGAGGAGCGGTCCCTTGCCGTCGCCCCACAGTTCTCGTCCCTCGTTTCCGATAGATTCGACCAATTCCATCTCGAGTGCTAGTATCGACCCGTTTCAGAGCGGACGAATAACTGTTTATAAATGCAGGAGGGCGGGGGGGACAGGAAATGTCAGCTCGTCTCTAATTCGGGTCGGTGATCAGGTGTCGGCGACTTCGACCGTGATGTCGGCGACGGGGCCAAGCGGGTCGCCCTCGGTATCGCCGGATGGGTCGGCATACAGCTCCGGTCGGGGAAATTTCTGGGAGGCCGACGCTTCCGTCCGGACCTCGAGTGTTTCGCCTGCAGTACCTTCTTTGCCGTCGATTTTGATACCGAGGTGACCGGCCTCGTCACCCTCCGGCGCCGTGTACTCGGTGCAAGCGATGACGCCATGGTAGGTTTCCTCGTCAGTTTCGATTGTGACGACGGTTCCGTCCTCAAGTTCATGCATGGTGTCGATAAGGGCGGTGATACTCTGCATCTGAAGTATTGGTATTACTCCACGCTTGAATATATCATCTGGGGAATCAGTTCCGCTACGAGTTATCTTCGGTGAATTCACGTGCCCTCTCTCGGTATACTTCGATAGCGGCGCGGAGACGGTCCAATTGGCCGTCCAAAGACAGTTCGCTCTCTGAAAAGGCGGATAGTTGGTCGAGAGCGGTATCGAACTCTTCGATGGCGTCTTCGGCGATGCTTTCTGCTCGTCCCGGGTATCCCTCGCTTCGTTCCCGTTCCGCATCTTCCAACAAATCGATTCCGTCCTCGATTTGATTCAGCGAGACGTCACGGACGACAGCGTAGGCATTGTAGCTTCTCGACAGCGAACGCACTCTCCGGCGATAGCGCCGCGGCGGGTTTTTTGCGTTCTCCAAGGCGGCTTGAAGTTCATTCAACCGCTGGGTATTCACGTCATCGTAGCTGTTACGAATATCTCGCGCAGCGCTCTCGGTCTGTCGTCGGTTATCGGCTTCGAGTCTAGCGACGTAGAAATCCACGCTCTCCCAGACAGAATAGAGGTCGTTGTGTGGCCTCGGAAGGGCCCGAAGAATGGCGATTTGTGAACGAAGTTCGTCGATTCGGGATACCTGACGCTCGCTCGTGCGCGGTTGTGACTCCGCCTCATCAAGCTTTTCTGAAACGTTGTTGTCGTTTAGCGGCCGAAGCATCCGCGTAGCGAAAATTTCGACGGAGAGCGGCACCTCATCGAACGCTTCGTCGGCCTCGGATTCGTCTTTGTATCGTTCCTCGGTTTTAGAGATATGGGCCTCCACCTCGGCGATTACTTCGGCCGCTCGCCCCGACTCCGTCGGAGTGGGATCCTCCGTTGGTTCTTCGGTCGGAGTCTCCGTCGGCGTATCTGTTGGCGTGTCGGTCGGTTCGTCGGTGAGTGTTTCTGTTGGTGTGTCAGTCGGGGTATCAGTTCCGGCCGGGGGTTCGGTTTGTTCACCGCACCCAGCGAGCATCGTCGAGAGGGCTCCCCCCCGTAATAGCGAGGTAACAGCGGCGTCGCATACGGACGACTTACACTGCCGAGACATATAAAGCCCTGACCGCGAGCCACTCAATGAGGTAAATCGACAGTTCTTTAGGCCAGCCTAAAACATAGCCAGTAAGCGAAAGATGAGTCAAGACATCTGCGTCGTCGTTCCGACGATTCGGGAGTACGAATGCATGCGGGCGTACTTCGACAACGCTCGCCGCCACGACTTCGACCTCTCGCGGTTGCACGTCGTCCTCGTCACCGAAGACTTCTGTGACACAGACGAGATGGAGGCGATGCTCGACGAGGAGGGCGTCTCCGGAGAAGTCTTCGACGGGTCGCGCCGACAGGAGTGGTACGAGGCACACGACATCGCGGAGTACAGCCACGTCGTTCCGGCGGCCAGCCACGCCGAGACGAGTTTCGGCCTGCTGTACATGTGGGCCAACGACCGCTTCGAGTACGGTTTCTTCATCGACGACGACACCCTGCCTCACGAGGAAGACGACTTCTTCGGCCGGCACATGGAGAACCTCGCGTTCGAGGGCGACATCGAGTCGGTATCCTCCGACGAGCAGTGGGTCAACGTGCTGTACCAGAACGCCGACGACCACGGCCTCTATCCACGGGGTTACCCCTACGCGGCGATGGACGAGACCGTCGAGACGGACACCGAATCCGTCGACGACGTGGTCGCCTCACAGGGGCTGTGGACGAACGTGCCGGACCTCGACGCCGTCCGGATTCTGATGGACGGCGACCTGCAGGGACAGGCCCAAACGCGGACGACGCGGGACGACTTCGAAGGTGATTTCGTCGCTGCGGAGGGCGATTACCTCACCGTCTGTTCGATGAACCTCGCCTTCGAGCGAGAGGTCATCCCCGCGTTCTACCAGCTCCCGATGGACGAAAACGCATGGGACGTGGGCCGCTTCGACGACATCTGGAGCGGCGTGTTCCTCAAACGCGCATGCGACGTGTTGGGCAAGCAGATTTACAACGGCTACCCGCTGTGTGAACACAACAAGGCGCCGCGGTCGACGTTCGACGACCTCACTAACGAGGTCGCCGGCCTGGAGTTGAACGAACACCTCTGGGAAATCATCGACGACGCTGGCGCAGACGCCGACAGCTACGCGGGCGTGTTCGAGGCGATGGCCGACGAACTCCGGGATGAAGACTACTCCGAATACAACAACGGTGCGTTCTTCAACCACGTCGGCGAGTACATGCACGATTGGCTCGACTGTCTGGACAGCCTGGAATCGCTGCAGCGCGTCCCGGCGGCCGCGGACGACTGAACCGACGAGTATAAGTGAATTTAGGCAAGCCTAAAACACATGGATTCACCGAAATCGTTCTTCGACGGAACCGACCGACGGACGTTCCTCGCGGGGGCCGCCGCCGCGGGAACCGTCGGACTGGCAGGATGTTCGGGCATCCTCGGCAACGGCGAGGGCAATGGAAACGGCAACGGCGACAGCCCAATCGGACAAATCGGCTCCGGGCGGGCGGGACGCGGCACCCCCGGCGGTACCCCGATGGCGGAGATGCCGGACCTCGAAGGCGAGTTGACGCTGTACTCCGGTCGCGGGGAGTTCCTCGTCGGTGACCTCATCAGCTACATCGAGGACCTATACGACGATTTCTCGCTGACGGTCCGGTATGCCGGGTCGACGGACCTCGTCAATCAGATAATCAACGAGGGCCAGGGGACGCCGGCCGACGTGTTCTACTCTGTCAACGCCGGCTCCCTCGGCGCACTCACCGACGCGGACCGTACGCAGGCGCTTCCGGACGAAGTGCTAAACATGGTCCGGGAGGAGTTCCGCACCGACGAGTGGGTCGGCACCTCCGGCCGCGCTCGAAGCGTTCCCTACAACACCGACGCGTACTCGGAGTCCGACCTCCCGAACGACATCATGGCCTACCCCGACTTCGAGGGCGACCTCGGGTGGGCACCCTCGTATGGCTCCTGTCAGGCCTTCGTGACGGCCATGCGCATCATCGAGGGCGAGGACGCGACCCGACAGTGGCTCGAAGGCATCGTCGAGTCGGGCATCACTTCCTACCCCGACGAGTTCGTCACGTGTCAGGCCATCGCTGACGGCGAAATCGACGCCGCGTTCACGAACCACTACTACATCCAGCGCGTCCTCGACGGCTCGCCGGATGCACCCATCGCGACGGCGTTCACCGAGGGCGACGCCGGCGCCGTCTTCAACGTCGCGGGCGCGACCGTCACCGACGCGGCCAGCGACGCGACGCTCGCCTCGAACTTCGTCCGACACCTGCTGTCGGCGGAGGCACAGGACTACTTCGCCCGCTCGACCTTCGAGTACCCGCTGGTCAACGAGGTCGAACCCATCGGTGATTTGCCGACCATCGACGAGCTCGACGTGCCGGACATCGACCTGACCCAGCTCTCGGACCTCGAACCGACCATCGACCTCATGCGTGAGGTCGGTATCGACGTCTGACCAAACGACGTATCATCACTGATTTGTACGATTCGACGTGATTCGGCCGCTCCATGCTCTCCGCCGTCGGTTCCGTGAGACGCCCACGGAGACGCTTCTGGCGGCCGGCCTCGCCGTCCTCGCCGGCATCGTGGTGTTCGCAACTGCGGAGACGCTGTTTCCCTATCACTCCAGCAACCACGACGAGGGCGTCTATCTCCAGCAGGCGTCGATGCTGTTGGCTGGGCAACTCGAGCTGTACGCTGGCAGCCTCGCCGACGCGTTTCATCCCTGGTTCTTCATCGAGGACGGCGGCCGACTCTACCCCAAGTACACGCCCGTCCCCGCCGCGATGTACGCAGTCTCGATGGCGCTGTTCGGCGAGCCGCGCGTGACGCTCGCAGTCGTCGCCGCCGCCAACGCGGCGTTGGTGTACCGCCTCGGTTCGCTCGCCTTCGACCGCCGCGTGGGTCTCGTCGCGAGCGTCGTCTACGCCGTCTCTCCGATGGCGCTTCTCACCACCTCGGTGTTCCTGCCGTACGCACCGACGACGATGCTGAATCTCGCCTTCGCGGTGCTGTATCTCCGGGCCGTCCGGGAGAACGCTCTCCGGAGCGCCGGCCTCGCCGGTGCCGTCGTCGGCATCGCGTTCTTCGCCCGCCCGTACACGGCAGTCCTCTTTGCGGTGCCGTTCATCGTCCACGCGGTCTGGACCGTCCTGCAGGGTGTCCGCGCGGACGGCGTGTGGCCGCTCTCCGACGCCGCGCGTCGAAACGCCCTGACGGCCACCTTTGGCCTCCTCGGCGTCGGCGTCGCCTTGGCGTACAACGCACGCATGACCGGGTCGCCGTTCGTCTTCCCCTACGAGGCGTTCGCGCCGATGGACGGCCCCGGGTTCGGCGAGCGGCGCATCCTCGGCCACGAAGTCGACTACACGCTCGACCTCGCGCTGGAGGCCAACGGCTACGTCCTCTGGTACTTCGCCACCCGGTGGTTCACGGCCGGCCTCCTCGGGACGGCCGTCGCCGCCGTCGGCCTCGCCGTCGCCGCCCGGCGCTGGTTCGACGACCAACTCACCGGCGAACGCCGACGCGTCGGCGCCCTCCTCGCCGCGCTGTTCGTGACCGTCCCGCTGGGCAACCTCGCCTTCTGGGGCAACTACAACATGTTAGCGACGATGGACGACCCGACCGACGGCCTGCTCTCGCAGTTCGGGGCCTTCTATCACTTCGATTTGCTCGTCCCGCTGTCGGTGTTTGCGGCGTTCGCACTCGTCGTCGGCTGGCGGCACGCCCGCGACAGCGCTGCCGTCGGACGACTCTCCGCTGCCGCCTCGCCGCGGGCCGTCCGCGCGGTGGGCATCGTCGCGCTCGCAACGGTGCTTCTCGTCGGCGGCGTCGCCAACGCCGCCGTCCTCACGCCACCCGTCGAGCGCCACGCGGGCAACACCGAGAAGTACGACACCGCCTACGAGCCCATCGATTCGGCCGACTTCGAGAACGCCGTCGTGTTCATCCCGGCGCCGTACGGCGACTGGCAGAACCACCCCTTCCAGTACCTCCGCAACGACCCCGGCTTCGACGGGCCCGTCGTCTACGCCCTGGACCGCGAACCCGACGACGACTTCGCCGTGATGGACGCCTACCCGAACCGGACTCACTACCGCTACACCTACCGCGGGACCTGGACCGGCGACCCCGACCGTCACGTTACGCCGAAACTCGACGAACTCGACGTTCGCGAGGGCCGACGTCTCAGCGGCGAGACGACGGTGGGCATTCCGGCGCGCGTCGACCGGGCGAGCGTCCGGCTGTTCAGCGTCTCGGGCAACCACGTCGAGTACGACGCCGGCAACGTCGGTGGCGTCGGGAACGACTACACCGCCGAGTGGCGCCTCGACGGCGACGAAGCGAGCCTCGCCGGCGCCAACGGCACCGTCTCGGTCGCCGACACGGACGAACTCATCCTGCTCGTTCGGCTCGTCCAACCGGACGGCGGCACCCTGACCTACAGACAGGAGATGACGGTACGGACGACCGGTGACACCGTCGAGGTGATCTGGCCCCCCGAGCGAACCGTCTGTCGGCTGGTCGACTACTGTGACCGGGAGGGTACGTACCTCCCCGACCATCCGGAAGAACACTTCGCCGGCGTCGACTTCGAAACTGACGTAGAAGCGTCGTCGTGAGTTATCGGAACCGCTCTTCGAGACACACCTTCACGATGGATTTCGCGATGGCGGCCCCGCCCTCGATGGGGTCGAGTTTCGTCTCGCCGGCGCGTTCGGCGTACTCGATGGGTCGCTCCTGGATGTCGTAGCCGCGCATCAGGGGTCGGATGAGCAACTCCGCCGACAGGCCGGTGTTCTCGGTCCATTCGATGTCTTCGACCACATCGCGGCGGTAGGCGCGCATACCCGTGGTGGTGTCGTGGACGCGCTCGCCCATCAGGACGCTGGCGACGGCGGCGAAGGCGTGGTTACCGAAGCGGTTGAACGCCGGCATCGCGTCGGCGCCGTGATACAGGCGGTCCCCCGAGACCACGTCGTAGCCCTCGTTGATGGCTTCGAGGAACTCCGGCAGTTGCTCCATCGGGTAGGTGTCGTCGCAGTCGGTCGTGACGACGATGGGACGGTCGGGGGCGAGAACCGCCTCTCGGACAGCGACGCCGTAGCCCTGTGGCTCCTGTTCGATGACGCGAGCGCCGTGTTCGCGAGCGATTTCCGGCGTGCGGTCGTCGGAACCGTCGACGCAGACGACTTCGGCCTGCCCGTCGGTGACGCGCTCGATGTCCTCGAGAACGGTCGCGATGGCCGCTTCCTCGTTGTAGGTACCCATCACGACGCTGAGGTCCTCGAAGGTGTATTCGTCCGCTGTGTCGCCGTCTGCTGTCTCCGCATCGTCGGCGGATTCGGAGCCGTTAGAGTGCTGTAACTGACTCATTATTCTGTCGTCTCTTCCCCACCGACTTAGGCTTTTAGGTTTGCCTAAAACAGAGTCAGAGGGACGCATCGATGGCTTCAGCGGCCCGAATCGCGAGTGCAGCGATGGTGAGCGTCGGGTTCATCGCACCGCCGGTGGGGAAGACGTTGCTGCCGACCAGCCAGCAGTTCTCGAGGTCGTGGGTGCGGAGTTGGGGCGTCACGACGCTGTCGTCGGGGTCGGTCCCCATCCGGGTCGTCCCCATGTGGTGATACGCCGGGCCGGTGTTTTCGGGGCCGACCTGCCACGTAATCTCCGCGCCCAACTCCTCCAGAATCGCCCGCTGTTTCTCGTTTGCTCGCTCGATAGTTCGGCGCGTGCGGTCGTCGAGCGACCAGTGTATCTCGGGGACGGGGTTGCCGTGGTCGTCCGTACGGCTCTCGTCGAGCGTGACGTAGTTGTCCTCGCTGGGTAGCTGTTCGACGAGTGCGCCCATCCCGACGTGGTCGCCGTAGTTCGCCCGGAGGCGGTCGAGTAATTCGTCGCCCCAGTCGTCGCCGGTCAGCGCCATCTCCACCGGCGAGGGGCCGGCGTAGTTGAAGAACTCCAGTTTGAACGGGCCGACCGTCTCGTCGGCGTCGTCGTAGAACTGGTGGCTCTCGCTGGTGAGAAAGCCGACGTGGTTCTGTCGAGTCGGTTCGCCGAGTCGGCCGCCCATCCCGGCGAAGAGGTGGTCCATGAAGCACTTGCCGACGAGGCCGCTGGAGTTGGCGAGGCCGTCGGGGTAGTGTTCTGACTCGGACAGCAACAGCAGCCGGGGTGTCTCGACGCCGCCACAGGCGACGACGAAGGCATTGGCTTCCTGTCTATGAGTCTCGCCATCCGGCGTCGCGTAGACGGCCGCCTCGACCGATTCGGGGCCGTGTTCGAGCCGCTGGACGGGTGCGCGGTCGATGACCGTCGCCCCCCCGTCGCTCGGCGGCTTCGGCGTGAACCGTCGCGTCGTACTTCGCGCCGGAGGGACACACCGGTTGGCAGGTGCCGTAGCCGACACACGCGCTGCGGCCGTTCCGGGACTCGGAGTTGCGTGCGTTCGGCACCGAGTGCATCGCGATTTCGAGTTCCTCGCAGGCGTCGGCGAACAGGCTGTCGCTGTAGGAGGGCGGGAACGCCGCCATCGGGTGGGGCTCCTCCCGCGGCGGCGCGAAGGGGTTATCGGAGGCCCCGGAGACGCCCAACTCCCGTTCGGCCTCGGCGTACTGCGGTCGGAGGTCAGCGTAGTCGATTGGCCAGTCGACGCCGACGCCGCGGGCGCTGCGGGAGTTGAAGTCGTCCTCGTGGAGCCGCATCACCATCCCCTGCCAGTGGAGCGTCGACCCGCCGACGCCCTTCACGCGGGCGTGATTCAGCGGATACCCCTTCTCGCCGCTGGAGGTGTAGGCGTCCCGTTCGGCGTCGCCGTCCCAGACGTCCGGCCGCGAGAAGGAGGGTCGTATCGAACGCTCCTGTCTTCGAATTCGGTCGTCGGGGTCGAACCGCGGGCCGGCGTCGAGGACGACCACCTCGTGGCCCGACGCGGCGAGGCGGTCGGCAACGATGGTTCCGGCCGGACCGGCGCCGACGACACACACGTCGGCACCCGTGACGGGTTTTCGAGTCACGATGGCGGCCCCCGCTGGTAGGTGTCGGTGCCACCCGGATGCCCCTGGGGGTTCTCGATGCCGACCAACTCCCCACCTGTCGGCGAGGTGTACAGCGCCATGAGGAGTTCGTTGACGACGAAGTACCGGACGCGCTCGGCGGTCGTTCCGTCGGGGACCTCGTCGGCGACGTCGGCACCGGCCTCCCGGAGCAGTTCCTCGCGGGCCGCCGGCGACAGCTCGTCGATTGCGGCGTCGTGCCAAGCGACCGCCAACTCGTTTAGGTCGGTCACGGTCGCTCGCAGCGCTTCGCCGTGACCCTCGCGTTCGAGCCGGTCGGTCACGAACGTCTCGACGAACGGCTCGACACCGGAGACGGCCGAGGGATAGAGAACCTCGGCGAGCGCAATCATCGCCGAGACGACCGCGTCGTCGTCGAGTCGGTCGGGGGGGTCGTCTCGCTCCCGGACGGCCCTGAGACCGACTGCGGCGGCGCCGCCCGAGCTGAGGGCTGCCAACGCGATGGTGGCGTCGCGCCGCGTCAGTTCCATGGGATTGAATTAGGCTGACCTAAAATATATCCGTTGGAATGGGTTCGCTCAAGTACGTCGGGACACGAACGGTCGGACAATGAGGGATATCGCGGGACTTCGGGAACGCTTCACCGGGGAGTTCCCGCTCGGATTGGCGCTTCTGTGTGCGTTCATCGCCGTGGCGCTCGTGTTCCCGATGTCGTGGCTGTTCATCGAGGCGGTGACCGTCGACACCCAACGCGCCACCGACCTCCTGTTCCGGTGGGGAACCGCCGAAATCATCCTCAACAGTTTGCTTCTGATGGCCGGTGTGACCGGCCTGTCCGTGCTGTTGGGCGTTCCGCTGGCGTATCTCACCGTCCGCACCGACCTGCCGTTCCGGCGCTTCTGGACCATCGTCGTCGCGCTGCCGCTGGTCGTGCCGAGTTACGTCGGCGCCTTCACCTTCGTCTCGGCGTTCGGCCCTCGCGGGGAGTTCAGCGACCTGTTGGCGCCGCTCGGGGTCGAGTCGATTCCCGAAGTGTACGGCCTCGGGGGAACGATACTCGTCATCACGCTGTACACCTACCCGTACGTGTACCTGACGACGCGGGCGTCGCTCCTGTCGCTCGATACGACGCTCATCGACGCCGCCCGCACGCTCAATCAGGACCGCCTGACCGCGTTCCGGCGAGTCACGATACCGCACATCCGACCCGCCGTCCTCGCGGGTAGCCTCCTGGCCGCGCTGTATGCGGTTTCGGACTTCGGGACGCCCGGCATCATGCGACTGCCGGTGTTCACCCGCCAGATATACGTCGAGTACAACGCCTTCGGCCAGGACTTCGCGGCGCTGTTGTCGTTGCAGTTGCTCGCCATCGTCCTCGTCGTCCTCGTCTTGGAGCGATGGGTGCGCCCGCAAACCTCCGTCGAGGGCGGGTCGGATTCCAGCGGCGATTCGACGGTCAACCTCGGCCTCTGGCGCTGGCCCGCGACGCTGCTGCCCGTCGCCGTCACCACCATCGCTCTGGCCGTTCCCATCTGGATTCTCGGCCTGTTGCTCGTCAACTCGGAAGCCGGCCGTCGCCCATCGCTGGCCTTCGAGTGGATATACGCCGTCAACTCCGTCGGCGTCTCGCTCGTGGCGGCCATCGTCGCCGCCCTCGCCGCCCTCCCCATCGCCTACTTCGCCGCACAACACGACTCCCGCCTCGCGGCGCTGTTCGAACGCATGACGTACCTCGGCTTCGCCGTGCCCGGTATCGTTCTCGCGCTCGCGTTGGTGTACTTCGGGGCCGGCTACGATTCCCTCGATATCCCCTACTCGCCGGCGCTGTATCAGACGATTCCCCTGCTGGTGTTCGCCTACGTCGTCCGATTCATGCCGCAGGCCGTCGGTTCGATTCGCACGACGACGCTACAGGTCGATACGACGCTCGTCGAGGCCGCACGCACACTCGGAGAGTCGCCGTTCAGCGCGTTCCGACGGATTACCCTCCCGCTCATCGCGCCCGGCGTGGTAGCGGGTGCGGCGCTCGTCTTCCTCACGACGATGAAGGAGTTGCCCGTGACGCTCATCCTCCGACCGACCGGCTTCGAGACCATCGTCACTCAAATCTGGCGCGCCCAAGCGGCCGCCTACTACCAGTACGCCGTCGTTCCCGCGTTCCTGCTGCTCGCCGTCTCGGGGCTGTCGATGGTCGTGTTGCTGTTACAGGAGGAGCGACTGTGACGGCACTCGACCTCCGCGTTGTCGCGGCCGACGACGCCGCCGCCATCGCCTCGATTTATCGCCCTTACGTCGAGGAGACCGCAATCACCTTCGAGGAGGTCCCACCCGACGCCGAGGAAATCGAGCGCCGCATCGCCGACACCGTCGAGACGTACCCGTGGTTCGTCGCCGAAGTCGACGGGTCGGTCGTCGGCTACGCCTACGCGGGCCAACTGCGGAAGCGTTCGGCCTACCGGTGGGTGACCGAACTCTCGGTGTACGTCGAGCGGTCGGCCCGCGGTGCGGGAATCGGGTCGGCACTGTACGCGGCGCTGTTGGAGACGCTCACCGAACAGGGGTTTGCCAGCGCCTACGGCGTCGTCACGCTGCCGAATCCCGAAAGCGTCGGCTTCCACGAGGCCTTCGGCTTCGAGCGTGCGGCGTTGCTGCCCGAGGCCGGCTACAAGCACGGCGAGTGGCACGACGTGGCGTGGTTCGAACGCAGCCTCGCCGCCCGAAGCGACGACCCGGCCGACCCGACCCCGTTTTCGGCGTGTCGGGACGCCGAGTGGCTCGACGCTCTTCTCGACGCCGCGGCCACCGGAAAGCCGTAGCCGAACGGTAGCGTTTTGCCGGTGGGGTTGGTACTTCGGAGCAATGATACAACGGCTGGCGAGACAGCTGGCGAAAGAGGAACGGGACCTCCGCGTGTTGGAGGCCGTCATCGAACACCAGCCGATCGGTATCACCCGCGTCGCCACGGAGACGGGCATCGACGAGCACAAAGCACGCTACTCCCTCCGGATGCTGGAGGACGACGGCCTCATCGAGCCAACGCCGGATGGCGCGGTTACCGCCGAGGGGTTCGAGACGCACGCCACCGAGATAAACGAGGGGCTGGACGGCCTCATCGAGCGGATGGAGTCGCTGAAGGAAATCGACCTGTAATCGCGAACCGGAACACTCGAATCCGTCGGAACCCTATCGCAGGCATGAACAACCCACTCGAAGACAACGAGGTCCCGGGGTGGGCCCTCGGTATGCTCCTATTGGCGACGACCGTCGCCGTCGCCGGCGTCACCGACTACGTGTTGACCAACGCCGGCTACCGGAACCTCGGACTCTTCGTCTGGGCAGTGTGTTACACCGGCGTGTTACTCATCGTCTGGGTGCTGTGGCTCAGCGACATCGAGTTGACCGGTCCCGCCGAGGGGTAACGGAACCATTAAGAACGAAACACCGCGATATTCACCAAAGATGTTCGAGATGCCGCTGCAACTGGTCGACGACTTCCTGCGGCAGTACCACGTCGGGCACGCACTCCTCGTCGGGTTCGTCCTCGCCGTCGTCGGCGGGTTCGCCATCAATCGGTCGGTGAAAGTGCTTGGAATCCAGCTGTCGCTGTTCGGACTCCTGTTCATCATCACGCCAACGTCGACGATGACCATCCCGTTCCTCTTCCTCGGAATCGGGCTGGCCGTCATCGGCCCCGTCGTCGCCATCTCGGCGAACGACTGACCCGGTTTCACAGTTCCTTCTCGATGACGTACCCCCATCTCTCGTAGCCGCGGCGCTCGTAGTAGTCGTGCGTATCGGTCTTCGATTCGGGCGAGGCCAACGCGAGGAACGCACAGTCTTCCGTGTCCGCCCACGATTCGACGAATCGGAGTAGCTCAGTGCCGTAACCCTCCCCGCGGTGTGGTTCGTCGACGACGAGGTCGTAGAGCCACGCGTGGCGAGCGTGATGGAGAACACCCGCAACGAGGACGCCCGCGACGGCGACCAACTCACCGTCGACGAACGCGCCGAAACAGCGGTAGTCGTCCTCGCCGGTCCACGCGAGTACGTCCGCGGGCGACTTCTCGGTCCACAGCTGTCGGAGAATCGGGACCGCCTCGCGGCGCTCCGTCTCGTCGGTCAACTCCCGAACGTCCATATCCGGGCGTCGTAAGTCGGCGTCAAGAAACTGATTGTGCCGTGGTGACAGGGCTCACGACTCGGTGACGATGTCGTCGTAGCGCGCGCCAGTCTGTTTCAGCGTCTCGGTGGAGTACAGGCGCTCGTGTTCGACGGGGAGGTACTCGTCGGCGAGTTCGTCGATTTTCTCGTCGACGGCCTCGGGGTCGCGGCCGTGAATCATCGTAAAGAGGTTGTAGGGCCATCCCTGCTCGGGCCGGCGGGGGCGGTGATAACACAGCGTCACGTAGGGCAACTCGCCGACGGTCTCTCCGCGGGCGTCGAGTTCCTCGTCGGGGACGTTCCAGACGACCATGCAGTTGGCGTCGAAGCCGGTGACGACGTGGTTGACGACACAGCCGATGCGCTTGATGCAGCCGTCCGCGCGAAGCGCTTCGATGGCGTCGAGAACGTCTTCGACTGGCGCGTCGACGGCGTCGGCCACGTCTTCGTAGGGCGTCATCGACAGCGGGAAGCCGTCCTGTATCTCCAACAGCAGCGCCTTATCGAGGTCCGAGAGGTCCGCTGCGGCCGTCTCGGAGATGCGTGTCGCCGTCACCTCGGTCCGTTCGACCGACTCCCGGGCGAATCGGTCCGAATTGACGACCGGGAACTCCAGGTCGATGTAGAAGTCCGTCAACATCGGGAGGTTCAGCACCTCACAGCCGGTTCGTTCCTCGATTTCCGCGAGGATTTCGTCGCGGCGGTCGAGCGAACCGGCGGTGACGACGAACCACATGTTCCACTCGTGGTCGCGGCGGTAGTTGTGGTTGACCTGCCGGTAGCCGTTGATGATATCGGCAATCTCGTCGAAGCGCTCCTCGGGCGCGCTGACGGCCGCCAGCGTCGAGGCGCCGATGACGGGGGGGTTCAGTACCGCTCCGAAGCGTCGGAAGACGCCTGCCTCGCGGAGTCGCCGCACGCGTTCGAGCGCTTCGTCCTCTTCGATGCCGAGTTCCGCCCCGACGCGGCGGAACGGTCGCCGCTCGACGGGGAAGTCCGACTGGTAGCCGTCGATGAGGGCTTCGTCGACCGCATCGAGGTCCGAACGCCAGTCCGCGTCGTCGGCCGCCGGCGTACTCATTACCCCACGTAGGACCGGCGGGGATTAGGGTCCGTCGGTTCCGGCGGGCCGTTCCGTGACAGGTGGCAACCGTGGAGGTTTTTGTGCCCCTGCCCCAATCTTCGGTATGGCCAAAGCGACCGAGAAATACGGCGAGTGGCCCCTCAAGCGTCTGATGACCGAAGTCGTCGGCTCCGGACACAAGTCCGCCGACGACATGACGCGCGAGCAGGCCGCCGAGGCGTTCCGTCGCATCCTCGATTTCGAACCCGACGACACGACACTGGGCGCCTTCTGGCTGGCGAACCGCTGGAAGCGCAACACGCCCGAGGAGCTGGCCGCCTACATCGACGTGATGGCGGAGGGAACCGAGACGTACGCGCCGCAGTGTGACCCCGTCGACTGCGGGGCGAACTACGACGGCAAGGGCCGGAGCGCCATCTTCGGTGTCGCCGCCGGCCTCGTCGCCGCGGCCGCGGGCACGCCCGTCGTCGTCCACTCCGGGGACCGCGTCCCGACGCAGAAACAGGACGCCTACAAGCACGTCCTCGACGAGCTGGGCGTCCGGACCGACCTCACGCCCGAGGAGTCGGCCGAGATGACCGACGAGGTCGGCTTCGGCTTCTACTACCAGCCGAACTTCGCACCCGAGATTACCGCCCTCGAAGAGCGTCGCGACATGATGGGCGTCCGCACCTTCGTCAACACCATCGAGACGCTGGCGAATCCCGCCGAGGCGTCGACGCACCTCGGGTCGTTCTATCACCTGCCCTACGCCAAGCGCATCATCGACACCGTCCAGGAAAGCGAAACCGCACCCGTCGACCGCGTCGTCATGTTCCAGGGGATGGAAGGCTACGACGACGTGCGTCCGGGGTCGACGAAAGTCGCCGTCTGGAACGAAGGTGAGGAGATGGACGACTTCGACATCGAGACGCCCGAGTACGGCATGGACTTCGAGGAGGAGGACCTCGGCGTCGACGACGTGGCAGCCGACTCCGCGGCGATTACCGAGGAGGTGCTGTCGGGCGACCGCCAGGACAACTTCGCCGACGCCGTCGCCGTCAACGCCGCCCTGCGCATCTACGCGGGCGGTGACGCCGACGACATCCGCGGCGGCCTCGAACAGGCCCGCGATGCACTCGAATCGGGCGCAGCGGCGGAGAAACTCGAAGCCCTCCGGTCGTTCTGAAACTGAGGCGGCGAGGACCGACTACTGTTCGACCGTCGGGGCGTCGGTGGCCTCTCGGAGTTCGAAGCCGTCGTAGTCGTCTTCGGCGACCCGTTCACAGATGCCCCGGTACATCTCGAGACCGCCGGGGAACGGCGTGAAGATGCTCGGCTTGCCGGGGACGTTCTCGCCGCGATACCACGATTTGGCCTCCGAGAACAGCATGTTGTCGGCCAGCATGTTCGTCTGGGAGACCCACTGCTGTTCGGATTCGGCGGTCGCTTCGATGCGGTCGTAGCCCTCGCGGTCCATGTAGGCGATGCAGTCGGTTATCCACTCGACGTGCTGTTCGATGGACATCGGCATGTTCGTCAACACGGAGGGACTCTGGGGGCCGGTGATGGTGAAGAGGTTGGGGAAGTCGTGCATCCCGAGACCGAGGTACGTGGTCGGACCGTCGGCCCACTTCTCTTCGAGCGAGCGGCCGTCGCGTCCGTAGATGTCCATCGCCAAGATGGCGCCGGTCATCGCATCGAAGCCGGTCGCGAAGACCAACACGTCGATGTCGTAGTGGTCGGCGGTGGTCCGGACGCGTCTGGCGTGATTTCGGTTATCGGGTTGGCGTCTACGTCGACGAGGCGCACGTCGTCGCGGTTGTACGTCCCGTAGTAGTCGTTGTAGTCCATCGGCGGACGCTTGGAGGCGTAGGGGTGGTCCGTCGGGACGAGTTTCTCGGCGGTTTCGGGGTCGTCGACTCTCTCGCGAATCTTCTCGCGGATGAACTCCGAGATAATCGCGTTGGTGTCGGCGTCCGACAGCACGTGGCCGGGCTCGAAGGCGTGCAGAAAGCGGAAGCCGCCTTGCTGCCAGCGGTCCTCGAGGATGTCGCGTATCTCGTCTTCGGAGAGGCCTCGAGCGGAGTTCTCGTCGGGGTCGAACGGCATCCCCAACCGGGAGTTGCGCGCCTGCTCCCAGATGGCGTCGTAGTTCTCGCGTATCTCCTCGTACTCCTCGTCCTCGATGGGTCGGTTCCGCGCCGGGACGGCGTAGTTCGGCGACCGCTGGAAGACGGTCAGGTGCCCCGCCCGCGAGGCGTTCTCGGAGATGAACTGGATGCCCGTCGACCCCGTGCCGACGACGCCGACGCGCTCGCCGTCGAGGTCGACGCCGTCGTGGGGCCACCGGGCCGTGTGGTACCACTCGCCCTCGAAGGTGTCGAGGCCGTCGAAGTCGGGTTTGAACGGTTCGGAGAGACAGCCGACAGCGCTGATGAAAAACCGTGTCTCGACGCGTTCGCCGTCGGCCGTCTCGACGGTCCACGTCGCCGCGTCGTCGTCGTAGCTGGCCGAGGTGACCTCCGTCTCGAAGGCGATGTCCCGGCGGAGGTCGAGTTCGTCGGCGGCGAAGTTGAGATACTCGAGGATTTCGGGCTGTTCGGGGTAGCGTTCCGTCCACTCCCACTCCTCGTAGAGGTCCTCGTCGAAGGAGTAACAGTAGATGTGACTCTCGCTGTCACAGCGGGCGCCCGGATAGCGGTTCCAGTACCACGTCCCGCCGACGCCGTCGCCCTTCTCGTAGGCGCGCACCGACAGTCCCAACTCTCGGAGTCGGTGTAACATGTACAGTCCCGAAAAGCCCGCGCCGACGACGACAGCGTCGAAGTCGGTCGGTTCGCTGTCGTGTTCGGTCGTGGCTTCACGTACGTCCCCGTCAGACACTGTCAATCACTGACAGACCGTCCGGGCCAAGCGGTGTTAAATTTACTACCAGTCAAACGAGGTCGAACGACACCGTGGCCCCGAATCCGGTCAGGCCTCGTAGCCGGCGTAGTCCATCAGTTCTGCGAAGAGGTCGGAATCCATCGCCTCCTCGTAGACGATGGCGCCGACCATCCCGCCGGGGTAGCTGTTGCCGTTCATCGCGTGGCTCACCTTGTGGCAGTGGATGAGGTAGATGCCGGGGTCGGCGTCGGCCTCGAACTCGATGGTCTTCCGTTCTGCGGGAGCGACGTTGACGATGTCCTGTTCGTACTGGGCGGCTTCGGGCACGTCGGAGCCGTCCTTCTGGACGAGCCGGAACCGGTGGTTGTGCGTGTGAATCGGGTGGCTCATGTAGCCGTTGTTGGCGAGGTGCAGTCGAACGGTGTCGCCCTGTGAGACGATGACCGGCGAGCCGTCCTCGGGGTGGAGCGTCCGCGGCGCCGACCGGCCGTTGATGGTGAACACGTCCGGCGAGCGGTCACGCGGGCTGTAGGAGACGTCCTCGCCGGCAATCTGTCGGTTGAGCCGGGAGTCCCAGTCCTTCAGCGTCATAAACAGTTCCTGGTCGGCCCGCTCGTAGCCCTCTGGGTCGACACGGAAGACGCCGTACATCCCCATGTCGATGTGCCGGTGGGTCTGGTAGTGACAGTGATACAGATGCGTCCCGGGCACGTTCGCGGGAATCTCGTAGGTGTGTTTCTCGCCGGGGGCGACGGTGATGCCCGTCGTCGTCGGGACGCCGTCGTTCTCCCAGGTCTTCCGGACGCCGTGGAAGTGGAGGGTGTGGGGGTGCATCGAATCGGTGTTGTCCAGCGTCACCTCGATGTCCTCGCCCTCGACGGTCCGGATGACGGGACCGGGGACGCTCGGCGTTCGGTCGTCGGCCTGCCACGCCCAGACGGCGGGCAGTTCGACGGGACCGCCCATCGAATCGCCGGGGTGGGCGGCGAGTCGCGAGGTGACCGAGCGGAGCGTCACCTGATTGTTCTGTTCGTGCACGTCGACGACTTCAGGCGCACCAGCGAGCGGCAGTTGCTCGCCGTCCTGGGTTCCCGTCGCCTGTTGGGCCGGGCCCTGATAGCCAGTCGAACAGCCCGCGAGACCCGCCACGCCGATAGTTCCAGTCGCCTTCACGAAATCTCGGCGCGAGAAATCCGTTCCGGGTGCGCCAATGTTGTCAGCCATTACAGTTCGACGTAGTAAGGCTATACGTAAAGCACGGAAGGCGGATTCCCGGGGACTGAGAATCGGTTCTCCGAGGTGGGAATCCGACGTGAGAATTGAGAATCCCCCGGAGATTCACTGCACGCGCAGCGAGTAGGCAATGATGCTCAGGCCCGTGAGGATGAACAGGCCCTCGATGAGCACGCCGATGCCGATGTCTGTCCCGAGTATTTCGAACGTAAACCCCGCGATGAGGACGCCGACGCCGACGAAAGCGAAGCCGACCGAGAGGAACTTCAGCGACCGGTCACCGGTCCGGCGGTAGGCACTCCAGGCGAGATACGTCACGACGCCGCCGACGACGAGAATGAGTGTCTTTACGACTGCGATGGCGAGTTGGATTCCGGCCGTAGATTGCGTGTGAACCATTATCGCACCTCCTTGCCGACTTCCGACCACAGTTCGGCCAGTCGTTCGTCGGCGCGTCTGGCCGGCCGCTCGATTTCGATGCCGAACTCCCGGTCGTCGTCGCACTCGACGATGACCTCGGTGAAGTCGACTTCGTAGCGGCCGGCGTGGCTGCCGTCCTGCCGTATCTCGGTTCCCTCCCGCAGCAACGTCGACTCCGTCAGCCGGTCGAGTTTCCGATACAGCGTCGACCGCGGAATGTCACACCGCTCGACGAGTTCACTCGCCGTCCGAGGCTCGTCGAGTTGCCGGACGATGTTTCGACAGTCCTCGTCGTCCAGCGTCCCGACGACCGTCTCAAGGTCTGGGTCGTCGGTGTCCGACAGCGGGTCCCGAACCATACTGGTGGTATTAAGCCACGACTATAAACGGTTGCGAAGACGGGAAAACGCCGTTCCGGGGCGGTTATGCTCCCCGCCATCCGAGGAATAGCATGTCAATCAATCGTCGGGCGGTTCTCGGGGCGGCGACAGCGATGCTGAGCGGCGCCCTCGCGGGCTGTGTCGGCGACGACAGCAGTCGGCAGCCTTTTGCGACGCCCGCGCCTGAATCGGGTATGAGCGACAACCCGACTGTCACCCTGGGTACGAACCACGGCGACATCACCATCGAACTGTTCGAAGAGCGCGCACCCCGAACCGTCGAGAACTTCCTCAACCTCGCGCAACACGACCCCGCGGCCGACGACGAGCCGGCCCCCGAGACGACCACGTGGGAGGACCCCGAGACGGGCGAAACCCGCGGCGACTCGCTGTACGAAGGCACTATCTTCCACCGCATCATCGCGGACTTCATGATTCAGGGCGGCGACCCCACCGGTACCGGTCGCGGCGGCCCCGGCTACGAATTCGACGACGAGTTCCACCCCGAACTCCGCCACGACGGCGCCGGCATCCTCTCGATGGCCAACTCCGGGCCGAACACCAACGGTAGTCAGTTCTTCATCACGCTGGACGCCCAGCCCCACCTCGACGACAAACACGCCGTCTTCGGCGAAGTCGTCGACGGAATGGACGTAGTCAAAGAAATCAGCAACGTCCCGACGGGCCGCAACGACAAGCCGCACGACGACGTCGAAATCGAGTCGGTCGACATCGAGCGATAACTACCGGTAGGGAGCAGTCTGTCGGCGTCTTTTTGAGTTACGTCGCGGGCGCAGGATACTTCGTTCGACACCACGAGCGCCGCGTTCAGTAGCCGTCTCCGGACCACCTTCGGTGGATTCGCGGTTGCGCCGCTCGGCGGACAGTTGGGACTCAGCCATTTCGTCCGGGAGGTTTCGGTGATGTGTACGGTGTGGGAGGCGAAAAACGCTCATCAGGGAGTTCCTATCGGAGAGTTTGTTTGGATGCTGGATATCAAAAATAGCTGTATGTCGACCTTACACGCCGTGAATGCCGTGAACTGTCGTTTCTATTAATGGCGCTTTGGAGTGACCTGACTACCTACTCATCTCGTCAAGGTGGGTGGAGTGGAGAGACAAGTACGGAACTGATGAAACAACGACAGTTGCGGCGCAAGGAGCCGAGCGAAAACACCGGAGACAAACAGACATGAACGATGAAACCAAGGCGAATCCGACGACGCTCTCCCGACGGCGGGTGCTGAAGGCGGGAGCGGTAACGAGTGGTGCACTGCTAATCGGCGGCACGGGTGTCGCAGCAGCCTACGACTTCCCGAGCACCAATGAGAACAACGAAGCAAAGGGGTGGCCATACGTCGACGAGCTCGACGATGACAACTGTGAGGTGACCCTCGAGTTCGTGAATGACACGAACTCGTTGGCGTACTTCGAGTATCGAATCGACGGTGAGACTCCCGAGGAGGCGGACACCCCTCATCCAGTCATCAGTGGCGACGTAATCTATCCGGGCGTGACCGTCGACGGGCGCGGTGAATCCGACCCGGTCGTCGAGATCCGGACGTTCAACGCGACGAGTATGGTGGAGATCAGACTCGCTCTCGGCGGTGAGCGGGACTGGGACTTCGACTGGACGCCGTTCACCGTCCCATCGTGTGATCCGGAAACCAAGAACGACTGTAAGGACGGCGGCTGGGAGGCCTACGGGTTCCGGAATCAGGGGCAATGCATCCGGTACGTCAACACCGGCAAGGATAGTCGCTGAATACACTCGGTCGGTGTCGGTGACGGCACCGCATATTTTGGCGGTTCTGTCGACATCAGACACCACCGACGCGCCGGTCGAGGCCGTCCACGAGCAGTCTGAACAGCCACTCTTTCTGGTCGTCGAGGCGATTACTGAACAGTCGCGCTTGTCAGCTGCTACCGAATACGGACCCCTAGCTGTCGGCGAACTCGATACCGGTGATTTCGAATCGTGCGCCGCCGTCGGCGCCGTCGGTCACGTCGATGGACCACTCGTGGGCTTCGACGATTTGTTGTACGATACTCAGACCGAATCCGGTTCCCTCCTCTCTCGTCGAATAGCCGGTTTCGAAGACCTCGCCGTGGTCCTCTGGGGGTATCCCAGCCCCGTCGTCCTCGACGTAGATGCCGTCGTCCAACTCGCCGAACGTCACCGTCACACCCTCACCGCCGTGTTCGATTGCGTCGTCGGACTGTGTCCGACTGCCCGTGGAACCGTGTTCCACGGCGTTGCGGATGAGGTTCTCGAACACCTGTTTGAGGCGGCTCTCGTCGGCCAGTACCGTCCGGTCGATGTCCGTTCGTAGCGTCGCGTCCCCGGTTTCGACGTTCGACCAACACCGCTCGACGAGCGGCGATACCGCGATGGGTTCTCGGTCCGTCACCGTCGCGCCCTGCCGGGCCAGCGTGAGGAGGTCCTCGATTAACGCTTCCATTCGGTCGTGTGCCTTCCGGACGTGTTCGATGTCCTCGCTGTCACACTCCTCGCTGACGAGTTCTAACCGCCCCTTGGCGACGGTGAGTGGGTTCCGGAGGTCGTGTGAGAGGACACTGGCGAACTCCTCGAGCCGTTCGTTCTGCCGTTCGAGTTCCCGCACCTGTTGTTCGTCCGTGATATCGAGATACAGCGCGTGCGTTCCGATTATTTCGCCATCTCGGTCTCGACGAGGTACCGCGCGGAGAATCGTGAGTATCTCCTGTCCCTCACGGGTCACCAGCGTCCGTTGTTCGCGGAGGAAATCGCCGGTGAGGGCTCGCTCGTACCCCGCCTTGTCGATTAGCCGTCCAGTCGACCGTTGGGTGTAGTAGTCGGCCAGTGGCGTTCCGCGGAGTTCATCGCGGGTGTATCCGAGCCGGTCGGCGAAGGCCCGATTGCAGTCCTCGATAATCGGCTCCCCATCGACGGCTCTCGTGAACACCACCATCACCGGGGCCTCCTCGAACAGCGTCCGATACTGGTCGGTGTACTGTCGCTGAAGTTCGATTCGGTGGTAGGCGTGTGCTATCGTCTCGCCGACGTTCGAGAGCAGTCGTCGTTCGCGCTCGTCGAACGCGTAGGTCCGGTCGGCGTAGACGTTCAAGACACCATACAGCGTCCCCTCGCGGACGAGCGGAACGGCCGCGCTGGACCGATACCCTCGTTCGAGGGCCTCTCGCCGCCACGGTTCGTATTCGGAGTCCTCGGGGATGTTCTGCATCACCGCGATGGTGCCGGTTCGGACTGCCTGCCCGGTGGGGCCACGCCCCGTGGGGCTCTCGTCGACGGTTATCTCGATTGCTTCGAGGTAATCGCTCTCGATGCCGGCGGAACTCCGGGGTTCGACGGTTCGTGACTCGGCGTCGTATTCGCCGATCCACGCGAACTGATACGGCTCGGCATCACTGATAATCTCACAAACGCGGGCGTCGACCTCGCTTCGCGCCGTTGCACGGACCAGGACCTCGTCGATGTTCCGAACGACCGTATTGATTCGTTGTTCCGCCGCCGCCTGTTGGTTCGCCCGGTATTGTTCGACCGCGTTTCGAATCCGATTCGACAGGAGCGTGTACTGGTCGGTGCCGGTATCCTTCTGGAGGTAATCGGTCACCCCGGCGCGAATCGCCTCACCCGCGACTTCCTCGGAGCCCTTCCCCGTATACAGGACGAATGGAAGGTCCGGATGGTCCGCTCGAACCGCCCTGAGGAATTCGATACCGTTCTGGCCGGGCATCTCGTAATCCGAGATGATACAATCGAAGTCCTCCTCGGCGAGTCGGTCTAACCCTTCTTCGGCGCTGGCTGCCGAGTGAATATCGAATCGGTCGTCCTCCTTCTGGAGAAAGCGGGAAACGAGTTCAGTGAGACGGGTATCATCGTCGACGTGCAGGATGTGAATCGTATCACCCGTCTTGCGCATACGTAGTTTAGCCGCTACTGGTATTTCAATGTCGGCCGATGTTTCGCTCTCGAAACGGACGGCAACGGCCCCGTTCAGACCCCAGCGACCCGCCGGTCGAGGAAATCCACGAGCAACCTGAACATTCGCTCTTTCTGGTCGATATCCGAAGACGCGTGGCCCTCCTCGCCGAGTTCGTGATACTCGAAGTCGCCGTCTTCACCCTCGTCGTAGCCGAGTTCGTCGAGTCGGTCGCGGAACAGTCGCGCCTGCGAGACGGGGACGCGGCTGTCGTTGACGCCGTGGAGCATGAACAGCGGTGCCGTGAGGTTCTCGGCGTGGGTGATGGGCGAGCGCTCCCGATACAACTCGGGGGCGTCCTCGGGCGTGCCGAGGTACTGCTCCATCAACTCAGTCCGGTAGTGTGGCATCGTCGTCTCGTACATCTCCTCGAGGTCGGTGAGGCCAATCCACGCGACACCGGCGTCGTACAGCGAAGGGTACTGGACGATTTGCCAGTACGCCGAGTAGCCGCCGTAGGAACCGCCGAAGACGACGATGCGGTCCTCGTCGACCCACTCGCGGTCGGCGAGGACCCTTTCGAGACCGATTGCCACGTCGCCCTGTTCGGCGCCGCCCCAGTCGTCGTACAGCGCCTCGATGAACGCCCGGCCGCGGCCGGTCGACCCGCGGTAGTTCACCTGCAGGACCGAATACCCCTGCTGGGCGAGGACCTGCGTGTAGAGGTCGAAGGCCTTGTCGTTGCGGCCGCGCGGGCCGCCGTGAGGATTGACGACGAGCGGCGAGGGTCGCTCTCCGGAGTCGTACAACAGCGCGCCGATTTCGTACGTCTCGTAGGGGTCGTGGTCGACGGCTTCGGCGTCGGCCTCGGGAACGCCGTCGGAGTCGAAGGTGAAGTACTCGGCGTCGGCGAAATCACCGGGCGAGAAGGGGCCGTGGTCGGCTTCGACGAGCGTCTCGGTAGTGTCGTCTCGGAGGTCGTAAGCCAGCAGGTCGGGGCGAGTAGTCGGCGTCGTGTGTTGTAACAGGATACGGTCCTCGTCGATGACGGAGTTCCCCGCCAGCCCGAAGTCGGCGACGCCCTCCGACAGGTCCAGTTCCCGGCTCTCGCCGGAGTCGAGGTCGTAGACGACCGGAACGACCGAGGCATCTCGAACCCGCGTCGCGACGACGTATTCGCCGTCGTCGCCGAAGCACTCCGGGTGTTCCTCGAATGCGAGGTCCCCGAGCCACCGCACGGTATCCTCGCGTAGGTCGTAGACGCCACAGCGGGTTCGGTCCTCGGTGTTATCGGAGACGAGCAGGCGGTCGCCGTCGGGCCCCCAGTCGGCGACGACGGCTTCCGCGCCCGTCTCGCCGATGTCGAGGTTGCGCGCGTCCGAGTCGTCGTCAGCGCCACCGGCGGGACCGTCGGCATCGAGGGAGTCGACCGACGCGACGTAGGCGTCGCGGTTGTCGAAGTCGTCGGTCTCGTTGGTCGTGTAGGCGATGCGCTCGCCGTCGGGGGAGAGCATCGACGACCAGACGGCGCGGTCGTAGTCGGTGAGTTGGGTCACCTCGTCGCCGCCGAGAGCGTGGCGATAACAGTTCATCTGGCCGTCTCGCGAGGAGCCGACGACGACGAACTCCCCGTCGGGGTCGACATCGTGGACGGTGTTCTGGGCCTCGGAGGCGGCGACGGTTTCGACGGTGCCGTCGGCGTCGATAGCGCGGATGTCGTTCTGTTCGTCGCCGCCCTCGTCGTCGTGGAAGAACACGCGCTCGCCGTCGGCGTCCCACTGCAGGAACCAGCGGGCGTTGCGCGGTACCTCGCCGTCACTCCACTGGGTCGACTCGCCGGTCTCGATGTCGAGAACGTGCAGTTCGTTGCGGCCAGTCACGTCGTAGTAGTAGGCGACTCGGTCGCCGTCCGGTGAGACGGTCGGGTGGGCCAGCGTCGGCAGCGCGGCGAGTGCTTCCAGTGGGTCCTGTTCAGAATCGAGCGACATAGCCGACACCTTGTGGCGGCGGCGATTTATCCGTTCGGCTCTCGGGACGCCCACGCCGAATAAGGCATCATAAACCCCACCTCGACACACCGGCACAACGTATAGGTGGGGTCCGCGAGTCGTGAGTTTCCATGACGACCGTATTCCTCACCGGCTTCCCCGGGTTTCTCGGGAGCGCACTCGTCGAACGATTGCTCGACCGGCACGACGACGAGACGACCGTCACCTGTCTCATTCAGTCGAAGTACCGCTCGCAGGCCGAAACGAAAGCCGAAGAAATCGAGGCCGAACACGACGCCGAGGGGCGCATCGAGTTGGTCGAGGGCGACATCACGGACGCCGACCTCGGGTTGGGCGAGGCCTACGACGACCTCCAGGCCGACAGCGTCGAAGTCTATCACCTCGCGGCCATCTACGATTTGACGATGGACCGCGAACCCGGCCGGCTGGTCAACATCGAGGGGACGCGGCACGTCCTCGATTTCGCCGAAGGTGGGAACGTCGACCGGCTGCACTACGTCAGTTCCGTCGTCGTCTCGGGCATCTACGAGGGCCGATTCACCGAGGACATGCTACAGGAGGGCCAGCAGTTCTGTAACTACTACGAGACGACCAAACACATGGCCGAGGTTCTCGTCCAACAGCGGATGGACGAGATACCGACGACCATCTATCGGCCGGGCGTCGCCGTCGGCGACAGCGAGACCGGCGAGACACAGAAGTACGACGGCCCCTACGCCTTCGTCGAGATGCTACTCGACCAGGGCGACAACGCCGTGATTCCCGCTCCCCGCGGCGCCAGCGATGCCGAGTTCAACCTCGTGCCCCGCGATTACGTCGTCGACGCACTCGGCTACCTCAGCGGTATCGAGGAATCCGAAGGGAAGGTGTATCATCTCGCGGACCCCGACCCGCCGACGACGACCGAACTCATCAAGACGTTCGGCGAGGCCGCCGGCAAGAGCCGAACCATCGTCGTCCCGTATCCGAAGGGTATCGTCAAGGGGCTCCTGGCGTCGTTATCGCCCGAGAGCGACCTGCTCAAAAGCGGCGGTCTGGAGTACCAGACGTGGGGGGCGAGCTTCGATTGTACCAACGCCGTCGAGGACCTCGAAGGGTCGGGCATCGAGTGTCCGTCCTTCGACTCCTACGCCGAGAACCTCGTCGATTTCGTCCGCGAGAACCCGGATATCGACGAAGGCGCGATGAACTAGGGGAGTTTCCAGTTCGACAGGAGAGTGCGCAGTCCGTCCGTATCGAGGTCTTATGCGAATCGACGGAATCCCGATTCTACGATGTCGTCCGCATCTCGAAGCAGTTGGTTTCCCGCCGCTTCAGGGGTTGTCCGATTCCTCCCAGATGATACCGAGTCGCTCGTCGACCCATGGGAGTACGACTGTCTCGAGGTGCGCTGTAACGTCGGTAGGGAAGGTTCTGTCTTCGGCGTTCGCCGTGCTGGCGTCCGGCAGCGGGTGGAAATGGTCCACACTGCTGTGGTTCTGGTCGTGACGATCCCATCGACATTGCCGTTGCTCGCCGAGATACGTCTCGAGGTACGAGCAATGGAACTCGCCGTTGGTGTACAGCCGAATTTCGAGCCGCACCGAGTCGATTGCTTCAGGGTAGTATGCAGTGTCCAGTTCGACGACGAGCGTCTCCTGTCGGTTCTTGGGGAACAGGGAGGTGCCAGCGATCTCCCTTCGCTGTCCGAAGAGTCCCGCGAGGTAGCGAAGCGTCTCGGCATCGACCCGGCGCTCGCCGTCTTCACTACCGTCCACAGTTAGGCGGCCTCCGACCCCGGGGCGGAGTTCCCCGACCGACGTTTTCGAACCGTTTCGAGCCGTTCGATTCGTCGCCGCACCGTTTTCCACTCGCTGAGGTCCATCCAGACGGCTTCGAGGTCGTCGTAATCAGCGTGAGCAAGCGCGTCGACGGCATCGGGGGGCGTCAGTATCGTACGTCTCGCGGAACTGGCGCTCGCGTGCGGTCAGCTCCTCGAGTCGCTGCTGGAGTTCCTCAGTCGAGAGTTCGTCGAGACGGTTCTGTTTCCGCCATTCGAAGTACGATTCGTTTCGTCGGTACGTTACGGGGTCCTCCGAAGCGACATCGAGCACCCCGATATCGGCAAGTCGCCGGAGATGCCGACGCGCCGTATCGGGAGCACAGTCCGCGCGGTCGGCGATTTCGGCGATTCGAGCCGGGTCATACAGCTGTAGTGCCACTCGGTAGACTCGCTCGTCGGCCGGTTCAGCCGCAAGCGTCTCGCTGATTCCCTCCGTCAGTTCGAACTCCGGTGGGGATGGCATAGCTGTCTTTCATCGTTGTAGACTAATATATTTTCCTTGGATAGAATTATTTAGTCTGTTCTGGATTTTCTGATGGCACCGTTCTCCAAGCGAAGGCCGTGGGTCGAGCTTCGTACGTCCTATTCAATTTTAAGCGCGTACTGCAACACCGCAAGCGCCGACCGCCCGTCTCTGAGGTCGCCGGTGACAGCCCGCTCCTGCAGTTCCGGGAAGGTCGTGGTCGTCACACGAATCGATTCGTTGTCGTCGAGGTCCTGTTCGGCCGTTGGCGTACACCCACGGGCGACGACGTAGTGAAACACTGAATCGAAGAGGCCGTTGGCCGGTTCGTACGTCGCCAGTCGTTCGATAGCGTCGGCCTCGTAACCGGTTTCCTCTCGCAGCTCGCGGTGGGCGGCCGCAAGAAGGTCGGTGTCGTCGTCTTCGAGGCCGCCTGCTGGCAGGCCGTAGTTGACGCGTTTGACGGCCTGTCGCCACTCCTCAATGACGACCACGTCGCCGTCGTCGGTGAACGGTAGCACGACGACCGACGGCGGTTCCGAGACGTAGTGAAACTCGGTGTCGGTGCCGTTCGGGAGGCGCACCTCGTCGCGAACCACGTCGAAGCCGGGGCAGGTGTAGTCGGTTTCAGAATCCAGCGTCTCCCACGCGAGGTCGTCTTCGTCTGCCATACCGTCTGTTGTGCGCCGGTAGTTGAAACAACTCTCGAAGAATTATTTCTTGACTAAAGGATTATATTCCATCAGACAGTAGTCAGCGGTATGGTACGCTCGAATGGAGAGTCGTTCGAGAACCCGTTTACCGAAACCGAATCGGCCGAAGAGCGCGTCTACGGTGCACTCCTACAGACGAGGGAGCCAGCTACCGCGAACGATATTGCGAATAGAGCCGACTGTGACCCGAAAACCGCTCGGAAGTATCTCGCGTGGTTCGGCAAACTCGGCATCGCTACCGAACACGATGGCGAGCCGACCACCTACGAACGAAACGACCAATACTTCGAATGGCGACGAGTGAACGACCTCGCGACGACACACTCCTCCGAGGAACTGCAACGCCGCGTCCAGGAGTTGCTCGACCGAATCGAGACCTACGAAGAGCGGTACGGAACCGACCGTCCGGGCGATGTCGACGCCCTCACACCGCCGGAAGGCGTTTCGACCGAAACCGCGTTCGCGGAGTTGACCGACTGGGCGACGGCGCGTGAAGAACTCCACCGCCACGAGCGCGCTCGTCGGCTACAGGCGAGTGACGCCGAATCCGCAGCACTGTGACGGATGGCTAATTCGTCCGACGAAGCAGACCGGAAGCCGCCCCGTATCGACCGTGCCATCCTCGAAGACATCGGAGACCGGCTCCGAACGACACCACAGTTCGACAGCGCACCCATCGTGACCGCCGATGGTCAAACGCGACTGAAAGCCGTCGTCGATTCAAATCGGAATCCACCCGAGGTCGAACAGCGGTATCTGGACATACGCTGGTATACGAACGACGATTTCCGCATTCACTATCACGAACGATGGGCAGATGAGACGTGGATGAAACGGTGGGGTGACATCCTCCGCGCCGTGAACGGCGCGGCTTCCCTGCATGGGAATACCGGCTACCTACCGGCAGTGGGTTCCGACCCGACCTCTCCGAGCGTCATTTGCCGTGGTTGGCTCTGCTCGGAGGGGGCCGTGGCGCTGTCACGGGCGCTCCCATCCCGTGAGATGTCATCGCCCGCCGGTTTCAGCGGCAGGCTCTCACCCCACGGGTCGTGGCGGTCAGCGATGTTAACCGCCGCATTGATGTCTGCGTGATACTCCGATACCCAACACTCCTCGTTCTGGCACCGGAACGCGTCACCGTTCCGGTGCCCGATGTGACCGCACTCGTGACACGTCTGACTCGTGTACCCCGGCCGAACGTATTCGACTGGGAGCCCAGCCTCTCGTGCTTTGTCTTCGATGCGCTCCTGCAAACGAGCGAACGCCCATGCGTGGAGGCGTCGGTTCATCCACTCGCCGTAATCGAGGTCGTCGCGGATGTGCGAGAGGTCTTCCAGCACGATTACAGGCTTCTCGAATCGCCGGGCGTACTCGACGGCCTGTCGAGATGCCTTCTCGATGTTGTCTGTGAGTGCGTTCTGGTAGCGGTCGAATCGCTCATCAATCCGCCACTCTGCGGCGTCACGCTCTTGGAGGCGCTTCAGCGTCGTGAACATCTCTTTGCGGAGGTGGCGAGCGCGGCCACCGTTGATGAGGAGTGGGTCGGTCGGAGTCCTCTGCTCGCAGGCACAGCCCGCGAGCAGGTGGGCTTCGCCAATATCGAAGCCGACTGGCGTCACGTCTTCGTCGGTCGGTTCGTAGTCCGGTTGTTCGACCGGGAACTCGACGGTGACGTGGAGCGTCCACGACGTGCGGTGACGTTGCAGGCGGAGTTGTCCCGCTGACGCCTCACCGTCCACGAGGTCGTGCCACAGCCCCTCTTGGGCGGGGTTGATACGAAGCGGTATCCAGAAGTTAGTGCCGCGACCGGGCTGTGGCACCCACCACGTAAACTCGTAGTCGCGTTCTGGCGAGTGGTCGAACTCGGCGGCTTGGTTGGTGAGGCGAGCCGGGTGGTTGTCGTCCAACTCCTGTGCATCGTAGGTGCCGTGCAGTTGCGGGACGTAGTTGCACAAGGCCGCCTTCGCCTGATACGGCAGGTCGTAGGGCGTCACCACATCGCTGGTGGCGGTCATCGTCTCGCATCCGGCCTTGAACGCCTCGTGGAGTACTGCTCGGTAGGTGTCAAGCAGGTCGCACAGTTTTTGCTTTTTGTGGGCTGTCGGCGGAGCGAGCGTCGCCTCCAGGGTTTTCGTGGTTGTCGCAGTCATGCTACTGGTTTTCCACGTAGTCCATCAGCACGTCGATGCTGACCTGCCCGGTCGTGGCGAGGAAATATCCCGGTTGCCAGAACGCATCTTCGAGCGTCTGTTTCACCTCCGGGTACTCTTGTCGAATCCGACGCGAGGTGACACCCTTGAGCGAGTTGATGAACTTCGTGAGGTCGGTGGTGGGTTTGGTCGCGAACAAGATGTGAACGTGGTCGGTGCCGCCGTCGACATTCTTGATGTCGGCCTCGAAGTCGTCTGCAATCTCGTGGGCGACTTCGGCGACGCGCTCCAGTCGCTCATCGGTGAGGATGTCGGCGCGATACTTCGTGACGGTCACGAAGTGATACTGGAGCGCGTAGACCGTGTGCGACCCGGATTGCAGGTGATACTCCATTTTGCCTCTTCGAAAATCGGACACCCAATTCCAATAACTCTTGTGCCGTTGGGTATTCAGTCGGACAGACTCGCGTTGACTGCCGCACCGGGCTTACTCCATTCACACCCGGCGAAGACCGGTCGTGGCCGGCAGACTACCGGGACGTGATGGCGCTCGTGCTGTCTGCCCTTGCCGACCGAAACGACGCCATCTGGGAGCAAGCCGACGACTGAAACCGAGTACCACCGAGCGTGCTACCGCCGGTCGGGCGTCTCCTCGACGCCCTCGAAGTAGAGGTGGTAGTGGTCGACGCAGGCTGGGTTGAACCGCGTGCCACACTCCGGGCAAGAGTCGACACCCATGTACTCTTGGGCGGCGAGTTCGGCGCCGCAAGCGCCACACAGCACAGCGGGTTCGTCGCGACGCTCCAGTGGCCACGGCTCGGCGTCGTGGTCGGTCGTCTCGGCGTGACAGCGGAAACAGGGGTAGTACGTCTCACAGCAGCCGAACTTCAGGGCGACGACATCGCGGTCGGTGCCGTAGTGTGCACACCGCGTCTCGCCGTCGACGCCGACGCCGCGGACCTCGTGGCCGTGAACGTTCACGGTCGGCGGTTGGGCCGCAGCGACAAAAACCGTCCGCCGACTACAGGCTGCCCCAGCGAATCCACACCATCGTGACGATGACGGCGAGTTGGAACAGGCCCTGAATCCCGCTGAGTTTCGCGTTGCGCATTCCGATATTGCTGATGACATCGGTGTCGGGATTGTCTGAGACCATCTCCCGATACATCCGCACCTCGCCGGGCATGAGCACGCCGAAGCCGAGGACGCTGAGGACGACGACGATGCCGAGTGCGATGGCGATGGAGGGTTCGGTCATCGCAAACGCCGGCAGCGTCGCGGCGAGATACCCACCGGAGCCGACGAGGACGACGGCGAAGACGGCCAGCCACCGCCAGTCACGGAAGGCGTCGAACTGCCAGCCGATGAGCGCCACCGCCGGCAGCAGCGAGGCGGCGGTGAACAACGCGAGCCACGGCTGTGGGTTCGGGAACACCTCCAACCGCAAGGCGAGGGTGATGCCGCCGGCGATGGTGACGAGCGCCAGCGTCGGCATCAGGAACGTCATCTTGGGCGTGAACCGCTGGAAGACGTTCGCTCGCTCCTCGACGGCCAGCCCGCCCAACACCGGGCCCAGCACCATCGCCATGAACAGGTCGATGCCGGTCCACAGCACGCCAGCCATCACGTGGACGTAGATGTGTTGTGGTCGATTCCCCCACTGAAGGACGTACACCAAGGCGAGAACGGGTATCGCGACAGCGCCGGCCGCAAACGCCGGATTCGCTCGATTTGCCATCCCCCGCACCGTCCCGCGAACAGTCGCAGCCATCGGGTTTTGCTCACTCGAAGGCGGCTCATAAACGCTGTGTCCTCGGCAGAAATACGGGGCGGCTGTGCGACCGCGGTACCGCATCGCGGCGGATTCAGGAGTCGCGAAGGACATCTTCAGGCATGGCCGACATCGAACTGTACGATTTGAACGGGTGTCCCTACTGTGCGAAGGTGCGGCGGGCGCTGGATGACCTCGAGTTGTCGTATGAAACCCACGCCGTCGCCGGACGGCGACGGAATCGCGAGGAGGTGTACGAGGTCAGCGGGCAGTACGGCGTGCCCGTGTTGGTCGACAACGCCAATGGCATCGAGGGGATGGCCGAGAGCGACGACATCGTGGCGTACCTCTATCGGGAGTACGGCGACGACGACCAGCAACTACCCGAGGGCGGACTGGTGTCGCGGCTGTTGTCGCGACTCACCTGAGTCAGCCGCCAGCAGCCGCGACCTCCGAGTCGGCCCCGGAGGCTCGGTGACGAACGCCGGGTGTTTTTACGCTGGTCGGCGATTCATGGGTCGAAGAACATGGGTGACGCATCCGACCCAGCGCCGAGCGACGACGTGGTTGACCGGCTGGAACGCGGCGAGGTAGAAGCGGCCACCGCGTCGCTCGATGAACTGCAGGCGGCCGACGCCGAGGCGCGAACGGAGGCGATACGGTCGCTACAGCGGTTTGCCGAGGAAGCCCCGGAGTCGTTCGAGCCGATTGTTTCGGCGCTGGCCCCGTTTCTGACGGACGAACAGCGCTCGATTCGGCTCTCGACGGCCAAACTGTTCGTGGCGGTGGCCCGAACGGCGCCGGAAGCGGCACTCGGAGGCGCCGACGCACTCGCCGCACGACTCGCCGACGACGAGGAGTTCTACTACGTTCGTGCGCGTTCGGCGGAGGCGCTCGGCTATCTCGCACTCGAAGCGCCCGAAGAAGTCGTCTCGCCGGATGTGCTGGCGGACCTCCGAGTCGGGTTGGAGTTCGACGAACCCGAGGTACGCGAGAAACTGGCGAAGGCGTTGGCCCAGGTGGCGGTGGCGAGTCCCGGTCGACTCCGACACCACGTTCCGACGCTCGCGGCCCACCTTGAGGACGACAGTGAGGAAATCCGCTATCACCTCGCGACGGCGCTGGTCGCGGTCAGCTGTCGGAAGCCCGAGGCCGTCACCGACGCAGTCGAGGAACTCTCGGCGCGGTTGGATGACGACTCCCCGTACGTCCGCGGGCGGGCGGCCGAAGCGGTGGGCCTCGTTGCCCGTGCTGGCACGTCGGCGGCGATACCCGAGTTGAAACTCGCCGCCATGGTCGAGGCTGCCGACGACGGTGACGACGACGAGGCGTTCGCGGTCGAACGCGTGCGGTTCGCACTCGCTGCGATTGAAGGGGCGGATTCGGAGGATTTCGACGAGGAAATCGGCTCGCTGGCAGCGGTCCGTGAACGCACGGACGAGATCATCGAAGCGATGCGGAGAACCGACGAGTCGACGTGTCCCCAGTGTGGCCTCGAACTACCCGAAGGCGGCCCGCCGATGTGTCCCGACTGCGGTTCACCCCGATGATTACACACCGTTTTAGGGCCGCCTAAGATTCGAAACTGCTTTAGTTCTTTAGGGAAGCCTAAACCACATGTCGAACGATTCGTGGCGCGACGCGGCACCGACACGGAGAGACACCATCAAGTATGGCGGGGCGGCACTCGGCGGTGGGCTTCTCGCGGGGTGTACCGACAACGTCGGCTACTCCGGTGCGGACACCGAGGGGAACTACTCGGTGACGATGGCGCCGGTTGGTACCGTCGAGTTCGAGGAAGCGCCGGAGCGCGTCGTCCACTACTTCCCCGACTACGGCGATATGGCGGTCGCGTTGGGCCACGGCGACTCGGTTCTCTCGATGGGGCTGCCTTCGCGGTTCCACACCACCCACTACGAGGAACTCGACGGCGTCAGCGTCGACGCGGAGTCGCTGACGCGACTAAGCGATAACGGCATCGACAGGGAGCTCTTCTACGAACTTGACGGGGACCTCCATCTCATCGACCCCCAGTGGCTCATCAACAACAGCGCGTTCAAACTCGAGGAAAGCGACATCGAGGAAGTCGGTAACACCGTCGCGCCGTTCATCGGGAATACGATTTTCCGCCGGACCGACGAGTGGCACGACTACCGGTATTACACGCTGTACGAGGCCTTCGAAAAGGTCGCCAAAATCTATCAGGAACAGGAGCGGTTCACCCAACTCAAGCAGTTCCACGACGACGTTCTCGCCGACGTTCAGGCCGACTTGCCGCCGGCCGACGACCGGCCGAACGCACTGTTGACCTTCGCCGCCGCGAACGAGCCCGAGGCCTTCTACCCCTACCGCGTGAGCGACCAGGGGACGAACAAGAAACAGTTCCGCGACCTCGGCATCACCGACGCACTCGCCGACACGGGAATCGAGGGGCTCTCGACGACCGAGCGGGGCCAAATCGACTACGAGACGATGCTGGAGGTCGACCCCGACTCCATCCTGATTCGCGGCCACGAGAACAAGAGCCGCGCGGAGTTCGAGGACACCGTCCTCGCGTTCATGAAAGACCACGGAACGGCTTCGGAGTTGACGGCCGTCCAAAACGACATGGTGTTCCGCGGCGGGCCGATTTACTCCGGGCCGCTGCATCACCTGTTCCTCCTCGAACGCTACGCGACGGGGTACTTCCCCGAGACGTACTCCGAGGAGTTGTTCGACCGCG
Source organism: Natronomonas sp. CBA1123 (assembly GCF_009741925.1). Taxonomy (GTDB): domain Archaea; phylum Halobacteriota; class Halobacteria; order Halobacteriales; family Haloarculaceae; genus Natronomonas. Next base: position 65,560 of record NZ_WPCC01000001.1, read on the forward strand.
AGGAACTCGCGGCTATCGTCACCGGTGAGGAGTAGATGACCGACTCGAATCGACCGTCTCACCGACACACCCAAGGGAGGTGTCGGCGGTGAGTTCGACCGACGACTACGACGTGGCCGTCGTCGGTGGCGGTCCCGCTGGGTGTTCGGCCACCGTCTTCCTCGCCCGCGAGGAACTCGACACCGTCGTCTTCGACCGCGGCCGGTCGTCCATTCGGAAGTGCGCCTACCTCGAGAACTACCTCGGCTTCCCCGACGGCATCGATGTCGAGACGTTCTACGAGTTGATGCACGACCACATCCGAGCGGCCGGGTGTGACCTCCGCTCGGACCTCGTCGAGTCGGTCGAACCCGACGGCGAGGGCTTCGTCGTCGTCCCACAGGAGAGTGAGTCGGTAACCGCGAGGCGGGTCGTCGCCGCGACCAGATACGACGGCGAGTACCTGCGCGGACTCGACGACGAGGAGGCGATGTTCGAAACCATCGAGCACGGCGAGGAGACGGTCGAGCAGTTCGACCGCGAGTACGCCGATACGGACGGAACGACGCCAATCGAAGGGCTGTACGTCGCCTCCCCTGCGACGGCCGCCGACAAACAGGCCATCATGGCCGCCGGTCGGGGCGCGCGGGTCGCCCATCGCGTCGTCGCCGACAGCAGACTCGACGACGGTTGGTGGCCCGAGGCCGCCGACCACAAAGACTGGATGCGACGGGCGGCCAGTCTCGACGACGAGTGGACCGACCGAGAGCAGTGGGTCGAGTGGTTCGAGGAGTACTACGGCGACGACGCGCCAGTCGACCCCGGCGAGGAGCGCTTCGAGCGCGTCAAGGACGCCTACATCGACGACCAGCGGGCGACGTATCTGACCGACGAGGAAATCGACGCGCGTGCGACGACCGGCCATGAGGCACTCGCGTCGGCACTCGAGGCCGACGCCATCGTGGACGGAGTCGGCGCCGAGACGCTCTTGGAAGCCATTGACGACGAGGCGATTCGTGACTATCGCAGCGACCAGCACGAGGAGGTCGCCAATGAGCAGTGAATCGGTCGAAGCCGGACGGCCGAGCGAGCGCCGCCGGAGCAGTCGGTTCGCGTGGCTGTTCGACCCGAGACTGCTGACGACTGCGGCAGGAAGCCTCGTGGTCGTCTTCCTCGGCGCGCTCGCACAGGTGAGCTTCGGCGCCTACTCGATGACGTTCGCACAGGCGTGGGGAGCGGTCTTCGACCCACAGGTCCTGTTCAACGCACAGGCGTGGAACGCCTTCCTGCTCGGTGGCGAACTGCCGGAGGTGAGCACCGAGAGCCTCATCGTCTGGAACATCAGGCTGCCGCGCGTGCTCGTCGGCATCATCGTCGGGATGAACCTCGCCGTCTCGGGCGCCATCTTCCAAGCCGTCACGCGCAACGAACTGGCGAGTCCGTTCATCCTCGGCGTCTCCTCCGGGGCCGGACTGATGATTCTGTTGACGCTCGTCGTGTTCGGTGGGCTGTCGGCGTTCCTGCCGCTCATCGCCGCGGCCGGCGGCGCGACGGCGTTTCTCATTGTCTACGCCATCGCCTGGAAGAACGGCACCTCGCCGGTCCGACTCGTCTTGGCGGGCGTCATCGTCGGCACCGTCTTCAACAGTCTCCAGACGGCGCTGTTCTTCTTCGCCGACGACATCGGCATCGTCCAGTCCGCCATCGCGTGGACGACCGGGTCGCTCACCGGCACCGACTGGGCGCAGGTCCGACTGGTGCTGCCGTGGTCGGTCGTCGCCATCCTGTTGGCCGTCATCGGCGCCCGACAGTGTAACGTGATGTTGCTCGGCGAACAGACCGCAAAATCGCTGGGGATGTCCATCGAGAAGGTCCGATTCGGGCTCTCTGGTGTGGCCGTGCTGGCGGCGGCCGCCAGCATCGCGGTGGCGGGCATCGTCGGCTTCGTCGGCCTCATCGTCCCGCACGTGGTCCGGAACTTGGTCGGTAGCGACTACAAGAAGGTCATCGTCGGCTGTCTGTTCGTCGGCCCGGCGTTGATGGTCGGCGCCGACGTGGGCGCCCGTCTCGCGTTGAACCCCGTCCAGATACCGGTCGGCATCGTCACCGGGCTGGTCGGAGGGCCGTACTTCCTGTATCTGATGCGGAAGAAGCAGAACATGGGTGAAATCTAACATGGTGTTCAACGTCGGTTCGCTACGAGCCTCGAACGGAAGCGAAGACGCTGGCGACGACACCCCGACATCGAACGCCGCCGAGGGCGGAGCGAGTGACCTCACCGGCGAGGAGCTAGTGCTGGGATACCCCACGATGGAGGACCCGGTCGTCGACGGCGAGAGTATCGTCGCCGAACCGGGGGCCGTGACGGCGCTCGTCGGCCCGAACGGCTCCGGGAAGAGCACGCTCCTGAAGGGGTTGGCGAAGCAACTCGACCCCGACGACGGCTCGGTGTTGCTCGACGGCCGTGACGTGCACTCGATGGGGACGAAGGAACTCGCCCGAAAGCTCGGTTTGCTCTCCCAAGAGAGCACTTCGCCCGACTCCATTACCGTCGAGGACCTCGTGTATCACGGCCGGTATCCGCACCGCGGCTTCTTCGAACACGTCACCGAGGAAGACCAACAAGCGGTCGACCGGGCCATCGAGTTGGCCGGCTGTGACCACCTCAGAGACCGAGAGGTCGGCAGCCTCAGCGGCGGCCAGAAGCAGCTGGCGTGGGTCGCGATGGTGCTGGCACAGGACACCGACGTGTTGTTGCTCGACGAGCCAACGACGTTTCTGGACCTCCATCACCAACTGGAGGTGATGGAGATAATCGAGACGCTGCGGGCGGACAGCGACATCACCGTCGTCGTCGTGCTCCATGACATCGAGCAGGCGGCGCGACTCGCCGACCGCGTGGTCGCACTCAAAGACGGCGAAATTCAGGCCAGGGGGTCGCCCGAGGAGGTCGTCACCGAGGAGCTGCTCGCGGAGGTGTTCCGCGTCGACGCCGAGGTGGTGCCGACCGACCGCGGGCCGCGAGTCACGCCGCTTCGCGCCCGACACGACGACGAGAACGACGCGGATGCGGTGGAGGCGGAGAACTCGACTGAAGGGGAGACACGGCGGTGACCGAGGAAGCGTTCGAACTGATAAGTCGAAGAGGCGACTAACGCACTCCTTCAACACGCTGTTTTAGCAGAGGTTTTAGGTAAGCCTAAAAATCGAAGCAGTTATAATATTTTAGGCTAGCCTAAAACCATGTCCGGAGACGACGCGATACGCGAGGGACCAACGCGCAGAGACACCATCAAGTACGGCAGTGCCGTCGCCGCAGGCGGCTTCTTCGCCGGCTGTGTCGGTGACACCGAACCCGCCGAGGAATCGGAGGGAGACGACGAGACCGACGCCTACACCGTCGAGATGGCGCCGATGGGCGAGGTGACCTTCGAATCCGTGCCCGAGCGGTGGGCGGCCTACGACGGCGGCTACGCTGATATGGCCGTCGCGCTTGGGCAGGCCGACGGCCTGACCGGCGTCGGTGGCGCCGACCGCTACTACACCTACGTCTACGACGAACTGCCCGGCGTCTCGGTCGACCGCGAGACGGTTGAGGCACATCCCAAAGTGAGGACGAAAGAGGAGTTCTACGAACTCGACAGCGACCTCCACCTCTACGACCCCGGGATGTTGCGCAACTGGTTCGATTGGAGCGACGACGACGTCGAGGAAATCCGGTCGAACGTCGCACCGTTCCTCGGGAACCTCATCTTCCGGCGCTCCGACGAGTGGCACGACTACCGGTACTACACGCTGTACGAGGCCTTCGAGAAAGTCGCGACAGCCTTCGACGAGACGGAGCGATACGAGGCGTTCGCGGCCTTCCACGACGAGTACATCGCCTCGATTCAGAGCCGCCTGCCGCCGGCCGACGACCGGCCGAACGTCTTTCTCACCTTCGAGGGGACGAACGAACCCGCGACGTTCTCGCCGTACCGCCTCAACGACAAGGGCACGAGCAAGAAGCAGTGGAACGACCTCGGCGTCACCGACGCCCTCGCCGGCACCGATATTGACAATCTCAGTACGACCGACCGCGGCGAACTCGACTACGAGAACCTCCTCGAAATCGACCCCGAGGTCATCCTCGTTCGCGGCCACGAACGCAAGTCCGCTACGGAGTTCCGCGACACCGTCCTCGCGTACATGAAAGACCACGACGTGGCGAGCGAACTCCGGGCCGTCCAAGCGGGCCGCGTCTACCGCGGTGGTTACCTCCATCAGGGGCCGATTCACAACCTGTTCCTCACCGAACGCGCCGCACAGCAACTGTACCCCGAGGAGTTCGGCGACGTAACGAGCGACGAGCAACTGTTCGACCGCCAGCGAGTGGCTGACATCATCAACGGAGACAACTGAACATGAGTGACGACACCACTACTGGACCGACCCGCAGAGACACCATCAAGTACGGGACGACCATCGCCGCCAGCGGCCTGTTGGCTGGCTGTACGGACGGCGACACCTCGGATGGCAGTCCCGAATCGACGCCGGCCGAAGAATCCGACGGCTACTCGGTGACGATGGAACCCGTCGGCACCGTCGAGTTCGATTCGGTTCCGGAGACCGTCGCGCCGTTCACCCCGGATTACATCGATATGATGGTGGCGTTGGGGCAGGCCGACGCGGCCGAAACGGTCTGGTATCAGAACCGGTACAAGACGAGACACTACGAGGAACTCCCCGATGTCGGCATCGACACGGACCGACTCACGCCGCTGTGGAACGACGGTATCTCGAAGGAGCTGTTGTACGAAATCGATGCCGACCTCCACCTCATCGACCCTCACTCGCTGACCCACTGGCTGGACGATTGGCCGGCCGAGGATATCGAGGAAATCGAGACGAACGTTGCGCCCTTCCTCGGCAACCTCATTTTCCGCCGGACCGACGAGTGGCACGACTACCGGTACTACACGCTGTACGAAGCCTTCGAGAAGGTCGCCGCGGTGTTTCAGGAGCGCGAGCGATTCGAGGCGATTCAGTCGCTGCACAGCGAGGTGGTCGCCGAAATCGAGGCCGAACTCCCACCGGCCGAGGAGCGACCCGATGGTGCGCTGCTGTTCGCCGGCGACGAACCGGACAGTTTCGCGCCGTATCGGGTCTCGGGAAAGGGAGCCAACAAGGAGCACTTCCACACGCTGGGTATCGACGATGCCTTCGAAGGCACGGAGGTCGAGGGGTATTCGGGGTCGCAGTCGGTCGACTACGAGACGCTGTTGGAAATCGACCCGGACTCACTGTTGCTCCGATATCACGGCAACAAGACGCGCGAGGAGTTCGAGGAGACGACGCTGGCGTACATGCGTGAGCACGACGTTGGGAGTCAGTTGACGGCTGTCCAAGAGGGGCGGGTGTTCCGCGGCAGCCCGATTTACTGCGGCCCGCTGCACAACCTCTTCATGCTGGAGCGGTACGCGACGGCGTACTTCCCCTCGCGGTTCGATGGCGAACTGTTCGACCGACAGGCCCTCGCGGACATCATCAACGGAGAGAGCTAACGATGAGCGACGACGAGACGATTCGACAGACGGCACCGACCCGCAGAGACGCCATCAAGTACGGCACCGCCCTCGTCGGGAGCGGATTGGTTGCCGGCTGTGTCGGCGACGGGTCGACGGGGACGCCGGACAATGGGACGCCGAACACCGACGAAGGGCATTCGGTGACGATGGAGCCGGTCGGCACCGTCGAATTTGACGCCGTGCCCGAAGAGTGGCTGGCCTACACCGGCGATTACGCCGACATGGGCGTCGCCTTGGGGCAGGCCGATGGCCTCGAAGCTATCGGGGTTCGCGCCCGCTTCGGCACCCACTACTACGAGGAACTGCCGGGCGTCGCCGTCGACGACGCAGAACTCACCCAACTGTGGAACGACGGCACCGACAAGGAGGTGTTCTACGAACTCGACCCCGATGTCAACGTCGTCGACCCGAACTTCATGGTCAACCGACTCGGGGTGAGCGAGGGCGACGTCGAGGAAATACGCGACAACGTCGCCCCGCTGGTCGGCAACACCGGCTTCACACGCGTGTACGACTGGCACGACGACTACCGGTATTACACGCTGTACGAGGCCTTCGAGAAGATGGCCGAATTGTTCGACGAGCAGGGCCGCTACGAGGCGTTCGTCGAACTCCACGACGAGGTTCTTGGAGACGTAGAGGACCGTCTTCCGGCGGAGTCGCCGGATATCGCGGTGCTGTACCCCGCGGGAGTGCCGCCGGAGTCGTTCTACCCGTATCTCGTCGGCGAGGGCTCTCAATCGAAGCAGTTCCGCGACCTCGACGTCGGCGACGCGCTGGCTGCCAACGGCGTCACCGACGCCCAAGTCGACGGCGGCACCATCGACTTCGAGACGCTGCTGGACATCGACCCCGACGCCCTGGCCGTTCGTCTGCAGGGCGAAATCACCGACGCGTACTTCGACCGCGAGATTCGCTCGCATCTCGAGGACCACGACGTAGCCAGCGAACTGACAGCGGTTCAGGAGGGACGCGTCTTCTACAGCGGGCTGACGTATCAGGGGCCGATAATCCAACTGTTCCAGCTGGAACGGGCGGCTCGGGGTATCTACCCCGAGGAGTTCGCCGCCGCCGACGACGAGCTGTTCGACCGCCAGCGTGTCGCGGATATCGTCAACGGTGATGTCTGAATGCGTGCGCGGACGTGGGCCATCGCGGGCTGTTACCGCGAGCCGGAGGATTACGGTATTCCGGCGCTGCCGGATTGGGAGGTCTGCCGACTGGAGTGTGGCAGTCTCGCCTTCGCCGAGGAGGGCGGCGAGCCGTTCATCACTGCCGAGAACCCGACGAAAGTGCGCCGCTGACCCGACAGGAGAGACCACCTGAACAACCCACCGCGAGAGACCAACCATGATAGGAACGACACTGGGCGACATTCGCGACCATATCGAATCGCTCGCCAGCGAGGACGGCCGCTACTACGTCGCCTGCGCGCGGACGGGATGTCGACCGGTCCCGGCCGACGAATTGGCCTTCGACAGTCGAGCGAGCGCCCGCGCGGCCGCACAGGCGACCGAACAGTACCGGGCGACGCTTCGAAGGTACGACCCGCAAGTCTCGTATCGCGACATCATCGTTCGCGAGGAGCTACCGGGCTGGGAAGCGTCGGACGGGACGCCACTGGCCGACCGAACGCGTGAGTTGCCGCCGACGCCGCCCGAAGGCGGAGGAACGGACGCTATCGAGTTCTGTCACACCGTCGCCAGCGTCGTCTTCGAGGCCATCGCGGGGTCGGCCCACGGCGACTTACAGGACGCTATCATGGACACGTATCTCGACGCCGCCGAGGCGGTCGCATCACCCGACGAACTCTGTCTGCGACTGCTCGAAAGCATCGCGACGGAACTCGACGCGCGGTTGGCGCCCGACGAACAGGCGGCGGTGTTGCGGGAGGCGGCCGCGAACTTGCCACGCGACGGCAGCGGTATTTTGGCGCCCGAACCGCTCGCGGAGACGCTTGACTCACTGGCGTCGGTCGGACTCGTCGACGACTATCGCATCGAGCGGTGTTCGGCAGCCTCGGGTGGCGAATCGCGGTCGTGGACGGTGCATATCGAGGGGTACAGCCTCGACGGGACGCCGGGTCGGGTCGTGACGCTGCCGTTGGTGGTGCAGCTGTTCGACCGGCTGGCGACGCGGTCGGTGACGATTTCGGGCGCAGAGCGTGTCGAAGGGTCGGGGTCGTGGCGGCTGTCTATCGAGACGAATACGACGGGGCGTGTCGGCGGCCTCGCTTGCGTGCCAACGGAGGGGTGTCCGTGAGCGGAATCATCGACCCGATTCGGGCGGCCATCGACCGTGTCGACGAGGAGGTGGCACACGTCGAAGCCACGTCGAGGGCTTTCGAGCGCTTCGACGCCGAGGTCCGAACCCTCGACCCGGCGTCGCTTCCGAACGGCGGTGGTGGCGTACCAGCCACTGGCGAAGTGACGCCAGCGTCGCCGGCAGTACGGCAGAGCGGACCGGCAACCGCAGGGGCCGACGAAGTTCGGTCGCTGTTCGAGGAGACCGTCCGCCCCTACAGCGTAGCCGACCTCGAGGAGTCGGAGCCGCTCACGGCGACGATGAGCGAGGAATTGGGCGAGGGCATCGCGGCGGTGTTGGACCCCTCGACACCCGGGCAGTTCACAGCCGAAGTCCAGCAGTCGATTCACAGTGCTGTCGAGCAGCGACAGGCCGAGCTGCGGGCGATGGAGCGAGCTCTCGACATCGAACGGGAGTCACTGGTCGAATCGCTCCAGGGGCTCGAAGCGACATGTGAGTGGCTCGATGCCGCCGATGACCGGCCACTGTCGGTACTCGGTTTCGAGACGCTTCGGGAGCGCCACGAGCGGCTCGAAACCCACCGAAATCGGTGTGAAACGATCGCCACAGACCGACAGGCGGTACTCGACCGAACGACGAGCGAGGGAGCGAAGACGGGCCTCACACATCGGTCGCTCGTTGTGTACTTGTCACAGGAGCGTTCGACCACGTTTCCGGTGTTGTCGGGGGCTGCTCGCCTTGACGCGATATGTACTGAGTGTCAACGAACCGTTCGCGACCATCTCACCAGACGCGCATGACCGACTCAGGACCTCGCAAACAGCGCGGTCGGGTGAAAGCGTGGCTGTATCTGGCGCTGTTCGGGTCGGATTCGGAGGGTGGCGTGGCTGACGAGGAGTCTGATGCCTCTGGCGAATCCACGGAGGGTGGCTGAGATGGCAAACGCTGTGCGGTATCTCCTCGTTATCTACATTGAGGGCGGTGAGAACTACCCCGTGTCGCCGGGGCGACTCGCCGAGAGACTGGAGAAGTCGCCGGCGGCGACGACCGAGATGCTTCAGCGCCTCGAAGCCGACGGGCTGGTGGTCCACGAACCCTACGAGGGCGCGACGCTGACCGACGACGGAAAGGAGACCGCCGAGGAGTTGTACGACACCTACTGCACGCTCTCGCAGTTCTTTCGGGACGTACTCGGGTTGGAGGACTCCGAAGCCGAGGCGATGCGGATGGCCGGGAGTGTCAGTCCGGTCGTCGCCGAGCGACTGGCCGCGACGCTGTTGGGTGATACTGCGAATTCCGAGCCGGTCGCGACGGCAAGCGAGGCGGGCGAGCGCTGACCGGGACCGAAAACGCTTTTACTTTAGGTATGCCTAAATCAGGTAATGACGGCGCGTGCCCGGCGGCGTTCGGAACGAGGCGTTGATTCCGACGCCGACTCCAGACCCGATGTGTGCCAGTGTGAGAGTTGTCCCGGCAAGTCCGTGTTCATCGAAACGGACAACAACGACGGCTGGATTGCGAGTGACCTGACGGTCGACGTTCGACGGTGAGTACTCGTGGACGATTCTGACTCAGCTACAGCCGACGAACGGACGACGATTCGGGCGGGGCGGGCGTTCGAAACCGAATACCGCCTTGACTCGAAGGAAGCCGGCGAGTTTCTAATCGCGCTGGGAGAACAACTCAGAGACGGCGACGAACTCACGCTCGTCGACGAGGAGTGGGAACTCCCGTTTGCTTTCGGCGAGCCAATCGACGTCGAAATCGATTTCGACGGCGTCGGCGACCAAGAGTTAGAAATCGAAGTAGAGATTCCGGGACGAAGCGACGAGTCGGCACCCGACGTTCGGTAGTCAGTCGGCGTTAGTTCGTCGCGGATTCGAGGACGAGCGAGTCGTCTTCGAGATAGTGTTCGATGTGGTGGGTGTGTTCTTCGAGCGTTTCGAGCTGTTCACGGAGCATCTCGCTGGTCGCGTAGTCGCCGAGGCCGTCGGCCAACTCGATGTGTTGCCGGTAGCTCTCGATCATGTCGCCCATCATCTCGAGGTCGTTCTCCAGCGACGTTCGGATGTCGTAGACGTCCTCGTCTTCGGGTTCGACGGTGGCGTTCTCGGCGAGCGTCGTCATGCTGGCGTGCGGAACGCCGCCCAGCGCCTGCAGGCGCTCGGCGAGTTCGTCGGCAGCGTCTTCGACGTCCTCGTACACCTCTTGGAGGAACACGTGGATGTCGAGGAACTCCGCACCCTCGACGTTCCAGTGGTGCTTGTGGAGTTGGTGATAGAGGACGTACGCGTCCGCGAGGTCGGTGTTCAGCGCGTCGATAATCTGTTCGGCTTTCTCGGTGTCGAGTCGGAGCGCGTTCTCTTCGACTGTGCCAGCCTGTTGACGGATGGTCTTCTGTGTGCTCATTACACCGGTAGTTGGGTCGCCAGCGACTTATAATTTATCAATATGCAAATATTTTTTCGCCTCGCCTAAATCCGGTTATCCGTCGGGACCGTCACTGCTGACAGCAGTCAGTCGTCGGCATCCAGCAACTCGACATCGACTGCGGCGTCGTCGTTCGCGAATTCGGGTGGTTCCGCTGAATCAGCAAGGTCGTCCTCGTCATCGTCTTCGGTCTGTTCGTAACGCCACTCTGCTGGTTCTGTGTCGAGCGTGTGATGGCACATATGTTGACGCCCCACACGATGTTTTGACTCCAGCCGCAAAACCCTCATGGCCAGTCGAGTCAGGTCTCGAAGGTGATGGTTTCGAGATCCAACTCCAATTCGGCGACATGGTCGTTGTAAGCGTCGACGAATCCCCCGAATCGGGGTGCGTACTCACGCACGTCAGCCGCAGAAGGTGGGCCATATTGGGAGAGGACGTACACGCCGCCTGAGCCGCCAGCACGGAGATACGACGCGCCGTCTTCGTCCCACTTTAGCTCCCAGCGGGTGCCGTCGATTCGGGCCGCAAAGCTGCCGTACTCGGTGCCCTCGTACCGTCGTAATTCGCCGGCCATCCGGTCACAACAGGCTTCGATCGCCTCGACGATGCGGTCGCGTTCGGTGACGACGCTCTCGGTGGATTCGACCTGTGGGAAGGATGCTTCAACCGAATCGAGCATGCCGGCCAGTGAGTCGACGTAGTCGTTGTACGCCGCGACGAAGGCGGGGTAGTCTTCGAGGGCCTCCGCCAGTGCCTTCGGTTCGGCCGGTTGTTGTGTCGAGATGACGTACGTCTCGCCGCCACCGCGTGGTTCGAAGCGGAGGTATTCGAGGTCTCCGGCCTCGTATTTGACCGTCCACTCGCCGTCGTCGGTCGAAAACGACCGCTGGCCGTAGTCGCCGCCGTCGACGCGGGCGATGTGGTAGGCGATGCGACCCGCGTGGTCACGGACCGCAGCGAGGAGTTCCTCGCGGCGCTCTGCGACTTCCTCGACGTCGGCGAGGTCCAAATCCGCAAATGAGGTCATACGTTCTGTGGGTCGGCATGGCTGATAACCTCCGTGGCTGTGAATCAAGGATTATCGAGCTGTCAGTGTCCCATAATGAGCTACGGCGAAGCGATTGATTTTTCGTGACCGACAAGAACACTCGTGGTATGGCTACACGTGGACCACAACCGACCGATGGGACCGTCGCTCGACTTCCTCATGTCGTGCCCTTCGACCTACCACAGGTGACGCGTCTGAGTTGGGAACTCGGCTCCAATGTCGTCAGTGACGCAGTCGAACTCGGCACGTGGGAGCGAGTGGGCGGTGCATGGACGCTCTCGATATTCCGCGCCACGAGCGAGACGGTCGTGCTCCGCCTCCAGACGCCGGCCGGTCGAGAGCGGTTTTACGGCGCCGCCGAGATGGATATTGAGTCGGTTCGGCCGGAGTTGGTTTCGGCACCAGAGTGGGAGCAATCGGAGTGAGGGTGACAGACTCGAACCGACGTTGAGGATGATTGCGTGAGAATAGCGGCATCCTTCACTCGTTCAGATTCGGAGTCGATGGGGTAGCATCCCAGCCAACTCAGTTTGTGGAGTTAGCCTTACGTCGCCAGCGTCGAATATCGGCGTGGTCTGCGTTAATCCGTTCTACTATGACGGAGTTGCGGTTCCGTCCGTACGCTCTCCGGAGCTCGAGTCATGGCGACTGCCAGCGTCGCTTGCACCCGCGCTTTCGGAGGCCCAGCCCATACTGCCACTTTGGAGGACCACACCGCCCTCAGTGGTGATCTCCACAGATGTCGGACTGGTAACGGGCGACACAGCACTCGAATCAGGCCGGTCAGCAGTCACCTGGAGTTCTTGCGACGACGTGTCGAAGTAGAGGTAGCGCCTGTCACCAGCCGATAAGGAACTGTTCAGACCCACCGTGTCAGTCGTCCCATTGGATGTCACTTGCACCGTCGTCCCACGTGGGACGGTGTCACCTTCGGAATGTTCGAGCACAAGATACGAGTTGTTTTCCACATTAACGGAGAGTTGGGTCTGCAGCGTCGCGCCTGGGGGAACGTCATTTACCCAGTCTGGTTTTTGAACGCGTTCGACACCGACTTGCTGCAGCTCGTAGCTATAGGACACTTGCTCGCCGTCCTGCGTCAGCGTAACCGTGAAATTCTGAATTTGGCCGGACTCGTTGACAACCAGGCGGCCCTCGAACTGCTCGAGATTCGCCATCGACGTGTTTGCTGGTGACGCACTGTCAGCAGTCAATACGACCATTCCATCGTCGGTTGTCTCGTTTGCAACCTCGAAATTGCCTGCTGAAAGGAATGTCTCCATCGAGGAAAGCATCGTGAGTCGATCGTCGTGTCCCTCAAGGACGCGATAGTTCGTCTGCTCGCCCGACGACGTGCGAACGAACTGCATTGTTTCGTTGCTCCATTGGTCGATTGACGTATCGGTATCCGGACTCACTGTCCCCGACCCCGAGAGGCGGTACGTCGAGAGATTCGCCCCGATAACGAGCCGAGCGTCGATATTCATCTCTCTCGAGGACTGATTGATCTGGACGGTCGCTCCATTTGTTGTCACCGCCTTCCGATTTGCTTGGATGAGCGCCGAGTCATTCGTGAGCGTCCCGTTCGTAACGCCAGGGACCTCTTCAGGTGAGCTATCTGCCGAGTCAGAGGGTGTCTCCGCACCCAGACCGCCAATACAACCCGCCAGCAAGAGTATTGGGACGAGTGCGAGGACTACTTTAAGTCGTGTCACACTCGATAATCTCCCGATGGATGCATAGGGGTTGAGTAAGCTCAAACGCCTCTTTGTGTGTGACCGTCCCACGTCTTGAGTGGGGACTCGGCATGCTGAGTGAACGAAGCATAGGTGAGGTACCAGTTTCCCAGCCAATCACCACCACCGAATGGAATTTCGACGGGTATTTACCAGTCAATCCAGAGACATGACCCATGCCCTGCGCAGAGTGCGGCCAAGAGTTTGAATACGACATCTAGGAAGGCCCGCAGCGGCTCGAAGAGGTGCTGACCCACTACCCCGCCGAGAACGACCTCGGCGAGTAGTGGGAATTCGATTCCGCTATCCGGCTTCAAATATCCAGAATATTGTCAGCAATACTCGAATAAACGAATTCAATTCGCGTCATACGTCGAGAGCGTGGACGATGACCCGCCGCCGTCAGCCGTCCAAACGAGGCGGTATGTGCCGCCAGCGTCTCCGGTGAGGATATTTCTGCAGGTATCGCCGGCAGTAATTTCAGCATTTGAATCGCTCCAGTCATTGTTTACGTCACAGTCGTTTGTCGAGTCGATGTTATCGCCGCCAGTCACGATCACCCGATCCACCGCGACTGTGTCGCCGCCTTGATGCGTCAGTTCAAGCTCGTCGGTGGCTGGCTGGTCCCACGTCCACTGGGCGTTCGGACTCGTCTGTTGGACTTGGTCGCCCAATCCAAGGACGAAGGTTCCGATGACAGCTGCGAGAATCACGGTTATGGCGACCATCAGGATGACGCCGATTACGGGCGAGACGGCACGGGTGTCGTCTTCTGCTGTGAATAGGTGGTTTAGGTTCATATTGAGTGCCAGTACAGGCTAGCCACTAGTGTGTGCTTGATCAATGCCCACGGGAGGCTATCTACCTATGACTTGCCTCAGATAGTGAGTTTGTGTCTCCCAAAACAGGGTACTACGTTACGATTCGTCGGTTCCGACGCCGAAATACAGCTGTTGCGCGGCGTCACCAACGATGTACACCGGGAACCCAGTCCCACGAATCTCCGAGTCATCCGCGACGACCCGTTCGAGCAGGGTTCGAAGGTCGCGATAGTAGCTTTTCGAGCGGTGTTCCTGCAGCTGGACTGCCTGTCCATCGTAGCGTTCGGTCGGCGTTGCTCTGAGCCGGACGTACGCCTGTGCGAACGCCGTTGCGATGTCGTCGGGGGCGAACTCCAAGTAGCGTGGGAATTGCGTCGCCAACGTGCTCTTATCGCCCTGCACGCCCGTCCAAGTGTGGAGCACGCGACCCAAGACCGTTTGGTGCTCAGTCGGCGTGTACTCCGGCGGCCGGTCCGAATTCGTACGCGTCTGGCGCACCGTGATTCCAACACCGCCCGTAAGTTCTTGGAACCAATCTTCGAGGTCGGGCTCGACGACGAAGTGGACCGCGAAGTCCTCGTGGATCGACCCGGAGGCACACACCCACGCCGCCAACTGATTCAGCGCTCGCGCGGTGTCGCTGTCCCACGACTCCAACACCCAGCCGTTTTTGAGGGGTCCTGGAGCCCACGGTAGCAATCGGGGCGGGAACCCTCCATCCAGGGCCGAATCCGAGATCGTGGGAGCTCAACCACCGACGATAGGGCCCCCGAGCCCTTGTTCGGGTGCTTGGCGCTCTCGCGTTGGACGCGCTCGAAGTCCTCAACGCAGTCCCACGGGTCGGCATAGCTCCGCGGGTTGTAGGTGCGGACCAGAGCGCGTTTGGCGGCGGCTGTATCTGTTGGTGTTTCGAGCAAAATACTGAAAATCGCAGGTTCGTCGTTAGTTCGCTTCGTAGGTCGACAGCGTGGACGAAGTCCCGCCGCCCTCTGCCGTCCAGATTAGCCGGTAGGTGCCATCAACGGTGTTGCCATCGTTGACAATATCACAGCTGGTACCGGCTGTGATTGTGGTACTACTCCAATCGCCCTGGCCACAGTCGTTGTCAACGGTGCCAGCGCCGGAATTCGTGACCTCAGTTCGAGCGGATTCAACCGAATCTCCACCTTCGTGAGTAAGTGTGAGATCTGGACTGGAATCGCCCGCAGTCCCTTGGTCCCAATTCCACTGTGCGTTCGGACTCGTCTGCTGGACCTGATCGCCTAGCCCCAGAACGAACGTCCCGATGACGGCGGCGAGGATGACGGTTATCGCGACCATCAGAATCACACCAATGACAGGCGATACGGCTCGTTCTGTGTCGTCTCCGGTGAATAAATGTTTTAATTCCATGGTTGGTCGGGCGTCACTCCCTTTGGTGGGTTAGTTGACGCGTAACGGAAGCAATAACAGCCTCAGTATTTAACATATATGATGGCTCACGGAATGAGTTGGGCAATATAATCCTCGCCAGAAGCAATAGTTTCTGCTCACCTAGGTTCGGCAGGGTAGAGACATTCGCCCGTTTTGCCAATGTGTTAACCGGGTTTCGCAAAAGGGTGCGTAATGCTGCCGCTGTGTCAGTATGTGTATCGCACCAAATACTGAGAAATATATTTCGTCGGTTAGGCGTCCGGGCCTTCCCACGTCGTCAGCGTACTGGAGCTGCCACCGCCTTCCGCAGTCCAGACGAGGCGAAGGGTCGCATCGTCGAACTCGCCTTGGTTATATGTGCCCGTTGTCGACGAATTGAATTCTGCACTGTCGCCGGCGGAAACGGTTGTGTCTGAACCAGTGCCCAAGGTTGCCCAACTGTAATCGCCACTACTGATGTTCGTGTCGGTACCGCCACTGAGAGCAACATTCAGCGTGCTTTCGGGAACATCATCGCCACTCGTGTGCGTAAGAACCCAACTCCCACTTGAGCCAGGGTCGTATTCCACGTCCCATTGTGCGTTCGGACTGGTTTGCTGCACCTGGTCGCCGAGGCCGAGGACGAACGTTCCAATCACGGCGGCGAGGATGACGGTTATCGCGACCATCAGGATGACGCCGATGACGGGCGATACTGCTCGTTCTTCGTCATTGTCGAAGAGTTCTGTGAGTTGCATTGTATTGGTCTCTATTGGGTTTTAGTTCGAAGTGTACGTCGAGAGAGTCGACGAAGAGCCACCGCCTTCAGCCGTCCAAATCAGGCGGAAAGTATTGTCCGTACCTGCATCACCTGCAACACGACAGGTATCACCTGCGGAGATCGTCGCTGAAGTCCACTCCAGGTTTCCACCGGATGCTTCCTCATTACAGACAATAGTGTCACTCCCGTCTTCATACGTTGTGACCGACGATGGACCAGTAACTTCGAGGAGGTTTGCCTCAACAGAGTCACCTCCTTCATGCGTTACGTTTAGGGCGGTACCATCAACTTCCCAATTCCACTGTGCGTTCGGGCTCGTTTGCTGAACTTGATCGCCCAGCCCGAGAACGAACGTCCCGATGACGGCGGCCAGAATTACGGTTATGGCGACCATCAGGATGACCCCGATGACGGGCGATACAGCACGGTTGTCGTCGTCTGTTGTGAGCAGGTGTTTCAATTCCATAGTTGGACAGCGCACACCCACTGCGGGTAGAGTACGCTTATCCTATCCAATCATAGCCATCTGTAATAAAGATGCAAGCCGACTCAAGCCGTGAGTTGCCCCGGTGAAACCCACAGACTACGCGGTGTTAGCATAGCACTTCGAAAAGTCACAAGAACAGCCCCGGCGGCTGGGGCTGTGGGTGTGACGCTGACCGCACCCGGCAGTGGGCGCACACCGACTTAGGGCATGGAATCTCCCCGCGGTGCATCAACACCTACTGCTGGAACACGCATAAAACACCCGGCCCGTTCTCACAAAGTGACGCCACGTCAAATACGTGCAGGAGGACAGTGTTAGTTCATTATCGCACTGATTCGCTAAGCAGTTCGATGGCCAAAAGAGACGGTGCTTAACCGAGCAAAAGTCGACCTCCGAAAAGATATTGCTCCTGTTACGTAGGGTACCGAAAAGCGGAAGCGGGCAATGGGCCGGCACGAATTTGAATCGTGGTTACGGCCACCCGAAGGCCGAAGGATACCAAGCTACCCCACCGGCCCGCACTCGATAGGAAGCCGGCACCGATTTTAAGACTTGTGATGCGACTCGCTTCAGAGCGCCTCGGGATCCGTACTCGGCTCTGCAGTCCCGCCGCCACGACCCGGCTTCTCGCCACGAACCTGCAGATAGGCGTCGGCGAGAATGCCGTAGCCGACGATGGAGAACACTGACGTGAGCGCGAGGCTCAGGATTTGTCCGGCGACGGGGCTGACGAAGGAGGCCACAGAGCCGATACTGCTTCCAACCGCCGTGACGACGCCGACGATGAGACCGAGCGCGAACAGGCCCCAGCGGTTGCCGCTGGCGAGTTCCCAACTGCGGCTCAGGCTGTCGATGGCACGTTCGTCCTCGACGCCGATGGCGAAGATGACGAAAATGAAGCTAATCGCGAGGAAGATACCGGGGACGAACAGCAGGATGAACCCGAGAGTGACCGCGATGGTGACGATGATGTTGGCACCGATGGATGAGATGAATGCCCGGCCCATTCGTCGAGTGAACAGCTCGCCAGGCAGGGAGTTCAACTCGGATTGTTCGCGGGTCAGCGCCCGCGTTGCCGCGATGTAAAGGACAACCCCGAAGGCCAGCCCGGCGACCGCGATGACACTGGCGACGGCCGCAGGAACCGGGAGTGCGAAAGCCAATTGCCCGGACTGCTGGGCCTCCGGCGGGAGGATGTCAGCAAACACCGCGTTGACCGATCCGAGGAACAACAGTTGATACACGAACGTCAGTACCATCAGGACGCCACCGCTGTACGTGAGCGACCGGCGAATACCGTCGCCGAGCGCGTCACCGATTTGGAGGGACATACGCGCTCGATTTTAACGGCAGTTAACTTAAATCCCCGTCTGAGACCGGGGATAGAGGTCAGTATATATCGAACCCGTCGGTATCGAGATAGTTGTGTGCGACTGTGATGGCGTGGTCGGCGTGGAGAGCCTCTGGACCGATCGAGACGCGTTCTTCGGCCGCCTCGGCGAGGAGCGCGGCTTCGCTGTCGGTGAAGTCGTGGTGGTCCGAGAGGACAAAGGCTGGGTCACTTGGCGGGTCGAGGTCGACGACCGGTTTGCCGTCCTCATGGAGTTCGACGAGCGTACTTTCCTCGGTGACAGAGCGGACGGTCGACTCGAAATCGCCTTTCCCGATGTAGACACCGGGAGAGGGGTTGGCCTCCATCGCGCCAATGGCACCCTCACGGGCGTCGAGCGCGCCGCGAATCAATGCTGCCGTCGAGCGCTCGTCAGGGTTGAGCCGCCGCAGTTCCGCGCCCTCGAAGCGGACGACGTACTCGTCGGCCAAGACGAGATGGACCCGAACGTCCTCGCGGAGTGCGTGTGAGAGAAAGAACGCACTGTTGATACACCGACACAGCACGTCGAGGCGGCCGGCACCGGGCAGGTCTTCGAGTGAGAAGTCAGGAATCGTCGGTGCGTCGTGGCCGAGGACAACGAATTGACGCATAGGGTTGCTGCGTGGGCTGATAATAAATGCCTCGCGCTTCGGTAGAGGACGGTGACTTTATCGCCTCGGGGTTGTCAGACGAGTGTATCTATGGACGCCCGCGAGGTGCGTGAGTTACTCGATGACCGCCCAGATCTCGAATCCGCCCTCGAAGCCGTGCGGGCGGTCGATCGCGAGAACGAGACCTGGGATTTCGAGGACGTGCCCATCGATTCGGGCGCATTCGGTGAGTTAGTCGGTAAAGACATCGTCGAGTCGATGGGCGACGAGTACCACATCGAAGACCCCGATGCGGTCGATGCGTTATTGCGCGGTGAGCGTGTCGACGACGACGGCGATGAGGAAAGCATCGACTTCGAGTTCCCCTCCATCGACGTCGTGGCCGCTGCCGGCCTCCTTGCAGCCGTGGCGGTGGCCGTTCTCATCCGTTCGTTACATTACGAGGCCGTCTTCCGCCAACAGGTCGTCTTTCTTGCAAACGACCCTTACAGTTATGCCCACTACGTGCATGCGGCCATCGAATCGGGATGGTCACTGAGCGACATTCCGGGGCCGCTTCAGGACGGTGAACCGCTGACGTTCCTCATCATGATGCTGTTCGCTCAGACAATCGGGGCCCTCGTCGGCGTCGACGTGGTATTGGCATGGTTGCCAGTTCTCGCGGGTGCCGTCACGGTCGCATTGACGTACCTGTTGGCGCTATCGGTCACCGACGACCGACGCATCGCGCTGGCGGCGGCATTCTGTCTGGCAGTCACTCCCGCCCACGCCGCCCGAACCGCGCTTGGGTTCATCGACCACCACGCCTTCGACTACGTGTGGCTCCCGATTGCCGCGATGGGGCTGATTAGCATCCTGACGCGGGACCGAATCGCCATCGACCGGCCAACTGCTGTGAGTGTCAGTTTGTTCACCATCGGTATCGCCGGTCAGGTGCTGTCGTGGGTCGCCGGTGTATTGCTCTTACTCCCCATCGCCATCGCCGTCGCCGCTGCCGGAGTGCTGTCGGTCCACGAGAACCGCACGTTCCTCCCCCGCGGCGCGGCGGTAGCCGCCGGAGCAGGTGCCGCGAGTCTCGTCGTGCTCGGCTTCCATGCCGTCTTCGGCTGGCACGAACTCTTGACGGCGCTGGTGTCGGTGGGGTTGACCACCGGTATTGTTGCTGTCGTCGGCGCCAGTGAGGCATGGCGTCGGGCTGAGTTGCCCGCATGGGGGCTTGCAGCTGGCGGCGTCGCTGTCACACTGGGGTCGGCCCTCGCAGTCCGGACACTCGCCCCGGGCGCGTGGACCACCATCACGGCCCAGGTGGGTCGGCTCTTCGGAACTGAAGGCATCACTGAGGCGCTGTCCCTGTTCGGACAGACCTATGGCTGGCTGCTGCACTTCGGATTGTTGTTGCTGTTCGCGCTGCTGTACGCCGCGGTTGCGACTGCGGCAGCGCTTCGCGGCGACCGAGCGTGGCTCGTCGCGGTGTCGTACTTTTGGACGCTGTTGGCCCTCGCCGCAGTACAGGCACGGTTCGCCGGCGAGTTCGCCGCCTTCGCCGCCGTCTTCGCGGGTACCGGCATCGTCCACATCGCCGGCGTCGTCGACGCCCTCGATGACGTGTCACCGTTCGACGGCGGTGTTCGGGCAGACCTGTCGGTTCCCGACACCAGGACACTCGGTGTCGTAGCCGTCCTCTTCATTTTCGTTGGGGGCCTCGCAGCGGCACAGGGCCCGCTGTTGATTCAGGGACTCACCATCGATGATGACCGCTATCAAGCGGCCACTTTCATCGACAGCCACGCCGCTGAGACGGGTCATGAGTACCCCGATAACTACGTTTTGAGTCCGTGGTCTTGGAACCGGATGTACAACTACCACGTCAACGGACAGGCAGCGTCGTACGGCTACGCCGACCGGACGTATCTCCCGTTCCTCGCGTCGACGGACCCCGCAAGAGCGGCAGAAATTCAATCGCGCGAAGACATCTACATCGTCATCGAACCCGCTGACGACCCGCCGCGAGGATCGATGTACAGCCGACTCCACGAACGCTACGGGAGTCGCGGGGACGGCGTTTCCGGACTCGGAACGTATCGAGCGCTGTACGACCGCAATGGAAACGTCATCGTTCGAGTCGTCGACGGCGCGACCGTCAGTGGTACCACAACACCGAATGCGACACTCACTCTGACGACCAACGTCTCTATCGAGGGGGCGTCGTTCACTTACGAACGACAGACGACCGCCGATGCGTCTGGGAGGTACAACGTCACCGTCGCCTATCCCGGCGAATACGACATCGACGGGACCGAAACTGAGAGCGTGACAATCTCCGAGAGAGCCGTCAGAAGCGGTGAGACAGTCCAGCCGTGATTACCACGTCAGTCCTTCATAGGTGAGCCCCTCCCGGCGACTGATGATACGCCGACCGTCGACGACGACGGGGTTGGCCATCGCGTCGAACTCCTCGTCGAGGTCGGTGAATTCGGGCCAGTCGGTGACAACAGCCACGCCGTGGGCGTCATCGAGGGCTTCGGCCGCCGAATCGGCGTATTCGATGTCGGGGTACTGTTCGGCCATCGACTCGTTGGCCAGTGGGTCATAGGCGACGATATCGGCGTCGCGGTCTTGCAGCCCTTCGATGACCGGCTTGGCACGGGAGCCACGGATGTCGTCCGTGCCGGCCTTGAACGCCAACCCGAGGATAGCGATGCGTTTGCCCCCGCTATCGACGTGAGAGTCGAGCAGTTCGAGCAGGCGCTCTGGTTGGCCGTCGTTGACCTCGATTGCGGCCTCTATCATCGCCGGCGTGTAGTCGTTATCACGGGCTGCCGCGGCGAGTGCGGCGGTGTCTTTCGGGAAGCAGCTACCCCCCCCCCCATCCTACCCCCGAGTTGAGGAACCGCTCGCCGATGCGGTCATCCATCCCCATCGCGTCGGCGACAGCGTAAGTGTCGACGCCGAACTCCTTGCAGACGTTGCCGAGGTCGTTGATGAGGCTCACTTTCGCCGCGAGGAAGGCGTTGCTGGCGTACTTTATCATCGCCGCCTCCCGACGCCCGGTTTCGACAGTTGGTACGTCCCAGTCGGTGATGAGCGGCTCGTACAACTCAGCGAGCAGCTGGAGTGCCCGTGCATCGCCCTCGGTGCCGATGACGATTCGGTCGGGGTCCATGAAGTCGTCGACGGCGCTGCCCTCACGCAGGAACTCAGGGTTGACCGCGACGCCGAAGCCCTCGCCGTCGGTTTTCCCAGAGGCGCGTTCGATTGCCGGGACGAGTTCGTCTTCGATAACGTCGGGGAGAACCGTCGATTTGACGACGACGAGATGATAGCCGTCTTTGTCGGCGATTGCTTCACCGACATCTTCGGCGGCCGCAAGGAGACCGCTTGGGTCGATAGAGCCGTCCTCGGTAGCGGGCGTCCCGACGGCGAGGAAAGTGAGATCAGTGTCAGCAGCGGCCGCGTGGTCGGTGGTCGTTTTGAGGCGCGAGCCGGCGTACGCCGAGACCAGCGGGTCGAGTCCGGGTTCGTGGATGGTCGTTTCACCAGCGTTGAGTCGTTCGACCGTCTCCTCGTCGACGTCGATAGCGGTGACATCGTGGCCGAGGTCGGCCAGACACGCCGACAGCGTGGTTCCGACGTAGCCGCTCCCGACGACGCTTACGTTCATGACTCCCGGTAGCGGGCGGGAGGGTTTGAGGCTTCGGCTTCCGCCGACGGTCGGGCGACCCCCATACTTACTCCGCTAGCCGTGGTCAACGGACTATGTCGACCTCCGAGTCCTTCGAAAACGTACTCGCCGAGTACACGCTGTCACGGTCCCTGGCGTTGCAGTGGACGGCCGTCTCCACGATGGGGTTCATCGCTGGACTGTTCGGCTTCGTCGGCGTCTACTACCTCGCGACGGGCGACAGCACAGCCTTCGCGTTCGGTATCGGAAGCGACGCCGGCTGGTGGAACGCTGGCTTGTCGATTCTCGCGTTTCTCGCCTTGGTGTTCGGCATCATCGTCCCGCACGAACTGGTCCACGGGCTGGCGATGCGACTGTACGGCGGGCGGCCGCGATACAGCGTCGGCCTCGCGTACTTCGTGTTCCCGTACGCCTACGCGACGGCTGAGGATCGATTCACGCGAAATCAGTTCCTCGTCATCACGCTCGCCCCATTGGTCGTGTTGACGCTGCTCGGCACACCGGTAATGGTCGGCCTGGAGTTGCCGTGGCTGGCCGTCCCGCTGGCGGCGAACGTCGGTGGCGCCGTCGGCGACGTGTGGATGGCGCTGACGCTGCTTGGCTATCCCTCGACGGTGTCGGTCCTCGACACGCGAACTGGACTGGCGGTGTACGGTCGGCCCGAAGAGGCACCGTCATCAAGCAATCCCTCGCCTCTTCGAGTGGTCTGGGACGTACTCCTAGGCACTGGAGCGGCCGCACTTGCCGTGCTGATCGTCGGCATCGTCGTGCCGTTGGTGTTGGGAGTGACCGGAGTAGGGTCGATACGACTCGGCATTCCGAACTCGCCGCTGTTCCTCTTCGCCTACGAGACGAGCGCCGACGGCTTCGCCTACAGTGTCGGGCCGTTGGGACTCGTCGTTGCGCCGGTTGTCGGGTTGATGTATGCGTTCATGCGTTCACGGGGACGGCAGCAAGACTCCTCGTGATTAACTATACGTTCCCTGACGAGGCATTTCACAAACCCGTCAGCAAGTTACCGCATATATCCGAGGGCCTCCAACCGATCTTCGATTTCATCATCTGTGTCCTTCGTTCCTATATGAACGTTCGCGTCGTCGAGTGAATTGAAAACGGCAGGTACCTCGTCAGGATACTCACGCGACGTAACAGACTGGTCTTGGGCGGAACGAATGGTGATAGTTGCACCATCGTCACCGTGCGTCGCTCGTTTGACGACACCTGAAGAGTCGTTCTCGTAAACCGCCCGCCACGGACCAACATAGTGGTCTCGATCAACCGTTTCGGGAAGCATATCTCCAGGTGCTGGTACCCGATAGGTAGAGGCGATTACCGGTCCGGATTCTGGAACAAACGAGCGTTTTCCACCATCGATTGTCTCGCGAACGACATCAGGAAACGCCGACAGGGTAGCCACTTCACTAATCTGTTCGGATTCTACTTGGCCCGGGTGTTTCACCACGAGTGGAACGTGGGTTTGCACCTCGTGAATTCCCCAACTGTGGTCACAGAGCCGAACTGATGGTGAAACCTGACTATACTCGCCAAAGGCTTCCCCATGGTCGCTCGTCACGACGATTAATGTGTCATCGTACTGGCCACGGTCCTTGAGGCCGCCTAGAAGCTGCTGTACACCATCATCGGCCTGTCTAATGCATTCGTCGTATAGGTCTTCGAGCGCAGCAAGCGCCCACCAACTACCATCTGAGAGGACCTGCTGTGAGATTGCCCCTTCGAAGTAGTCCGACAGTGCTCGGAGCTGGTCGTCGTCATGCAGTCTGAATTCCGGTTGGGCGACATAGGGATAGTGAGCATCCATCAGGTTCAGACATGCTGCCCACGGCTCGGTATCTTGATCTACCCAATCGAAGAACTCCGAAACGTAGGTGGCTGCTCGTTCTGCCTCTGGGTCGTTATCCGCGTGGTCGCGGAGCTGGCAGCCGACCCCATTGATCAGAGAGTGGAGTGGTCTGTCATGACGGAGGGCCTCTCGCAGGAATCTGGTTATCGGGACTTCGCCTTCGAGGTCAGCAGGGTCTAAGCCGGTATCCAAAGGCGTCCACCGCTGTGGGCCCTCAGTATGTTGGAAGTGGTCTGCGAGGTTCGATGCTTGCGCCACGACGGCGTTCGCTGTAAAGAGTCCCGTCCGATACCCCGACTCGGCCAGTTCTGGCCAGATACTCGCCGCTGGGTCGAGTTTCGTTTCGTGCTCGAATATCTGGTGTTCTTCGACTTCATACCCAGAGAAGAGACTCGCATGGCTCGCGATACTGTGGATACCAGGCGACCGGGCCTGTTCGTAGTGGGTCGCTACGTTTGCGAGCGAATCCAGAGTGGGTGTCGTCTCGATTGGATAGTCGTGTAAGCTCGTATTCTTTGCCCTCACACTGTCTAAGATGACAAGTAGAACGTTCGGGCGACTCATGCACTTGGGGTAACTGGTCCAGTCAGAGATATGAAGCTATTGATGTCGAAAGTTGCCCGGTCGTATATGGGCGTGCTGCAGTAAGTCGGCAGTCGCGACATCATTCGATGCTATTTTGCGGTGCTACTGGGAACGAAAATCGTTAAACCCGTTACAATCCCGTAGATAGCCATGGCGAGTGATTCCCCACCGAGTATTCTGTTTGTCACCGTCGACTCTCTCAGGGCAGACCACGTCGGGTGGCACGGCTACGACCGTGATACGACTCCCGTCCTCGATGAGAGAGCCGACGAAGCACAAACGTACTCAAACGCCTTTTCTCACGCTTGCCAAACGCCCTATTCGTTCCCTGCAATCCTCACTTCGACGTACTCCACGATGTACGGCGGTGGCAAGCGCCTCTCGGATAACCGGACGCTCATTTCTGAAGTGCTCGATGAAGCCGGCTACGCTACAGCAGGCTTCCATTCGAACCCGTATCTCTCCGAAGAGTTCAATTACAACCGCGGTTTCGACGAGTACTTCGATTCGATCGAGGATAAATCGCTCCCGGCGAAGGCACGCCAGTTCGTCAAAGATAATCTCGACGATGACGGCCTTCTGTATCAGCTGTTGTTTAAAGCATTCAAAGCGAGCGAACGCACCATGGGTGTCGAGGTGGGGTCACCGTTCGTCGATGCTGAAACCCTAACTGACCTCGCTATCGAGTGGATCGAAAGTAATCCCGCGGAACCGGCGTATCTATGGGTCCATTATATGGACGTTCACCACCCCTATTTGCCACCGGAGGAACACCAGCGTGCGATACGTGGTGAGGTTATTAGCGACCGTGAATCGGTCAAGCTCCGCCGTCGGATGTTGGATGAACTCGGCGACCTCGGGGCCGAAGACCGACAGAAAATCATCGATCTCTACGATGCCGAAATCCGGCATATGGATGCCGAAGTCGGTCGTCTGATAACGGCGGCGGAGTCGACATGGGGGGATGTCGTTACGGCGTTCACCTCCGACCACGGCGAAGAACTCGGCGATCATGGAGGATACAGCCACCACATGCCGAAATTCCTCGACGAGTACATCCACGTCCCCCTGTTCATCGATGCAGACACGGAGGGAGATAGCTACGACGAAGTCGTCGGCCTCGTGGACGTTGCCCCGACTCTCGTAGAATACGCTGGGACAACGCAACCCGAAACCTACATTGGAACCAGTCTCCGGCGCTTACAGGCAGGCGAAGAGTGGGAACGTGACCACGTCATTGCGGAGTGGGAAGACAACGAAACGGGTGATCGGAACTTCGCGTACCGCGATAGGGAATGGACCTACGTGTATCGCGAAAACGGCACCTGCTACGATGCCCAGACGGATGCTGCCGAGGAAGAGTTGTACGCGGTAGAGAACGCAGATGCCGTCAACGTTGTCGACGACCATCCAGGGGTGAGAGATGAACTACGCAGCGTTATCGATACCCACATCGAATTCGTTGAGAGCACAGAACCGGACGCCGCTGCTGTCGAGATGGGTGACGAAGTCCAACAGCGACTTCAAGATCTTGGATACAAGGAATAACTTTCCGTAATGAAACCCGCTTTCCCCTACCTATGAGGATCGGTCAAACCTCGTTTATCGTTTTTATCTCAAAACTAGGTGGGTCAGCGATTGGCTTTCTCGCGACCATCTATTTTGCGCGCGTTCTCGGAGCAGAGGTTTTGGGCTATTTTGCGCTGGCACTAGCGTTGGTGACTTGGCTAACGGTTCCGAGTGGGGCGGGCGTCGTGGGTGTGGGTGCCGCGATGAAGAAACGGATGAGCGAGGGGACGGATTCGGGAGAATACCTGACTGCAAGTCTCCTCATCGTTGGCGCTGTTACAGTAGCTATCGTCAGCACCGTCATACTACTCGGTGATTACGTTGACGCGTACGTGGGCCGCCCGGTCGCAAGTTTCGTGGCCGGTCTTCTCGCCGTACAAGTAATCTCAGAGTTCACGAGAGACATCCTGAGCGGCGAACAGAAGGTCCACATCAGCGGACTTCTGACGCCGGTGAAAATCAGCGGGCAGAGTCTCACGAAACTCGGCTTGGTCGTCCTCGGCTTCGAGTTGACGGGGCTCCTCATCGGTCACGCAGCCGGTGGGTTGCTCGTCGGAATCGTCGGGCTGTACTTCGTTTCGTCGGAGATAGCGCGGCCGCGGCGAGAGCACTTCGAGAGCCTGTTCGAATACGCACGCTTTTCGTGGCTTAGCGGCCTCAAGAACAAGTCGTTTGACGACGTGGACGTATTGGTCCTGGGTGTCTTCGTTCCGTCGGCACTGGTCGGGGTCTACTCGGTCGCCTGGAGTATCGCCACGTTCCTGACGCTGTTCGATACGGCGGTCAGCAGCGCCGTATTCCCGGAGCTCAGTAAGGCTGATGCCGAAGATAGCCGTCAAATCGTCTCGAAACTCGTCAATGATTCCCTTACGTACGGTGGCCTCATCGTTATCCCCGGATTATTCGGGAGTCTGATACTCGGTGAACGGTTGCTTCGCGTATACGGCCCAGAGTTCACACAGGGTGCAACCGTATTGTGGATACTCGTTTTCGCAAGCCTGCTGTACGGCTACCAGAAACAGTTGATGAACGCCCTGAACGCGGTTGACCGTCCGGACCTCGCGTTCCGGATTAATTTATTGTTCATCGCTGCCAACGTCGTATTGAACGTCGTACTCATCGCTGCGATAGGCTATGTCGGCGCAGCCATCGCGACCGCAATCTCGGCCGGATTCGGGATGGTAGTGTCGTTCTTCGTACTGCGAGCGCTGCTGTCGTTTTCGATTCCGCACGGCGAAATCGTACGACAATTTCTCGCTGCTGGTCTGATGGCCGGCATCGTTACGGCTGGACTGCGGGCGTTCGAAGCGATTGAATTCGGGTACAATATCATCGTGTTGCTTACACTCGTCAGCGTTGGCGCGGGCGTGTATTTCGTCACCCTTTATGGGTTGTCGACTGAATTCCGTTCAACTGTCGTCGCCAATAGTCCGGTGCGGATACCCCAAAGGTTGCGCTGACAAACTCACTACCCTTCGACCAAACATCGGATTTTATCACTGTACGCTTCGGCAATGGCGTCCCAAGAGTGGTTTTCGACCACATAGCGCCGTCCGTTCTCGCTGAATGCCTGCCGTTTTCCGGGGTTTTCCCGCAACTCTTTGACTGCTTCGAGAATCGCGTCTGCGTCGCCGGGTGTCGCAGCTATGCCAGCATCCGCCCGCGACAGTATCTCGACAGCATCACCACTTGCCCCCAGGACGACCGGTAATCCGGCACCGAGCGCTTCGTAGAGTTTCATCGGAATCATCGTCTCGAATGCCTCTTCCGACTCGGTGTGGATAAATGCGGCATCGGAGTGGTGCAGGTAGTTCGGAACCTCGGACATCGGACGGCGTCCCAAGAAGGCTATGTTGTCAAGATTCCGTGCCTCGGCGCGCTGTGCGAGGTCATTGTATCGACTCCCAAAGCCGATGAAGGCGAACAGGATATCGTCGTACTTGTCTGTGGCTTGCAACTGCTCTGCGACATCCAGAACAACGTCGAGTCCCTGTGCTTTTCCAACCGTACCGATGTACGACAGAACGAAGTTGTCCTCGAACAGCTCTGTCTCGTCGATACCTCCTGCATTCTCTCGGGCGAAAAAGGTATGATCGATACCATTGGTGTGCAGCCAAACGTCGTCCGGGTCGGCCCCGGCTTCAACGACCGTTTCTTTCATACCGGGGGCAACGACACTGACTCGGTCTGCATGGGTATAGAGGAAATTGGAAATCGTCCCTAACACGGAGATTACTGCTGTGTTGTCCACTTCTCCCATGGCAACCAAGCTTTCGGGCCACAGATCACGAATCTCGAAGACGAATGGAACACGGCGAAGGCGCGCAATCGTGAACCCTGCAAGACCGGCGAAGGGTTGGGGGGATGTCGCAAGTACGATATCACGTTTATTTAGCCAGAAGGTACCCACAAGTACCGCAATCGTTGTAAACCAGAGATATTTGATAGCTCTTCGGAGGAGATGGTCTGAAGGTGACGCAGGAAGGGACTTCGTTGTGACCACAGTAACACCATCGTGTTGCTCTCGTCGCAGCCACTCGTTGTGATACCCATCGTAGACTTCGCCATCCGGATAGTCGGGCGTGGTCGTGAGAACGGTCACGTCGTGCCCAAGACTGGCCCATCGAGTTGTCAAGGCCTCTAATCGGGTTGCTGCTGCGCCGGTTTCTGGTGGATATCGAAACGAAACCAGTAGTATCGATGGGAGATTATCGTCGGCCATCGTCTCGATAGTATTCGAGGGTATTCTCTAGTCCCTTTTCGAACCCGATGTGTGGCTCGTAGCCGAGTAGTTCTCTGGCCTTAGAGATATCCGCATGAGAATGCCGTACGTCCCCGGGACGTGGGTCATCGTGAACAGGGTCGATATCCGTCCCGAGTAGATCGTTCAGGATCTCGACTAGTTCGTTGACGGTGACGCGACCTCCCGTGCCGACGTTGAACGCCTCACCGGTTACGTCGGATTCGGCGGCTAAGATGTTTGCCTGAATCGCGTTGTCGATGTAGGTGAAATCCCGTGACTGCTCGCCATCGCCGTAGATGACGGGCTGTTCGCCGCTGAGCATCAAATCGATGAATTTCGGGATGACTGCGGCGTACTCGCCGTTGGGGTCCTGTCGGGGGCCAAAAATATTGAAGTAGCGAAGCGCGGCTGTGTCGATGTCGTAGAGGTCGCTACACTGGAGCGCGAGTTTCTCCGTGAAGTACTTCGAGAGGGCATACGGCGACTCGGGATTGGACTCCATCGTTTCGACTTTCGGCAGTTCCTCGCTGGAGCCGTACACCGACGACGAAGAGGCCACGACGACCGAATCCACGTCGTTCTTTCGTGCCGCATCTAATACGGTCGCTGTGCCAGTACAGTTAGCGTCGGTTGTCGTCACGGGGTCATCGACGCTCCGTGGCACCGAGGGGACCGCCGCTTGATGGAAGACGTAATCGACACCGTCTGAGAGGGCAGCCATAGCGTCTGCATCACGGATGTCGGCTTCCTCGAAGGTGAAGTCCTCGCGGCCTTTTAACTGCTCAAGGGCCACTTTGCGACCGGTTTCGAAGTTATCCATCCCACGGACGGTGTAGCCACGGTCCAGTAGGGCGTCCGCGAGGCTTGATCCAATGAAGCCAGCGGCGCCGGTGACGAGTGCAGTCGGCATATCGGTGCTCCTCGTGGTGGGCGGTTGAACGTGTCGACTCTAACTGAGAAATCAGAGTCTGACGACGTTGTCGGCATCGAGGTCGGCGGTCACGTTGCGGGTGTCGAACACCAACGCGGAGCGATCGACGATGCGCTCGATATCGAGTGCGGAGTGGTCGGTAACAATGATAGCACAGTCGGCCGCCTCGAGTCGTTCGTCAGTCAGCGGGACCGACTCGTAGGTTTCGTCGTCGACGGCAAGCGTCGGAACGTGAGGGTCGTGGTAGTCGACGGCAGCGTTCCACTCTTCGAGTTTGAGAACGATGTCGACGGCCGGTGACTCCCGTGTGTCCGAGACATCCGGTTTGTAGGCCGCACCAATGACGAGGATGTCAGCTGTCGAGAGCGCCACGCCGCGGTCGTTGAGCTGCTCGACGACGCGTTGGACGACGTGGTCGGGCATCTCGCGGTTGACCGTATCCGCGAGGTGGATAAATCGCGTATCGATGCCCTGTTCGTTGGCCTTCCAAGAGAGATAAAATGGGTCGATAGGGATGCAGTGGCCACCCAACCCGGGCCCAGGATAGAACGGCATGAAGCCGAACGGTTTGGTCTCGGCGGCGTCGATGGCATTCCAGATGTCAACGTCGAGTTCGTGAGCTACCTGTGCGAGTTCGTTGATGAGACCGATGTTGACCGCCCGGAAGGTGTTCTCCAGCAGTTTGACGAGTTCGGCCTCCGTCGCCGATTCGACGCGGACGACCTCGTCGAAGACGGGGGTATACAGTGCCTCGGCGTGGTCGCCACAAGCCGGCGTGACACCGCCGAGCACTTTCGGAATGTCTGTTGGGCCGTACTCCTTGTTGCCAGGGTCGATACGCTCCGGGGAGAAGGCGAGATATACATCTTCGCCGACAATCGCGCCATTTTCGGTGAGTGCGTCGCCGACCACCTCCTCGGTCGCACCGGGATAGACAGTGCTTTCGAGAATGACTGTACAGCCGTCCGGAATCACGCCCGCCAAGCGCTCTGCCGCATCGACGACAAAGGAAAGATCTGGAGTATCGGTCTTCCGGAGCGGCGTCGGGACACAGATGGAAACACCATCGACATCGCTCAGCGCCGCGTAGTCGGTCGTGAACGTGATACCTTCGGCGACGGCATCTGTGACTTCGGCGTCGCTCACGTCGCTGACAGTCGAATCACCGTTTCGGAGGTGTTCGACGGTATCGGGGTTAACGTCGACACCGACCACCTCGTGGCCGGCCCGATGCATCGCCAGCGCCAGCGGGAGGCCAACATAGCCCAACCCGATGATGCCGACCTGCGTCTGAGTACTCATTGGCGTAGTTCAGGAGCGTGGGGGCTTTCAGGGCATCGCTTGGGATGCGAATACTCTACCACTTCAACAGGCCGTAGAGGTAGCCGACACCGACCGTCGCCGTCAGCAGGAACAGCGTCACGAGCTGTTTGGCTTTCGTGCCGCTTGGGTCCGTGAGCAGGCCTTTCAACCGGGAGGGGACGAACTCGAAGACGAGTTGTTTGAGGAAGTCCGACTCCTCTTCGCTGGATTCCTCGGAAACGAGTGTCTCCATCGCCCGCTTGGAGTAGCCCTGCCAAAACGACCGCTCCAGCAGCCACCGTTTGTCGGTGCGCCACTCGAAGACCTTGTGGCCGACTTTCGCGTCGGGATTGTAGACGACGCCGCGGCCATACTCCTCGCGCATCCGGGCGCAGAACTCTGTCTCGTGAGCCTGGAGGTTCTTTTCGCCCTGTCGGCCGACCTGTGACTCGAAGCCGCCTAGCTCCTTCAGTACCTCCGTGTTGAAGGAGATGTTCGACCCGAAAGTGTTTCGCACCTCCTCGCCGGGTTCGGCGAAGCCGCGGTGGGTCACGCCGACGAGCCAGTAGAACTCCTCGGGCAGAAACTCGGGTTTGCCGGCCACCCACAGCGGTGTCATCTTCCCACCAGCGGCAATGGCATCAGTTGACTCGTAAACGGAGACGAGTTCCTCAATCCACTGTTCGTCGGCGATGGCGTCGTCGTCGATGAGTGCGACCACGTCACCGGAGACGAGTTCGAGGGCGTTGTTGCGGCTCGCGGAGAGCCCGACGTTCTCTTCGTTGCAGTGGAGTACCAGTTCCTCGTCGTCGCCGTAGTCGTTCTGGATTCGTTCGTACAGCGGCTCGTTGCCGTCGACGACGACGACGATCTCGATGTCATCGTACGTCTGTTCGCGGACGCTCTCGAGGGCATCCTCGAAGTGTTCGTACATCTCTTCGGTGTACGTACAGATGACAACCGAGACCTTCATCGGCCGAGGTTACCCACGAATGCCGAATAAGCGTTGTGTCTCGGTAGCTCTACGGAGGTACGGCTGTGTCGCCACTGGGAGTGTAGCGTTCGAAAAAATGGAAACCGCGGAACTGAATCGAACCGCTCGATTCAGTCAGTTAGAACGCGTTCCGTCGGGCAGCCAGCAGTGCTGCGCCGAGGAGCGCGATCAGAGCGATGACGGCACCGAAGCCGGGCTGATCCTCGGATTCGGTTTCCGTCGGCTCGTCAGTCTGCTCTGCGGTTGCGGTCGGCGTGGACTCCGGCGTTGCCGTCGGGGTCGCCGTCGGCGTCGGCGTCGACGTGTCGACCGTCAGCGTCGCGGAGTCGAGGACGATTTCGCCGTCAGCGTTGAGGTACGGAGCGTCGTCCTCACCTTCGCTGGAGACGAAGTCGTATTCTTCGTTGTCGTTCGAGTCCTCGTGCGGCATGGCGATGACCGTGCCATTGTCGCCTTCGTACGGCGTGTCGAGAGTGACTTCGACATCCGTGTTTTCGCCGGACTCGAGGTAGTCAGACGTGCCTCGGACACTGTCGAACGTCGCACCGTCGAGGAGCGTGCCGTCGTGGATGGTGACGAAGCCACCGTCCGGAACGTACACGCGGTCGACGGTAACGGTCGTGCCGTCAGACGTCTGGTTGGAGATTTCGACTTCAGCGTAGTCGCCTTCAACGACACGGCCGTCCGTCTCAGCGTTGTCCTCGAAGGACTGCTGGATGATGGATGCCGTGAAGTTCTGCGGCGGGTTGCTGACGGTGCCGAAGGAGTCCTCACCGGTGAACTCGGCCTCGAACGTGCCGTTTGCGGTCACGTTCGCGTCCGCGCTCTTGAGGAACGCTTCGCCACCTTCGTCGGCCGTCGCGCGGGCACGGACGTTGATTTCCGTACCGGGCGCGATGGTCGTCGTACCAGAGATGGTCTGGTTGTCGGCAGCCTGGACACGGACTTCCTCGTCAACCGTGTCGAAGGTCGCCTCTCGGTCGACGAATTCGAAGGTGTCGTTCACCGACTCGTCGTCGTCGGGGCTGTCGAGACTCTCCTCAGTGAACTGACTGAGGTAGGATGTCGTGACGTTGAACTGAACCTCGTACTCGTCTTCGGTTTGCGGGATCTGGTCACCCGAACCGCCTCGCTCGAATCGGAGCTGATCCGAGTCTGCGACGATGTAGATGGTGTTGTTCGTGTCGTCACGGACCAAGTGGAACGCACTCTCGACGTCCGTTGCGTCCGCATCAAGGTTGTAGGAGTCCCGGTTGGTGTCCGGGTTCTGCTGTTCAATCTGCAGCGTGAAGGCGTTACTATCCACGATATCCTGCACGGTTGGGTTAACCGGAAGTGCACCGAAGATACCGCTCACTTCGAGCTGGTGGATGATGACGTCGCCACGGCGCTGCGAGGAGCGGTCGGTTGCGTCCTCGGCGATGGCGATTTCATCAGATTCAGTGACGTTACCGGCTTCAATGCCGGCCAGAATCGTGTCGACGTTGTCGAAGTCACTGAAGTCGTTGCCGGGCGCGGTGTGGATGGTGATGTTATCCGTGGACCGCTCGCCCAGCGTCAGGACACCGAGGTCGTATTCCTCGGCACCCGATTCAAGGTCGTCAATGCTGTTGGTGTGTTCCTGAGCGATGAGATCGTAGGAGTCGGCCTCCACAACCTCATCGAGGGTCGTACCGTCTTCCGTGCCCTGGTGGACCGCAACTACTTCACCTTCCTGAGCAACGACGAGACTCTCACCGTACTGGGAGTCCAGGTTAACACTACCGATCTGGTCTTGGCCAGCCTGGTAGGTGTTGAAGAGCAGCGACACCTGACCCGTCTCGTTCGGCGAGACGGTGACGTTAGCCTGGTAGCCGACCTCATCAATGTTACCGATGATGAGGTCGAATTCGGCATCTTCGTTGTCGAGGTCACCTTCCGCCGTGATGTTAATCTCGGCGAGGTCACCGCGGTTCTGGACGAACTGGGCCTGGTCGAAGTCGGCGCCAGCGTCGACTTCCTTTTCGAGGCTGACACTAACGCTGTCTTCAGCCGTCGTGTCGACGACGTCGAAGTTGAACTCGTAGTCCTCAGCGTCAACGACATCCTCGTTGAACGTCAGCGACTTCTCGTCCTCGCTGTCGAGGCCACTAATCTGTGCGGTGTCTTCGTCAATCTCTGTGGCATCGCCGAAGATGCGCGAGAGGTCGTCACCGGAGAGATTACCGTTCTCCTCGGTGATGTTGACGGTGTAGCCGTTCCGGGCCGGCGAGTCGAACTCAACGGAAGTCGAGTCACCGACGCGGAGCGTTTCGTCCTCGTCACTGAGGTTGACCGTCAGGTCCTGGACAAGAACGTCGATGGCTTGCGCACTCCCACTGTCGCCACCACCGATGCTGGTTTCGGTACCTTGCTCGTCGGTGTCGACCATCTGAGCTTCCGAATTACCGTTCTTCGTCAGCGTGTAGGAACCTTCGAGGTTCGAGGTGTCGATCGAAGCGACCCAACTGCCGTCACCCGTACGGGTGAAGGTCGGCGAGATGACAACCGATCCGACCGGTTGTGCGGAGGTCGGGTCGTAGTTACGAAGGCGGTAATTGTTCTCAGACGGGTTCGACGTTGCCTCGAAGCGGAGGTTCTGACCTTGGAATGCAAGGTCACCGTCGACATACGGCGCGTCAGTCGATGGTTCGTCCGAGTAGCCACCGTCGCTGGACGCGGAGTTAATGTCGAAAGTTTGCGTCTGCATGCTCTCCGGCGTGGAGGAGCTTACAGCGTCATTCTGACCGTCCAGGTAGGGGTCTTTCGTCGAGCCCTCAGTAGCGCCGACAGCGTAGTCGACACCCGAAATGATGTTCGCGTTCGTGGTATCGATGTCGCTCAGCGTGAGGTCGAGCGTGAAGGTAGCGGCACCGGACTCCGGCAGTCCGGTAACTCGCGTCGTCACGACAGTTTCGCCCGAATTGGAGTTGGGCGAGCTGGATGCCGTGCTCGGACTTGCGCTACCATCGTACCCGCTCGGAGCCGTCGTAACGGTAGCATCGTAGCTACCTTGGCTGAGCGAGTCGAGGTCGACGTTCTGG
Source organism: Natronomonas sp. CBA1123 (assembly GCF_009741925.1). Taxonomy (GTDB): domain Archaea; phylum Halobacteriota; class Halobacteria; order Halobacteriales; family Haloarculaceae; genus Natronomonas. Next base: position 100,778 of record NZ_WPCC01000001.1, read on the forward strand.
TCACGCAGGTTAGTTACGCGGATGTACACGTAAGCGGTGCCATCCTGGAACCCGTCGGACTCAGTGACCTCAATGCCATTGATGTCCTGTGTTTCTGAATTCTGTCCAACTACCAAGTTCCCCGGAGCACCGCCCGCCTGAACGTTGGCGGTAGACTCTTGGGGACTTGAAGACGACTGCGCGGCAGCACCGCCCGCGAGCGCGACGGTTCCTGCGAAGACCCACAGGACCATCAGCGCGGCGAGAAGTACCGCACGCAGTTTTTGATTTGTGTCTGTCATGGTTTGCTTTCGAACTGCAACCGCACTGCATCGCACCACATCGACAGCGTCCCAGACGCCACAGATGCACTCGAGCCGTTCGTAACGCCCGCCGAGGCGTCCAACGCGTCGAGGGCTGACGACACCGAGTCATCGTGTGGGTACAGCGACACCGTCATGGGTAGGGGTACGCTCCAAACCACTCTTCCTTGGTATAAATGCTTTGTGGGGTCGAGAGGGTCGTGACAACGTATGACGCCCCCGAAATCAGCGGTTACAGCCCATTTGGTATATTGTAACACACCCGTCTGACGACTGTCGTTCATATATAAACGAGTTAGCATTCTGTACACTCCCTGTCGCGCATCCACGTTGATAGCTGAGATAGAGCCGAAAGCATTTATCGCGCGGTGGCACACGCGTGAGTATGCAAGCTGTCGTACTCGCGGCCGGTGAAGGAACCCGGTTGCGACCGCTCACCGAGGAGAAGCCGAAGGCGCTCGTCGAAGTCGACGGCCGGCCGATTTTGAGTCACTGCTTCGACCGCGTTGTCGAGTTGGGCGCAGACGAGCTGCTCGTCGTTGTTGGCTACAAGAAGGAGAAAATCATCGACTTCTATGGCGACGAATACGACGGTGTTCCGATTACGTACACCCACCAGCGCGAGCCGAAGGGACTCGCCCACGCAGTACTAACCGTCGAAGACCACGTCGATGACGACTTCATGCTCATTTTGGGCGACAACATCTTCGAGGCAAACCTCGACGACGTAGTCCGCCGCCAACGCGAGGACCGCGCCGACGCCGCCTTCCTCGTCGAGGAAGTGCCATACGAGGAGGCCTCCCGCTACGGCGTCTGTGACACCAACGACTACGGCGAAATCACCGAAGTCGTCGAAAAACCCGACGACCCGCCGACGAATCTCGTGATGACCGGGTTCTACACTTTCACCCCGGCCATCTTCCACGCCTGCCATCTCGTCCAGCCCTCCGACCGCGGCGAGTACGAGATTACCGACGCTATCAACCTGCTCTTACAGAGCGGTCGAACCATCGATGCTATTCGGTTGGACGGCTGGCGGATGGACATTGGCTATCCCGAGGATCGCGAGAAGGCCGAAACTCGATTACAAGAGGGGTACGATCCAGAGACCGACGAGGCAGTCGCGACCTCGGAGTAACGTTTCGACCGGCTTTTTGTTGACGCCCACGCGAGGGCATGCATGCACGTACTCGTTACGGGCGGTGCCGGTTTCATCGGCGGCCACCTCGCGGAAGCCTTCCTCGAGGACGGCCACGACGTGACCGTCCTCGACGTGATGGACCCGTTCTACGATTTGGGTATCAAAGAACACACCCTCGATGTCCACCACGAGACCGCCGATCGCGAAGGCGTCGCCTACGAGTTCGTCGAGGGCGACGTTCGGGACGAGGACCTCGTCACTGACCTCGTCACCGACGCCGACTACATCTATCATCAGGCGGCAAAGGCCGGTGTTCGACCGAGCGTCGAAGCGCCACGCGAGTACGACGAGGTGAACGTCGACGGGACGTTGAACCTCCTAGATGCGGCCCGTGAGTCGGATATCGAGCGGTTCGTGATGGCGTCGTCGTCATCGGTGTATGGCGGTCGCGAGGAGTACGTCCCCTTCTCCGAAACCGATCCGACACTCCCCGTCTCACCGTACGGCGCCTCGAAACTCGCCGCCGAGCGTTACGCGTGCGCGTATTACGAAGTGTATGACCTGCCGACCGTCGCGTTGCGGTACTTTACCGTCTACGGCCCGCGAATGCGCCCGAACATGGCCATATCGAATTTCGTCTCGCGGTGTTTGAACGGCGAGCCGCCGGTCGTCTACGGCGACGGTACCCAGACACGGGACTTCACGTTCATCGATGACGTTATTGAGGCGAATCGGACGCTGCTGTCGACCGACGCCGCCGACGGCGAAGCGGTCAACATCGGCTCGACAGACAACATCAAGATTCGGACGCTGGCCGAAGAGATTCGGGACCAACTGGCACCCGACTTGGAGTTGGAGTACGCCACGCGCTACGATGCCGACGCCGAGCATACCCACGCCGACACGTCGAAGGCCGAAGACCTGCTCACGTACGACCCCTCACATACGATTCGAGAGGGCGTCGCGAAGTTCATCGAATGGTACGAGGCGAACCGCGAGTGGTACGAGCCGCTCGTGTTGTCCTCGTGAGATAGGCGTTCAGAGACCAGCGTACACTCTCTCTAACCCGTTTTTGTTGATCTATAACTTGTTTTAACGAGTCTCTATCTAAGCGGTTGGTTGTGAAAGCTTAGCCCAACTCTCGGACGGCCGAGAGCGCATGGACATGTACGACCTCACGCCAACGCGCGACGACGACACGACCTCAGCATCGCCAATCGAACGCACACGCCCGGAGGGTAATTAGCGATGACTCCCAATCGCAGAAGAGGGGTTGCGGTTGTTTTCGCGACGCTGCTCGTCGTGAGCCTCTTGTCGACAGTTGCCCTCGCCGGCACGGCAACTGCACAGTCCGACAGCGCCGACATCGTGTTCGTCTTTGACAAAACCGACAGCATGGACCCCCACAGAGAGGCCCTCCAAGATGACATCGGGAACGTCGCCGACGAGTTCGAATCCAAAGGCATCGACGCCCGCTACGGACTCGTGACCTACGAAGAAGACTGGAACACCGAGGTTCGCCAGCCGCTGACGAGTGATACCGGAGAGCTGAAGGAATCGCTCAACTTCGAGACCAGCGGCAACATGGAGAACGCCTCACACGGGATTCTCACGGCGCTGGATATGGAATACCGTGACGACGCCCAGAAAATCGTCGTCGTCATCACCAACGAGGACGACGACGGCGCGAATAACAACACCGCGGTAAAGGAGCGAGCGCTCCAGCGCATCGACGACGAAAACGCGTGTCTCGTGGCGTTTTCGCCCGATAGCGACCGTGACTACAATGATCTCAACACCTACACCGAGGAGGTTGAGTGTGGCCACTGGTCGAACTTCGATACTGAGTCGTTCACTGACGTTGCGGCAGTCATCGAAGAGGAAGCCAGCGATGGAACAACCGACGACTCCGAACAGACGACGGCACCGAGACAGTCCTACCCAGATTTCGACATTATTGAGAAATCGGTCAGCAGCAACACAGTCTACACCAACGAGACGTTTACCACAAAAGTCGTCGTGGAAAACGTCGGCTCGACTGACGGCACGTACCACGCACTGATTACCGATATCGACCAGAGCCTCTACAGTAAACGAGTCGAGTTGGATCCCGGGGAGAGCCACACCTTCAGAGCGCCCATATCGTACACTAAACCTGACGAATATCGGCTCCGAATCAATCACCGCACCCTTGACCGCGTGACGGTTATTGATCGTCAGCTGGCCGACGAGAACGTTGCAGTCATCGAGAGATCGGTGAAACGGTCGGTTGTCATGCCTGGGGAGAACTATGACGTGTCGGTAACCGTCGAGAATACCGGCAACCACTCAGGCTATGCGACCGTGCCATTCGCTGCAGGCGAAGACGCGAACAACACGACCCATGTCGCCAACGAGACGGTCTATCTCGCATCGGGCGAAACGAAGACGGTAACCCACGAGGCCACCGCTGACGCGAACGCCTCTGGAACCAATCAGATATGGGCAGTCGAGAACACCACGCTCGGGAACGTATCGGTACTCGACGAAAACGACTCGCAGGTAGGTATCGACGCCTACGCCACACCGGGGGCCGTCGAACCGAACGAGTCCTACGACGTGACGGGCGTCGTCTACAACAACGCCAACGAATCACGGATGGTCACAGTCAACGTCGCCCCAGAACACGGGGAGCTGGGTGCACTCCGGATGGTTGCTGTTGGTTCAGACGAGTCGGTGGCAGTGCGACACAGCACCCAGGCTCCGTCTCCACCCGACAACACCTATGACCTCGGTCAAACGAACACGACCGAGCGCGCGAGCACCGAACGAATGAGCGAAACGTGGTGGGTCAACGACCAGCGAGTGAACGTCACCGTCATCACTGGCCCCTCGAACTGAAGCTGCTTCGAGACGGACTGGTTTGAACCGTTTTCTGTTGAAATTTCACGTGAGATCCAAACGAGAGTCAAGGGGTCGTCAAATCAACCCGACCGACCCAGCAGTCACGACGACTGTCAGAAAAATCGCCACCAGCGTTCCGACGACGAGCGGCTTGTTCTCCATCGCTTTCTCGTGGAGGGGCATCGCGTCGTACTCAGCCCGGAACGCTTCGAGGTTCTCGCTGTCGTAGAAGTATTTCGTCTTGAACGCGAAGCGTTCGGTCACGGCACAGCCGGTACAGACCGGCGAGCCTTCGAGACGTTCGGTTTCGATGTGGTCACCACAGTTGATGCTGCCGCAATTGGCACAGTAGGTGTACTGCCCGTCGCCGCCAGCCGTGTCACAATGCACACAGCGATGAATCCCGTCTTCGATAGTAGCCCGCGAGGGCCCCGCAGCGTAGTACTCGTAGGGGTAGGAATAGGATTGTAGCGTGACCGTCATTCGGACTTGTGGCAGATACACCGGATCGATGGACTGGATGGAGATGTCGGATTGCCTCGGGTCGCAGGTCTTGTTGTAGGTGACGTTGTTGTCGCCGGTGTAGGTGACCGTCGTCGTATGCCGTGTTTGGAGCCGGTCGACCGCCCACTCCTTGTACTCGGTTTGGGTCTGCCCGAAGCGGCCTTCCTCGATGTCGTCGAACACCTCGCGTAGGTCCGCGCGTCGCTCTTCGAGGTCGATGGTCGCGTGGCGGTTCTCGGTGACCAGCGTTCGGACAGTGCTGTTCGTGATCTCCGGCTGGCCGCGGCCAGCGTAGGCGACGAACCGAGAGCGGTCGTCGATGCGGTGGATGACGCCGACCGACGTTTCGAAGACGGCGTTGACCTCGGCGGTAATCGTCACGATCGGGTTGAACGTCACGCTCGCACGCGGGGACGGAACCTCGTCGGAGTCGATGTTGTCGATGTCCCGAAACGCCGTCCTGACCGGAGCGTCGATAGTGCCGGGGCGTTCGTACGGCCGGAGCGATTCCGAACAGAGGATTTCGATGCGGCCGTTGTACAAATCGAGACCGATGTCGTCGGCGATATCACGTAAATCCGTCCCGTCGACGAGTTCGATCATATAGGGGTCGTCGTTGCTGCGGAGACGTTGGGCGTACTCCTCGGCGGGCCCGCTGAACCGGCCAGTCGTGACGACCATCCCGCGTTTCGGGCCGTCGTAGTCGTAGGTGGCGATGGCCGAGTGGAGTTTCTGGACGACCGGACGGCCGACCGAGCCGGTGTGTTTGCATTCGACGACCACTGCCCGCCGAGTACCGTCGACGACTTCTTCCATCAGGATGTCGCGGCCCTCGTCGGCGCTCCGAGCCGCTTGCCGAACGTTTTCGTAACCGAGGTTTCGGAAGACGTCCTCCATGAGGTCCTCGAACTCGTAGCCGGAGAGCTCGTCCAGCACTGCCATCGGGATACGACGAGTGTCTCGTGGCGTCGGTATATACGTTGGCTACTCTTCGGAGTCTTGGTCCGCTATTCCGGATTCGATATCGGCTTTCGCTGTGGAGATGGCTTGATTCGATAGCTCTTCGCTGCTCACACCCTCAAAAGCGTCCCCGACAGCCTCATGTACGCCTTCGAGTGGGTCTTCATCTATCGGAATGAGTGCGACGTATTGGGGTCGCTGGACGATTCGGTACTCCTCGCCGTACTGATCTCGAACGTCTTCCGGGAGCTGGATTCGACCCTCCTCGTCAAGCAGAACCTTTGTCATTGTCACTTCACGTTTCCCTCGTGCTTGAGTATTATATCCTTTCGGCGGCTTCTGGGTGTCTTTCGACCGGTACGTCATCTATCGAAAGTCCCACTCCATACCCCGGAAGTTCGGGCTTCTTAATCCGGCTCAGTCCTCGCCGAGTGCGAACTCGAGGAGGTCGGCCACCGAGAAGTCGTCTTGGCCGCTGTTCGGCGCCGGCAGCGAGGGCGTCCAGCCGGGCTGGACGGTCAGGAACGAACTCGGGTCCGAACCGATGAGGCCGACGAGCGTCTCGGCGACGATGCGGCTTCCGACGGGCCCGAGGTGGTCGCCGCCGCTGGCCACGCGCGCCTCCGCCAGCACGTAGTACCACAGCGGTGCTTCCGTGTCGGGGTGTTGGTCGTGGGCGTCCAGAATCTCGTCGAACCCGAGTTCAGCGTTCGAAAGCGGGTCCAGCCCCATCGCGCGGGCGATCGCTTGCCCACTTGGCAGGCCGAGGCGGTAGCCGCGGACGAGATTGCGGGAGGCGAGCGAGGCACGCCAGTCGCCACTGCCGATGAAGGGAAGGTCCAGCAGGTCCGGCGACATGAGTGAGTCGATAGCTCTGGCTCGCTGGGGGGTGATCGCAGGGTCTTTGAGGTCGAACAGATATCGCCAGTCGACGGCGTCCTCAGCAGACGGGGCTTCGAATCCCATCCCGAAGGCGTCGTCACCGTGGCCGAACAGCGCCTTCTCCGTGTGCTCGTTGACCCGATACTGCTCGCGAATCTGGCTGTGACCGTACCGATAGGCAGCGCCGGCAAACTCGATCGGCAGGTACGGTTCCGTGCTCTGACCGACGGTGTAGTGGTGTCGCTCCTCGCGGATGTCGTCGACGACGTCGGGGTCACACACCGTCGGGAGGAACTCCTCGAGGACGATCCAGTGGTAGTGCCACCGCGCCAGTTGGTTGGCGTGTTCGAAGGCGTCCTTGCAGTCCTCGCCGACCCACTCGATGATGGCGTTGTGGAACTCCAGCATCGCGTACTGGAACTGCGAGATGAGGTGGTTCTCGTCGTTGCGGTGGTCGCCGATGAGGGCGACGGCTTCGGCGTTGCGTGGCACGTCCGCCCGCCCGTCGGTGGCGACCAGCAGGCGTTCGTGATTGCCGCCCTGCAGCGGTGACTCGTACAGGTACGGCGATGTCTCGGGGCCGGACCCATAGACGGAGTCGAGGTCGAGATGCGGCGTCCGGAAGTTTCGAAGGGCATCCGGGTCGTTTCGCTGGGCGAGACTCGATAGCGGGTCCAGCGTGATGTCGTGGTCGATGAACTGCCCGAGGATAGCAAACCCAGCCGGCACGGACGACTCACCGACCGAGCGGTCGTGCGTGGTCTCATCGAGTGGCCCACCCGGCTTCCCGAGTTCCTGTAAAAACGACACATCGTGGTCGGCTGCCTCCAGATACGGGAACATCCGTCCGAACCGGCCGTGGCCGGGATGGAACGGGTCACGCGGGGTGTTGTTCATCCCGCGTTGGTCCGACATTCCGTGGTGCATGTTGCACATTGCGTCCACCATATCGTCCATCGATGGCTCGGTGGGCCGGTCGACCGTGATTTCGACGGTCGCCGTCGGATTGGCGTCGACTTCCTGGTGGTGGAGTAGCGACCCGTCGCGGAATAGGTACAGATGCGTCTCGGGTGTGCCCTCCTGTGGCCCGCCGAGATCAGCTTGACTCGCCGAGAGCTCGAAGGAGCCATCCGGCCGAACCGCCATCGCACCCAGTGGGTCGTCAGGACTGCTGTCGGCATCGACCGCCATCGCCGTCAACCCAACCGCAGCGACGCCATCCCCGTAGGTTACACGTCCACTAACTGTGAATTCATCCCCCATGACGAACGATATCACAAATCACGACTACATAAAATTTTGTTGTGATGAGATGTAATGTTCAGTCTCGCGTCACGAGTAGCACTGCGAACGTCCCCGCGAGCGTCGAGAAGGCGGCCAAGGCGAGAAACACCGTCGACATCGACCCGTAGGTGCGTACCGTGCCGATAATCGCCGCACCGAGGGCGCCGACGCCGAAGATGGCGAGATACGTATAGCCGAAGGAAAGCCCGCGAGAGCCGGCCAGCGAGTACTTCGCGATAGTGGCCTGCGAGAGCGGTTGCATCGCGAACAGTGCGAACCCGAGCAGGAAGCTGACGGCCAACAGTCCCCACAGCCCCGTTTCGGCGGCCGGGACGAACAGCAGCGCGAAGGTGGTCAGACAGACGAGCATCAACAACATCCCGCGGTCGGGTTCGATGCGCTCGGTGAGGCGGCCACCGAGGTACTGCCCGCCGATGCCGACCATCAGCAGGGCGACGTACAGATACTGTGCGAGGTCGAACTCCTCGGCCATCGGGCTGTCGGGGTCGAAGAGGCCGAGGCGGGCGTCGCCGATAGTCGCGGTGAGAAAGTCACCGAGTAACTCAGGCAGGAACGTCACAACGCCGCGGTAGTACAGGCCGTTGAACGCGACGATGACGAACACGAGCGCGAAGCCGACGGTGAACAACTGTCTTGTCTCGGCGAGGAACGCCGAGAGCGAGGACGGTGGCTGGCGCTCGTGGCCGCCGTCGGTCATCTCGACGGCTGCCGTCGGGTCGAACTCGATGGAGAGACCGGCGACGGCCGCGATGAGTGCCGGAATCGCGAGGATGACGACGACGGTTTCCCACGGGAAAACGAGGAGGAGCAGCGCCGTCACGAGTGGCCCCGCCGCGATACCGACGTTGCCGGCCATGCCATGGTAGGCGAACCCGCGGCCGCGGTCGCGGACGCCGTTGCTGATGAGCGTCAGGCCCGCGGGGTGATAGACGCTGGCTGCGGCGCCCCAGATGGCGATCGCTGCCGTGATGCCGACGATACCCGGCGAGACGCTCAGGATGAGAAACGAGACGCCCATTCCGGCGAGACAGAGGGTGATGAGTCGCCGGGAGCCGAAGCGGTCGACGAGGAGGCCGCCCGGCAAGGCACCGACGCCGAAGAGGCCGTAGCCGACAGCGACTGCCGTGCCCAGTACGGCTGTCGTCGTCGAGAATTCGAGCAGCCACACCGTCATCAGAATCGGAATCGAGAGTTCGTAGATGTGGACCATCGCGTGGCCAGCCATCACGAACCCGACGATAGAACGGTCGTTGTCGTCCACAGGGAGTGAGACTGCGTTGCGGTTGTAAATATATTCTATTGTGAGTCGTTGACAGCAGCGAGCGTACGGCGGGCGACCGCATCCGAGTACGTTCTACCTGTCCACGCCTTCTCCAGTCGCGACAGCGTCTGCATATATTTGTACCTTCCAAAATTATATTGCGTGTTAGTGACTAGTACCTCCATGGACGAGTTCGACCCCGTTCCATCAGGAGACTCCACCGATGGGTCCCGACGGTGGCAAAAGGGCACGGATACGTTCGGTCGGGTGTATGCCGTTCTTCTCGGAACCTCGACACCAACACCCTACACGGAAATAGCGGAGACTGCGGACTGTTCGCCAAACGCCGCCAAGAAGCACTTAGACAGGCTCACTGAGATGGGTATCGCGGAAGCTGACACCGATGGCCGACCGGCGAAATACGCGCGCAATGACGGATATCTCGAATGGCAGGAAGCCAGTCGAATCGCCAACGCTCTCTCGGTCGAAGAAATCCGCGACCGTGTGCGGGAGTTGGAGGCCCAACGCACAGCCTACGAGGAACGCTTCGAAACCACGGATCCAGCGACGCTGTCTGCAGTCGATGCAAAATCCCACGACGCTATTCACGACCGAATGGAGGCATTGAGTGACTGGCGGAGTATCATTCGAGACGTTCGGCTGTATGACCTCGCTCGACGGCTCGCCGAAAACGACGGCCATCTCATTCCGGTATAAATGGTCCCACCAACAGAGGCCCTCACTGGAGGGACGGGGCCAGTTGACCGACAAACCCTCCGACTCCTCGAGACACACCTCGTCGACGACCCGCTAGTGGAGACGACCGGCTTCGACCCCGACCCGCATGAGCCACGTGTACTGACCGCCACGCTCGATACGGGTCGATATCCGGCATCGGTAGCGACTGCTCGTATTGACATTCGGTGGTTCACCAGTGGTGATTTTTCCATCCACTACCTTGAAACCGAATCGTCGGGAGGACACTGGGAGTGTCGATGGGACCGACATCCCAGCGACCACAATACACGCCTCCACTTCCATATCCCTCCGAACGGAAGGAACGTGCGAGATATTCCGGAACTGTCCGAGCATCCGCTCGAAGTATATTCGACCGTTCTTACAGCAATCGACGAACGAATTGAGGCGCTATGGTCGGAAAACGACTGATCGTGTCGATGAGGCCGCGCTCCTCGGTTAGAGGCACCAGCTGCTTGAGCACCTGTTTCCGGGTCGGTGGAGAATGACACCGAGACGCTTCGCGTCGCGGACCACTTGACGAGAAGTCATTCCCGCCCAAGCTCGGTGGGCAAGTAGTGGGGCAGTTCCGGGTGTGGGATATGGATTCCCAGTGCCATCAGGCCGTGTGCGAGCAGCACGTAACCGAGAGCGACGAAAATCGCGCCGAGGAGACGATGGACACGACCCGTCCGGAGGGTGTCGAATGTGCCCAGTGTAGTGCCATAGAAGAGGACGGCTGGGACCGTCCCAAGTCCGAAGGCAGCGAGGGCTGCGATGCCGACGACTGGTGACCCAACTGCGAAGACGTAGACGAACGCTGCATACAGCATCGGGCAAGGAACCAACCCATGAAGCAACCCGAGGCCGACGATTCCGGGCCCATCAGCCAGCCGAGTGAGTCGGGTCGAGGCGCTGTTTAGCAGCCGGCCGATGGAGACGCCCGGAAGCGGGAGTCGCTGAAGGACGCTCGTGTGCTGTCCGAAAGCCGAACTGAGTCCATGGACGATGATGAGGATGCCGAGGGCGACGCCGACCGTTCCACGAAGGACGTTCGTCACCGCCAGCAGGGTATCGGCCGTCAGATACAGCAGCCCGCCCAGCGCGCCGAAGAGTCCACCGAGGAGGGCGTAACTCGTCGTCCGGCCGAGGTTGAAGAGGCCGTGATGATAGAGTACGTCCCGGGTGCTCCCAACCGACCCCCCATCCGTTCGTGCCTTGTCGTACATCGAGACGACCGGGCCGCACATACCGATACAGTGGGCCCCGCCGAGGACGCCGATACCGAAGAACAACACGAGGTCGACGCGGGCAACTGACGCGAAATCAATCATCGATGGCTACCATGGTTGGAATGTGTTGAAGCAGGCGCATACAGTACTCACAGCGGGTCGGTGGCACGGTCTCTCGTCACCACTCGACCGTTGTCGGGTGGCGATGACAACCGAGAGACTGACTGGAAAGCCGACGACGCCGTTAGTCGTCGCTTGGGCTGGTAATCTCGTAATCGGTGTGGCAGGGTTCGGGCGGCAACGAGATCGAGGGGTTGCTGTCGAGGAATCCCTCGGGTTTGAGGTGGAAGCTGGCGATTTCGACCGGGAGAATCGGCCAGTCCTCCGCACTGGGGACGTGGTTGACACCCTGTGTGTACCAGACGACGAGGTCCTCGTCGACGAGCGACCGGTCCTGTTCGGTCCATTCGGGCAGCCCCGTCGTGTCGTCGTTGAGGTTCGGATAATCGCCTGCGGCGAAGCGCTCGTCGTCGTCGTACGGCGTCACCCAGAAGTTGTTCTGGATGAATCCCGACCGCTCCATGTAACTCGAGGTGGGCTTCATCGGCGCCGAGACGTTCGAGTGCGGTTCGAGTTTGTACCCACAGCTGCGGCCGTAGGAGTTCTCGGTTTCACTGCTGGCGATCCGCCAGTAGCGGCCACGGAGCGGGTCGATGTCCTGTCGGGCTTCGTTCTCTCGCTCTAAGAGGGTCTCCTTCGCACGGAAGGCGTTCTTCCGGTTGCGCTCGCTGCCCGTCGGTTCGTTGTGGACCTCGTAGGCCCGCATCGGGCTCTCGTCGATGTCGAAATCCAACCGGAAGTTGAAGAAGTGCTGGTGGATGGGCGCTTTGACCTGTGGCGCGACGAGGGCGTACTGGCCGTAGGTGTCCTCCGCGGTCTCGTCGGCGGGAACGACGCCGTTGGAGTCGACACCGGTCAGCCGAACCTCGGCCTCGATACTGCCGTCGGGGTAGAAGTACCAGTAGAACCCGTAGTCGTAGTTGTACACCGTCGCGATGAAGGAGATGACGAGGCGACGGCGGCGGCGGACCTCGGTGTGGGGCTTTCGCTCCTCGGTGTGTTTCCAGAGGATGCCGTCGTCCTCCTCGTGCATGCAGATGGCACTTTCGAGGGTCTCGGATTCACCCTCGATGGTGTTCATCTCCACGTCGAAGTACTTCATCACGCCGAGACAGTCACAGCCCTCCGTGAGTCGGTTGGCCATCCGCCCGACGTGGTACTCGCCGATGTCGAAAGCGTTCTTCCAGGAGTGATTCGGATCGGGGTCGCCGTAGGGGACGGCCATCTCACAGGCCGAGGCGCGGTGGAGGACTCGCCGGGACTCATCGCCGTCGTCGAACTTCACGTCGTGGAAGACGAGCCCTTCGCGGGCGGTCCAGCCGATCTGCATCTCCCAGTCGAGCCACTCGACCTTGTTCCCCTCGACTTCCCAACTCGGGCCGTCCGGCTGGATGACATCGAGGTGTTCGAAGTCGTCACGTGTCTCGACGCGGTCGGCGCGGTAATCCGCGTCTTCGGGCGGGAGCGGGTTGTCGGGGTCGGGAACGCCGTTGTCCTCGATGTCGACGACCTCCATCTCGTCGAGGTCGACGAACGCGAAGAGCCCCTCGATGGGGCGTGCGCGGCCGTTGTCGTCCTCGCTGGTTCGAATCCACGACAGGGCACGACAGAGCCGTTTGCCCTCGTGTTCTTCGGGTTCGAACCCGCTTGCCGACCACGGGTCGACCATGACGAGGTCGAAGTTCTCGACGCCGCGTTTCGCTGCTGCCTCCTGCCACTCGGGGTCGTTTTTGACGGTCTCCCGTGCAGCCTCGATCTCCTCGGGCATCACCGCCGGTTCGACATCCGGCACGTGCTCGCAGTCGAGCAGCGTTTCCTCGGTGAGCGATACCGTTCCCTCGTAGGTTTCGCCGTCCTCGCGAGCGACGAGCGTCGCCGTCCGGTCGATATCATCGCCGGGTTCGAAGCTCCGAACGACCGCCTTTGGCGGCTCCTCAAGGACGACGTTGTGGTACTGTATCTCCTCGCCGAGATCGGAGGCCGATTCGAAGATCTCGACGGCCGCTTCGATCTCGTCGGCAGTGAGTGGGTCGAGCGGGTGGTCCACCGCCGCGGTTGTTTGTTGCTTGCTCATGGGTTAATCTGGCCCGATCACCGAACGTTCGTCAGGTGAACGAGCCGACAATCCACTCGATGTTCGATTCCGTATTGGTGGTTGTTTACAACCCAAGTGTAGTAACCGAGCAGCTGGGGCCGAACTGCCGCGAGCTGCTGCTATCGACCGTACGAAAAGGGAAGGATTTCGTCGAATCGGCGGGCTGCCCGCGTTACCCCTCAATCTGGGGGTCGGGAGACGCCTCGTCGATGGGCACCCCTTCCACGACGACCTCCTCGACGGAATCAATCGCCACGGACCGAACTTCGGGGGCCAACAGCAACTCCTTGAGACAGGCGCCGACCGCGCGTTCGCTCGGGAACTTCGCGACCGCGAACACGTTCGGGGAATCGGAGATTTCGTACACCGTGACGAAGCCGGGACGCGTTCGGAGTCGCTCGATGCAGTCGTCGACCACGTCGAGTTTGACGGTCAGCCAGACGAGGACGGTACGATAGTCGAATGCGTCGTAATCGATGCGGATGGTCACGTCATCGAGCCTCTCGTCGTCGATGAGGCCCAACCGCTTCTGGATGAGAGCCGACCCATCCGTGCGGTCATCGTCGGGTCCTTCGACCGTCAGTCCATCACTATCGACCGCGTGGTCGTCCGATTCGGACATCGATGAGTCAGACAGCGTCGGGCCCGACTTCGCCGGTCCGAATCTGATACGCTTCCGCGACCGGGAGGACGAACACCTTGCCGTCGCCGGACTCGCCGGTGTGTGCGGCGTCGGCGATGGCTTCCGCGACATCCTCGCTCGGGATGTCGGCGACGACACACTCGAGTTTCACCTTCTGGTGGAGGTCGACGCTGTACTCTTCGCCCCGCCACTGTCCTTTCTTGACGGGTTGGGAGCCGCGCCCCGAGACGTTCGAGACCGTCAGCGATGGCGCGCCGACCTCGGAGAGGCTCTGTTTCACCTCGCTCAGTTTATCCGGCCGGAGATACGCGATGACCATCTCGATGTCAGTCATCGTCGCTCACCTCACCACCGTCGGCGGTGGGTGTCTTTCCCGGCGTGGGGCTGGGCGAGCCGACGTCGTTGACGACGTTGCCGCCGAATTCGGGATAGGTCTCGATGCCGTGTTCGGAGGCGTCGAGGCCGTCGATTTCCTCATCTTTGGAGACGCGTGCCCAGCCGACCAGTTTCAATCCACCGTAGACGACGAGTGTGATGCCGGCGGCCCACGCCGCGAGGACGACGACGCCGACGACCTGCGTTCCGAGTTGCGCCAGACTGAACGCCGAGGTGGTGTCGACGAATGGGTAGGCGAGCGCACTGAGGACGCCGGCGGAGCCGTGAACCGGGAACACCGCACAGACGTCGTCGATGCCGACCCGTTCGAGCAGCTCGAAGACGAGTGGGACCTGTACGCCGGCGATGAAGCCGACGACGAGCGTTCCGGTCCAACTCGAGACGGCGGCGATACTGCAGACGCTGACGAGGCCGGCCAACAGCCCGTTGGCCGTCATGAGGGTGTCGACCTTCCCGCGTCGTACGTAGCCGACGAGCGCGGCACCGATGGACCCCGCACCCATCACGAGCGCCGTGTTGAGCGCGACGCGGCCAGCGTAGGCGTAGTCGGCGAGTGCCAACTCGCCCCCGTCACCGATTTGGAACACCTCGACTGCGGTCCCGACGTTGAAACCGAACCAGCCGAAGGCGAGGATCAACGTCCCGAGGACGGCGTAGGGCAGCGAGTGGCCAGGAATGACGTTCGCGGAGCCGTCGTCGTTGTACTTGCCGAGACGGGGGCCGAGGACGTAGGCGGCGGTCAGCCCACAGACGCCGCCGGTCATGTGAACGACGGCGGCGCCGGCAAAGTCCTGGAAGCCGAGCTGGGCGAGGAAGCCGCCGCCCCACGTCAGCCCGGTCGCGACTGGATAGATGAGCGCGCCGACGAAGACGGTGAAGACGAGGTAGCCGCCGAGTTGGGCGCGTTCGGCGACGGCACCCGAGACGATGGACGCAGCCACCATCGAGAACGCCGCCCCGAATAGCCAACTCGCCCACGCGGTCGATCCGCCGTTGATGTAGGCGAATGCTCCGGCCGTGCTCCCGCCGGACGTGAGTGCGGCGACTAGCGCCGACACCCCGGCCCCGACGATGAAGTAGGCGATGACGCCGACGCCCCACGTCAGGAGGTTCTTCGTCAGTTGGTTGGCGACGTTCTTCGAGCGGACCTGCCCGGACTCCAACATCCCGAACCCGGCGTGCATGAAGAACACGAGGAACGCCGCGATAAGTACCCACACGAGATTGACCCCTTCCATAATAACCTCGGGGTCGGCCTGCAGTGGCAGCTCTAGCATGCTTTCACCTGGCCCGGTTCACGTTCGGACCGACCGACGGACTGTCCGTCACGGCCGCCCGATTTCACCGACCCAATTTTACGAACGACATGTGATTCGAATTCTATCCCATTGTTTACCCTGACTTTTAGATATTGTCGGAACATTTGGGCACTTCAGTCATACAGATAGGGGAGTGTGTGTTATACACTGGTTACAACTGGCTAGTAGTTATCTCCGCCGACGGTCGAACAGACATACGTTTTCTATAGCCGGCGTGAAAAAGACGTTGATGAAGTATTTGGAAGAAGCTTACCACTTATAGAATACTAATTCCCCTAAAGGGCAAAATACTTCAACCGACTGTTGGCCACGTTGGTGTATGGGAACCGAACCGTCGATGTATCTCAAGGAACTCGGCTTATCGAAATACGAGGCCTGTGCGTACACCTGTCTCCTGCAACGTGGCATTTCGACGGCACAGGAGGTCTCCGATGGAGGCGACGTTCCGCAGCCACGCGTGTACGACGCTCTCGATTCCTTATCAGAGAAAGGGTTCGTCGAGATTCAGCCGGGGCGACCGAAGAAGTTCGGCCCGGTCGACCCCGACCTCGCAATCGAGCGGTTCCGCGAGTACAAACAGCGTCAGTACGATGAGGAACTCTCCGAGATGCAGCGTCTCGGCGACCAGTTCGCAAACGCGGTCGAGAACACAACGGGGGCTACCGAGGGCTCTGAAATCTGCTGGACGTACTCCGACCGACACCACATCCTCGAGAAGCTTTCCGAGCTCACGACGACGGCGACTTCGGAGATTCGAATGATTACGACGCCTATCAGTTTCGAACACATTCTCAATCACCACGTCGAAGAGCTGACGCGGAAGGCCGAGACCGGAACGACGATTCGGGCCGTCGTCTCCGAGGACGGCGTCGTCCCCGCGGCGATTTACGAGCGTGCCGAGAAAATCATGGACATCCGACGCGTCGAGAACATCGAAGGCCGAATCTACCTCTACGACAACGCCCACGTTCTCGTGGCTTTCGCCGCGGACAACGACGACGGCTACGTCGGTATCTCCACGACGAGCGATACGCTGTACAGAACTCAGTCACAGCTGTTCGATTTGCTCTGGGCGAACGGTCACGAGATGAACCGGGCGTCCACCCACGCGAACACCTCCGTTCGAACTGGTGACGAAAGCGTTTGACCGCCAACCTCCCTCGAACTCGACTGGCTACTTGTTTTCGAGAGCGTCGAGGATACACGCTGCCGCGATAACCGCTTCCTTCGGCACGTCGCTTGCGTCGTCGATGGTTACCGTGTAGGCGTCCCGCATGGAGAACTTGCCCTCGATGTCGCCGACGTGGCCGCCATCGGCGTCGAAGATTTCGTATTTGTTCGGGACGAGGTTCGCAGCCGAAAAGAGGTGCCGAAGCGCCGACTATTCGACCACGTAGTCATCGTCATTGAGGTCGGTTGTGGAGATGTCGTACGGAAAGAAGGCCGCTGCGATGGGCGAATGGCGGAACTCTCGTAAGAATGCCTTCTACCCGACTGGATGGTTTTCGTTCGCAATTACCCCAGACGATAGCGAGCGAGAATCGGTTAGTATGACTCAACGGAGACGCCATCAAGCAACTCGAAGTCGTCTCTGTTCCGCGTGACGACCGTCGCCCCGGTTGCTTTTGCAACGGCGGCAATCAGGACATCACCGGCGAGGGAGTTGATCTTCTCCTGATTGATTTGCTCATCCCGGTGAAGTGCGGCTTCTAACTCGCCTGCAAGAACCGCATGCTCCGATTGAAACGGGATAATTCGCACCCATCCGAACTGTGATTGGATTTCGAAGGGATCCAGTTTTCCTTGTAGCTCCCGGCCGACAGCGATCTCCTTGATATTCAACGCCGTCGTCACGAACTCCTCATCCTCGTGGCGCTCCAAGTAGTCTGCCACGGCGTCTCGACCCGCCCAATGGTGGATGAGAAACGTCGTATCAAGCAGTTTCATCATCGTCGTCCCCTGCCAGCGCCTCGAGCGCCTCCTGTTGTCGGTCGGCCATGCCCGTGCCCAGCTGCTCACGGGAGCGGTCAACAAGTGCTTCGAGCTCGTCAGCATCGTCTTCCGAGAGTGTCCCGAACCCTTCACGCCAATCGATGGACGCTTCTTCTAAGAGTCGGGTCACCAAGTCGCTAAAGCTTTCATCCTCTCGTTTTCGTGCCTTCAGCTCCTCATACACGTCGTCTCGGATGCCGATGGTTTTCGTCCCCATATTTTGTGTTTGTATACACAAACACAAATGCATTACTCGACCTCTATCCACGAATGACGGAGAAATCGAGGTGGATGCCACTCCCTTCAGGGCGGAGAAAATGTCAATATAAAAACTGATTTGCGACTGGAATATAGCTGCTTGGAGAGCCGTCTGGAGCGGTTTCCACTGGCCGGGTCGGTTGAATTCACGCACCACAGCCCTTCTAAACCCCTGTAGTCTCAACTTCCCTGTCCTCGGTGGCGCCGCCGTTGTCGTCGAAGATCTCGTACTCGTTCGGGGCGAAAATAGGGACCGGTGAAGCATGGCAACCGGTGGTCAGTCGTTCCCGATTGGGGAAACACGAGACAGACGGTGCGTGCCGCCACACCTGCTGAAGGTTCGGGACCATCGGAGCAATCGGAAGAAAGCGACGGGGTGTTCGGCGGAGTTAGCGACCAATCAAGCTGTCGTCGAGGTACCTGGAGTAGACCAGAGACCGCGATACCGCTCCCAGAGCAACACCGCTGGCGGGAGCGCAACGACGGTGAATACGAACGAGTAGAGCACGCTCAACGCCATCAAGAGGCCGAAATCACCGAGGACTGGCGTGATGGCGAGGGCCAACGCACCAGTCCCGAGCGACGTGGTAAGCATGCTCCCGAGGAGTGCACCACCTGTACCGGTCAGCGTCGAAAGCATCGCGTCGTAGGCGTCCGAACTCTCGTTGAATTCGTCAATAAACCGGTGGGTCGCGTGGACCGAGTATGCGATTCCCAGCCCGATGGAGATCGAGAGGATCGTCGCGGTCAAGGCGTTGAGTGACATCCCAAGGAACCGCATCGTCCCGATAAGGAACGCGATTGCTATCAGTATCGGGAAGACGTTGACGATTCCCAACATCGGTTTGCGTTCCAACACCGCGTAGGCGATGACGAGAAACAGGGCCGTCAGTCCGACGGCAAGGAGCATCCCCTGAATCGCCGATTGGAAGATGACATCCGTCACCGCATCGAAAACGACGAGTTGGCCGGTTGCCGTCGCGTCGAACCGAAAGTCGTCGGCGAACGACCGTGCGTCGACAGCGGCTTCAGCCTGAGTGGCGTCGGACTTGATGGCGTAGGAAACCTGTGCACTCCCGCGGTCGGGGGTGAGATACTGTGCGGCCCGGTCACCAGCAGGTGAAGCGAACAGCTCGTCGTATATGCGATCGAGATTGTGCTCGGGAATCCCGTCGCCGTTGCGGTCATTGCGGGCGACGAGGGCCCCGAATCGCGGGTCTCGGTCGGCGTACGATTGGATGACCGTCACGATGCTTTGTGGCCGTGCTGCCCCACCGTCACCGACGGCGAGTGCGTCGGGTGGGTTCGAATTCGGCTCTGCTAACGCTGTCAAGGCGTGGTCCTCTTCGAAGTTCCCCTCGACGTATAACTTCACGGACTGGTCTTGGCTTGTGGCGAAACGGTCTTCGAGTAAGTTGATTGTCGCCGCTGTGGTGTACTCCCCAGGAGCGAACGGTTCCGGCAGCGACGTGACATACTCAGGTTGTTCCTCCGGTGGAAGGAAGTCCTCCGTCTCGAAGGACGTGTCCACGCTGCTGCCGTATGCAGCCGCGACGCCGCCGGATAGCAACAGCACGAGGACGAACGCGACTGGCGCGTACTGACTGGCTCGTGCCGGGAACGAGAGGAGTTTACCCAGCGCCGACTCCTCCGAGGAGATCGGCTTCGAATTAAACTCGGGAAGGCCATATCGGTCGCGGAACCCGTCAACTTCGAGTTTCGCCGCCGGAAGGAAGATGCCGAAGATGAGGAAGGTAAAGACGATTCCGACCGCCGATGCCAGCCCCAGGTTCCGAATCGGCGCGAGGTCGGAGATGATGTTCGCGCCGAACCCGAAGACGGTCGTGACTGTGACGATGACGAACGCAATGATGAGTTGGTTGTTCGCGGTCCGCATCGCCGCAATTGGGTCGTACCCCTTGACGGTCTCCTCACGATAGCGGTTGATGATGTGAATTCCGAAGTCAACCCCGACAGCGAGCAGGAGAACTGGAACCGAAATCATCTGTTGATTGAATGGAATCCCCGAGTATCCGAGGAACCCGAACGTCCAGATAACGGTCATCAGCAGAGACAACAGTCCGAGTGAGAGGTCTATCGGATCTCGATAGGCAACGATCAAGAACAGCAACAACAGGACGACGACGACCGGCATCACGATCGTCAGTGAGTCACCGATGACTTGCGCTGTCTCGGCGCTTGTTATCCCGGACCCGAACGCTCGGATGTCACCCGGTTGTTCCTCGGCAATCGTTCGGATCTCGGTTTGGATTGCGGTGAGGTCATTCGAGGTAAACCCGGCCGGGACATCGTGAGAGACGACCGTAATCGAGGCCGACGCGGAGGCGCTCGTCGGGTTAAAGTCAGTCGAGAGGCTCCGGCTGAATCGTTGGTTGTCCTGGAGTTCGCGGACGGTCGCTCTGATTTCGGTGTTCGTCGCTGATTCAACGACGCGTCGCTGGTCGCTAATCGACGTTGCCGAGGGGTCAAGCGTCTGTGCGACGACCGTGGCCGGCCCGTTTGCCGTCTCCAAGCGGAGGTCAGACCGAGACTCGATGCGTTCAAGCACGCGGAGGTCCCGGACCATCGCCTCTTTCGTAAGGACGTTCCCGCCTGTGTGAATGAGCTGTGTCGATTCACTGTCGGCTGCGAAGGGGTCTTCGAACTCCGCGTTGACCGCGTCGAGTGCCTCCTGCTCTTCGAGGCCCTCTGTGAACGAATCGGTCGCCTCCGTGTCGGTGGTGACGAGTCCGATGCCCGCGGTGAACACGACGGTCATGACGAGGAACACGGCGATGACCTGACGTGGATGGTCGACGATGACACCGTTGAGCTGCCGCATCGCCGCTTCGATTCGCTCGCCGAAGCTCATCAGCTACTGCCTCCGGTACCAGACAACGCCGCCGACGGCGGCGAGAGCGGTCAGAAGCGACCCGCCGATGAACGGCAGTGAGAACCCGTCGTCGGCACTCTCGGTGACGTCGACCGGGGCGCGAATCGTATTGGATAGCTGGCTATCGCCATCGGAATCGTCAAATCGGAAGTCAAAGGAGATGGGATAGGTGCTACCAGGTGTGGCCGACCCGCTTGCAGCCAAGTCGAATCGCATGGTAACCGTCTCGCCCGGGTCGATAGACTGGACGTAGCCAGTGTCGGTGTTCCCCGTACTCATCGGATCATCGGCAAACATCCGCGCCTCGACGTCGTTCACCGTCTCGTTGAGGTTGTTCGTTACGTCGACCGAAAGCGTCCGCGTGCCGCCAGTCTCGATTGTGCGGTTTGTGACCGCGACATCGAATCGGTCGCGTTTAGGGTCGACATCGAACAGGAGTTCGAGTTCGCGGTAGGTCTTGGCGTCGAAGTCCTCGTCACGGTACTGAACGACGATATTTGCCGAACGGGTGATCGCTTCCGCCTCGCTGCTCACCTCGATGGGTAGACGGAACTCACCGGATGCACCGGCTTCAAGCGTCCCGACAGCCACCGAATCCTCGAGCGGGACGATATTCGGCGATTGCCCTGCGTATTTGACGACGACGTTTCGAGCGGCCAGGGGGCCCTGGTTGGTCACGGTGCCGCGGATGTGGCCCGACTCGCCGACGTAGAGATCAGACGCGATGTCACGAATCGAGAATTGCTGTTCTGCGACCGGGCTGACGCTCGTTGTCGGCCCGTCGTCGACGCGTTGGAGCCCGTCCGGCGTCTCGAAACTCACGGTCCCGTCGAGAACGTACTCACGAATGGGTGTATTGGGGGCAAAGCCAACGTCGTAGGTGACCGTGCCCGTTTCATTGGGCTCGAGTTCGCCGAGGCGAGAGGAGTCACTCGCGGCGCCGCTACCAAAACTAAGACCGGCGCTTTGGGATTCGAGGGCGACGTTGATGTCACGGGCGGTTTCCGACCCCGTGTTCTTGATTGTGGCTTCGAGTGTGCCCGTATCGCCGACTTGGGCGTCTGTTGTAGCCTCGACGATTTCGAAGCGTGCGTCCTCGGACACCTTTAGACCGACCGAGAAATCATCCGATTCTTCGTCATCGTCGGTGAACGTAGTCTGCTGGTTCGTGTAGGAATACTCGACATCAAGGTTGAGGTCGTATTTTCCAGGCTCAATTCCTTCGGGGACACGCACAGCAAACGTCACCTCACCGGGCCGTGATTCGGTGACGCTCCCGATTGCTATCGTACCGGATTCGACCGTAAGCGGACCGTCAGCCTTCGCCTTGACGCGGACGTTCCGAGCTGTCGTCACGACGCTACGGAGGCTGGATGGGCCGTACGCAACCTCCCCATCGTTGGTGATTTGGACGGTCACCTGGTTGATTTCTCCCGGCGTTAGTCTGGGGCTCGGGACGTTCGCATCCAGCTCTGGAGACCCCTTAATCGGCGGGCTTTGCTGTTGGGCGAACGTTGAGTCAGCAGTGGTCGCGCTGGCAGTCGTTGCGTCGGCCCCACCAACCGGGGCACCCACGACTGCGACGGTGCCGGATGTCACGACGGCGACGACGAGTACCGCCAACAGGATGCGGTCCTTCACGCGTCAGCCCTCACGGGAACATGAGCAGCCAGAGGGGTAACGCTGCAGAACCTATCAACAGACCGCTGAGAGGCGTTTCGGACCGACTCCGGTCGTACTGTCGGAAAATAATTGGAACTGGATCGGGGTCGCTTCACACTAGATTGAGGAATTCAAAAACAGATAATGTTTTCGTTCTTGAGTTCATAGACCTACTATGAAAATTCATGACTGTTATTCCGAATCGGCGCATCACCACGGACAATGAGCCGGTTCAGTGAAGACGACCGCCGCCGGATTCGAGCGGAGCTGATCGAGGCCGGGACTGAGCTATTCACCAAATTCGGTCTTGAGCGCACGCGTATCAAGGACATCACCGAAGAGGTCGGCATCGGCACGAGCACGTTCTACCAGTTCTACGACTCAAAAGAAATGCTGTACGTCGAAGTGCTGGCAAACAAGCGCGAACAACTCGTCGAACGGGTCGACGCGGCCGTTGCCGACGCGGCGACGCCACGCGAGGAAGCCCGGATGATGCTACAGACCATGTTCAGCGAGGTCCGAGACGACCCCTTGATCTCTCGGTTGATCGTCGAGAACGAACTACAGACACTAACTGACCAACTCTCTGCAGACGAGCGCGAGCAATTGACGGCTGAAACGGCTGACGACGGGTTAGGATACGTCGAAGAATGGGTCCAATTGGACACGTTCAGGTTCGACGACCCCGCGCTCGTCCGAGATATGTTTACATCGCTTATCTTCACTACCCGGTCGAAAGAGGTCGTCGCTGATGGCAGTGAGTCCATCGACCCAACGGTGGCCGACGCAGCGTTAATCGAGACTGTCGTCGACGGACTGTTCAGCTGCGGCGGGAATGGCGACGTGTTGGGCGCTGACCGCGAGTAGCTGGCATTTCGATTTCCGGTCGATTATCGGGCAGGCGAGAATCAACCCCCATTTATTGTGGAAGTGTCTGCCTTGGTGGTGTTCAAAATTGTGAGCTAATTCGGCGTCACTGGCCAGTTACGGCCAACCTCACTTGTTCTCCAGTGCGTCCAGAATACACGCCGCGGTGATGACCGCCTCTTTCGGAATGTCGCTTGCGTCATCGATTGTGACCGTGTAGGCGTCCCGCATCGAGAACTTGCCCTCGATATCACCGACGTGGCCGCCGTCGGCGTCGAAGATTTCGTATTTGTTCGGGACGAGGTTCGCGGCCGAAAAGAGGTGCCGAAGCGCCGACAGCAGTTTGTTCTTCGATTTGATGGTCGCCAGCGTCTCGCCCGTATCGGGGTCGCGGATGGTCCAGTTCTCGACGAACAGCGAGTAGTCTTCATCGAGGACGACGACATCCTCGCCAGTGCCGGAGTCCGTGATGGTGTAGTTGCCCGCGATGTCCATGATGCTGCCAGCCTTCACGCTGAAGGCATCCTCGTCGTCACCGGTGACGAACGGGAACTCCTCTTTCAGTTTGAACATCTTCTGTTTCCCGCGCAGGACGACGTCGCCGTCGCTGTCGCGGACGACGTACTTGTTCCGAATCATCGACTGTTTGACTTCGTACCGGTCATCGTCGAGGTCGACTGTGGAGATATCGTAACGGGAGGACGAGTCAGACGGGGAGGACTTACTCATACCTGATTGGTGCGTAAGGGGCTGGAAAAAGCCTTCTGGTCAGACGACAATCAAGCTGAACTGCTGCCGTCTTGGACAGGAGACGGTCCCGATTGTTTATCAAGGAACGCGTCTTTGAGTACGGTCTAATTAGTGTGGCATTCGTTACAGTCGTCATTCGGATGCTCATTCCGAAGAGACATCAACGACTGTCGGTCGAATCATAATATGACCGAGATCAAGCATGATTTGCTCACCGATACGGAGTGACTGTCCTTTGAATTGAGTTCCGAGTGCCGTTTCTCGAACGGCCAATTCGGTCGTCACCCGCACATCAACCTCAGTTGGATGTTCACGCAACAGGACCTCCCCATCATCACTTGTCACGACGACTGTCGAAGGAGTTTGGTCAACAGCAATGACATCGGCAATCGTCTCACCTCGAACGGTTTCGGACTGCCCCACCTGAATGGCAGCGGCCGTTTGCTGCTCAACGTGTTCGAGTTCGACAGTCACCTCCCGGGTCCGCCGTTGACCACGCGGTTCGACAGTACCGAGCCGAACCACCGTACCGTCGAACCGATAGCTGCTGTGTCGGAACGGAAGTGTTGCACCGGCTTCGACCGGTGTCTGTCCGAAGCGCGGGGTGCCACTTGGCTCGTACGTTCGATACGTCAGGCCGATATATGCGAGTCGACGATCCGGGTTCTGGGTACCGTATACCTCAATCGTGCGCACGGTCGCAAGCGTTGACTCACCTAGGCGATACTGATCCCCAAACGAGAGCTGTTCGGCATCGCTTGTATCCAGGGTTGTCCGGACGACGACATCAGTCTTGGTGACGGCAAGCGTCGAATCTACTTTGTCGACAGCCGTGATTTGTCCCTGTGTCTCGTAGGACTCTGTTTGCAGTGTGAGTTCACGGCCGAGTCGTAGCGGTTCTCCCGCGTGCCTGAAACGGTCCTCGGTGACTGTCCCGTTGACCGCGATCCGGGCAAAAACATGAGGATTCCCATCCAATCGGGTCCGATACACATCCGTGATACTTCGGTTCCCTCTGCCATCTGCAGTCAATATTTCACCTTCGGAAATACGGTCGGCGATATAGGTGGGTTGTTCACCCAAATCAAGCGTCACATATCGCGTTTCCGAGGATTTTTCCGGTTCCGGTCCAACACCGTAGACGAGCGAGACCCCGGCAATCAGGAAAGCGAGCGCAAACACGACGACCACTGCATCTACGGCGTTGATAACACCGAATAGTCGACCTTCTTCATCGATTATCGACACGTCATCCCCCACGGAGCAACCATACCGAGGGTGGGTCTCACTGATGGAAAAACATTGTGTCATGGACGAGAATCTCGGTTTAAAATAAGAAATCTAAACACTGCCTCGTAGGAGCCACCTCAGTAACGTATGGCAGTTGACAGCCACAGTCGGAGCGTTTATTCCCGTGCCAACCAGACGACGGGATAATGGCGAGTGGGTGGCGCTACCGGAGTGGGAGTTTTTTCGGAGCCATCAGTTTGGCTGTCTTCGCAGTCTGGGTTGCCAATATTGAGGCCATCCAAGCCGGCTTTCGGTTGCTGCCGGTGATTGGTCACTTGCCCTTCGATCCCGCTCGGGGATCGGAGTTCGCTTTCGAGGCAGGAACGACGGCCGTTGTCCTTGTCGCCGCCCTTATTCCGTTGTATAAGCCGCGTCCCAGACGGATTTTTGGATACCGCCGAGTTGGCCTCTCGTCGTGTACTGCTTGCGTGTATCGCGCTGGCTGGCATCGGCTATTTCGATTACACGTATCGCCTGCCGCGGGCGACATTGCTCGTCGTCTCGGCGCTATTGTTCCTCACCGTGCCCGCGTGGTTCGTCGCAATTCGACGCCGGCCACGCGGTGCCGACGGCCGGACCGTCATCGTCGGTGACAACCCCGAGACGATGGCCGACATCCTCGAGGCGGTCGACAGCGACGTGATTGGCTACGTCTCACCGCCATCGGCGTACTTCGGGTCGGGCGAGCCACGGCGTGAAATCCCCGCGAGTGCCGACGGTGGGACCCACGAGCGG
The DNA here is from genome assembly GCF_009741925.1 of Natronomonas sp. CBA1123. Taxonomy (GTDB): domain Archaea; phylum Halobacteriota; class Halobacteria; order Halobacteriales; family Haloarculaceae; genus Natronomonas. Next base: position 127,003 of record NZ_WPCC01000001.1, read on the forward strand.
TTGGACGAGTTGGCCTGCCTCGGCGGGCTCTCTCGACTGGATGAAGTGCTCGTCGAGTACGACATTGACACCGTCGCGTTGGCCTTTACCCACACCGACCGCGCGGAGTTCTTCGGCGCGCTCGATACCTGTTTCGAACATGGTGTCGCCGCGAAAGCCCACCGCGACCACGCCGACGTGGTGCTCTTAGATGGGACCGCATCGGGTGAGTTGGTCGACGTTGATCTGGAACCCTGGGACCCACTGGATCACGTGACGAAGCGGCTCTTCGACGTGGCGTTTTCGGGCGTTGGGTTAGTTGCGTTGTCGCCCGTGATGTTGGCGATCACGGTGGCGATCAAGGTGGATGACGGTGGGTCGATACTGTACAAACAGGAGCGGACGGCCGCGTTTGGGGATACGTTCCGGGTGTGTAAATTCCGGAGTATGGCGGAGGACGTTGAGGACGCCGAGCCCGTCGACGACGAGGAGAACCCATACATCACGCGTGTCGGTGCGGTGATTCGGCGGACGCATCTCGACGAAATCCCACAGCTGTGGTCCATTTTCAAAGGCGACATGAGCGTTGTCGGGCCACGGGCCGCGTGGGTCGAAGAGGAACCGGAATTGGAATCGGTTACTGATGACTGGCGTAAACGCTGGTTCGTCAAGCCCGGATTGACCGGGTTAGCGCAGATTAACGGTGTGACGAGTACCGACCCTGAAGAGAAGTTGCGGTACGATATCGAGTACATTCGTCGGCGGTCATTCTGGTTCGATCTGAAAATCGTTGTTCGGCAGGTGTGGTCGGTGCTTGTGGACTTGGTAGAATAGAAGGGGTTTTCTGGTTTGGTAGATACGATTCAACAACCGATGCGGATTCTTCGAATTGCTCAGAAAGTGTATCCGGACGTGACGGGCGGTGGCCCCTATCACGTCCACGCCATGAGTCGCGATCAAGCTGCGATGGGCCACGACGTAACCGTCCTCACCGTCGGGGAGGGCGCACGTCAGGAAGAGCGAGACGGCTACACCATCGTCCGGCGACCAGCAATCGCGAAGCCGCTCGGAAACGCCATCGCGCCGGGAATTGCGCGATTCCTCCGGACAGCCGATGGCTATGATGTTATTCATGCCCACTCACATCTGTACGCCTCGACGAATCTCGCCGCAGTCGCCCGGCGGTTCGGGGAGACTCCGCTGGCCGTCACGAATCACGGCCTCTATTCCCAGACAGCACCGGAGTGGGTCTTCGATATTTACCTGAAGACACTCGGCCGCTGGACGTTCAATCGCGCCGATGTGGTGTTTTGTTACACCGACGCCGACCGACAGCGCCTCCGAAACCGTAGTGTAACGGCCCCCATTGAAGTAGTCTCAAATGGTATCGATACCGGTCGATTCAGTTCTGATGGGCCGGAAAGCGAACTCATTGAATCGACGGGGCCAGTCGTGCTGTTTGTCGGCCGTCTAGTTGATGGAAAGCGGCCGGAGGTCGCCGTCGAAGCCTTCGCGAAAGTACGGGACGTATATCCCGATGCCCAACTCTACCTTTGCGGAGACGGTCCTCTCAGAGACGATCTCGAAAAGCAGACCAAGCAGAGTGGTATCGAGTCTGCCGTGACATTTCTGGGGCACCTCTCCTACGACGAGATGCCTGCGGTGTACCGAAGCGTCGATGTGTTAGTGTTGCCAAGTCGTGCTGAGGGTCTGCCGCGTACCGTGCTGGAAGCGATGGCTTCGGGTGTGTCCGTCGTGGTGAGCGATCTCGAACAGATACAAGAAATAGTCGGTGCTGGTTGTCGACCTGTCGATGGTGATGCCGATGAGTTTGCAGATGCGATTACGGCGTCAATTCGGACGAACAATGTCAGGGGAAGCGAGCGTGTAGAGGAGTATCAATGGTCCGACACCGTCGCCCAAACGACCGAGGTGCTGGAATCAATTCGAGGATCGTAGCGGAGAGGAGTCGGTGATTCGACCTGTACGATAACGGCTAAGTATGCATATTCGTTAGTGTAGATTATGGTACAGCCCATTGAGATTCTACGAAATTCACGAACGTATCAGTTCGTGATGCGTCTCCGAGGATGGGCCAGCAACAGCGTCATCGGCCGGCTTCTGGACGACGAACGGGTTCTGGTTGGGCTACTCGGCTTGATTACCGTTATCAGTCTGATTCGGATTCTGGTCTCGAATATGCATGCCACGGTCAAATTCCTCAGTTTCGCGCTCCTGTTCGTGGCTCTGACTGTGGTGACCTGGAACTACACCGATCCATTTCCGGACAGTTAGCTCCCAACGGCGGATTACGGGTGCGGCCATGATAACGAGTAAGAACTCAAAAGCGATCCGATGGCGGACGTTGGTCCCGAAATTGGAGTTGATCGCTCCATATCCGGCGATACCTGCGAGATAAACCACGACGAGTAGCATTGCGACCGTTTCGTCGCATTTTCCTTCGTAGAGGGAACGTGCGGCGCTCACGAAGAGCACGATTACGATGGGGGTCGCGCTGAAAGCTAGTAGATGAAAAGCGGATTCGACGTGGAGTGGGAACGGTGCAAACTGGAAGTAGATTGCACGGCCCGGTAGTGCAAACAGGAAATCGAACCATGAAGTGTACTGCATCCCGTCGAGGTAGACGGCACCGCCGCGGGAGCGAGTAACCAGTTCGGTATTGACAGCCGCAAACGGATAGAGAAGCCCGGCAAAGAGACCGAACCCGATGGCACCGAGCGGTGATAGAGCGATACCGAGCTTCGAAGCGGAGATATCGCTTTCCATCCCACGGAGTCCTTCTGTGATCGTCGCGGCAATACCCCCGAGCAGCGATATCAGCGCGAGTTCCGGACGAAGCAGGAACAACATTCCCCAGAGCGGAACGAGCGGAACCGCGAGAAGTGGCTGTCTACTCAACAATGCTCGGAGCGCGATGGCGATCAAGCTGAAGAACAAGAACAGTGTGAAGGTATCACGCATCGGAACGCTGAGCAGAAAAAAGGGCAGTGGGAGAAAAAGAACCAGCGTCATCACACCGTAATGGTCGTCAGGCATACTGGGATAGAGCTGCTGGCAGAGGTATCGAATCGGGATGAAGAGCAGGATGGCCAAGATTCCATTTAATGCTCCGAGTGTCGTAGGTTGTGATGAAAAAATCGAATAGAGAATCGACTGAACTCCGCCGAAGGAGGCCACAGTTGAAGATTCAATTGGAAGGTTTCCTGAGAGTATCGTGAGTGTGGTTTGGTGGAAGGCTCCAATATCCCAAGTGTATGGAACCGCCGGGATCAATGCGAAAGAAACGACGATATGACCGACGAAGGCTAATATTGCAGCAGCGCGATAGAAGGCATCACCATAGAATTTCAAGACTGTAATCAATAGGAAAAGCGAGACAACTACAGCGAGAACTCCCATTAGTCGTGGCTAACTCCGGATGGGTAAAATAGCCTCGCTATTCTTCGAGATACCCTTGACGCTGCATCCGTGTGTGCCACCGAGCGAACACAAAGACGTTCCAGAGAAACCACTCGTAGTCCCGTCTTCCGGACGTGTGTCTGTCGTGCATCTCCAGTATCGTCTCGCTATCGAGAAGCGCTGTATCTGATTCACGTACAGTGCGTCTGAACTGGTCCGATAGGTCATCTTTGAGCCACTCACCGATGGGCATCTCGAAGCCCTGTTTCGAACGGTTCTGAATCTCTTTCGGGAGTAGGTCATCGAACGCCTCTTTCAGGACGCGCTTTCGGTCCCGCGCGGTAATCTTGTAGTCAGTCGGCAGTCCGAGGGCGAACTCGACAACACCAGTGTCGAGGAACGGAACCCGGACTTCGAGGGAGTTGTACATGCTTGCTCGGTCGACCTTCCGAAGCAGCTGATCAGGAAGCCCGAAGAACGTATCCACACCCAGCATTCGTGCCATGTCATCCGAGCGCTCCTGGGGCAGCAGGGACTCAATCGTATCGTGCTCTCGTTGAAGAACCTCGGCACCCGCTTCGAACGGCTTACAATCTCGATAGGCGGCATCTGATTCCTTTGGTGCCTTCTGAATCCATTCGAAATGTCGAGCCGGCAGATCGCCATCATCAACACGCGTGAAATCCTGGGCCTTCCTGAAGGCTTCGCCGAGCGCCGACCCCCGCGTCGCAGGGAGCCGGTTCATTGCGGGTTCTATGAGCATCGAGCGGGCCGTCCTCGGAAGCGACCGATAGAACCGCGAATAGTACTCGCCACGGTATCGGTTGTATCCGGCAAAGAGTTCGTCGGCCCCATCACCTGATAGAGCGACTTTCACGTCATTGCTCGTCTCGCGGGAGACGATATAGGTCGGGATGACAGATGGGTCCGCGAACGGTTCGCCTAGGCGGTCCAAGACGGACGGGATAACCTCCCTTACGTCGTCGATCGAAACGGTGTACTCCGCGTGGTCGGTGTCGTGGAACTCCGCGACCGCTCGTGCCGCGTCGGACTCGTCGAATCGCTCGCTCTCGAAGCCGACAGTGAATGTCCGGACGGGTGTTTCGGATTGCTGGGCCATTACGCCGGCGATGATACTTGAGTCGATACCGCCGCTCAGAAACGCGCCAAGGGGCACGTCACTCATCAGGCGTTTATCGACAGCTTCGACGACCCGTTGCCGGACGCTCTCCACAGCGTCTTCAAATGATTCGTCGATTGTGTCGATCGACGGTTGGTAGTACTGCCAGCGCTCTATGCTTCCGTCCGATACGGTCACCATCTCGCCCGGGGATACCTTATTGATGTTCTGAAACGCGGTCCGGGGCGCGGGAACGTAACCGAGGGTGAAATACTCAGACATCGCTCGGTTATCGAGGCCTCCTTGCTTGACGGGCGATTCCAAAAGCGCGGGCAATTCCGAGGCGAAGCCGATTCGGTCTCCGTCCTCGGCGAGAAACAGCGGCTTGATGCCCATCCGATCGCGGGCCAAGAGGAGGCGTTCGGCATCCCGGTCCCAAAGGGCGAAGGCGAACATTCCTTCGAGGCGTTGTACGAACGAGGAGCCGTGTTCCTCGTAGAGGTGGATCAGAACTTCTGTATCGGTGTCGGTTTCGAAGTCGTGCCCTGAAAGTGATCGACGTAACTGCTGATGGTTGTAAATTTCACCGTTGAAGACGATGGCGACTGTTCCGTCTTCGTTTGATAGAGGTTGGGGCGGTGCGTCGGGGTCGATGATAGAAAGACGGCGATGGACGAGACCAACGGACCCATCAACTTGGATTCCGGAATCGTCCGGCCCCCGATGGACGAGAGATTCACTCATCGCCGATAGTTCGTCGTTGGAGGGGGATGTCGTCGTATCGAAGAGGCCGGCGATTCCGCACACAGTAGTCAGGGATTGTGTTATCTTCCGAATATCAGTTCCGATTGACGCACCATCAACCAGACATCTTGCTGTGCTCCCTGTCTGATGTCGAATATGAGAAGGTGTATTATCATTCGGATAGTACCCGATTTCGATGAAGGAGCCTGTAAGACTCGTCTATCTAATCAACTCTCTCAATGTCGGTGGGGCAGAAACCGGTATGTGTCGGCTTCTCAATGGGTTAGATGAGGAACGGTATGAAGTTACTGTGGTCGCATTAAATGAAATATCAAACGAGCTTGATGACCAGATTCCCACCTGGGTACGGATTCTTCGTCTCTACTCCGATTCTCCGGACCTCCGTGAAACCATAGATTTCATACAGGCCGCACGGAAAGCCGACGTAATCGTGGGTTCTCTGTTTCACGCTGCGATGGTGGCGAAGCTTGTGGGAGTTCTAAACCGCGATGCGACTGTAGCTACGTGGCGACATGCCTGTCCGTTTAAAACACGCTTCCGAAAGACGGTATTCAAACTGACCACAGGATTAACTGACGTGATACTCGCTGACTCAACAGCAGTTGCCGATACGCTCACCGATGAAGTTGGACTTGACATATCCAAGGTACATACTGTCCCCATTGCCGGTCTTGATTTAAGCGAGTACACGATGGTTGATCACCAACAGTCATCGGACATAACTGTTGGTTCTGTTGGGCGTCTAACCGAACCGAAGAATTTTGAAACGGTTCTGTTAGTTGCGGAGCGGTTACAGGAGACAGGAATCACATTCGAAATCGCTGGAGATGGAAAGCAGTACGAAGAGCTGGAGCAAATTATCGATGAAAGGTCCATCTCAAATGTGACTCTTTGCGGGTTCGTAGATGATGTTCCACGATTCCTTTCGCAGTTAGATATATATTTTCAGCCGTCCCGCTGGGAGGGACTGTGTATAACAGTACTGGAGGCGATGGCTACCGGGTTACCCGTCGTGGGCAGTAATGTAGGTGGAATTGAGCAAAACATTGAACATAACTTGACAGGACTTCTCTTTTCCCCAAATGATGTGGGTGGATTTGCCCAAGGTATAAGGAAACTATCGACTAATCCACAGAAGCGTAATGAATTTGGGAAAAGAGCACGACAGATTGTGACTAATCAATTTACAAGGAAGGTATTAGTATCAGATTTTGAGAGATCGATTGACACATATAGTAATGAGAGGTGACAAACCACAAAAATCGAATATGAAAAATCTATATTATGCCGCAACACCGTATCATGTTATTCTTTCCATAGCAATTGCAGAAGAACGTCCGCATCAGAAACATATTCTCTATATCCGATCAGGTAGTGGAGGAATGTCAAAGCTTGTTACGTCTATTAAATCCGATATCCCAATTTTCAACAGCGTGATAAAAAAATATGATATCTCTAAAAGAGGCTTAAATCAAAGTCGGCTGCGTAAGGCGCAGGCAGCAGTAGATTTGATAAAGAGAGTATATAGAGATGATATCGACCGTTTATTCATATTTAATGATATTTCTGGAGACGCACAATCGATTATGTTTTTTTCCCAGATGTCCGCCGAGATATGTCATGTTGAGGATGGGTCGGCAGCATATAATAAGTCCTCACGTAACTGGACCATGGATAATATATTGGCTCGAAAACTCCTTTTCGGTCCTTGGTGGAGGCCGATTAAGGTTCTCGGAACTAGTGGATATGGAGACAAAATCTGGGTTACACATCCAAGCGCGGTTCGGGATGAATTACATCAAATGGAAAAACTCCAGATCAACCCAGATAATGTACAAAAGCATTCGCAATGGGCGAGACGTTATATAAAAAATACCGGTATTAATACAAAATTGGACACAATATCGACGGTTGTCTTTCTCCCCCACTCTAGTCTAATTAGTGAAAAAGCACAGTATCTGACAAATATTAAGTCTATTTTAGATAACTATTCGTCAGAAGGAAAAACCGGAATAAAGTATCATCCCAGAGAACAGGAAACACCGGGGTTCAATTTCGGTAGCAATACTTTTGAAATCCCAAGAGAAATCCCAGCTGAACTCCTCTACTTGGCTTCTAATTCTATAGAAACGGTTTTAGGTGATGTATCTACCAGTTTGATATCTGCATTATGGCTACGGAATGACATCAGGGTGATTTCGTATGCTCTTAATCTAAATGATCACGATGCGAATTTATTCTCAGCATTTGACAAGATTGGGATTACTCTTGTGAGCGGAAGAGATATTGAATAGTTCAGCCAAATCTACTCTTGCGTGAGTAAGAACGTATTCTCCAATTGAAGGAACCTATTAATATTAATTCCGACATTGGGTACAAACTGAGAAAACAGTTCAATTTGAGACTCAATCTCATTCGTTGGAGTGTAGGGGAAGGCCTGATTTGAGTAGCTCCAATGTTCCTGCAAGTTCGTCTTCCTTATTCGAGTTATATTTTCATCCCCAAATAGACGAATTGAAATTCTCTTCGCACGTGTTCTAAGTTCCGGGATATAATTTTCAGAGTTACTACTGTTATCAATGTTGGATATTTCTCGACATATACGGTCTACAGCGGGGGGCTTTGTGTTGATATACTTATTTAGGTACTCTTCATCAGCTGCCTCTAATTGGTATGTCTTCCCTGCTTTGTCTTTAACCAATTCAATTAACTTTTTCTGTGAATCGACAGAAATACTGACCCTATTTGGAAGATCCATGTCGTATTTGGTAGATTTTGGCTTATAAGCAAAGGTCTGAACACCCATAAGTGAGGATTCAATACCAGTTGTGCAACTGTTATGTATAACTGCTTCGGATCCTAAAATCCATTTTCTAACATTTCCTACATATTCCACATACACTCCGTCTATGTTTGAAAAATGGTTTTTATATGTTTTGTAATTCTCTGATGGGTGAGGTCGGATAATCACGTTAAATTTTGTCTCTTTCGATAACTCTTCTGCGAGGTCAGCAAATCGGGATGCTCGATATATATCCCAATCACCTCTTGAGACTACTTTTTGAGGCACCTTATTGATATCTTTAGGCTCGTCTCCTTCGTAATTACCGATTGAAAAATTCGTGTTGATTAATATATAATCTCCGAATTTTTCCTTAAGATTTTCTGCATCATCTTTATATATGGTTCTTAATGGCTCGTATAACAAATCGAATCGAGGGTTTCCAGTAATTGTTAGTTTCGTATTTTTAGTGGTGTTTTCTTTTAGCATGTGTTTTACTTTCTCCCCCCAACAAAAAACATGATTTACGTTTTCTACGATGGATGGATACACTCTTTGAACATATTCCTCGTCCTCCTGAAAAACGCCTCCTTCGGTATCTAAATATATTGTATATATCCCGAGGTTTCGGTACTGCTCAAGCCTCCGCGGCTTAAACGCACTAGTGAATATCATTACATCTGGCTTAGTAACATCAGGGCTAGGATAGACGGATGTACCCTTCCCTACCACGACTTCATGTCCTTTATTCAATAAATTTAGGGCGAGCCATAGTTTTCCGTTGAGCTCTCGTGACTTGATTTCAACCGGTAGACAAACTCTCATGGCTTCGTTTATTGACTCAAAAGAGATTACACTTTTGTTATGCGAATCTCGTATCAGTAATGAAAGTCCCAAATACTTGTGAAATGAAGTGATAGCATCACACTATGAAAACCATTGTAGCAAACATTCAGGCTCGAATGGGCTCAACCCGCCTTCCGGGAAAGATTATGCTCCCGCTCGGAAAGGAACATATTCTAACCCACGATATACAACGAGTGAATAGGTCTGAATTAGTTGACCACACGATAGTAGCAACCTCAGACAAGACCCCCGATGATATCGTAGATCGATATAGCCGTCGCGGTGGAGCAGACGTTTTCCGTGGCAGCGAGTCGGACGTGCTCGACAGGATGTTCAAGGCTGCAAAGCAGGCTAATGCAGACGTAGTTGTCAGAATCACCAGTGATTGTCCGCTCATCTCTCCAGAAACCATTGACGCCGTTATCGAACAACTCCTCGAAACGGATGCCGATTACAGCGCGAATATCCTTGATCGGACGTTTCCACGCGGTCTCGACGTGGAGGCGTTCACGTTCGAGAGTTTCGAACAGGTACACCGGGACGCAACTGATCTATCACATCGAGAACACGTGACACCCTATTACCGAGAGAACCCGGAGAAGTTTGAGTTGGTCAATGTCACGTCCAACCAGGTATTCGACGAACCATGGATGCAGGACCGTACCGACCTCCGGCTGACACTAGATGAGGCCGACGATTATGAAGTGCTCCGTGAGATATACGAAAACGTCTCGTATGAGGGCATACTCGATATCCGAGATGCCGTTCGATATGTCGATAAACACGATTTAATGGCCCTCAACACGGACGTTTCACAGAAATCCACCTGATGCACGTAACGATTCGAGCAGACGGTGGCCCAGAGATTGGCTACGGCCATCTCATACGCTCTAGTGCGCTCGCTGAGGAACTTCTCACTAGAGGTCATACCGTCAGCTACGTTACGACGACGCCGGAGCATGCTGCTGAGGTCTGCCCGGATGCTGCTGAGATTACGCAGTTACCCTCACGAACCGACGTCGAACCCTTCGTTGAGTGGCTTGATAGTACCGATGTCGATTTTGTATTCACCGATGCGTACCCTGTAGATACCGAGTATCAGCGAACTGTTCGAGATCATACTCCTCTCGCTGTTCTCCAAGACGATGCTCGACATACTGTCTGCGCTGATGTCTTCGTCAATGGAAACCTCTATGCTGAAAAACTCGATTACCACTGCATCGACTCTGCTCTCCGCAAGTGTCTCGGTCCCTCGTATCTACTGTTGCGCCGTGAAGTGAGTGAGCTAGCCGAACAAAACCCTCCGTGGCATGAAGAGCCCGAACGGGCGATTGTGACGATGGGCGGTAGTGATACAGCCAATCTAACTCCCAAGATACTACGGGCGTTCGACGGACGAGATTTCCGAGTCGATGCAATCGTTGGGCCAGGATTCTCAGAACGGCAGGAACAAGAAATCCGACAGACTGCGAATGAGGTTTCCACCGAAGTGGCCATTGTTAGGAACCCTGAAGACCTCTACAAACGCATGTTTGCGGCCGACTTCGCAGTTAGCACGTCCAGTAGTACGACGTACGAATTACTCGCACTCGGTACGCCGATTATCAGCTGTCCTGTCGCTTCAAATCAGGAACTGATTGCATCGGTGCTGCAAGAGAGAAACCTCGCGACAGTCCTTGAGGCCGACTGTCCAGCCGCCTCGTTTAGAGATGCTATCGAACTTTATCTCAATCAGTCAGTACTCCGGAAAGAACGCCGTCGAACTGGTCGGGATCTCGTCGACGGAAAAGGAGCGACGCGCGTCTGCGAGGAACTACTATCATACTCGAACCAGAACATTGAGCCATGACCCACGACTGCGACGTAATCTTCCTCGGCATAAACGACGCTGGAATGCGCGTCTACGAGTGGCTCTGTGAGCAGGACGACATTTTTGTCCACTCACTTTTGACGACCAGAGAGCAACTGTCTGTCGTTGAATCCGTCAAGCCGGATTACCTCGTTTCGTGTGGCTACCGCCATATAGTTCCCGAGGAGGTTCTCAGCATCCCTTCGGAGGGTTGTCTTAATCTCCATCCCGCATATCTCCCGTATAATCGGGGCGCGAATCCGAACGTCTGGAGTATCGTTGATGGAACCCCGGCCGGTGTCACCCTTCACTATATGGACCCTGGAATCGATACCGGCAATATCATCGCTCGGCGGACAGTCGAGACTGATTTTTCGGACACGGGAAAGGACCTCTACGAACGACTTGGAGACGCTCAGGTAGAGTTGTTTCAGGACGTGTGGCCAGACATTGTTGAAAAGAACGTCGACGTAATTGAGCAGGATGCAGACGCGGGTACGTATCACGAGACGAGCGATTTCAAAGACCTCTGTCACCTTGACCCACATGAGGAGGTCAAGGTAAAGGAGTTGCTGAATCGACTTCGAGCCTTGACTTTTCCACCGTATGATAACGCCGAGATCGAAATCGATGGCGATACCTACTACATCGAAATCGACATCGAGAGGGCGTAATCAGTCTTCGACATCGGACCACTGAATCCCCTTTCCTTTCGTTATTTTGCGCACCGTTGTCGCGCCGAGTAACTCTTCGTAGAACTTGGGGGGGAGTCCGGTTTCACGTTCGCCGGGACGAAGTATCTTGAGATGGTCTTCGGTTAACGTCTCTCCTTTCTCAATATCAGTCGCTGCGTGAATCGCCCGACGGGCCTTTTCGTAGAGTTCTTCCTCCACATCGAGGACTCGCTTTTCGCCCGTTCCAAGTGCCGTCACCGTCTTTCGAATTGCTGTCACCATCCGGTCAAGCTGGTCGGGCTCCAGCGCGAATTCGTGGTCCGGCCCCTCCATCGACTTATCGAGTGTGAAGTGCTTCTCGACGATGCTCGCCCCGAGTGCGACGGCTGTACTTGGAGCTGTTACGGGGTCGAGTGTGTGGTCCGAAAGGCCCGACGGATAGCCGAATTCTTCCTGTAGCGTTCGGACCACCTGAACGTTAATTTCCGACAAGGGTGTCGGATATGCGGCAACACACTGAAGCAAAGCGAGGTCATCAGCTCCGGCTTCCTCCAGAACGTCCACGGATTCTCGCACCTCCCCAAATTCGTGAGCGCCTGTGGACATGATAATCGGCTTGTCGGTTCCAGCCAAGTGCTGCAGGAACGGGTGGTGGCTGCTCGTGTAGCTCGCCACCTTCCAAGCAGGCACATACTCATCCAACTCCTCGGCAGAGCGCTCGTCGAACGGCGTAGACATAAAGTAGATGTCTCGCTGGCGGCAGTAGTCGTGGAGTTCTGGAATCCACTCGTAGGGCATCTCCATAGACTCAATAATCTCGTAGATTGTACGGTCGTCATTGAGGTATTCAACCTCTCCGCTATCTTCTACGTACAAGTCCTCGGCACGAAACGTCTGGAATTTCACCGCATCCCCTCCGGCATCGGCGGCGACATCAATCAGTTCCTTGGCAATTTCCAAGTCACCGTTGTGATTCGACCCCGCCTCAGCGATGACGAACGTCGACTCGTCGGGACCTACTGGCCGGTCGCCAATATAGAATTCAGCCATACCAACACTCGGGATGTGCCGAGAGATAAATCCTCTTTCTGCTGTCAGGCGTGATGCGCCCGCAGGCGCTCGATTGCTTGAATCACGTCTGTCACGTCATCACCGTCCATCTCAGGATGCAGTGGCAAACTAACTAGACCGTCGTACACTCGCTCGGCTTTGGGGAACATGCCTTGTTCATAGCCGAACTCCTTTTGCAAAAGCGGGTGGTAATGTAATGGCACGTAGTGGACCTGCACACCGATATTCTCCGCGTGCAACGCGTTTACGAACTCCTCTCGGTCGCAGCCGAATTCATCTCGAATCTCGACCGCATAGAGATGGTACATCGGGTCGGAATTGACCGGTTTCGGTGGGGTCCGAATACCAGCTACGTCTTCGAAGGCCTCGTTATATCGAGCGATAATCTCGTCACGGCGTTCTTTGAATTCGTCCAACCGATCGAGTTGCGCGAGTCCGAGCGCGGCTTGCAGATCGGTCACATTGTAGTTGTAGCCGACGCCCTCGGCTACCTGATACCACGGCTCCGATTCGTGCCCCTCTGGCTCGTAGTTCATGTCGAACGACCGGAGTCGCCGAACCCGCTTTGCCAGTTCATCGTCGTCGGTGACGACCATCCCGCCCTCGCCGGTCGTGATGTTCTTGACGGGATGGAAACTGAACACAGCCATATCTCGCTGGGCGCCGATTGGCTCGCCTTGCCAATGCCCGCCAAAGGCGTGGCAGGCGTCCCAAATAATCGTCAGATCGTGCTCGTCGGCGATTACCAGTAGTTCCTCGATATCAGCCGGATGGCCTCCATAATGCATCGGAATCAACCCGGTGGTATCGTCGGTTATCTGCTGTAGGACCGCATCCGGGTCGAGCGTTCGGCGATGTGGGTCAATTTCGGCTAGGACCGGTGTCGCTCCACAATAAGTCGCGGCGTGGGCCGTCGAGACGAACGTCAGCGGTGTGGTAACGACCTCATCGCCCGATTCGAATCCCGCCGCTCGCCCGGCAAGATGGAGTGCCGTCGTACCCGATGTAGTCGCGATGGCATGGTCGACGCCGACGAACTCGGCCACCCGCTCCTCGAACTCGTCGACCGTCGGACCACGGGTGATGTAGTCGCCTTCGAGGGACTCCAGCACGGCCTGCTTTTCTGTTTTAGAGATGCTCTGCCCCCGTATCCCAACACGTCCTCACGGATTGGTTCACCCCCGTATTTTGCAGGCGTCTCGTCGGTCATGCTGTCTCCTGTTGTTCCTTGAGCCACTCGCGGAGCCGTCCAACGCCTTCCTCAAGGGAAACTTCCGGTTCCCAGCCCAACAGCTCGTTTGCCTTCTCGGGATTACAGAGAAGCTTCTGGACCTCGCTTTGAGGGTGATGGTGTTCGACGTGGTTGATTTCGGTTCCCTCTGTGGCAATCAACTTGGCCAACTCGTTGATCGAAATATCCGAACCGGTACCGGCGTTGATGACTTCACCGATGGCCGCGTTGGAGAACGTCCCATCCACGATGAACCGCGCACAGTCGGTCACGTACATGAGATCCCGCGTCTGGGTGCCGTCGCCGAATATCTTCAGTGGCTCACCCTGAATGTCCCGATTTGTAAAGATGGAAACCACACCACCGGCCATCCCGGTCTTCTGGAATGGGCCGTAGGTGTTGAACGGACGAAGTATCTTCACCGGCAGGTCGTAGCCGTGGTAGTAGCTTTCCGCGAGATTCTCCGCTGCGAGCTTCGTTCCGGCATATGGAGACGCCGGTTTTACTGGGTGATCTTCGTCGATGCCCTCCTCGGAATCGACCATGTCGTACACCATGCAGGTGCCGACGAGGCCAAGCCGTGTCTCAGTCGCTCGACACGCCTCAAGGACCCGCTCGGTCCCGACGATGTTCGATTCGAAATGGGTACGCGGTTCATCCAGACTCTCCTGGACGTCTATTTCGGCCGCCAGATGGATGCAGGCATCAGTGTCATCGTCTATGAGTTCCTCGACGGTTTCTCGACCGGCGACGTCACCAACGGTCAGTTCAAATTCCTCTGCGGACTCGAATTCGGCGACGTTCCGCCGTGATCCATTCGAGAGGTCGTCGAGGCCGCGAACCGTATACCCGCGGTCCAAGAGTTCGCTGACGACCCATCGGCCGATGAACCCCGCTGCGCCAGTTACCGCAACTGTTCCTCGTGTCATCGTGCAATTCCCTCCTCAAACTCCGTCCGAAGAAGGTTAATTATTTCTTCACGAGACAACTTCTCGGCGGTTCCAGATGACCGAACGACGTCATTGACTGGTTCGAAGCCTTCGATCCCGTCGTGAGTCAAATAGCCGTTCTCTCCCGACTGTTCAGGGTGAATCGCGTACAGAGACTCGTTTTCGACGGTCCGAGGAACCTCTCGTTCAGTCATGATCTCCTCATCGAACGTTTCCCCAACACGGCGACCGGTAAGCGTAATCTCGATTTCCTCTGAGTCGTAGCCGTTCACGGGGGCAAAGACGTCTATCATCGCCTCGGCCAAGTCTTCGATTCGCACGGCATCCATCTTGTGAACGAACACCTCCCCGCCCTGCGTGTGCTCCATTGCGTCGATGACCAACTCGGCCACGTCATCGTACGTGAGGAAAAAGCGGGTCATCTTCGGGTCCGTTAATGTAATCGGTCCTCCCTTCTCGATTTGCTCTTGGAACAGTGGGATTACGGATTGAGAGGAATTCACAACGTTTCCGAACCGAACTGAGGCGAGTCGGATGTCGTGGCCACCGCTGTACTTGTTGGCCGCTGTTACCAACTTCTCGCCCAGTAGTTTCGTCGTTCCCATCGTGTTCGCCGGATGGACTGCCTTGTCGCTACTCGTGAACACGAGTTGGTCAACATCGGCATCGATTGAAACATCGATGAGGTTCTGCAAACCCATCACGTTGGTTTTGACCGCCTCGAATGGGTTGTACTCACAGACATCGACGTGCTTCATCGCGGCAGTATGGATGACGAGGTCGATACCGTCGACGGCGCGCTTCAATCGGTCCTTGTCACGGACGTCCCCCGCGAGGAACCGACATCGGTCGTCCTGTAGTTCGGTTTTGAGGGCGGCGAGGCCGGGTTCGCTCTGGTCGAAAATTCGAATGACGTTCGGATCTCGTTTGAGAAGTCGTCGAACGAGAATCCGGCCGACGGAACCGGCGCCGCCAGTTATGAGGATATTCTTATCTGAAATCATTTATTCTGGGTCTGAAGCTATTGGTAAATAGGTCCGTAATCCGTTATCCGCTTTGTGATTGAATCGCGTAAAGGTCGGCGTACTGCCCCTCCTCATTGATCAATTCTTCGTGAGACCCAGTCTCGATAATCTCGCCCGCTTCAACAGTATAAATCCGGTCGGCGTTCTTGACCGTCGATAGCCGGTGTGCAATCCCGACAATTGCGTAATCGCGCTCCATACTTTCGATGGACGACTGAACCTGTTTCTCCAGATTCGAGTCGAGGTCGCTCGTAGCCTCGTCCAGTACCAACACCTCGGCGTCCTTCAACAACGCCCGAGCCAGCGCAACACGCTGTCGTTGCCCACCAGATAATCGGACTCCCTCGTCACCGAGTTGAGTATCGTAGCCCTCTGGTAGTTCGTCGAGGAACTCGTCGACCTTCGCAACACGAGTGACCCGGTCCAGCTCCTCGTCGGAAACCTCCCGATTCCCGATTGTGAGGTTGTATCGGAGCGTGTCGTTGAAGATGAATGGATCTTGCCGAACGACCGCGACCTTCGAGCGCCATTCGTCGATTTCCATCTCGTGGATCGACCGATCGTTCGCCCGAATCTCCCCGGAATCGGGTTCGTACATCCGAGCGAGTAGCGACACAATCGTCGATTTCCCGGCTCCAGACTGGCCAACGAAGCCGATGAACTCACCCTTCTCGAACTCGAACGATACCTCCGAAAGTGCCTCTTCATCCTGTCCTTGGTAAGAGAAGCGCACATCATCAAATTCGATGGTTTCCACAGTTTCTGGAATGTCTTCGGTTACAGTATCGGGCTCTCGGCTTTGCTTGAGCTCGTCGACGAAGTTCTGAGTTCGAACGAGATGTGGAAGGTTATTTTCGACCTTGTAGAGAAGTCGATTCAGGTTACTCGCCTTTGGCCCGAGTCGGAACATGGCGAAGAGGAAGACACCGAGTGCACCCAGAGACATATTGGCGAAGACGATTGCGAGGTAAATAAGCACGAACACCGAGACAGCAGTCAAGAGGTTATAGAAATTGTTTATCGCCTGTTCGTTCCGTCTAAGCCTGATACTTGACGCCGCGAACTGGTTTACAGCATTTAGAAAGTCCTCGTACAGCTCGCTCTTTAGACCGAAGAGCTTCGTGTCCCTGATGCCTTGCGTTCCGGCTTGCGCCGCCTGCTGGACGCGTTCGTTAGCGTCAGCGACCTTGTCGCCGAGTTCGTAGCCTGGTTCTACGACGTAGCGGAACAGCACTGCGAAGCCGCCGAGAAACACGAGCACGAATAGCGTAAGATACGGTGCGATAATGAGCGCTACCAAAAAATACAGCGCCGCCAGAAAGCCCTGCTCAAGGAAATCAATAACGTACCGTATCGTCCGTCCAGCGTACTCCGCCTGTGTCACAATCGCGTTTAGAATATCGTCCGATCCTTCCTGGTCGAAGTACTCGATTTTCGCGCCCAGTGCGTTATCGAAGGATTTCTTCTGCAGTTCTCGCGTGTAATCAACGACCAGCGCGTCCCGGAGATAGCGTACAAAGAACGTTGCTGTCCACCGCACCGTCAAAATCGCACTCACACCGACGATAACGAACCCGAGGGTGAATGGGATTCCCAGGAACTGATAGGCGGCGACAAAAAGTGACATCACGCCTTCGGCTTCCTGTGCGGGGTTGCCGGGCGATTGGACGGTTTCTACGATCGGCAGGATAAAGCTCAGTCCGATGCCTTCCAGTAGCGCAGCGAAAACACCACCCGCGACGATGCCAATAGTGAGGAGCCGCCGGTATCTAGCCACCTCTACCAGCGCGTGGAGTTGCACACGTCTGCTGGTCGGTTCGTCCTCACTCATTATTGCAACACTTTCTACCGTGCTGATTTATGAGCGTCGGTCTTGCCTCGTTCAGATATTACCTCAAAATCACCTTTTATATATGGTGATGGCTCGAACGTTCGAGAATGGATTAATGTCGAAGACAACTGCCGTGCCACCGATACGGTTCGGAGGAACGAAATATCGGCGACGTGTACTGCGTCGGGGGGTGGTAAGGAACGAGCGAATCTAGAGGTCGCTCACGCAGTGCTTGATGCGGTCAATGCTAATAGCAATAGGGTTCTGTCGCGGGAAGAAACGCGGTTTTTATTAGTAGAGTACCTCCACCTTTCTCTTATGTATACAATCTTGTCAACGTTTCCACCACATTCCTCCGGAAATGTTGGAGACAAACTCCTTGAGGAGCAAGTCCAGCACCTCATCCAGAAAGAACGTGGTGTTGGTGACTTCAACGTAGTATTCCGTGAACACGATTTTTCCGCAACGCTTGATCAACTCAATGCATCGGATGCAATCATACTACCTGCGTTTGCCATCCGAGAGCCGCTCTACCCTCAAGTATACCGACTCGCCGAGAACATTGACGAAATTCAACCTCCGATTATCCCGTTGGCGTCGAATTGGTCGCACTATCCCGGAGACCAACTTGGCAACGAAACCCACGAGTATCAGACTGAAACTCTCCAGTTCCTTCAGCGACTAGCTAATCAGCCCGAACTTGACGGCTTTACTACTCGCGACATATACACGAAACGGATTCTTGAACGCCATGGGTTTGAGGCCCGGCTCGTTGGTGACCTTGGCTGGTACCACGACGACTACCTCGGTCATGAGATGCGCGTACCGGACAGCATTGATCACATCGTCATGACCACCCCGCACAACGCCCACTATGTGGACCAGGCTGAGGGCGTGATGGACATGCTCATTGAACGGTATCCGGACGCGACACTTACCTGTTCGTTCCATAGCCGCCTCACAGATTCCGACCGCCAACTCCGAGAGCTTGCTAAAGATCGCGGCTTCAAGGTCGTGTTGGCGAGCCACGATACCAAAAATATCGAGTTCTATAACGACTGTGATCTCCATGTCGGCTATCGCCTCCACGGCCACATCAGCTTCCTCCGCCGGCGATTGCCGTCGGTGCTCATCGGCGAGGATGGCCGTGGAAACGGCTTCAACGCTACTCTCGGTACTGCGGGATTCCCGGCGACTCAGAGGCGGCTTGGCCCGCGGACGGCCAAGCTGGTGCAGTCATTCGCTGGGGCGTTGCCCGGGAAAGGACTTCGTAAGTTCATCCAGCACAGGGGTCTGTCGGAACGGCCATTCCATACTCTGATTGCACCACCAGATCCAAAAGTACCCGAAAAAATCAACGCGTTCCTTCAGGAAGAACAGACAAACGGCTTCAAGAGCTACAAGGCGGTCCCTGAGTTGTTTGATGAGACATATGAAAATTCAATGAAGCCATTTCTCAAGAAGCTACCATAACAGTCTTGAAGCAGGTCTCATCGAATTCGTCGAAAATCGACCAGGACGCGACCAACGATACGCGCTTGACAACACCAAACTCGAGGCACTCGGGTGGGAGCCTTTCTAGACTTTCGAAGAAGGATTCTAGCAGGCTGTTGAGTACTATCTAGGGTCGGAAACCAGCTCATAATAGAGGACTATATATTGTCGACCGACGCTGACGCTCTAGAGACACCACACTGCTTCAAGTGAAGCCGTCGGCGAGTCTGAATGGGATTATTGGGAAATAACCAACAGAGAGACACCCCACCATGTCGAGTGTTCTACACTCCAAAGACACCCCCGAACTGCCTACTTAGAGAGATATCTCGAACCACCCCACTTTGTCGAATGCTATCTACCAAACCACCACCCACACCCCACCATGTCGAGTGTTCCGCTAGGTTCCAAGTCAGGTGTGCCGAGCAACAGTATCAGGTACGGAAATCCCCTCGAGATCGCCAACAACCTCACACACCGTCGTCAAATCGACCTTGAATTCGTACTCGTAGTACTGCCCACCAGCACGGCCCTCGTTACGAGCCCACCGATCGAGAATGCCGAGCATGGCGAGATCGGCGAGGTGGTCGTGCATCCGACGGCGAACGAGGGGGTCAGCACCAGAGCGTTCGGCAATCGTTCGATACCGTGGAAAGATGTCCCGCACACGCGCCGGCGTTTCGTCCTGCAATGCCAAATCCAACGTCGCGACTAATGCGAGATGGCCATGCCGTGTGAGTTCGCGCATCCCGTGTTCAATTTGACTCTGTTCGAGGGCATCTCGGGCCTCATGCACGTGACACTCAGTAATCGTCGACTCGCCAGCGGCGCGGGCTAACTCACCAGCCTTGTACAGGAGATTGAGTGCCTGCCGTGCACTCCCAGTGTCCTGTGCTGATAACGCCGCACACAAGGAAATCACACCGGACGCAGTCGCACCGTCGTACAAGGCGCCCTCAACGCGTCGTTGCAGAATCGCTTCCAGTTCCGGTGCCTGATACGGCGGAAAGTGAATCTCTTCCTCGCAGAGTGTGTCTTTGACCTTTGGCGAAAGCTCATCTCGGAACCCGAAATCGTTGCTAATCCCGATTACACCCGGTTTGACCGACTCAAGATTCCCATTCGACCGAGCGCGGGGCAACTCATACAGAATCTCGTCATCACTCCCGATGTGGTCGATTTCGTCGAACACGAGGAGAATCGTCCCACCAATCGATTCGAGTTCCTCGTACAGAAGATCGAACACACGCTGCTGTGGATACCCGGTCGTACTAATCTGCTTTCCAGCTGGTCGAAGCTCGTTGACGAGATTCAC
Organism: Natronomonas sp. CBA1123; assembly: GCF_009741925.1. Classification (GTDB taxonomy): domain Archaea; phylum Halobacteriota; class Halobacteria; order Halobacteriales; family Haloarculaceae; genus Natronomonas. The sequence goes on from NZ_WPCC01000001.1 coordinate 147,355, forward strand.
CGCCACCTGGTACGATGATGAAAGATTTGTGCAGTTCAGCCAGACCACAGAAAGATCGACATCGTCGTACTCAGCGGTATCTTCTTGGAGCCGATTCAGCAAGTACCGAGAGACTGCTGTTTTCCCGACACCGGTCTTGCCATACAGGAATATGTTCCGAGGCTGAGCACCGTTGACGATGGGCTGGAGCGCGGTTTTGTACGCCTCTAGCTCCTCTTCTCGTGCGGTAATCGACTCCGGTTGGTAATCTTCCCGGAGCATATCCTCGTCACGGAAGATTTCGGTATCCCGACTGAATGTCGACATTCGATACCGGATTGTGAATCCGATAATACATAAAACCATCGCGTTAAGTGCGTCGAGTGCGTCGAGTGTTATTCAACAAGACCCCTCGAACATAACACTCGACACAGTGGGGTGTGGTAGGGGACCTCCGCTACACGATAACCCAAACAGCCGAATTACTCCATTAGGAGGACATTTTCCGCCAATACTCCTATTCTCAGTTAATAAGAAGGTTCGAGGGGGCCCGCTTTCGTGATACAATACTTCTCGCAGAACACTCGACACAGTGGGGTGTGGGAATGGCGGATTCAGTTCCGATTCGATGGACATGCTCGATTGGTGTTCACTTCACAGGAGAGAATCGACCACCATCGCGAGATACACCACGATGTCGAGTGTTCTTTTAATTGGGTGCACCAATTCATAAACCCCATTATTAGACGCTTAGAGAACGATTTATTGACGAGAATCACTTGAAACAGTGGGGTGTCCCTCCACTGTCCGGACGAGCGTCACACCACCAGAAATTCTAGCTCGATTCGGCGTGTGGGACCGGCTGAATAGACACGAATATCTTCGATCGTCCCTATCTTTCTGAGGCCTCCTGTTCGACGAGAGTCTGCAGCATCGATACGAGAGACCGAAGCACCACTGTTTGGTCGACACTCGCCGCCGACTCATCACCTCCGAAACCCCGCTCGTAGGCGCGAACGCTGTGGGTCAGTGCGCGTCGGTCGCGAGATATCGCTCGTCGCGAACCCCACGCATCCTCGACCTCTAGGGCATCTAAATGGTTCGAACAGAAGTCAACGCCTCTAACCATCTCAAATAAACGATTTCGGAGATACTGTCTCACTCGGGTGCAGCATGCAATTCGTACAAAAAAATATATTCTGGGTTAGAAGAATATATTACACAAGGGCAACCACCGAGGAACCCGACCCGCAAACCCAACGGAGAGAATACATGACCGTCGAGGCCCCACCACCATACGAGGATGTAAACGAGGCAGCAATCGAGGAGTGGAAACAGGACACGACGACGAGAGAGCGTATTCGGGCTGTTATCCAACGGATTCAGGAGCCGACAGCAGCGTCTACCATCGCCGAGCAAGCGCGAGCAAGCCAGCCAGTGGTTCGCGATACGCTCGCGGACTTGGCGAATCTTGGCGTCGTTGAAACCCTCGAAACGCCGCAGGGGACGCTCTACAAGCGTGATGACCGGATGGCTATCTACAACCAAATCATTCAGCTCCAAGAAGCGTATGATAAAGACGAGCTCGTGGCTGAACTCCAGAACCTCAAAGGGATGGTCAATGGGTTTAGAGACCAGTACGGAGTCGAGTCGCCAACAGAACTCGCCCAAGAGTTGGAACCGGATGATACAGCCGGTTGGGAGGACCACACAGTGTGGCAAACCGCACAAAAGAACCTCTATCTTGCCAAGGCAGCGATCAGTTTCTCCGACGCCCGAAAGGCCCTCGCGTAGCAATGACTGGCTTGCTGGGCGATACGGGCCCCATCGAATACAGTGCGCTTGGGAAAATCCGAGACGTCTTCCGTACCGCTGAACCGTTAGTGATCCATCACAGTCTTGCAGGTCGTCTTGACCCAAACCCGGAACTGAATGTCACGGTCGATGCTGGCTTTGGCTCCAGTGCGTGTGGACGGTTCGATGTCAGGTGGACCGAGAACAATTGCTATAGCTTTCATTACACCGAGGAAGACGGAATCGAGTTTCGGTTCGACCGGCACCCTGAGCCGAATGCACCGCCCAAGCATTTCCACGAACCGCCGAATGCAACGGCACGAGTTCCCTCGTGTATCGAGGTCGAAACGCCGGAGTTGGTCACCCGGGCAGTGTTGAAGTGCTGGCGGACAGCCTTGAGCAAGGATGACCCTTCCAAACTCAACGCTCGATCGAATCCACCCTGACGCCCCGACATGCGCGTGATATCGAGGCAGCCAAAGACAACTCATCGCATTCGCCGCCAAAGTGAAATGTCCTATCGATATTTCTTGATAAAATGAGTGTACACTACGGTTTTGACCGTTATACGGGACTCTACCTGCTAATCTCTGTCACCAGCTTGTGTATCATGTGCCATCTCACAGACCAAGATTCGTCACTTGGCTCGTTGCCGTATGAAGCAGTGCTCCTACGAACGCTATTGTCCGTCTGATTCCACTGGTTGTTCACTTGAAGAGGTAGGTATCTCTGTGTCTTGCCCAATACTTTAAATCGGATAGGGGGCCTATTTCAGGTGAGACACGATGGCAACCCAACAATACGGAATCGTTCCGGCGTCGGACTCCGATATCCACGACGAGCCACATCTTCCGGGGAGCCGCATCACGGTCCGTGACATCCAACGCCGCGTCGAAGAGCGCGGTGATGCCCCGATTCGTGTCGCCGAACGGTTCGATATCGATATCGCGGCCGTCTACGAGGCGCTGGCATACTACCACGCCAATCCGGAAGCGATGCGAGCGGCTGAGGCCCGACATGCACGTGCTGTCGAAGCAGCCAAAGACGACTCATCGCTTTCGCCGCCAGAGTGAGATGTCCTATCGACTACTTCTTGACGAAAACATTGAACACGAGGTCGGACACCGACTCGAACACTATGGTCACGATGTCGTCCATGTCGACTTTGAACCGGAACTCGGGAAGGGATCGACGGACCAATCGCTTGCTGCCTACACTCGTTCGAAAGACAGGATTCTCGTCACTTACGATGACGATTTCGTCCTCTCGTTGGATAGCTCCGAGTTCAGAGCGGCTTTCTACCTCGCTGATGCATCGCTCCCAGCCGAAACTGTCGCCGATATTATCCACGAGGTTTCGAAGCACTACCCCCAAACCGAGGTAGACGGCCTCGAGCACCTGGGAATCGAATGGCTCTGAGGAACGTCTGACTCATGTAGTATCGCTTCTCAATGCACAAGACGGGAGTGCAAGTAGGGCTCATTAACATCCTCCCAACCCTACTCGCCCACTGCTGATGCGGTTCGCTCCTTGAGGGTGGGGCTTCCTGCTTCCATGGCACGGACCTCGTCCGCCGCTTCGATGATGTCGTAGAAGGTCATACTCTGTGTAATCATTATCTGGATAATGACCGTCGAATTCTGGCGGGATTGTAGCTCATCAAACGCTTCACCTCACTTGCTGGTGAGACATCCCGGTATCGAGGTTGTGGCTGCGCGCACAGCGACCGCGAGACGCGACCGCAGGGAGCGTCTCGGGCAGTGCGAACGGTGAGCGAAGCGAGCCGTGAGTACAAGCGAGCACGGAGCGGAGGGTGGGGCGGCGGGCGTGGCGTGGAGGGCGCAAAAACCGAGGGAGAGGTCTCCCTCAGTCGGCCTGCACCAGCCCCGGTAGCGCGTCGTTCGACAGCGACTGGAATCGTGCCTGCCCAATGTCGTGGACTTCTCGCGAGTAGCTCCGAATCTGGCTCTTCGACGTTGGCACGACCGCCGACGCCGCCTCGACCACCTCGGCTTGCGTCAGATGTTTCTCGCTTGTCAGCCGATCGGCCGCGTACACCGCCGCGCCGGCCATCGCCGTTCGATGCGTGCCTGGCCCGATGCCCTCGCTATCGGCCACGGCCAACAACCGCTCGCCGACACGCACCAACTCGATCGCCGCCTCGACATCGAGGACGTCGTCCAGCGCTGCGACGACTTGATCGACCGCCCGGTCACGCACCGGTGGGGCATCCACATCCGTCTCGATGCGAATCTTCCGCGCGCCGGCACACACTCGATCCAGCGACGCTTTCGCGTACTGGGCAACATCCGAAGGGTCGCGCTCGATGCCGGCCTTGCGGGCTGCTAACTGCACGGCCCCCGCCGCCAGCGCCTCCCAGGGCATCCGGCCAGCGGGCAATCGCTCGCGTTTGGCCGCCTTCAGATACCAGCCGGCTTCGGTCTGGACGTGTTCGGGAATCCCGAGATTCGCCCCGAGCATCCCGATATCGCGCATCCCCTCATTCAACCGCTGGTTCCGCCGGTCGTGCATCGTGAAGCGCTTGTGTCGCCGCCGCAGTCGCTCCATCTTGTCCTTCCGCTCCGACGACAACGTGTTGCCCTTTCCGTCCGTCGAGAGGAAGAACGTCGTCACGAGGCCCTTGTCGACCCGGAGTTGATTCGTTGGCTCACACGCCCACTCACCGCTTCGATCGTCCGTCGTCGGTGCATGGTCCTTCAGCGTCGGCGTCCGATCCAGCGTCTCGACGCGCACGACCAATCCACAGTCCGCACACACCGACTCGTGACCCCGCTTACGCACCCGGCCGTCACACTCTGGACACGTCGCCTGCCACTCGGCGCCACGCACGTCGACGACGCGCTCCGCGTCCGTCTCGTTTGTTTCCGATTCGACCGAATCTTCAAGTTCGATAATTGCCTTAGAACTCATTGGGACATCGCTCCCGAAGGCGCTCACTGAGCGCCCGACGCCCCGTGTCCTCGCACGGGGATTTTCCTCACAACCGACCCGACCAGTCACGACTGGACTGCGCGCTCTCGCTCGCGCCTTCGCGAGCGCCCCCTGGGCGCGAGCGAGAGCGCGCCACAGACGGGGAAGAAACAAGCCGCGCGCGGGCGTCCTGCCGAGCGAAGCGAGGCAGGGCTCGGAAGACGAACGAAGTGAGTCTTCCGGCGACCTGAGCGGTGCGCTCGTCCAGCGGAGTAAGCGTCGGGGGTGAGCATTTGCGCAACCCCCGGCGCTTACCCGCTGGCGTCGAGACCATATTCATTTCAGCCCGGAACGGGCGCGAGCGGTGCGGAGAGCGCCCGCATGCCCGGAATGGTCGGTCGCGAGAGCGCACCGCCAGCAGCGCCGAGCGCGGCGAACCGAGAGCTACTCACCGAGCGAACCAATGCTTGTGCCCGACTGGCTGACGAACAGGAGCTCTCCTATGAACCGCTTGGCGAATTAACCAACGTTCGGGAATACTGTTGGTTAACACGAGGGATAACACCCAATAGAGTCGGAGTTTCACGGGATGAACGGACTCCCGTTCGTTACATATCAAATTTAGCAACAGAGTAGAATATCAAGCCCTTTCGGAACGTGTGTAATTAGCGGCCAAATCGGCCAAATAAGTAAACAGTCTGCGGAGACTGTTTACTTAGTTTCGTAGGAAACCCCCATAGCGAGTTTCAAGAATTTTTCTCTTGGATTTTAATGTAAATCACCACAGTTGGTTAATTGAGCTGCCATCGAACGAGGTCTAACGAGTTGATTACTTTTCAGCGTTCTTTAGGACCTGCGAATATAGCGCATCAGAAATCCAGAAACCTGCTTCACGGAGGGCGGCAAGCTCTCGCTCTAAGTCCACGTTGCCGGCGTTAGCTCCCTTGAGCAATACACCGATTACTCCCGTGACAGTCAAGCCATGATCGCGAGCGACGCGTCGGCCTTCTTTCTCATCCAAGAGGATGAGCTCGGCATCCTGCCCTATCGCGTAACAAATCGCGGCTGTTTCACCACGATCCAATTGCCGAAGTATTTCGATGAACAGGTCCGAGCGCTCCACCTCAACCACGTTTAGGAATCCTTCGTCTCGCAGCTCACGGAGAGCGTTCAACCCGGCATCTCCTTCAGTGAGTTCACCCCAAACCTGATCCGGAATCGAAATACCGCTAAATTGGGCTCTGAGAAGGTCGAGTTGATCGATGAGTGCGAGATTCAAGAGTGGTGATGTATCCGAGACCACAAGATCACTACTGGGCATATTCGAAGTCTTCAGCAAGTTCAGCTTCGGTGTAGTGTCGAGGGATTTCTCGTTCGCCGAGGAGAGAATGGAACTCGCGTTTAGACATCTCGGCTAACGCACGGGCTTTGCCAAACGAGAGAATATCGCGTGCGTAGAGTGACACTGCTAACTCCTGCTTCATTGCCTTCGATCGCTCTCCTTCAGGAATTCGCAACGCGTCATACACCTCATCGTCAATTTCGATGGTGGCCATAGATAAATATGGGATTACATGATTCTTGAGTGTTTGGCCCTCAGTGCTGGCGCGACCGCGCACTTGAGATCGAGAGAGTGGGATCGCAAACAGTACCCACTCCGACGACTCAGTCATATCTGACTGCTGCCCACCAGGCCGACGGGCTGAAGCCCGAGAACGTTCCTGCGTAGAGAACGCCCATATCGATCAGCAGACGCACCTATACAGGACCTAGTCGATATCGTCTTCATCCGTTTCAGTGCCGGAACTGACTCGGCCTTCTTGCATGCGTCGTTTGTCCTCATCAGAAAGCGGGACCGTCGACTCGCGTAATGATCTCTTGCGGCTGACCAACGATACAGACGTTCTTTGGTTGCACGACAATTATGGCGATTCGGGGCTCATCGTATACGACGAATAAATCTTTCGCGTCCTTCCGCCGCAATATCAACACATCACCGGTGGCACCCACAACCTGAGGGGCGAGACGCAAAGCACGAGCGATGTGGGGGCACCATTTCTTTCAACGATAAACAATTAGTATAATCGCCTGAAGGTTTCGCCCAACGATGTCGTCCACTGACAGCGGTGACACAGCGCCGGAACTCACACTCGGTCGGGATCCCGATGCTCTCGGTAAAACGGTGGCGCTGCCGCCTGGCGCGCTCGATGGCGGCTGTTACGTCGCCGGCAACCGCGACCAGAGGACTGCCATCGTTCAGCGATGGTGTGTCGAATTGGCAGCAGCGGGACGCGGATTTTGTTATATCCACCCGTCTGACCCATCGCCACGCGACCTTCTGGCTCGACTTCCCCAGGAACGCCTCGAAGACGTCGTCTGGATCGACGTGGGTCGATGGCAAGTGGCCTCGCAGTTAGATGTGCCAGCGGTAGCGCGCGTGGCGATCAACCCATTCGAGGCACCGCCAGATCAGGACGCGTTCACGACCGATCCGGTCGCCATCAGAGTGAATGCGTACATGGATGCGGCAACAGTGTGGGACCGGTTCGACACCGCTGTCGCTCCCATCCTCTCGGCGATCCTGCCCGCGTTGTTCGAGGGTAAGGAGCCGCATTACGAGTATACGAAGGCGCTCAGGGAGCCCGATCTCAAGGATTCCTTCGAAGCCCTCGAGGAACTCGAAGCCCTGGATTCGTTGACACCGTTCGAGCTGGCCCAAACACGCGAAGGCCAACCTTTACGGCTTGCAGCATCACTCATCAGCGGGCCGCTCGACCCCGCCCCAAGCAATCCACTGCTCGGTGACTCGACCTACGATCCGGCTCGGGCCCTCACGGAGAACGAGATCATCTTGATTACAGGTGACATCGACCCGTTCAAAGAGACGAATCCAACGATTGATGGCACTCTCAGCACCCACCTCTTGGTGGCGGCTGTGTGCTGTCGGCTCTGTGAGGGCGCCCAAACGACAGCGACCGACAGCACCTTTCCGGTCGTCGTCGATGGTGTCGATACACTGGTTCCCGGGGACGGTGATCTGTTCCGGAAGCTCCTCGCCGACCCCATGTCGCTAGCTCCTGTCTACGCCGGCCCCCCGGCGAGGACGCTTGCAGAGCCGGTCCACATCAGTGTCGAGGAACACGCCGAGACCCGCGTCGTCGTCACGGGCGGCGCCGGAAGTGAGCCTGAATCACGGGACCGAAATCAGGAAATCAAAGCCGCCCTCTCGAACGGGTCGCTGGACGCCGTCGAACACTACTTCGAACAGGAGGAGACCGGAACGGTTGGGGACGGCCCGCTCTGTTGGCTCCGGACGAACGCCGCCGGGCGATTGGTTGGACCCGAGGGGGCACAGCAGTCGATGCGGCCGGCGCTGGCTCCCGACCCGCCAGACACCCGGCGCGGCCAGGAGGCTGTCGCCGCGGCGATCACACGAAGCATCGATCGCTACGGCGGAGAGTTACAAACGGTGCCCGAGGAATCAAAATCACGGGCTCGCGAGCGATACAACGATTCCAGTCGCTAGCCACGCGCCGACACCACTATTCGTTTTGCTGTCCTGTTCTCTCTGAAAGCGGCTGGAATCAATCTCTCCGTGTTAACCAACAAAAACAGTTACTATGTTGGTTAATTTGCTAGCCACAGATTCCTGCTGCGGCTGTTACTGGTTTCTCGACGTGTTTTCGCCGGTCTGAGAGGATCCCCGACAACAGTCTTCGAGATCCTTCTCGCGCATCGCCTCTCGTCCACAGGCCCGACACCGAACGTACGACTCCCCGGTGGGATTCCCATGCTTGTCGAGTTCCTGCAGCGGGCCTTCGATCCGGCCACGGGTGGGTACTTGGGAAGGATCTCTCACAGATTCCTTCACGCCACCATCCGCACGTGGGCGTTCTGGAAGCCGACCGTCCGGCGTTGGAACGGTTCGGTTCTGAATCTCCATGTCGACTCGTCGGAGATGTTTACACCGTTCGACAGCTGTTTTCTGTTGATCCGGGCAGGTGCACCCCTTACGGAGTACATCGACGCGATACACGTTTCCGGATTCCGACTGCACCGTGTATATGCCGCCCGTTCGACGGAGGGTGACCGTCATATCCTCCGTTCGTGCTCGTTTCGTCCGCTTCTTGATGTCGTCTTGGCTGTCTAGTTCGTCTCCTTGCATGGAATCACGGGTGCAGGGCTGGACTCGCCTGCGCCCGCCCGTCGGGCGCACGACAAAATGGAGCCAGTACGTCACGCGCCGAATATTTATCAGCGCCAGGTGGATGGCAACTCAGCCGACCACACCTTATTTAGGAAAATAATGCTTCACCAAAATACTATATTACTCTACCTCTTGTGTAACTGCATGAACGACCGAACGCCACCAGACGAGTTCACAGACATCAATGAGGCGGTCGGTGAGGAGTGGGCATCGGAGACGACACCGTACGAGCGTATTCGTCACGTCATCGCCCACACCTACAGCCCGACGTCGGCCGATACAGTTGCTGAAGCCGCACGAACGGCTCCAAAAACGGCCCGTAAGCATCTGAATACACTGGCGGATGAGGGCTTCGTGAAGACGACGACCGGCGAGAACGGGGGGATGCTGTATCGCCGGTCTCCCGAATCGTTGGTCGTCGAACAGGCTGCGGATATCCTTGAGCATCTCTCGACTGACGAACTCGCAACGCGGATTCGAGAGATGCGAGCCCAGCTCACCGAGTATCAGTCCGAATTCGGTGTCGACTCCCCCGAAGCGCTTGCCGTCGACCAGACGAACCAAACACTCTCTGACTCCGACTCCCCAGACAGTGAAATCGATTCGGAGACGATTCGGGAGTGGAAAACCCTTCGTCGCAATCTCGCATTCGCGAACGCTGCCCTTTCGATCGGGAATGCAGAGCGATTCATCGACGGCGACCGCCGCTCAAGCGATGATAGCGTCCCGGTGTGAGCGATGCGGGGCTCTCCGAACGAATCCGAAGCACATACACTCCGCGGAGCGACGGATCGTCCGGCGCTGCTCACGATTCGTGATACCATCCAAGAGATGGAGCCGCTTGCGACAGCCGAACTTGACGAGTATCTCAATCCATCGGTCCTGACGGTTGCCTTCGACGACGGCCTGTGTGAGGCCGGTGAGGCTCGATTCGACATCCAGTGGACGACACAGGACGACTACGAATACCACTATACGGACGCAGAGGGAGTGAATCTTCGCTGGGGAGCTCATCCACATGGAGGCGACTATATTCACGTTCCCGGACTCGAACACTACCACCCGCCACCCACTGCGATCTCAACGCCTGACGAGGTCGAAAAGTCGTGTATCACACAGACACCCGAAGTGTTAGTCACTCGCGCCGTACTCAAACTCTGGCGGGTTGCCTATCATACTGAGTCATATCTACCGTTGAACTCCGGAAGTAACCCACCGTGAGAGTTGTTCGGCCAGAGTGAGAGTCCACGCCATGAGACACGTCCCTGTCAGGCGTGCCGGTCGATCCACTCACAGAATGCGGCGAAGTCGTGTGCCCCCGCACTCTCGGCGATGTCGCGAAGTGTCCCGGTACGGAGTTCGTCGTGCAGAGGGACTGTCACTTGCCGGCGGTCTTCCTTGTTTGACGGGTGTTCGTAGTACAGTTGCGCGTGGTCACCGGTCGTCCGTCGCCACTCGAAGCCTCCTGTATTCACGAGTACTTTCACGACCTCCATGCCGGAGAATGTCCGCCGCCCCATCAGTTAGTCGAGCACGTCCGGAGGGTCTTGGTCGCCTGTGACGTTGTCTGCAGGATCGATGCCCGCTGCCCGAAGCTCATCGTCGCTCGGGGCCCGACCACGCTCGCCGTTGTACAACCCCACAGCGTCGTCGAGGTTCTCTAAGGCTGTCTCCCGGGACTCACCCTGCGTGGTGACGCCCGTGTCAACGTCTTTGGCGATCCACCAGTCGTCCTCCTGCCAGAGTCGGATCTCTCCGTCGTGGAACTCCCCGTCCTGGGTCGAACTGGCCATCTCGCGTGATATTGGGCGACGGGCCGTATAAGCGTTCGGCGAACGCTCCTCGCGATGAATCATGAGCACCGATGGATGAACGGCAACGTGACCGATTTACACAGATACTCGAAGTGTAAGTCACTCGCGCCGTACTCAAACTATGGCGGGTTGCATATCATATGGACTCGTATCTGCCGTTGAACTCCGGAAGTAACCCACCGTGAAAGTTGTTCGGCCAGAGTGAGAGTCCACGCTCTGACATCCTCCCACGGCTATATCCGTGGGATTTCGCCTCGCTAGCTCTGTGAATGCCGCCCGTTCGACGGATGGTGACCGTCATCTGCTTCGCTCGTGCTCGTTTCGTCCGCTGGTCAATGTCGTTGTGACTGTCTGGTTCGTCTCCTTGCATGGATTCAAGGGAGCAGGGCTGGATTCCCCTGCGCCCGCCCGTCGGGCGCACGACAAAACGGAACCGGTACATCGGGCGCTAAATAATGATACTATAGAGTATCATACTTCGGAGTATCATACTTCGGAGTACGATTTCCAAAAGTACTATTCCGAGTACACGATCACGAACACGGGACAATGGTGGTATGGCGAACACGAGATCGACGCCGTCGGCCTGACCACCGGCGAGACACTGATCGTCGGTGAATGCAAATTCCAACAGTCACCCCTCGGATACGATGCGTTATCGAATCTAGAGGATCACACCGACGAACTTCAATGGTCTCCACAAAGCGGGAGTGACCGGGTCGTCGAGTACGCCCTCTTCTCCCGAAGGGGGTTCAAACAATCGGTCACGGAAGCAGCCAGTCAACGAGACGACCTACGTTTGTTCAGCCTCACAGATGTCGTGACTGCACTCACAGAAACTTAGGCCTAGGCCAGGCTTTGAGCCGACTCAATTCGCCGTACGTTCGATTTCTCGATACCGTTCCCGAACCGTCACTTTAGACACGTCCGCCGCATCCGCGATTTCGGCTTGCGTCAGGTTCTCTCCGGTGTCCTGACCAGCGACGTACAAGGCGCCTGCTGCAGCGCCCGCGGGATTACAGCCGTTCCTCAGGACTTCGCCCAATGCATCTTCGAGAAGCCTCCGCGCTTGACACTCCGTCTCATTGCTCACATCGGTTTCCGATGCAATCTGTGGGAGATACTGCTTCGGGCCAGCCGGTGGCACGGGTAACTCGAGCTCCCGATTCAACACGGTGTACCCCAACCGGACCTTCCCGTCATCGAGTTTCGACACTCGAGCGATCTCCTCGAACGTCCGCGGATACTCGTTGAGTCGGCAGACCGCATACACGCTCCCGGAGGCAATCGTTTCGATCGACCGACCTCGAAGCACATCTTCGTTCTGTGCCGTTCGGAACAGCTGACACGCCTGGTTTCGAAGACTCTCCGAGAAACCGAGGGCAGACGTCATCCGCCGAATCTCGACCAGCCCCGACAGGAGATTCCGATTCGCTTTCGAGCCGATTTTCGCTCGTGTATGCTCGCGACGCAACCGACCGAGTTGCCGCCGTTTCTTCCCGCCGATCGTTCGCCCCTCGGAATCTTTCTTCCACCCGATTTCACTCCCGATACCGTGGTCGTGCCGGGCGACCGTGTTCGGCGCCCCTGTCCGTCGTCGTTCCGAGGCGTTTTCGTCGGCCTTGCAGTACTGCGGGCCGTGGTCCAGTGCTTCGTCGTTGAGAATGAGTCCACAGTCGTCACAAACCGTCTCGTGAGCGTTCGTCGTGACACGCCCATCACATTCCGGGCAACTGTTCTGTTCGTCTTCCTGTACGTCCTCATCGAACGTCTGCTCGTAGATGTTTCTCGAAGCCATCACAGATCACGAGGCACGCGTTCCTGCGCCCCTCGCCCGTCAGGGGCCAATAAAACACAACGGCGGTGCTGCTACGGACGTCTCGGTGCGGAGAACTGTCGCTTGCCTCGCTCTATTCGAGACTCTGTGGAGAGACTGAACACAGAGGTTCCAGTCTCAGTTTCGCTGCCACTGATCAACTCGGGTCGTAGGGATTCGTCGCTGTATCGAGTCGATAGATATCATCGACGGCATCGAAGTCGTCGTCAAACGCATACAGATACCCGAGTCCCTCGGTTTGCATATACGCAATAATACAGGCGTCAACGAACGAGAGGGGTTCGTGCTGCCTGAACAGGGATTTCCCTGTCGCGAAGGCAGCAGTACTGAGTGACTCGATATGGAACCGTGCGTTTTCCTCGATTCGATCAAGGAGATCGACAGCAGCCTCGTGACCGGCATGGGTTGTGAGGCCATTCAGCGTTTCCGCGAGGACGTACTCAAGAACGACTGCCTCTGGAAGCGATCCAGTGTCGACACCACGAATGACCGGCAGTGCGGTATCATGGGAACTATCGCGTCGATACGCTGCCGCAAAGAGGACTGTCGTATCGATGAGTGCGCGCGGCATCTATTCGGTTTCGACGCCCCAAGCGTCATGCTCGTCCACTACATCGGTTGTCGCTTCGCCATCGTAGCCATCGAACTCGGCGAACGTTCCCGCCCGTTGTTGGACGACTTCGACACGGACACTACCATCGGCCTCGAGATGCCAACGAAGTTGGTCACCATCATCAATATCGAGTTCACGTCGAATCCGTGCAGGGATGTTCGCCTGATTCCCTGATACCTTACTTTCGGCGTCGATTCGGTCGCTGCTCATATCCACCAGTACGTCCTCGGCCGTCAAAAATCTAGTGTGACATCACACTATATGGAAATTTAACCGGCTCAGTCAGCTGCCTCAGCGAAGCGCTCTCGGAGTTCAGCTTCCCGCTCTTCGAACGTTTCGGCTTTCTCACGGACGCCCTCACTCAACTGCTCGATTTGGGCGAGTGCAACTTGGCTCTCCAAGCCGGTCTGTCCGTCGCCATCTGTTTCCGCTTGGGACTGCTGTTCGTACTCGCGTTCGACGCGTTCAAGGGTCCCATCGGGGTTGAACAGGATGTCGTTGGCTGTCCGGACGTAGCTGTCGAGTGAATTACCCTCTTTGCCGCGGAAGAAGTGCGTCAGCGCGTACGTTGCACCCGAATGCAGTGTCCACATGTCGATTTCGAACGGATCAGCGGCGTTCGCTCGGGCATCACTCGCCGCCTGTTGGGCGAGATACTCCGGAAAGCCAAGCAGTTCGTAGAAGCCCTCGAGGTCGAACGGTACATCGGGGAATGAGACGGTGAGGTCCTGAGCGTCAGTGATGAATCCCAACAGGTCGTCTGCGACGAGTTCGAGTTGTTCGAGGACGGATTCCCACCACGGGCCGAAGCCATCCACATTGCCCACGTGCTTGACGACTTCTCTGTCGGTTAGTGAACGAATCGAGTTCGCACAGTAGCTATCTCGGGCAAATCCTTCGACGTAGACCGCGTTGTTTCCGAAGAAATCGTAGCCGGAAGTGACGCCCATTGTAATCGGCTCGTTTCGCCCAGGAAGCGTCACTGAGAGGCCATCGAACATGATGTCCATGTGGACCTCACCGCCGCCGCGGTACTGTCTGATCTCGCCGAAAACGAGTTCCGAGAGTGGAGTATCCTCGTAGGTTTCTGCACGCAGGACGTCTTCGAGTGCACCGTACACGTCAGTGGGATTGATGATGGCGTAACTATCCGTCGGAATATTGAACAACGGCGTTTCGGCATCAGCGTCTTCGTTCGCTTGGTCGATGAGTCGATTCGGTTCGACGACCGCGTTGAAGCGGTCCGTCTCAACCCATTCGCCCGTGTAGGGGTTTTCGTAGCCGACCTTGGTCTCGGTCGCCCGTGGAAGCTCTCGGATCGCTTCGGCAAAGGTCATCACGTCGTCGGTGTCTTGTCGTGCCTCGTACCACTCCGGAAGGTCGGTATCTGTTCTCGGGTCGACGCCAGCGAACACGGTGGATGTCTCTGGAGATTTCATTCGATCTCACGAGGGACTGCTTCGAGCGCCCCTCGCCCGTCAGGGGCCAATAAACCTCAACAGTCCCGTGGAAGTGCTCACTTAGTGAGCGGCTTCACCAGTGTGCTGAATTGAGGGTGCGTCTCTCACACGGAGATTGGTTTGGGTTTGCTAGAAGGAATCGGTCGATACAGGTATTACAGACAACGGTCAGTACAGTCTCTGTCTTCAGCATGCCACTCGACGAGTGCGTCAGTCGTAGTAACTCAGGCGCTCAACAACGTCCGAGAAGGCAACGTTCTCACGTACATCAGTAATCTCGATGGCGACACGTTCGCCCTGTTCAGTATCGGGAACGATGACGACGAACCCACGCTCGACACGGGTGATACCGTCGCCTTGATCGCCAATACCATCAATCTCCACGCGTCGGGTTTCGCCTTCCTCCACGGGTGGTTTCTCGGGATCGGTCTGACTGCCTTGTCGAATCTCTGTATCTGCGATCTCGCTCTCGTCCGCTTCGTTCGATGGTGACGGAAAAACCGCCACGCGGTACGTCTCACCCTGCTGAAGGTTGTCAAGTCGAATCTCTTGTTCTGGTACTTCAATCAAATATGAGTCAGCTCGCTTTTCGACAGTGGCAGAGAACAGACAGCGAAGGTGATCGGAAATTTCCATCAGTGGTCTCTTCAACGAGATACCGAGACAGAACACTTCATTCTACTGTCTGACGTATTACAGCGCTAAACCAGCCTCACTAGCCGGACAGTCGATCCAGGCTTCACCTGGTTCCACGTTCAATTCAGGAAACTCACGAATCGATCGATCCGTTGAACTACCTGGTCGTTGTCACGAACGGCGTGCGAGATACAGCGGGTACACTGATTGAGTTTCGCTGGTCCACCCACTCGACGAACAGTGGATCGAACGTCAGCAGCACGCCAATCCGAACGACTCGGCGTTCATCGTCCCCGTTGCCCTCGAGGACGAACCCCTTCCAGCTTCGGCGGCGACGGCGCTCGCGACGCGGCCGATCTCGTTGACGAGTGGCACGGGAGCGACGAATCGGTCAGGCTCGTCGATGCTCCGTGCAGTCAGCAGGACACAGATAGCTGACCCAGTTGACACACCAACCGGGACGGTCGCAGCCGAGTATTTCCGCCCTGCCCCTCGGGCCATTTTTGTTCGCCATTATCGGCGAACACGAAGCTTGTTCGCCCCAATAGCCGAACACATCTCCGATCACAACAATCATCGGTATCCAGAGTATGATATTCTACGATTCACCAAACGCTTTTGAATATGTACATACAACGTACTTACAATAAGGGACGTTGTGCTATGGGCAATACGAGAGTAAACTTCCGGCTTCCGGACGATCTGGTGGAGAAAGCGGATGTCGCAGCGGCGGTCAACAGGAAAAATCGGACTGAGATCGTCAAGGAGGCGCTTCGAGACTACCTTGAAGAAATCGAGGACGACGAGACATTCAAGGAAGCAGTCGTTGAGCTCTACCTTGACGGCCAAATCGGATTCGACGTTCTAGCGGAATTTATCGGGCGTCAAGACGCTGAATCCGTTCGAGCATCGAAGGCCCTGCTTGACCAAGGCGAGGACGTGGCCGAGGATATGGCCAATCTCTAGAGGGACCTCGATATCGAATGATTGTCGCTGACACAAGCGCTCTCATCTCTCTCGCTTCGATCGGTATTCTCGACATCTGTCTCACCGAATTCGAGACGCACACTACGGACACAGTGCGACAGGAGCTCGAGGAAACAAGTGAATACGAAGATAGCCACGCCAACGCCGCTGACACCGTACTCGAGAGCATCGATCGGAAAGCGATTCACCAAGTCAACAGTGAATTCACATCATCCCGCGTGGACAAGGGTGAAGGGAGTTGTGCAGTACTCACGAACGAACTGAAGGCGGAATTCCTGATTACCGATGACCTTCGGGCACTCCCAGAGCTCCAGACGCTTACCGACGCTCAAGTCGCGATTTCACCGATCGTGTTGAAAGCTCTCGTCAAGAGAGGCGAACTAGAACATGACGGGGCGGTGTCAAAACTGGAACAACTTGCCGATGCGCGTGACTGGCTCGGTGCACCCATCTATCGGCGCGCGAAGAATCTCTTCGAGTAGCGCATACCGGAGCTCTATCGCAACTGGTCGTGGCTGCGCGCGCAGCGAGACGCGACTACAGGGAGAGTCTCGGGCAGTGCGATCGGTGAGCGAAGCGAGCCGTGAGCACGAGCGAGCACGGAGCGGTGGGTGGGGAGGCGGTTGGCGGGTGGAGGCCACAATAAAAAAGAAAAGAGCTGCCTACGCGCTCACCACCAAGCCGCTCGTTCGGGGAAGTGAACCATCGACCGTCCGGTGAGCGCGAGTGACGCCCGGCCTTGGTACCAGCTTACCGCCGCATCCCGGATACGCACCGTCTGACCTTCCGCGATGAGAGGTTGCTTCGATCGCTTCCACACCGTCAACTTGGTTTTCCCTGTCTCGTCTTCGAGCAAGCCGACTTGTTGCATCGAGGGACTGCTGGGTTCCCACAGCGTCTCGACTGTCGCTTCGACATCCACCCACTTGCGACCCACCTGCACCAACTCACCGAGCGCCACGATCGCCCCCGGCGCCGCCTGTACGTCCTCGACCATGTCCAACACAGCGTCCTGCATCGATCGCCCGCTCTGGACCCGGGCGGCCAACTCTCGTTCGATGGCTTCGACACCGAGACCACCGCAACACTTTCCGTCCAACCGGATGGCCTGTTTCTCGACCTCCCGCCGCGTCTCGACGTCCAACTGCTCACGTGGATCTGCTTCACTGGACAGCCCACAGTGTTTCGCCTGCGTCATCTCCCGGCACAGCTCCTCCCGCCGACTCGTCTGCGCGCAATCTTCACGTTCACGAGTCCGCCGTTTCTCAGCTTCTCGCGCTTCCCACTTCTCCTGAGCTTCCAGCGTCATTCCGTGTGGGTGGTCCTGTTCGTCAGCCGCCGCGATTGCATCACGAACGTCCGAGTCAATTTTCGCTTGGGTCTGCAACTCCACCGTTGGTCGCAGCTCCGGGGTGTCCTCGACTACGTCTTGTTCTGATTCCTGTTCGACCGAGACCTTTTCACGAATTGGGTTGTTACGTTGCATTGGATCTCTCCGATCCGAAGGCGCTCACAGAGCGTCCGACGCCCGCGACCTCACTCGCGGGTTTTCCACACAATCGAACCGACCAGTCACGACTGCGCGCTCTCGCTCGCGCCTTCGCGAGCGCCCCTTGGGCGCGAGCGAGAGCGCGCCACAGACGGTGCACACAACCAGCCGCGCGCGCCGACCCGCCCGGAACGCGCGTCCAGCGGAGTAAGCGTGGGGGGGGGGGTGAGCAGCCACGCCGCGCAACCCCTCGCGCTTACCCGCTGGCGTCGAGACCATATGCACTTCAGCCCGGAACGGGCGCGGGCGGGGCGGAGAGCGCCCGCATGCCCGGAATGGTCGGTCGCGAGCGCGTGGAGGGCGGCAGCGCCGAGCGCGGCGAGCCGGCTACCACTCACGGGGTAACCGTCGATTCCAGCCGGCCAGCTAACGAATGAAAACACGTCTGCTAATTAACCAACATACTCGGGAGTCGTTGGTTAAGACGAAGGGTACCGATTCCGTGCTTCTGCGGTCGAGCTTCGATGCCACCGTAGTGGTCGTGGAAACGTTTACACAGTTTCAGACGAAACTTTCAGTATGGCAACGGCGGTCAAAGTTGACGAGGAGGCGAAATCCCGTCTCGAGGAGCTACAGGCAGAAATCAAGCTCCGGACTGGCGAGAAGGTCACGCAACAGGAGCTTCTGACCCGCCTGATTGACGATGCCTACGAGTCCCGAGAGGCGGTTATCGATTCGTTTCGTGAGTCGACGGTCCCGCTATCGGAGGCCGAAAAAGAGGCGATGCAAGCAGGTCGGATCAGCTCCGGCGTCGAGACGGACGAAGACGACATCGACGACATCCTCTACGGATGACGGTGCTGATCGATACAGGCGTGGTATACGCCGACCACGACACGGACGCGACAAGGCACGAGGCTGCCAGCCGTGCACTCGACGCCGTATATGACGGGGAGTTCGGCCATCCCTACCTGACCGACTATATCTTCGACGAAGCCATCACGCTCACCCGAAAACGAACAGGGTCGTACTGTGCAGCGAAGCAATTGAGCGACCGGCTTCTGGGAGAGGGGCAGTATCCGTCAGTTTACGAGATACTACACGTCTCGAAGGCGGGGTTCGGTGACGCCGTCGACATTTTCGAGCGATACGACGACCAAGCGTTGAGCTTCACGGATGCGACGATCGTCGCCGTCGCCGAGCGGTTCGACATCGATCAGGTGTTGAGTTTCGATGCCCACTTCGATGGGGTCGTTCCGCGAGTCGACCCCGGAGATATATGACTACCATCCTCCTGTTCTCTCCGTAGCTCGACCGTGGCTGTGCGGGCAACGACAGTGAGACGCGACCGAAGGGAGCGTCTCGAAAGCGAACGGCGAGCGGTTCGTGGTCGACCGACGGGAGACCACGACAGCGAGCGGGGAACGCAGTGACCCGCGAGCGCTCACTCGTTTTCGAGTGCAGCGTAAATCTCCGCATGACGGCGTCCATCAAGCTCGCCCATCTCAAGGGCGATTTCGCGGCGTTCGGCGTCGCTTTCGGCTGCCTGATACCGCTCATACAACTGGCGGACCTCATCATCGACAGCCGTTGAGGAATCAGTACTGGACGCCATTGCTTTACTGAATATTCTCGGTGGGCCCGTTTATCAGTTGCGGCGAGCGCACGAGCGAAAGTAGATGACTGCAGTGTCTGTATCGACCGCTGCTTCGTCGGTTGCGAAGCGGTGCAAGAGGGTCCGAACTTCGTCACCGTAGTCGAATGTGTAGCCGTTCAATATGTAGAAAACGACCACAGTTCGGAGCGCTGTTCGTTTGTTTCCGTCGACGAATGGATGCTCCGCAACGAGCAGTCGCATCAGATGGACCGCTTTGTGGTGAATCGTCTCAGGCACCTCCCCGAAGAACCCCTCCGAAATGTACTGAAGTACGGATGCAATCGCGTCCTCTGACCGGACTCCTGGCTCTGTGTCGTCGCCTTCTGTCACGATTTGCTCGTGAAGGTCGAGGATGAGTCCGACAGAGGGGTACGCGATATCGTCAGGCACGCGCTTGGTCTTTTCAAGCCCTACTTAATTATTGGTTTCGTCCCGTTCAGTCCCGCCGCCACTGGTACCCACAGTCGGTACAGATGTACAGCTCCGTCGGTGCTTCGTCACTCGACCGGAGTTGCTTGATATCCCAGTACGCCTCATCGTGGTTACAGTCGGGACACGGTACATCGGTCGTCGGCAAGCCGCGTTCGGTGTCGTCACCACGGATGGTGAGTGTCCGTTCCTGCTGCGTGTTGGTCGTCACGAAGGCACTTGTCTCCGATTTCGAAAAGGAATTCCCACAGTTTCGACAGTGCCAGGTCATGTCCATCGGCTACCGGAGTGACCCACAGAAGTCACACAGCGGGCCACTAAGACAACTAGTTGACGCCGATTCGACTGCTCTGGAATGTTCGACTCAGGACATCGGTTGCAACCGCGGGCATGACGATGCGCCCGCGGCCGTCAGGGCGCATAAGAAGCTAAGACGAAGGTAATGGCTGTTCTCGACTGGAGTCCGTTCTCAGGGCGACACGTAGTCTATCACCTGGTTCGTCACGTCCTCGATACGTTCGTCGACGAGAGCGGTCAGACGGTGCTCGACGTCTGCCGCATTGTTGAGAGTTATAAGCGACCAGGGGAGGACGTGACTTCGTTCCCCGAGTGGTTGGCCTTCGTAGTCGTCGTCTCTGAGTCTGAATGACTCCTCGTGATAGGTCTTCGTAGAAATGAGGGCCGTGATGATCTGGGTTCCGTGATTCGGGAGTTGCGGGGCCCCGAGCACGAGCATCGGGCGACCTTTCTCCGAGAGAGGATCACTCGCCCACACGATGTCACCGCGTGCTAAATCTTTGAACGCAGTCACTGAACGTCCTCCATCTCGTCGGTCTGGAGGTCCTCAAGCCGCTCCTCGCCGTACTCCTCGTCCGCCGTCTCGTGGTGTCGGTGGAGCTGGTAGGCAGCTTGGAGTCGCTCCTCGTCGTCCGTGATCGCCCAGTATGGGCGCTTGTGCCGGACGAGCCCTCGTTCTTTCAGCCGCGACAGGATCGCGCTGACAGCGTCGGTCTCCAGTTCAAGTCGCTCCGCGATGGTTGCCGCCTTCCACGCCCGGTCGTCGTGCTCGTCGAGGAACAGCACGATTCGCTCGGTGTCGTTCCGCACTTCAAACTCGTCAGCGTCCTCGAACTCCTCGATATCGATGGTGTCACTGGACATACGTTACTGTTGGGGCTGTGGGAACATAGCCATTTGGTTCGTTTGCTGTTTGGTTAGAGTGGTTCTGTGCCCAACGATGCGGGATAGAGTTACTCCGCCGACGTTGTGACGAGATGTAACTCGAGGTCCCCTGTCCAGTACGTCGTGAGCCCACCCGGGCTACAGCGGGCGCACAGCTGTAGTGGGCTTCCAGGTGGCCGAGTTCGACACGGAATGGTGTGAGGCGGCAGCGCTGATCGCGGTGAACCGAATGCTACTCACCGCGCAACAGTTTCCCCGCCCCATGGGCTGAACAAACGAAAAGACTTGACGAACCTCGGGATTGATTAACCAACATCAGGGAGCGTTTTTAGTTAAGAAAGAAGGGATCGGCTCCGGCGTATCATGCGGGAGATCACAGACGACCTCAACGCTGCCCCGATTGAGCACGACACCGTGAATCGCCTGTGCTAGCTCCCTCTCGACCGACATATCAGTTCATCACGCCGCCATATTTATAATCTATTTGAAATAGACAAATTTAATCGCAATTCGTAGTGCACTATATGGCGAAGGGATACAGAACGCGGCCAGTTACGAAACCCCGAGCCACTCCACCATAGCGATCATCATGTTAGGAACGCCTCCGCTGACTCAGTCTCGAACCTATCTGGAGATTCGACCCGCAGACGAACCGCTCAAAGCAGACACCGTCACCCGCTCGATCACCGACCTCCATCGGTCGGTCGGCGACAGCGGGTTGCTCGGCGGCACCGAGTACCCGACCTACGAGATGCTGATCGCCGCCACCGGCACCACCGGCGACACCGGCCAGCGCTCGCTGGCGTGGTACGTTGGCGTCGACACGCCCGAACACCTCGATGCGACGCGTCGGGCGCTCACCGCCTGCCTTCCACACTCCTACGACATCGTCAAAACCGACTGTACCTACGCCGACCTGCTCAACCTCCCTGAGGTCGGAGACGATACAAGCACCGACGCCGACACACTGGCCACAGACGGCACGCTGACCGCAGAAGGTTCGATAGCCGACTCCAACCATAGAACAACCGACGACCCAGCTGAAACGGCACCACTCGCGGACTGGGACGTCGCGGCCGTCGACTACCACGGTGTGGGTGACCGGCCGCGAGACTGGCAGTGTCCCATGAAACCGATCGAGGAGTTCGTCGGCGCCGACGAGAGCACCGCCGACTGGCCGCTGTCGAGGGTTTTCAACGCGCTCGCCACCGGCGACGCGCCGGCGCTCGTTCAGTTCATCATCCAGCCGAAACCCGACTGGACGGCCGACCGCGACGACCGCATCTTCGAGCTCGAGAACGGCACTGATCTGTATCGCTACCTGATCGGTAAGTGGATCGCCGACTTCTTCACTGGCACCCATGACCGCGAGCGATCCAGCCACAACGAGACGACACCCCGCCGTGACCGGTACGACACGCATGCCTCCGGCACCCGCCATGACAGCGGCTACGGCTCCAGCCCAACCCAGTCGTCGCCGGATCTCCAGCCATCGGAGACTCGACGCATCGAGGCGCTCAACGCCGTGGACACCCGGCAGTCGTTCACGGTCAACGCTCGGGCCGTCGCGCTCGACACCGACCCTGATCCAGCGGATGCGACCTGCCGCCCGCTCGTCGATGCGTTCCAGCCGCTGACCGGCGCTCACTACTGCATCGAAGGCCGCCGCTACAGCTACGGCTCGAAAGCCGCCAACGACGTCTTCGAGGCACTACTGGACCGAACACTGCAGACGAATCCGGAGCGTCGCCGCCACATCGTCCCCGGCATACCGAATCGCAGCCCCGCGATCGTCGTCGGACCGGCCGCTCTCGGTGGCCTCTGTCTCACGGGCGGCCCTGCACTCGAGAGCGACGCCCGCCGCGCCCTCGAAACGACCCCTCGGGAACGAACCGGCTTAGAGCTGCCGCCACGAGCCGTCCTCAACCGCTATCTCGAAGCCGAGGGCATGCACATCGGTCATCCCTGTACGGCCGACCGCGAGCCGCTGAATGCCACTGTGTCGTTGCCGCCCACCGTCCAACAGCTCCACACCGCGATTACCGGGCAATCGGGGACCGGCAAATCCGCACTCGGCCACGGGATGCTCGCGGGGAACTTCGAGGCCACCGACGGCGCCAACATCTACATCGATTCCAAAGGTGACGGCGGCCCTGATGCCTATCTCCGAGCGCATTACGCCCGCCATGGGGACCTCGATGACGTGTACTACTTCGACTGCGCAGAACTCCTGCCCGGTCTCCCACTACTGTCCATCAAGCCCCAGCTCGACGCCGACATCGACCGCGTCCAGGCCGTCGAGAACGTCGCTGACCGCCACCTCGAAATCCTCGCCGGCTACATGGGCCAAGAGACGTTCCACAGTGCGCCGATGGCCGTCGACGTCGTCGAGGCGCTCATCAAGGCGCTGTTCGACCCGGTGCACGGCTCCGACACCATCTCCCAGACCGCGCTCTTGCAGGCGGCCGCCCGCATGCACCGCAGCGGGGAGGCGCCACCCGTCTCCGACCCGCATCTCCGGGAAACGCTCGACGACGTCACCGCCAACAGCGACCGTGTCTTCGACAACATCATGGGGGCTGCCGGCCGCCGCATCCGGCAGGCCTCCAAGGACGCCCGCCTCGCACCACTGTTCACCCATACCGATGGCACTGACGCCGCGTTCGATCTCCGTGATCACCTGGACGAACAGTGTGTCATCATCTTCGACACCAGCGGCTATCGCGACGACCCACGAAGCCTCCTGACACTCGCCATCATCTCGGAGCTGTGGACGGCACTCACACGCCGCGCCGAGGACGCCGATCCCCACGACGACCTCCCGCAAGTGAACCTCTTCCTCGAGGAGGCGGCCGACATCGCGGCCTCCGAACTCCTCACCGACCTGCTCTCACAGGGGCGGGCGTTCGGCGTCGGTGTCACCGTCATGCTCCAGTTCCCGGAACAACTCCGCGACGATTACCCCCGCGTGTATCGCGAACTCATCAACGACATCGGTACCCACATCACCGGGCCCGTCAACGACGCCACCGGCCTCGCTCGGGCCTTCGCCACCGACGCCCACCCGGTCGACGACATCGCCACCCGAATCAGCAACCTCGAACGCGGCGACTGGCTCGTCAACCCCGCCGCGCCCTTCGCTGACACGCCACCCACGCCGTTCTACTGTCAGTCCCGCTCGCTCCCACCCGGCCATCCCGATGGTGAGGACCCACTCGACGAAACCACCAATACATCGTACGACGCCCAACGCACACTGCTTGAGACCCGTATGTACCGTAAGTACGGCCTCGCGATCGCCGAACACACCATCACTACCAGTGAAAGCGAGGCAATCGAATCGACTCCCACTGACGGCGAATCCACACCCGACACCACGCCGCTCCACACCACTATTCCACACACCAACCGCCTTCCCGACTGTCTCACATACGTCGACGACCCACCCTATCCACTCGTTTGCACGGCCTGTGAACGGCGGTACGCGCCCTCGACAGAGGGCCTCCGCAACGCCATCCAGTGCTGTCACGAACTCGCGGCTATCGACCGCGCCGACATCCCGATTACGACCCTCGACGTTCCGCTGACGGCCAGTGACCGGCGCCGAAGCCCCCTAAGCGACGCCCAACTCCGCTTTCTCGCCGCCATCTACATGGCCCACCAGCAGCGCTTCGACCCCGACATCGAATTCGACATCGTCCGTGACAGCATGGTTCGCCTCCAAGAGTACGTCGGCATCGATTCCGACGCCGTCCGCGACCTCATCGATGACGGCCTCCTCAAACGCGACTGTACCCATCCCCACTACCTCTACACCGTCACGCCCGACGGCCGCGACGCACTCGAAATCGAACACCGCGAAGGCATCGCCCACGGCGACGGCAAAGGCGACCTCAGCGAATCCAGCCTCCACGTCGCCCTCGTCGAAGCCGGCTACCGCTTCCTCACACAGGCGTACGTCGACACCCCCGACTCACCCGCCGTCGAGGCCACCCGCTATCTCGACGTCGAGGGCGGCCGCCTCGACGCCGCCGCACTCGACGCCGACGACAACGTCGTCGTCACCCTCGAAGCCGAACTCTCCAACAACGACACCCGCCGCGCCGTCCCCAGCGACTTCGATACGATGGCCGCTTGTGACCCGAACGCCAGTATCTGGGTCGTCAAGAACCGCGACGGCGCCCACGAAGTGCTGCAGGCACTCAACGACCCCGCCGAGGGCGACCCACGCGTCCAGAAAACCTACAGCGAAAACATGCGCCCACAGGACTTCACCATCGACACCGCCGGCCTCACCGACGTCTACACCTTCCAGACCATCCGGAACCAACTCACGACCGAGTAGCTACCGCCGACGACTCCTGTCAACGCCGAGGGCAACTCTAGACGCGTACCCTGTCAGTCTCTCACGCCAGCCCGACCGATGGCCAGCTATGACGCTCGCCGGCGTCCCCAGACAGCGACCTTCCCAGCCCACATCAGTACGGTCGATGACCCGCTCTGGCAAACCGCGTATGCCCAGGTCAACAGCTACCCGATAGGGTTGTTAGCGCGCCACCTGCGCTCACCAAAATACTACAGTGCCGAATCTCCCGGAAGAATACGTGAACCGGGGATTCTGTACACCAACCAAGCGGGACCCACGAGTGGACGAATAGCGGACAGCAGATGGGATTCTAAATCAATCGATAGAGCGCGTCTCAACACAGGTTTGCAGGACGGTTGAAGAAACCATCATTAGAACTATAACAAGAACGATATCCATAAAACCCACAGCAAGCGATACGGTGTAGCTAGCTATATGGCGGTATAGATTCCAGAATTATCAAAATAAAGTTGTATCCTCCATCACACCGAACGTAGCTCAGACGCCCGATATCGAGCGTATGAGTTCGGTTCCGCCTCGATTCGAGTACACAAGCCTGCTCGCACCAACACCGCGTCGATACCCAGCAAACCACCAGCAAGCGGCCGCCTGTACCGTTCCAGGACACCTCGAATCAGAGCAACCCAACCCCCGGGACCTCACTCCCGAACCCCCGAACGTCACAGCACAGTCCGACATACCCACGTTCACCACCATGCGACACATTCCATCTCCATACGCACCTTCACCATCCATAATGCTAATTTTGGCCCCGAACTACAGCCTGTAACCACCTGTATTATTGCGGTTAAGCGACTCTCTGTAGAGACAACCAGCTGAAATTGTCCGAAATATCGTCGATATCGGGCTTTGTCATGGGGGAGTGGAGAATAGGTTAAGTCTCAACCGGTAGAATCAGCATCAGAAGGCTGCTAACCGCTGGTTTGTTCGCTGTAGTAGCGATTCGTGTGATGGAATTTCCGATTTCGCACACCTGGATTTCTACGAGTATGATTTCTACACAGGGCGAATCAGCCACTGACCGGAATGTATCGAGTGGAGCATCCAGATTGTGGAAGATTATACCCTAGATAATCATACTTTTGAGTATGCAATTTCAGAGTACCATTTTCCTAGCGGGACGACACCCAATTTGCCAACTACTCGAAGCGTCCACTGGACTCTGAGACCGTTTCCGACGGGAATGCGCTTGGCCGCAAACGGAAGCCTAGTAAAGAAATCGCAAATTCGGAAATCTAGATTTCCGAAATCAAAAGTTCTACACTGATGGACGTGGTACGGTAGCCATGGATCGATTCGTCGATCGGGAAACCGAACTCGAGCAACTCACCGGCTGCTATGAGTCCGAGACGGCAGACTTCGTCGTGCTGTACGGCCGGCGGCGTCTCGGGAAGAGCGAACTCGTCCGCCAGTCGATTACCGACCGGGACGACGCGATCTACTACCAAGCCGTCGAATCGACCGCCGAGAACCAGCTCGAACAGTTCGTCGACGCCGCCACCTCACAGTTCCCCGCATTGGAAACCGTCCGCCGCGACTGGGAGACACTGCTCGAAGCCCTCGGTGGACAAGACGCGATTGTGATTATCGACGAGTTCCCCTTTCTCATCGAGGAGGATGAGTCACTGCCCTCGCGAATCCAGCGCGTCTGGGACACGGCGTTACAGGAGACCGGGATGACACTGGTCCTCGTTGGCTCTTCGATTAGCGTCATGGAAGACAAGGTCCTCTCCGGGAGCGCACCGCTGTATGGCCGCCGAACAGCAACGATTGACCTCAAACCGCTCTCCGTTGCTAATGCACGTCAGTTCTTCCCGGCGTACGACTCCGAGACCGCAATCACCGCATGGTCGATCTACGGTGGGACGCCGTATTATCTCCAAACGATCGATCCCGACGAGCCATTGGAATCGAACGTCCAAGAGACGATTCTCTCAGAACAGGGGCTGTTGTACTCCGAACCGGAGTTCCTTCTCCGCATCGAACTCCGACAACCGAATACGTACTTCAGTATTCTCCGCGCACTCGCCCACGGACGTCGGACACCCAACGAAATCGCGGGCATGGCTGGCGTCGAATCCAGTTCGCTCAGTACGTACCTCCAGACGCTTCGTCGGCTGCGTCTCGTCGAACGTCACATCCCCGTGACTGCATCGCCAACGGCCTCAAAACGCGGTCGGTATCGAATCGTGGCACCGCTGTTCCGATTCTGGTTTCGGTTCGTCTACGGGAGGCAAGACCAACTCGGGCTGCTCGGGGGCGACGCCTACGAGGAACTCGTTGCGCCCGATCTTCCGGATTACGTCAGTCCGCTGTTCGAGCGCCTCTGCCAAGAGGCGCTCCCAGGGCTCATCGACCGGCGATTTCGGAACGTCGGCCAATGGTGGTTCAAAGAACACGAACTCGACGTTCTCGGTCTCACTACCGAGGGACTCGTCGCCGGCGAGTGTAAGTTCACCAGCCAGCCGGTGAGTGAAGGCGTCCTCGCCGATCTTGAACGAACAGCATCGGAAGTGCGGTGGTCGGAGGCCCCAGCAGATGGGAAACCACTCTTCGTTCTGTTCAGCCGCTCGGGATTTACCGACGACCTCCAACAGGTCGCTGACACGCGCCGGGATGTGCGGCTCTTCGGGCTCTCAGATCTCCTTTAATGTTTCAGATGGGTGGTCATGCTGGGGTATCCCCACACCCCTCGCGGTGAGTGAACCACCAGTGCCGAGGCGGCCAATCACAGCCAATCAGGAGTAATGTACGTCACTGTTTCCATCGCCTCTCGGTCGTGGAACGCTTCGATAACGCGCTGGATGATGCGGTAGAGTTCATCTGGGGGAAGCGATTGGTCAGGGACGTAGAACACGCCACGATGTGAGTCTACAGGGATTTGGACGAAGTCGTCGTCGCTGGTGACGATTAGACGGTCCTCTTGGACGGCGTACTGGCAGATCGTGGTGTCGTCGACTCCTTCGCCCAACTCACTCACGTCGACAACACGCTCGACGTCGTGGCCTGCTTTCTCGAGTTTGTCAGACAGTGGCGCTGCGATGTTCTCGTCAAGCAGAAACGACACCTCCATGACTACGAGTCCGGCAGGTCCTCGGGGCCGGTGATGATTTTCGGGTCGTCTGCTGCGGCTTCCTGAAGCTCTCGACGGCGTTCTTCGACCGCCCGCATCTCTTCGGGGTGGTCGTGATAGTACGCCAGTGCGTGGTAGACATCCGAGGCCGTGAGGTCAAAGCGGTCCGCTACCGTCCGCGCGTCGAGGCCGCGCTCTTCCACCAGCGTGTGAATGTGGCTCACCGTGATTCGGCGGTCCCGAATATGGGGCTCGTCGTGAATCTCCGACTCGTCACCGGAGACGACGGTGTTCATCTGCCTCGACATAGTGTCTACTACCATTGCAGTGGCCTTCAGTCTTTGCCGCCCGCCATCAGCCGGCGGCACTGTGACTATCTGGCCGACGAGGCACGAGCGACGGTCGACGACAACGAGATGTTTGCTCCCGAGCCCTTGAGAGAACTGTTTGCACGAATCGAGCACAGCGACCGGTTTTGCGAACTCGCCGGGCAGCCACGGCCGTCAGTAGACGCAAAAACCACCTCACGACCAGACTAATTACTCAGGGAGACGCTGTCAAGTTGTTCGCGGTGGTGGTTCAGAGGAAGGACAGCAATCTCGATTCGTATAGATCGGATTTGGATAGGGGGAGCCCCTCAGCCGCCGAACGGCGATCGTTTCTCCCCATGTCGGCTTCCACGGCTAATGCCGTGTATTTCCGCCTCGGAATTTCTATAGCGGATGAAGGCCCTCGATCGCTCGGCATCCCGCGATCACCACCGTAGTCATCGTACCTGTGGTCCCTTCGTCGCCGGGGGTCGTCGAGCCCGCCTCGCACTTTCAGTCCACCAGGGAGACCACGTGGTTCGAGTCCCGTAGACGTCCAGAACGGATCAGCGGAGAAAGAATTGTAACCCTCTTTCGAGTATAGCCGCCAGTGAGTGACGTATCAACCGACCGTTGTGGCTACACGTGGCCCTGTGACCACGAAATCGATGATGACCCGAACAAGCAGAATTGCTGTTGGCGGGAGGCACTCCCAGAGACAGACCGTTGTGCCTGGCATGCTGACCCGCACGAAACCGAGGCTGTCACTACTGCTTCACTCCAATCAGGCCGCATCCCTCCAGAAGACACGGAAAATCCACCATCGTACGAACTGTTGGATGGAATAACCGTATCTGCGAACGTAATAGACGATACGATCTCCTTTGAGCGTGTGATTATCCGTGACGGTGATCTCTCCGGAGTTGATCTTCAAGCTGCGAACTTTTCGGATTCAGTCATCATAAACACCGATTTTCGTGGCTCAGATCTCACTGATTCTGTTCTCGATGACGCGCTATTTCAGGACTGTAACCTTTCAGAAACGAACCTTACTGGGGCATCACTCTGGGACACCCGGTTCAGTAATACGGACCTTTCAAACTCCGATCTAACTACTGCTCGCCTCGGAAACACGAGATTTCAGGAAACAACTCTCACAGGTTCCAACCTATCACATCTGGATCTGGCCAATTCATACTTCGAAGAAGTAGATCTTACAGCGGCAACTCTCCATAATTGTGACCTCTCGAAGCTCAATTCGATACATGCTACCCTGGCAGATGCAGACCTCACAGATGCGAATCTCTCCTCGGTACGTCTCCCAAACGCCGATCTCTCCGGCGCAAATCTCGCCGGGGCAGACCTCACAAACATATGGCTTCCCGATGGGAATCTCTCTGACGTTTCTCTCAGAGGCGCTATCCTCTCAGATAGCACGCTTGATCGTGCCACCTTCAGTAACGCCGATGTAGCCGGCGCTGATTTTACTGATGCGAGTCTTGATGATGCTGATTTCACCGACGCGGATCTCTCCGACGCCACTCTTCGCCGTTGCAGTCTTACAGCAGCGAATTTGACATCAGCAAGTCTACTTCATACTGATTTGAAAAACGCGAATCTCCATGATGGTACCCTTGCTGAGGCCACTCTCAGTACCGCAGACCTTACCAACACTGATCTTTCGGCCGCTGATCTCACCGGTGCGGATTTATCAGACGCCACGATATGTGAGGCGAACCTGGAAAATGCGTTCTTGAGTCGGGCGATGCTGTTTGATGCTGATCTGCGTGGAGCAAAACTCCACGGGAGCGTTATCGGTGACGCACAAATTAATGAAGACACAGCGATTATCGGGGCACCAAACACCGAGGGGATGCAGTCTCCACACACGGTGACTGCGATCCACTCGAAGCGAGGCTGCGTGTATGATCCCGCGTATCCGAACGGAGAAGCTGAAACGGATACTGACAAAGCCAAAAGCGTGTATCGAGCACTGGAGGAACTCGGGCGGCGACGGGCTCGGCCCCGGTTACAGGCACGATGCTTCGTCCGACGGCAAGATCTACAAAAACGAGATTATTGGGAAGACGCAACAGCGAACGCCACTTCAGTTGAAGAACGGATCATAGCAGGCTCCCGGTGGAGTCGAGCGAAAGTCGCACGAGCGACACTCCTCTACGGGGAAAGTCCATGGCGAGTGATTGCATGGAGCCTCAGCATAATCCTCTCGTTTGCACTCCTGTATCCGCTCGGTGGATGGATAAAGCCGACAGGCGGTGATCCGCTGACCTATGCAACTATTTCGTCTAACCCTGTCGAGATCCTCAATTCGGTGTACTACTCTACCTTGACGTACACGGCGCTCGGCTTCGGTGACTTTCAGCCAGTTGGGTTCGGACGACTATTGACCACTCTCGAGACAGGGTTTGGAGCAGTGATGCTCGCGCTGCTCGTATTCATCCTCGGTCGCAGAGCGGCAAGGTGACCTCCTCCAACGGCTGAATCCGTGGGCTTCCGCTCGCACCGTGTCAGATACGACGACCGGCTGATCTGCGTCGATGAGGAATCGTAGCTCAAACTTTTTATTCGCCACACCCCCGGGAGTCTCATGACGGACGTGATTATCGACTACGAGGTAGAAGACCGAATCGGAACGCTCACGCTCTCGCGACCGCCCGTGAACGCGATGCGCTATGAGGATCTCGGCGCGCTTGCGGACTTCCTCTCTGAACTCCCACGTGGTGAGGAACTTTCGGTCGTCTTTGAGACGGCCGGCGAAAAGACGTTCATGGCCGGCCACGACGTCAACGAGTTCTTAGACTACGACCTTGAAGAGGAACCCGCACACACCGAGACGTACCTCTCGTTGCTCGATACAGTGTATGAATTCCCCCTGCCAATCATCGCCGCCGTCGACGGTCCTGCTGTGGGCGCGGGGTGCATCCTACCCTCGCTTTGTGACATTCGCGTCGCGAGTCCGGACGCCCATTTCGCCGTCACGGAAATAAACGTCGGCGTCATCGGCGGTCTCGGCCCCATGAAGCGTGTCTTCCCCGACGGCATCGCCCGGCGGATGGCCTACACCGGCGATTCAGTCTCGGCCGAACGAGCCTACGAGGTAGGGATGGTCGAAGAACTGGCCGACGACCCGACTGCTGCGGCCCAGGCTATCGCCGCCGACATCGCCGCGAAGAGCCCCGACGCCGTCCGCGCGGCCAAAGAGTCGGCCATCGAGGGACAACCCGAATGGCCAGTCGAGGAGTACGCCCAAGAACGCGAGTACAACGCCAAACTCCGGGCCGGCGAGAACGCAGAAGAGGCCGCAGCGGCTTTTCTAGAGAATCGCGACCCCGAGTTTGAGTACTAGAGCGATTTAGGTTGCCCACACTGGCCGTAAGTCACCGTCCCGGACATCCTCACGGACGGTGAGCCGAATCTGGATTCGGTCCCCACTATCAGCGAACCACTTGCCTGCACGAATCGCAGTGCGTTTCGACGTCAGCGACACGTTCACGTGAACGATATGCCCGGTGGCCTTGTTCACGTACAGTTCGCCACTCGTATTCGAGATGTACCAGTCGGGGTCGTCATCGACAGTTCCCGGTGTCTGAACCCAACCGGAGGTGGGTACGTATCTCTCGACACGATTACCTCTGAACGTTGTCGACCCATCGTGCTCGAACGGCACTCGGTCGATGAATCCAAGCGGAGGCATCAACTCAGGGACGACCTCAAAGGCGCTTTGTGGTCGCTTTCGGTAGTGGACGTACGTTTGCGACGTGTCGTTGACGGAGAGCGACTCCGTCTCCGGGTCCAAGTCGTCACGAATGGAATCGACTCTGGAGTCGAAGGCGTCCGATTCGGGATGGTGATACCGATTGTACTCTTGAGTTGCGTTTTGAGAGTACCGCTGATACTGCCCCATAGATACCTCGCCGTCCTCGATCGTGGAGTTGAGCCACCCGAGACGCTCCTCCGCGTCGGAATCGTACATAACTCTGGCCGACCAGTTCGTCGTATCGGACGGCTCCTCGATAGCTTGGGTCGTTACCGCCGCAGTCATCGTGAATTCTGGTGGCGCTGTCGAGAGGTTTGGATCCGGCGTGGTTGCATTCAGGTCGCTTTCAGTCGGTGACGGCGTAGCAACGAACAGAAACCACAGGCCCGCAACCACCACAACCGTCACCACGAGAACGGCGAGGCCGGCTTTCAGGAGCCGATTCCGCTTCATCGTGGCGTGGGTGTATTCCCTCACTATTCATTTTTTGCCGATTTTCAGGCACTAGCTCCGCAATGGATTACCTCCAAGCACTCAGCCTCCAGCCGAAGCCGTCGATTGGCCACCGAATGTCGTCGCTAGCCAACTCCCGACGAACCCGCCAAGTCGCCCGGACAGTCCACACAGCGCGAGCAGGAACGAACAGACCATGATTGCGATAACAATCGCTGGCGTGGCTGCCCACGAGGCAGCTACGTCGCGAAGGTAAATGACAGTCTTCCCCAACAGTAATAGCCCTGTATGAGAGATCCTACCTTGGGTGCAACACCGTTGCTGAACACGCAGATATCCCGGAGTCGTTGCACCCTTCGTAGGCATCGTTCGCGCCATCGAACTGCTAACGAATCAGTGGGTTTTCACACTCCCGCTTTCGGCCGCCGCATCTCTCATGCGGACTCCGGGATTTCGACGCAGGTCGGCATACTTGTGTCTGAATAATTACTTATTGTCACCTATTCCACTGAAATCACCACCTCCAACTTATTGGAGCCGAATCGGCCGACATGGTCCCCACACGACGACGCCTCCTCCAAGTCGGCGGGGCAGCGATGCTGCCCGCGCTGGCCGGCTGTACGGCCGGCGATCTGTTCGGGTCGAACGAACCGACGACTGAATACACCCTCAGTATCGATTCAATCGAGGTTGACCCAATCGAACACGCTCTCTACGAGCCCGACGATGGAGCAGTGTTCGGAGCGCCAGCCCGGACTGCACTTGCCGCGATTCTTCCGGACGGGCGCCATACGACGTACGGCTATCGACCGCTCCCGGAGGATGCCTACGTCGAGCACGACGATGCGTACTACCAGACGAAATACATCGTCACCGGGCGGTCGAAACAATCCCGCCAAATCGTTCGCGTGGACTCGGTCCCCAAAGAAGACGTTCCCGAGGACGCCGTTTTAACCGACACGCTTGCACAGCCGAGTGCCCGCGTGCTCAAAATCCTCCACACCCACACCCAGAGTGATGGCGAGGCGAGTACCGCCGAAGTACTCCGTGGGGACGGCTACGTATTGCGGCGGCCAGCAGAACGCGAGAGTCGACTTGCAACCGGCGATCTCGACGGACGAGTCGTCACGATGACCGACAGCGGAAATTGGGCGTATCGCGTCGATGTCACCGAAGAAGAACTCCGCGAACCAGCACACACGGCACTCGCCATCAAGGTCGCTGCCTCCCGCTCGCAGTTTCGGTCGGTCGTGTTCGGTTCCCGAGTCGATGCCGAACTCACGCCAGCAGCGCTTTCGAGCGACGCCCAAGAGCTGCTTGCACAGGCGATTGCACGTGGTACGTATACGGAATCGGCGCCGATTTCGGAGTCATTGGACGCCCTCCTTGGCGCTCTCGGGCTCAAAGCAGTCGACAGCGCAGCGACCGGGAAACAACTCTGGTACGACGAGCAGTTCTATCGATACGGGCTCTACATCGACGACGATTAGTGAGTCGATTTTCGCTGAGACGTAGCGTCGTTTGATTACGGCAGCGTCGGAGCATGTTCTACCCCTTGGACAAGCCGTCCCGTGGCCAAATCCCGAAGTTTCTGGGCCGCCCGTAGGAATACGTCTCGAGAGGCTCTATTGGAATCCCATTCTTCAGATAAATTCCCGCCTGAAACAGTCGGTCGATGAGGGTGCGAACTGGCCGGCTATTTCACCCATGAATTTGGATAGAGAAATCGTATCGGCAACTGCGACTACCGATGTGCTCGGCTATGCGGCTTCGTCTTCCTCAGCACTATAGATTTTCCAAGTACCGTCATCTGTTTGGAGGTAGTAGATTTGAGATCTCGTTGATTCCTCATCGGCTTCTGGATTTTCAAGAGTGACCACCGTGTCAACCGTGGCGGTGTTCTCACTTTCTTCGGTAATCT
This sequence comes from Natronomonas sp. CBA1123, assembly GCF_009741925.1. Taxonomy (GTDB): domain Archaea; phylum Halobacteriota; class Halobacteria; order Halobacteriales; family Haloarculaceae; genus Natronomonas. The sequence continues at coordinate 182,290 of NZ_WPCC01000001.1, forward strand.
CAAGCGATTGGATTGTCAGATTGAGAGCCTCATTTCGTTCGGCCGCGTCCTCGGTGTACTCACTAACCTCCCCATCAGGGTGGATGAGGGCATTCGCCTCCTTCACTTGACCCGCGAATATCGCGGTCAAGTATGACCGAACAGCTTCTTTGGGAGTTTCTGCGGCAGTCTGGGACGTGGTTGTTTCTGGTTGTGCTGTAGGAGATGGTGTAGGGGTCTCTGTGGAGCCTTGTCTATCGTTACCATCGGATGCCTGAGAGCAGCCTGCGACACTAGGTACCGCCGCAGCCACCCCGAGAAGGTATCGTCTCCGATTCACAATCTGGCATTTCCGTGATAAATATTAATAGTACCGATAGGCTGAATTTTTTCGAGGCTACCCCACGGTTTGTGCGTCTTTTTGAGGAGTTGCCAGCGCAGTTTCTTCACTCAGCCCCACATTTATAACCAGAATTACATTTAAGAATTTAAATCGATAAGTAAAGCGACTGTATTGACCGGACCGAGTTAGAACCTGTCTCTTTCTGATGATTTCAAAAGAGCTTCTCTAGAACGCTACGGCAACGTATAGCGCTGGTAGCATCGGACGGCATACCGATACGATCCGTACGATACGCCGAACGTCACGGTGAGATACACGCCGAGGCCGACAAGTACCAAGGGTGTGGCGGCGAGGTGACCGGAGAGTCCGTACCAGGTCGTCAGCAACCCGATTACGATACCGCCGGCAACCACGAAGAGATACACGAGCATCACAATCGTCGAGGGCACGACAGTCACCGTCCCCCAGAACTCTCGCTCGTCTGCGTTATGGGAGGGCATCGGACGCGTCCGTGTTGTTGATGTTGTCGCCTAATCGTTACGAAATGGAGTGGGTCGCTCGTTCAGAATCGAAGGAATCAACGGCCGAATGACCACCAATGCTACCGAGACAAGGCGAACCACACAGTTTTATGCTGCCAAACTGAGTAGTTCTGTGCGATGCCCTCCACAAGCACCACTGGAAAGGTTACCGACTGGATGACGGCCCAGCAGAACGTCACCGTCTTCACGGCAATCCTCGTCGCGCTCCCGTTGTTGTACGCGTTCAATACGGCCGTGTCCGATTCCTCCGGAAGTTTCCTCTTCTTGATTACGCTCGCCGTCGTGGTACCCACGGCATACAACGAACTGTGGCCGCAGTACGAACAGACGTGGAAAGCCATCGGCTGGGTGGTTGTCGGCTGTACGGTGGCGGCCATCGAATTCACTGGCATCTATCTGGTCAGTGTTGAAATCGGAGCTCCCTCCTCGCTCATTGCCAGTACCGCCGCCTTCCTCGTTACGACACTCGGCAACATCGCGTGGCTCACCATCCGAAAACGCCGATGATTACCCACGGCTAGAGACGGAGGATTTGTCCCGTTCTTGCTCCCACCCAAAATTGAAGGCCGTGCGAAAGAGCCCGAACTACGCTGCCGTGACGTCTTCGAGGTCGCCGAGGTAGGTCTTCCGCTGGACGGTTCGGTCGCCGTCGTCCGTCCCCACCGAGAGGCTGTACACGCGTCCACCCATCACACCGGTCAACTGGTCCTCGTCGGTTTGGACGAAGAAGCCACGCTTGCCCTCCGACTCGGGCACCTGGAGGACGGTGCCCGTCCGTGAGACCTCACCGCCGGAGCGGTCAGACAGATACGAGATTTCGACACGGTCGCCGCGTTCAAATGCTTCAAACATACGTCCACAATTCAGTTCCCCCGAAATAAAACTGTAGTAGTATTACGGCGGGGGCGAAACCAGATGCCACCGAGAGCGAGACATTAACTGGCGCAAACACTTACTAGAGACATGAATCGCAGGGAGGTCAGGGACGCTTGGGAGGCCATCGCAGCGACGTACGCCGACCGCCGGGATGCCGACGGCTCCGATGCGGCGCTGGTCGGTGAGTTGGCAGCATCGCTCCCGCCGGAAGCGACGGTCCTCGATGTCGGTTGCGGTGACGGCGCGCGGACGCTTTCGAACCTGCCGCCGGGCAGCGTTGGACTTGACCTCTCTCGCGAGGGCTTGAGGCTGGCTCGCCAGAACGTCCCGGAGGCGCGACTGCTCCAGGGCGATATGACCGCGCTGCCAGTTGCCGACGCCTCTGTCGACGCCATCACCGCCTACCACGCCGTGTTTCACGTCCACCGCGAGGACCACCCGACGGTGTACCGCGAGTTCGCCAGAGTGTTGCGCCCCGGCGGGACGCTGTTGATGACGCTACCGAGCGGACGGTTCCACACCGTCCGGGAAGGGTGGATGGGCGGACGGATGCTGTTTTCGGCGCCCGGCCCCGAGCGAACCCGCTCGCACCTGGCCGACGCTGGCTTCGAGAACCTGCGAACAGAGGAGGTATCCGACCCGCTGGGCAGCACCGCCACGTTCGTCTTCGCCGACCGTACAGCCGACGCTGGCGGTGACGACGACGAGCAGTAGACCCCGTCACCGACCGGCATTCGAACAACGGCCGAGGAACGTCGCCAGTCAGGGCCTCGATTCCGCGCCAGCGTCCTCTTCAACGAGTTCCGCGAAGTTCCGAAGAAACGTCTTCTCGTCGGTTTTACCCGCCTCAGCTTCGACGAGCAACGACTCTAAGCCGTCTCGTGAGTGATTGCATCGCTCTTTGTCGCAAGGCTTACAGAGGTACTCGAATCGCTTGCCGTCGCGATTCCAGCGGTCGCCGTACTTGTCGTACTCCCGCGCTGCCGATCGCGAGACGGTGTCGCCACAGGCGATACAAACGACCGAATCGTCGTCGGCGTCAGTGGTGTTCCAGCGTCCCATCTCTATCACCGTCCCTCGTCGAACGTCTCGGTCGACACACAAGCTGTCGAAGGTGACCACATCGAACCGCCACGCTCGGGGAAAGCGTTCGCCCGCTCGGCGCGACTCCCACCGGCTTCCATCGGGTCGTTTTCGTCGAACCACATATCTAGATGGAGACCCGCTACCGCGGACTGAATTGCGCCGTACGCACTAGCTTGTTTAAGTCGCGACGAATACAGCTACCGCGGCTACAGCGGCGAATGTTATAACGCGACCGTAATCTCGAACGGCGACGAGGAATCACCCCTCGATGCGATGCGGATGCTCGTCGACGCGTCCCGACTACCGATACCCAAGCAACCGAAGCCCGTTCAGCGAGACGAGTACTGTCGAGCCCTCGTGACCGATTACTGCAAGTGGCAGCGGGATGCCCCAGAGCAGAATCGTGCCGACCATGAGCGCGATCGCGCCGAACGCGATGGCGAGATTGACGGTGAGCGTCCGGCGGGTCTTGCGTCCGAGCCCGAGGACGTAGGGAATCTTGCTGAGGTCGTCGCCCATCAGTACCACGTCGGCAGTGTCGAGGGCAACGTCGGTTCCGGCACCGCCCATCGCGATGCCGAGCGTCGCCGTCGCCAGCGCCGGCGCGTCGTTGACGCCGTCGCCAACCATCGCCACGTTCTCGTGGCGGTCGACGAGAGCTTCGATAGTCGTCACTTTCTCCTCGGGCAGCAGTTCCGCCTGCACTTCGTCGATACCGACCTCGTCGGCGATCCGCTGTGCGACGCGCTCGTTGTCGCCCGTCAGCATCACGATGTGCTCCACGCCGAGCGACCGCAGTTCGGCGATCATCTCGGCAGCTCCGGGCCGAACCGTGTCGGTGAACGCGAGCCACCCCAGAACGGTAACGGTGTCGCCGTCCTCTCGGGCGACGATGACGCTCGTTTTCCCCTCTTCCTCCAGCGTTTGGAGGCGGTCGAGGCCGGGGTCGAGCCCCTCGATTGCTGCGTCATCGAGGACGGTCCCGAAGTAACTCCGATTCCCGATGTGGACGGTGCTGGCTTCGACGTCGGCACGAACGCCTTTCCCCGCAGCGGACTGAAACCGCCGTGCGTCGGGGACGTCGAGTGACCGCTCGTCTGCTGCTGCCACCGTCGCACGAGCAAGGTGGTGTTCCGAGCGGGACTGTACTGCGGCCGCAAGCGAGAGCAGCCCGTCGTCGGTTAGCGCCTCCGCGGCCGTCTCGCGAACGAAGACGTCCGTCAACTGTGTATCGCCTCGCGTGAGCGTCCCCGTCTTGTCGAAGGCGACCGCGTCGATGTTCGCTGCCGCCTCCACGTGTTCGCCGCCCTTGAACAGGACGCCCTGTCGGCCGCCGGAGGCGATTGCCGAGAGGACCGCCGCGGGCGCGAGATGATGACTGCACACGGCGACGCGGCGACCATGAGCGTCATCGCACGGTAGAACGTGCTGGTGAACTCGCTTCCGAGCGCGAGCGGAAGACCGATCGCCGCGATCGTGAGTGCGAACACGCCGAGGACGTACGGTTGTTCGAGGCGGTCGATGAGTCGCTGGGTCGGCGCCTTCTCGCTTTGTGCGTTTTCGACCATATCGATGAGGCGGCTGATCGCCGACTCGTGGGCCTGCCGCGTGACTTCGATTTCGAGACTCCCGCTCTCGTTTATCGTCCCGCCGAACACCTCGTCGCCGGACTCCTTCGGCACGGGCACGGACTCGCCGGTGAGGGAGGCCTGGTCGACCGTTCCTTCGCCGGACGTGACGACGCCGTCGAGCGGGATGCGGTCGCCGGGGCGGACGACGAACACGTCGCCAACGACGACATCATCGATAGGGACGGTAACTTCCTCCCCGTCGCGGAGTACCTGGGCTTCGTCCGGCCGCATCTCGATGAGGGACTTGATCGCCCGCCGCGAGCGCCCGATCGCGTAATGCTGGAGTGTATTCGACAGCGAGAACAGAAAGAGGAGCATCGCGCCCTCGAACGGAGCTCCAATCGAGAGGGCGCCGACTGCGGCGACGATCATCAAGAGGTCGATGTCGACGGCGCGGTGGCGAAGTGTCTCGATTGCGCCTTTGAGTCCGTACCAGCCGCCGAAGACGTAGGCGACGCCGTAGCCGGCCCACATGAGCAGTGGCGGGCCACTGAGCCACCCCGTCAGGAGACCGGTCACCATCCCGAACAGCGTCAGCCCGACGAACACCGCCTCGCGTCGGAGTTCCGACCGCGTACTCACCTCGTCCGTTGTCGTGTCGGGGTCGTCCTGAATCGAGACGTTCCGGTCGCGGACCGCGTCGCGAATCGTCTCCTCGGAGATGACTTTCTCGTCGTAGGTGATCCGAGCGCTCCCCGTTCGGAAGGAGACATCAACGTCGTGGACGCCGGACATACCCTTGAGGTGGCCTTCGAGTGCCCGCGCGCCCGCTTCGCCACGACCTCCCCGTCGTTCAATCTGAACCGTACACGTAGAGAGCGGGGGAGATTCAGTAACGGCCACGTTCTCTATACCATTGGCGTGTCAGGATTTGACGTTTTAGATTCGCTAACGAGTTTCTCGAGTCCTTCGAGACTCTTGAACGCGTGTTCGTTCTGTTCTGCTTGAATCATGCGATGATCGTAACTGGAATTCGCGCTCGTCGGGTGACGGTCTCGGCAACGCTGCCGAGAAATGTCCGGTCGATTCCCGAGCGGCCGTGACTGCCCATGACAATCTGATCGATGTCTTCTTCGTCAGCATATTTCAGGATCGCTCGTGCGGGCCTGCCCACTTCGGTTACCGTCTTGAGGTCGATGTCGTGTTCTACCGCGATGTCCGTGGCCGTCCCGTGGATGCTGGTTGCGCGCGATTTGGCATTGTCGTACCAGTCCTCAGCCGCTGATAAACCGCCGGCCTCTACGTCCATCACCGAGTTAATCGGGTTGATGACGTACATCGCAGTGAGGGTCGCATCCGAGAAGTTCTCTATCGCGTACGTGAGCGCACGCTCGGCAAGCGGTGACCCGTCGAAGGCGATGAGAACGTTCTCGGGCATACGAAGAGACTTTGACCCGGACAGAAAAGAGTGTACTGCTCAGAACACCGTGTGGCGGAACTCCGTCAAGGCGTGTTTCTACTACACGGGTTTGTGGCTGTTCGGGTGTCTCACTCTCCGTCCAGCAGGAACGACCGGACGTCGGGGGCCGTCCGCGTTGGGTCCTCTTCCATCGGGATGTGGCCTAACCCCTCGTAGACGACGAGTTCGGCACCAGCTATCTCACGGGCGAACCGCTCGCCGTGTGCCGGCGGGATGATTGCGTCCTCGCTGCCCCACAGCACGAGCGTCGGCGTGTTGACCCGCGGGACGTCGGCGCTCCGATCGCCCGTCTGGACGTCCAGATCGGCGATCGCGTCGCGGTTGCCCGCCCGCAGGAGTAAGTCGTGGTAGCGAGTCACCGTCTCGGGTGCCATCCGCGCAGGGTTGCCGTAGGCCTTCCGGACGGCGAGCAACGTCAACGTTCGTGGCGTGAGGTGTCTGAGTGGCCACGAGAGCGGGCCGAGGTCCCGTACCCGTCGCAGCCACCGCGTCTCCGTGCGTGGATAGCCCGCGGCGCCGACCAACACCAGACGGTCGACGCGGTCGGGGTAGTCAACCGCGAACCGCCAGGCAATCTCGCCGCCCCGGGAGCTCCCTGCAAGCGACGCCCGCTCGATGCCAACGGCGTCGAGGAAGGCCGCGAGAAAGTCGACGGTCTCCTGGATGCCGTTGTGTCCTTGCGGGTGGGGGCCGGTGAGGCCGAACCCCGGTAGATCGAGGCTCACGATTCGCACCTCATCTGAGAGTTCCTCGGTCCACCCCTCCCAGGTATGGAGCGACGCGAAAACCCCGTGACAACACACCAGCGTCGGCGCGTCGGGGTCCTCGGGGCCGACGTCGCGGTAGTGAACGGCCAACCCGTCGACGGTCACGAACCGTGAGTCCGGATACGTGTACCGCTCGCGGAGTATCTCCGGCTCCCGGTCCGATTCGTAGCCCGCATACAGCGCCAGACCCAGCATGCCGCCTGCAAGAGACCGGCGAATCCACCGGCCGAGTCCCCTCTCGTCACGCCCCGTTTCGCCGTCCCCGTTATCCAGCCACCCGGGGACCAGGTTATCCATGGAGGTACCACGGCGACTGCCCCCAAGTGCTTAGGGGATTCGCCTCCGGAAGGGCCCAGCTACTACTGTCACCCTCTTAATCACAAAAGAGATAATGTACTCGCCCACGACTACTCACCTGCACGCAGGTCAGTTCTGTGTCCCAACCACTGCACTGCTGTGTGCCAGCCCGGTCACGTCGTGTGACCGGATTCCTACTACCGGCCGTCAGCCCAACCGATGAACAACGACCCAATCGAAGACCCCCAGTCGGCAGCAATCGAGCAACTCGAGCGATTCGGGTTGAGTGCGTACGCCGCACGGACGTTCGTCGCCCTCGCGAGTCTGGGGACGGGAACGGCCAGAGACATCAGTCAGGTATCAGACGTACCACGTACCCGCGTGTACGATGCGGTCGACGAATTACACGACCGGGGACTCGTCGATATCCTCCAGTCCTCACCCAAGCAGTTCTGGGCGATTTCCGCCGAAACCGCGAGTCGAACCTTCGAACACGAACTCCAAAATCGGACTGACATCCTTCGAGCGGCACTGAGTGAGCTCGAACCCATCGAACGACGAACCGAACAGCGGGGCGTCTGGACGGTCGATGGACAGCGGTCGGTCACGGACCGAGTCATCGAGTTCTTCGAGAACGCGGAGGAGGAAATCGTCTACATGACAGTCGAGGACCTCCTCACCGACGACCTAATCGATGCGTTGAGCGAGGCCGCAGCGCGTGGTGTCTCCATCAAGCTTGGCGGCGTCTCGGCACCTGTCCAAGAGCGCATCCAAGACGACATCCCTGGGGCGACGATGTTCGAGTCGCTGTGGGTCTGGTCGGACACGTCCGCGGGCCGGCTCATGATGATCGACGGGCGAAAGACCCTCGTGAGCGCACTCGTCAACGGCGCGGACGCGTCGCCATCCGACCCACGCTCGGAGACCGCCATCTGGGGCGAAGGCGACAGGAACAGTCTGGTCGTCGTGTTGAAGGCGATTTTTACCTGGCGACTTGATCCAGAGACCCCAGAGGAATAACCGCCAACGAACCCCCACTCTGTGTAATCCTTCATATGAACCCACAATCAGAATCACACCAACCCGCACGGAAGAGAAATCAGTCATGACGACACCGAATCGACCAGGGGAAGATGATTCAGTTCCTGATGAGAACCCGATAGTTCAAACGGAGTTCGACTGGGAGTCGGTCGCTCCAAGTACGGCCGTTATCGAGACGATAGCCATCGCAGCGAACACGGACCCGTCTGAAATCGAGCCGCTGTACGACTCCGTCAACTCGGATGCCTTAGACAACCTCATCGAGTCAAGTGCGACACGTCCAACCAATGGCGTCACTACCGTCTCGTTTACCGCCTCGGCGTACGAGGTGAGCGTCACCGGTAGCGGAACTGTCGCCGTTCGCCACATCGACGAAGAGAGCTGATACTGCCTGATGCCCCACGTGTCTCTCGGATAATCAAAATTCCATCACCTGTGAAAATTGATGAGTTGAAACGGTAGCGCACCCTATCCCGTTGGAAGATGAATGACCTTGATGGAGTGATGCATGCGCTATCGGACGAGCGCCGTCGACAGATACTAATCGCACTCCGCAAGGAGGAGCAAGTCCGTCCGTTCTCCGGTGGCGAGGCCGAAGAAGACGGAGCTATCCAGCTCCACCACGTCCACCTCCCGCTCCTCGAGAAACACGACCTCGTCGCGTGGAATCAGGAAACGGGCACCGTGAAGCGAGGGAGCGATTTCGAGGCCGCCGAATCCATACTCACCGCGTTGGAGGCCCGCAGTGACGTACTGCCCGACGACTATCTTCCCGAGGAGGGGAGAATATGTTAGGGAAAGTCAAGACCATACTTGGCCGACTGCAGATGGGGGTCGCAGACGGGGTCGGTAACGGGTGGCCACAGGGGCACACTTCGGTTAGCGGGCATGGCGGGCCGCCGGACGACTCCACCACGGAAGGGTCTGGTGTCGCCCAGCAACCGTATCTGTACAGCTGTTCGTCATGTGACCAAATCTACGTGGCCACCGACAAACACACGTGTTCGACGTGCGGCACCGCCGTCGAGCGCGTCGAACGGACCGAGTGAACGACGGGATTCGTTCGCAGTAAGATAGCGATTGTGAGTTGTCGAGTAAAACAGTAGTAGCACGAACGAGTCCGCGTTGTGTCCGTCTGTTTTCTCGAAGAGTAGTTGTACTTTTCTGAGTGACAATACGCCAGCCATTCATCCCCGCAGCAGGCGAATGTCTGCTTTGTGAGAGGTACAAACCGTCCCGTGTGACATCGAAGTAATGTTTCGAGTGACAACCTCTATCCGTATCCCGTGACAATTGGTAGTCTAGCCCGTTCAAACGGGACGGTTGGGACACAATGAATGCACCCGAAAACATCGAAGAGGCGATCGAAGTACTCCAGCAACTCGGGTTGAAGGAATACGAGGCGCGGTGTTTCGTCGGCTTGTCACGGGTAGAGACGGGGACGGCGAAGAAACTCAGCGAGTTGACCGAGGTGCCTCGAACCAGGGTGTACGACGCGATTCGGGTACTGCAGGCCCAAGGGCTGGTCGAAATCCACCATTCGAGTCCACAACGGTTCCGCGCGGTTTCACTCGAAGAAGCGACCGAAACGCTCCGCGACCAATACGAGGCCCGCGTCGAACGACTTCAGGACGCCCTCGACACCGTCGAAATCGTCGATGAAGACGACGAAGAGCCGGTTCAACAAGTGTGGTCGATGTCCGGGAACGACGGCATCGAAAATCGAGCCGAAGAGCTCATCGAGACGGCAGACGACGAAATCGTACTCGTCATCGGCGACGAGTCGCTACTGACAGAGAGCCTCGTCACCACCCTCAACGAGGTCGAAAGCGGCGCCGAGTTACTCATCGGCGCGTTGACTGAACCGCTACAGGAACAGATTCAAGCCGCCATCCCTGACGCTACGACGTTTATCTCGGGGCTGGAGTGGTTACACGGTGTGGACGCCACCGAAGACGAAACCGCCATCGGTCGGTTGTTGCTAATCGACCGCTCGACGATTCTCGTGAGTTCGATTATGCCCGTGACGAAAGAGGAACAAGCGATCTTCGGAGAGGGATTCGGAAACGGCCTCATCGTTATCGCCCGCCGGCTCATGTCACAGGGGCTGTTGACCGAGCGCGACCCCGCCTCGTAGGCCCTCGGATGCCGCCCGCTGGCCCGTCACCCGAGGTCGCCGTCAGCCCCGTTCGAACGCTCGTTGCGGATATCGGATTCGAGTTGTTCGAGCGTGAGGTACTCGCCGTTGTCGACCGTAACCCAGCACCGGCTGTAGACGAACGTCAGACGGCCGCCCACTCGTGAGCGGCCGTCACCCTGCGAGCCGAACAGCGAATCCAACGCAGTGGGTTCGAGAACGTCCGCCAGCGGCCGGAGCGACCGCGGGTCACGACCCTCGACGGCGCTCACCGCACGGACCACGGCCGTACTCGTGGCTTCTTCCGGTCCGATCTCGTACTCCATACTACCGTATCGTGGTGGACGAAGAAAACGCACCTGAATTTCACCCATATTATCAAAACAGTACTTCAGGCTAGTCCAAACCGTGAAATTGGCCGTGCCTATTCCGCGAGCGTCCGACCACCTGCTGTCTCTTAAATAAGTGCGTCGTACCGGAAAATGGCGCTAAATAACTAACCGTGGGTATCGCCACCGACGATATGTACCATGCCACTGTATATGGACGTCCACAGAGATGTCGATGCAAGCGTTGAGGATGTCGTAGAAGCACACAAGAAGGATCTCGAGACCCAGGAGAAACACGGTGTGAAATACCTGAATTACTGGGTGGACGAAGACGAGGGGGCCGTCTTTTGCCTCTTTGAAGGCCCCAGCAAAGAAGCCGGTGAGAAGGTCCACAAAGAAGCCCACGGTCTCACCGCGGACGAGATCTTCGAAGTCGAACAGGGCGAGTAAATATTGACGACCGAGACGCCACTTTTGACGACTTGCCAGACGTATTCCCTGTATTCCCCAGTCCGGCCTCAGTTCGTGAGAATTTCACTAGAGCCGACCGCCACTACTAGCTCATGAACGCTTCACAACCCACCAACGACCTCGCCGCGACTCTGGATGACGGAGATATCGCACTCGGAATACTCGATAACACGTACAGTCCGACGCTCGTGGAGTTCTACGGTGAACTCGGCGTCGACTTCGTCTGGTTGGATTTCGAACACGGTGGACCGGACCCGTGGAATGGGAGTCGGATGGAAGACCTGCTCCGCGCAGCCGAACGGACGGACGTGGAGTTACTCGTCCGGATTCCCGATACGGAGCCCACACTCGTCCGGAAAACACTGGACCTCGGCGTACGGAACGTGTTCCTCCCCCGAGTGGAAACCGCCGACGAAGTCCGCGAGGCGGTTCGGTCCGCTCGATTCCGGTACGACGATGGCCCCGGTCATCGAGGCCTGGCGTCGCCACGCGCTCGCCGCTGGGGGCTCGCTGAGGAGTACGTCGCGACCGAAGACAGAGAAACCCTCGTCGGTGTGACCATCGAGACCAAGGCGTCCGTCGAGAACCTCGACGAAATCCTGGCCGTCCCGGAACTGGGCTTCGTCTTCATCGGCCCGCTCGACCTCTCGGTGTCGCTCGGCCATCCCGGTGAAATCGACCATCCGGATGTGCAGGACGCCGTCGAGACGGTTCGATCGAAGGCCGTCGATGCGGGCGTTCCCGTTGCAGGCCTCGGGTTCGGGATGGACGATGTCAATGAAAAAGCGGCAAACGGCTACCAGATGCTGAATCTCGGGAGCACGACCGGGGCGCTCAAGCAGACAATCACTGGCTGGTTCGATGCCTACGAAGGGACCGACGACTGAGCTGGACACGACTGTTGCAACCGGTGGCGATATTTTCGATTCCGCTGGTGTACCTCGGAGTACTCCTCGGCGTCGCCGCCAGTCATTGAACGAATCTCTCCGCGGTCGGAGGTACGTCGACCGGAAGAAGCGCGAGTGCGCGCCTGAGCAGTGGCGGCGTCATCACGGACGTAACGATAGCGACGAACACGATAACAGCGTAGATAGTCGGCGTGAGGATTCCGATTGCCAACCCGAGGGCCGCAACGACGAGTTCCATCGCACCGCGAGCGTTGAGCCCGATGGCGAGACAGACCGTTTCGGCTCGGGAGAGGTCGGTGAACATCGATCCGAATACCACGCCAAGTGCCTTTCCGAGCACGGCCACAGCGAGTGTGACGCCTGCGACCAGTAGCGTATCGAGCGTAAACAGGCCACTCAAATCGACTTGTAACCCGGCCGTTGCAAAGAAGATGGGCGCGAACAGTCCGAGCGTCACCATCTGAAATACTCGTTCGGTCTCTGCGTCTAGTCGAGTTCTCACGAGAATGCCTGCGAGGAACGCGCCGAGAACGGCCTCCAATCCGAGTGCGAGCGAGCCACCGGCCATCGCAAGCCCGACGACAATGACGATCGAGAATCCGGTCAACACCGGCGAGCGAACGTATGCGGTCACATCGAACAGCGCATCGACGATTCGTGGCCCGAGAACAACAGCGACGCCGACGAACACAGCGAGGACGGCGAGTGTTCGACTGACCCCGAACGGGTTTATTTGGCCCACACGAGCGATATCAGAGACTATCGTGAGCATGATCCATCCCGCCGCATCGATAACGACAGCGACGGTAAGGGTGAGCTGCCCTACTGTGCGGTCCATCGCATCGAGATCGATAAGCACACGGACGGCGACGGGGACCGCCGAGATGCTCAGCGCCGTCGCCAAGAACAGCGCAAACGGCAGTCGCTGCTCGGGGGCGACGAGGAACCTCGCAGGGAGAACCCACCCTAAGGCGAATCCCAGAAGGAACGGGACGACGGAGGCCCCGGTAGCGAGCGCGATGGTCGGTCGAACGTAGCGACGGACCGTCTGAACGTCGACTTCCGTTCCAGCCAAGACGAGAAGGAAGATGAGTCCGAGCGACGCGAGGGCGGCCAACCGATCGGGTACCGGGACGACCAGCGCCGTGACGTTCGGCGCGACGAACCCGAGAACCGAGGGGCCGAGCACCAACCCGGTGAGGAGTTCGCCGACGACCGGTGCGAACCCGAGTCGGTCAGCCACCATCCCAAGCGTATGCGCAACGGCCAAGACGAGCGTCAACCCGGCGAGGAAGGTCAGTAACAGACCCGACTCAACGACCATGAGTGTATTCACTCCTGTAGGTCAATCAACGTACGCCGATTGGTTAATCAATCGTCAACGAAGCCGCTTTGCAGTCGTCGAACGTACCGTTCGTGAAAACCGTTACCCGGCCGTCCTCTTCGCTGAGCGTAATCGCCGCGAGTACTTCCTCGCGTGTTGAAGTTTCCAGCGCACTCATGTGACGGGCACCCATCCAACCTGCAAATGGAAGGTCGTCGTTTCGTCGGCCTTCAGCCGCAGAGAGTTGCTTGACTCGAACCATCGTCTCCTCGATCGTGCCATCGTCGTGAACGACGACTGCGCCATCGCGGGACAGCGCGACCTCTCGTGCGGTCTCGAGAAACACGTCGGTCTCGGCAAAGACACTCGCACAGTCCTCGACCGGCCAGCGGTTCGCTCCCATTGGAGCCGCGAATTCGGTCTTGGAGTTACGTTCGACGACAAAATAGAGCCCGGGGCCACGGGCGCGGGGGTCGTCCCATCGCTCGAACCCGAGGCTGATGTCCTTGAGACACCCCACGATTCGTTCGAGTATCGCGTCGGTGTCTGCACCAGCAGCTGTCAGCTCCGCCGTCGCAGAACTGGGGATGGGCTCAGTCATTCCGTTCACACTAGAATACGGCTGCCGAGAGGATAGTAGCCCCGAATTTCTCAGTGAGACGGTGTACTGAGTAACCGGGTGAATCACCCGTTGCGCCGCAGCGAATCCGCGGACGCCGACGTACTTCGTTCCCTGAGTACCCGCGCGTCCCGCTCGGACGCCGAACGTCCCGCCACCGTGTTGACTCGAGTACCCAACCGAGAACGAAACCGAACATCCTCGGCCGACTACCTTTCTACAGCGAGAGAGTCCCGTCGTTCACGACGGGGAGGATGTCAGACCGGGTCGAGTTCGTCCTCGTCGTCGGTGATGAGGTCCTGTATCTCCTGGTCGCGCCGCTGTTCGGCGGCAGTGATTCGTTCTTTGGCATCGACGGCCTGCTGTTGGAGTTCCTTGACGCGCTGGATGTCGGTCACGTTCGACAGCAACACCGCCACGGAAATCACGTCGCGAGCCCTCCGTGGGTCGTCACCGGCGAGCACTTCGTTGCTGTCGGTTTCGCCTTCGAGCCAGCGCCGACCGCTTTCGACTCCCTTTCGGGACAACACCTCCGAGGGCCCGGAGACGACGATGAGCGACCGCTCGGCCGACGAGACAGTCGATGGGCAGGTCAGCCGGGACTGAACGCTTTTCTGGACGAGACTGCTGATTTTCGTCGCCGAGTCGGCGCCGTCGGTGTCGGCCGGCGCGGTGCCGCGGAGCCGGTCGAGCAGCCCCGTCCGGTCGGCGCTGCGGCGGTCGGCCTCGGCGTAACCGATGACGCTGAGGCCGCCGGTCGCGAGGGTTCGGCGGATGTCGCTGGAGTCCATCGCGTTTTCCGACACCTGTGAGCCGTCGATTTCGCCGGCCGAAAGGAGCGTCGCCACGCGTTTGGCGAGTTCCTCGTTCGTCGATTCGTACCCTGCCTCGACGGTGTCACCGCTCTGCCGCCAAGCGTCGTTATCGAAGAGGATGAGGTTCTCGGTGGCGTCCGCAAACGACTGCAACGACCGGGCGGCGTTCAGCGCCGGTCGGCCACCCTCCTCGGTGCTCGGAAGGACACCCAGCCCGTACACCGGTTCGTTGTACGTCTCTCGGAGCGTCTCGGCCAACACCGGCGCGCCGCCGCTGCCCGTGCCGCCGCCGAGGCCGGCAACGATGAGGAAGGCATCGATTGCGTAAATTGGGACTCGGTCGAGTGCACGCTCGATTTCGTGGGCGTCTTGTTCGGCGATTTCGGCGCCGAGGTCGGGGTCGCCACCCGCGCCGTGACCCTTCGACCGGTGGTCGGTTTGCCCGATGAGAACTCGATTCTCCTCGGGGACGTACTCGAGCCGTTCGAGGTCGACTCGTGCGGAGTTGACGGCGAGCGCGGCGCTAGTCAGCGTCCGACCGGTTTCGCGTTCGAATTCGAGGAGTTTGTCCGTAATCTTCGACCCCGCGTTCCCGAAGCCAATGAGGGCGAGTTTCATCGTCTCCAGTGGTCGTCCTCGTTTCGGCTTAGTTAATTGCTAGCTATGAACGTACTTCGAGCCGTACTCGGTCAAACCCGTTGTCGAAGCAACAGCCCCGCATATTCATTTGTTGAAAGTATCGCATCTCTGTTTGATAATCCGGGTTAACAGCAGAGGTTTCTGCATAGACCGTGACTTTATCCACACCACGTTCAAGCGAATGGATACCCCGTCGGGACATGGTGAGACAAAACATGACCGCACCTTCACAACAGCTGTCGACCGATACAGCCTTCGAGTTATTAGCCAACAAGCAGCGACGAAGGGCCCTCCGACACGTCGTTGGCGAAGACGGACACACGACGGTTGACCAACTCGTCGACGCACTCCTGACGGACACGTCACTCTCGGTCGACCCGGAAACGGCGCGTGAGCAACTCGAGATTCGACTTCACCACACGCATCTGCCGCTGTTGCAGGAGGCGGGCGTCATCGAATACGACCCGCAGCGCGAAACGATTCGGTACCACGCCACCGACATCGTCGAGGAGCTACTGAAGCAGTGTTAGTGGAAATCACCGCACCCGCCAGCGTGCTGGGGCTTCTCGAGAACCGACCACTTCCGGAGGGGACCGAACTCGAATTCGAACGAACCGCCTTCGGGTTCGATGGCCGGCTCCACTCGCTCGTAGTGACTGGCGACGATGTTTCGAGTGTGACGCGCTCACTCAGAGAGCGGCCGGCTATCGACGGCGTCACGGCCACGAGCGACACCGAGACAGTGTTGCGGCTGCGTTTCGACACCATCATTCCGGAGTTACTGAAGTGTATTCGAGAGACGGACGGCACCATACGTTCGGCGACCGCCACGACCGACACCTGGACGTTCGAGGTTCGGTTCCCCAACACGGATGCTTCCTCTCGGTTTTACAGGCGCTACGACGACGAGAGACATCCGATTACCGTCCGACGTCTGAACCACCAGGGAACGACCGACCGACGCTCGAACGGACAGCTCACGGCCGACCAGCGGGATGCGCTCGCTCGTGCGGTAGCCGCGGGGTATTTCGAGGTGCCCCGGCGGACGACACTCGTCGAACTCGCGGACGAGTTGGACATCTCCGATACCGCGGTTTCACAGCGAATCAGACGTGGGATGGCGAACGTGCTTCAGGACTCGGCGTTGGCGTCCGAAGCGGATGACACCACTGTTCACCACGACGAGTAAACTACCCCACCCTACTCGCTCACGGCTTCGCCGTTCGCTTCGTTGAGGGTGGGGCTTTCGCGTGGACTCCCGTTCTGGCCACTGCTGGCAGGCTCATAATCGCCGTTCACGTTCAACGTCCCGCGATTCAAGCGCACATTTACGGGTGCGCCTCCGCCCGACGACGTTTGCGCCGAGCGGAGATGCTTCAGACCGATGTTCTTCGCCGCGTTGTAGTCCGCGTGCGGTGAGTACCCGCACTTCAGACACTCGAATACGTCCTGTCCGTCCGATGCCGGGCGGTTGTTCTCGTGAGTGAACCCACACTTAGAACACCGCTGGCTCGTGTACGCGGGACTCACCTGCTCGACCGAGATACCCTCTACTTCGGCCTTATACTCGACGTAGTCGTACAGTCGACGGAACGCCCATGCGTGGAACTTCTTGGCACGAGGCATCCGCTCACGAATCCCCGTCAGGTTCTCAAACGCGATTACGTCACAGTCGTGTTCGACGGCTTCCGCGACGAGTTCCTTCGAGACAGTGTGTAAGAAGTGGTCGTAGCGGCCTGTCTCCGTGCGTCCGACCGATTTCATAGTTTCGTGAGCGGCTCGCGTTCCACGCTGTTGGAGCGACCCGCGCCGCTTCTCAAACTCGCGGTGCCAGTGGTTCACCTCCGACCCGTTCCAGAACTCGCCGGTTGAGGTGACAGCGACGTTTTCGATGCCAAGGTCAACGCCGAGGACTGTGCTGTGCCCGTCGTTGCCGTCGTCGGCAGTCTCGAACTCCACGTCCGCCTTTGTTCGGACGTGAAGGTAGAACTCACCATCTCGGTAGTGGAGTTCTGCGCCCGTCACTTCGTAGTCGTCGTTGAATAGGTACTCCGAGTGGGGCGTCTCGCGGCCCTCGTCGGGAAGAACGTACTCGGCAGTGATGCGTCCTTCGACGGTTGAGAGCGTTGCGTGGTCGTCGTTGAACGTCGCACATCGCTTGTCATAGACGAGCGTCGGGGCGGTGAAGTTCGGTTTCCCCGCGTAGTCACCGTGCTTCCACCGAGCGACGACGCTCTGGACGGCGTCGGCGGCCTTGTTGCGGGCGTTCTGGACGAGATTCGCTTGGAGTCTCGTTTCGGCCCGCACGTCGTCGTAGGTTTCGCGCTGAAGTTCGGCTTTGCTCGTAGTCTTGTACTCGCCTTGCCATGCGTGGTCGACGACGTAGTTGGCGGCCCACAGGAACTCGGTGATGGTTTCGTGGAGGAGGTCGGCGTCGCTGTCGGCCACGTCAAGTTTGACGGGGACGGTGCGACGTACCTCCATCCGTGTTTCAGATGTAGTGCCATGCCTTTATACTACCAACGATTTGGTGGGGGAGTCGGCCAGTCATCGAGCGTGGTTGGTGTAGTACCATGTCGGTTTCCTCTCCGACCTACTCGCTCGCTACGCTCGCTCCTTGAGGTCGGAGGCTCCACCTCGAACGACGGTGATTCGAGGGTATGTCTGGAACAGTTCTCAAAAACCACCGAGTAGGGTGGTTCCGGCGTGTAGTGACAGAGAGGTTGGGACCAGTCTGCGGCCACACGCCATATTATCCTGCGTGCCAATCCCACATAGATGTACTGTGATTAACTGGGTTAATCCACTCACAGAGGCAGTCGTTCGATGCCTCGAACCCGTGCTATCGACGAATATCGTGACTACCCGAGTGACAGTTCGTGAGTACGAAACGACGTACTAAACACCTAGGACATGAACGAACCGCTAGCGGTTGAGGTTGGGACCAATGGATCATACGTCAAAACAAGAACACGCGATTGGATTGCTCCAGGAACTTGGGCTCAAGGAGTACGAGGCCAAGTCGTTCGTGGCACTCACGCGCCGGCAGAGTGGCACGGCGAAAGACATCAGCGAGACCTCCGAAGTTCCCCGGACGCGCGTCTACGACGCGATTCGGGTCCTCGAAGAGAAGGGGCTGGTCGAGACCCAACACTCCAATCCACAGGTGTTTCGAGCCGTCTCGATAGACGAGGCCATCAACACCCTTCAGGCGGAGTACACCGAGCGCACCGAATCGCTCCGTGACACGCTGCGGGGCCTCGAACCGGTCGAGGACACAGAATCGACGGACGTCACCCACGAGGTGTGGATGCTCTCCGACGACCAAGGCATCACGAGTCGGACGGAGCAATTAATCGAGCAGGCCGAAGAGGAAGTGATTCTCGTCGTCGGCCACGAGAGTATTTTCACCGACCACCTGACCGAGCAGTTGCGGGCGGCCCAAAGGCGGGGCGTCGACGTCATCGTCGGCACCATCGACGAGGCGCTCCACACCGAGATTCAAGGGTCGCTCCCCGAAGTCGAGGTGTTCGTGTCGGAACTGGAGTGGTTGAGTCAGTCCCCACTACCGGACGACGACACCGAAATCAGTCGGCTGTTGATGGTCGACCGAGAAGCGATTCTGGTGAGTTCGTTCACCGAAACCGAAGCGGAGCGGCGAGCGCACGAACAGGGCGTGTTCGGGACCGGATTCGACAACGGCCTCGTCACCATCGTTCGGCGGCTGATGGCCACCGGACTGCTGTTCGAGAACGGCCGAGTGGACACCGACAGCTGAACAGCCCGCACAGAATGCGGTGGTTAGGTGAGCCGCCAGAGCAACGACCGGAGTTTGTAGCTCACCGACCCGTTCTGGTAGCCCCGCCAGCCGCTCATCCCACCGCGCAACGTCACCGCATCGTATCCTTCCTCGTTGAGCAGGCTGGTGGCGCGTTTCGCGACGACGCCCATCTTACAGATGACCACCACATCGCGGTCGCTCGGGATGTCGTGGAGGTGCCGCCGGAGCGTGGCGTCGTCGCCCCCGCGGAGGTCGTCGTAGACGGCGACGTTGTGGCTGTTTTCGATGGCGCCGGACTGGAACGAGCGTTCCGGGCGGATGTCGAGGAGGAACGGGTCGGAATCCGTGTCGGAGTCGAGGCGGTCGGCCAACTCGTTCGGGCGGATACTGCTCATCGAATAGAGATTGTACTCGCGATACAAAACCGCCCCGTTTCGCCCGCTTTCGTGTTCGTGAAAATCACAAAAACGGCCGCAACGGCTCCCCACCTGTGACCGCCTCAGCGGCGATGACGCGGTCGTGAGCGACGCACGCGCCCGTGGCGAGCAGGGCGGCGCCGATGCCGGCGATTCCCACCGGGGCCGTCACGAGATTCCCAGCGCCGGCGAGATACACCACCGAAAGCGCCCCGAGCCCGTTGAACGACCCGTGGAAGAACGCCGCGGCCAGCACCGACTCCGCCCGAACCGTGAGGTAGGTGTACACCGGCGAGACAGCCACTGTCGCGGCGGTCATCACGAAGACGCCGACAATCGGTGCCTCGGGAAAGTTGTGGCCCTGCAGGATGATTGGTGCGTGCCAGAGCCCCCAAACGGCGCCGGTTAGCCCCGAGACCTTCCAGAACCCGAGCGGCGACAGTTCTTCGAGCAACAGACCGCGCCATCCGAGTTCCTCACCCAGCGCGGCGAGAGCGTTAATCGTCAGCCCGGCACCGAGTCCCTGGACGGCGAACAACAGTGCGGGCGGCCCCGGGAACGCCTCGAGTTGGGCGATGGCTTCCTCGACTTGCGCCTGTGGAAGGCCGAGGTCGAGGAGAAATGCCGCGTAGTCAGTCGTAATCGACACGCCGGGCAGCAGCGCGCCCACGCCGATGGTCGCGGCGACGAGAGCGAGGGGGGCGAGCCAGCCAACGGCCAGCCACCGAGGTCGGCCGAGACGCAGACCACAGCCGTCACGAATCGACCCGCCGGCGCGGTACTGAACGAGTATCGCGGCGATTGCAGGCGTCCACATGAACAGGGCGACGACGAGGACGGTCCCGGCAATGGTTTGCAGTTCGACACCGGCAACGTAGAGAGCGGCCGCACTCGTCCAGGAAATGCCGAAAGCGAGCGCGAGGAACGCCCCCACTTTCCGAGTGTCGACCGCATCGAACCCCGTTTCAGCGGCAGTTCTGGAGGACATTGGTGAGTCTGGACCGCCGGACCTCAAAAACGTAGGGCCCGGGGTCTACTCGTCGGCGACGGGACGGCGGTCGGGAATCAGATCGAAGTCGGGTTCGATATCGCCCAACACGAGCAGGGCGTAGTACCGCAGGTACGCGAGCACCGGAACTTGAGCGAGCGCCGCGAGGACGATGAGCGCCACGACGAACACGGCCGCGAGCACCCCGATGATGACGAGGCCGGCCGTCGAGAACGACAGCGCCAGGTACGTGATGCCGCCGAGGATGGCAAACGGAATCGCCACGATGACTGCGCCGATACCGACCACAATCGACAGCAGGAAGGCGGCGACGATACCCAGACCGAAGGCGACGAGCGCGTAGGCGAGATACTGTTTCCATTCGGCTTTCACGGACGACCAGAGTCGACCCCAGGCGGCGAGGACGCCGCTGTCGTTTTGAATCATGAGCGGAACGACGAACGCGGTCGTGAAGCCGTCAATGACCCCGTAGACGAGTGCCGCGAGGAAGATGAGCGGAATCCCGATGACGAAGGCGGCGATACCCGGGGCAGCGTTACCGGTGAGCAGCGGCACCAACAGAAGCGCCAGCCAGCCGACCACGAGCAACAGGAAGGGGAGGCCAATAAGCAGACGGAACCCGAACAGGCGAATTCCCTGCCTCCACCGTCGATTCCAGTAGCGCCGAATCGACACCCTGCCGCTGCGGAGCGATTCGATGAAGACGAACTCCATTATCGACCCGATTATCGCGAACGTGAGGCCGATGACGAGAACGGCGGCCACGACCAGGCCGACAATCAGAAGGAAGTCGTCCGGAAGCGTCGAGGGGATGCCGTCGGGGAGTTGCCCCGGCTGTTGCCCCGGCGTGTCGCTCGGCGTCCCGCCGGTGTTGAAGTTCCCCGTCGGCGCACTCGTCGACCCGCCGATGAAAAAGGCGACGAGGGCGAGTTTGAGCCACCGCCGTAACTCGAACGGGAACAGGAACTCCCGTGTGACATCTATCGCGTCGCTAACGTCGTCGATGGCATGGAGGGCCATACAGAGGTAATCGGCGACATCCCCGATAGCGCTTTGGGTGGTTCTCAACCGCTGAGACACCGTCGGAGACGGCAAAAGGCGTTGACGACGTGTCAGAAGCGTATCAGCCCCCATACCACGACCCCTTCCTACTCGAGAACCCCAGAATCGAGGGCGCGAACTAATCCTTCCGTGACCAGGCGGCAACCACTACCGCGAGGGCGATGGCCACGAGGCCGAAAAGCGCCGCGGTCGGGATGCCGCCACCGATGCCAGCCGTTGGCTCTCGGGGAGTCACCGTTTGGCCAGCGAGACTCGCCGTGATTGGGACGACTCTCGTGACACGCGCCGTGCTTCCGTTGGCTCTCTCGATGGTGAGCGTAACCGCCGTTTCCTCGCTCGTCTTCACGGGCAGTTCCAAGACTCGTCCGTGTCGGTCGGCGGACCCATCACCGTCGATGTCCCAGCTGTATGCTTCGACGGCGTCTTCTGTTACTGCCGGTTCGGCGGTGAGTTTGACTGAGTCGTTCTCGCTGGGGTCGTTCGGGCTGTACCGGAACCACGCTCCACTGTCCGTGGCCGTTTCGGTCGTCGACGTCGGAGTCGGAGTCAGGGTCCCAGTCGACGAGCTTGCCGTCCCCGATTCGGTTGGAGTCGGCGTGACGGTCGAGGTCGGAGAAGTCGTCGGTGTCGGTGTGAGAGTCGACATTGGCGTCGTCGGAGTGGCTGTTGGTGTCGGGGTGAGCGTCGGCGTTGGTGTCGGCGTCGCTTCGGTCACGGAGAGCGTGCCACAGGACGCGGTGTCACTGGATTCGCCACCGCTGTAGGACCAGACCTTCACCCGCGGCTCGTAGGTCCCCGCTTCGGAGTAGGCGACCACTCTGGAAGGCTGAGTAGTGTACTGGCCGAAGGAGCCGTCCCCGTACCGGTCGTACTGGAATTCGTCGGCGTTCTCGGAGTTCGAGGCGTCAATCGTCACTGACTCCCCAACCTGGACACTCGTCTCCGAGACCGTACAGCTGGCAACCGCCGCCGACGTGGGAGTGGGCGTCACCGTGGGCATCGGAGTTGCCGTCGGTGTCGGCGTCACTGTGGGCATCGGGGTCGGCGTCGGTGTCGGCGTCACCGTAGGCATCGGGGTCGGTGTCGGCGTCACTGTGGGCATCGGAGTCGATGTCGGTGTCGGCGTCACCGTAGGCATCGGAGTCGGCGTTGCTTCGGTCACCGTGATACTGCCACAGGATGCGACGTCACTGGATTCAGCATCAGATGACCAGACTTTCACTTGCGGTTCGTAGGTCCCTGCTTCGGAGTACGCGACCGTTCTCGAAGACTCATACGTATACTCGCCGAACGAGCCATCGCCATACCTGTCGTACTGGTAGCCAAAGGCGTTTTCGGACGCCGAGGCGTCGATAGTCACCGACTCACCTACTTGGACGCTCGTGTCCGAAACAGTACAGCTGGCGACAGGATGGCTGCTGGTAACGGCCATCATTGTCGGCGCCACGTCGCCGTCAGCCATCGTATCGCTCGTCGTGCCCCCACCGACGGCCGGGGTTGCACCGAATATCAGAACCCCGGCCAGCGCCAGCAGAACGACCACACCACCCGCGTAGCTGAGTCCCAAGAGACGCCTCGGCGTCGCCCGATTACAGCGGTTCCACTCGTCTGTCTCGTCGTCAATCCATGGATTCATCCCGATTCACTACTCCCGTGACCCACCCAATGCCGTCGGTACACTCCGGTGTGAGTGTCGGTGAGAACGGTCGCCCGTCGCCTCGATTCGGCGGTTTCCAGCCTCACCGTGGTCGTTGTCTCTGTGCAGCCTCATCTGTGCTTGTTTCTCCAACCCCCGATATAAATCTAAGCGTGGATTACGGCGGTAACCACAGTTACGCGCGGAAAATCCGAATCATTCGGAGGCGTCGGAATCGGGACGCTGCCCTACGGAAGTCACGGCCGAAAAGAGACTTCCAGCAAGTCCGAGTACCCCAATTCCGAGCGAGGCGAGAACAATCGTTCCGGACGTACCGTACCCTCTCGCCTCGATTCGAACGGCCCAAAGCATCAACACGATACTGAACAGGAGAGCATCTCTCGACAGGGACATCTAGTAGGGCGGGAACGGCAGCCGTATTAAGAATTTTTCACCCCACTCGGGGGAGTCCCACATTGGCGAAGAAGCAGACGCTATCGGGAGTTAGCAAACACATGAGATGCAGAACGTTTCTCAGCCTATCTGGACTGCGAATACAATCTGATTGTTCAGCATGACGTGAAGTGGCTGGCCAGCGTCGTCCCACGCTTGTGTCTCCGAGTACGGTGAGTCTCGAGTCGAATCGGTAAAGGAGACCTCCACGTCGTAGTCACCCCCCATTATTACGTTGTTGTTGATTACCGTCTGTTCGTTCGGGCTGAGTTCGAGGCGGGTGTCGATTGGGGAAGCCTCGCTGTCCCGTTGTGTGACGGTCAAATCGACGGTCCGTGACACGTCGCCATCGTTGTGTACGATAACATCAGTTGCCCCCCGGCTACTCGCGAAGGGACCGCTACACCCGGAAAGACCCACAACAGTCATCGAGCCAACGCCGCCGAGGAGGGCACGCCGAGACCAATTCGAGCGCATACATCGGGGTCAGAACAGGTGCATAAGTATCTTCTCCAGAACCCCCTCAGGAAACGGTATGTGGTCGATGGGAGTGCTGCGGTCTGCGTTCCACGCGAACAGGTGCGAGCGCCACGTACTCAGTCGACCCACGTTCGTGACAGTTGCTCGCGCGGTGTCGTACTGTACTCGCCCTCCTCGAAGACGGTCACACGACCGGTCTCTTCGCTCAGCGTCATCGTCGTGACCACGTCCGGCCGAGCGGATGTATCGAGTGCGCTCATGTGCCGAGACCCCATCCAGTCGGCGTACGGACTTGAGTCCTCCCGAGAACGTTCCGACTCAGGAGAGTAGCTTCGGAACCGGACCAGCTGTTCCTGTACGACACCGTCGACGCTCACGACCACCGCACCGTCTCGAGTGCGAGCGACCTCGGTCGTCGCCTCGTAGAACCCATCCACGTCGTCGAGGATATCACGACTGTCGACGTCGGGCCAGCGATTGTTCCCCATCGGGTCCGCGTGATTTCTGACGGTGGGCCCGGAGACGACGGCGAAATACAGCCCCGGGCCGGTGACGTACGGCTCCTCCCAGCGCTTGAAGGACAGGCTGACGTCCTCCATACAGACCCGAATCCGGTCGATCAGCTCCTGCACCCGTTCGTGCGACCGATAGGCGATGTCCAACGGGTCGGCGGTAGTCATACTCCCCACTCGTATCGGGAGGGATATAGAACTCCGTACGCGTCCCGTTTCGGCGTTCGTATCGGCAAACGGTGAAGGGAGTGCCCCGCCAACGTCCCACCAGAGATGTACGACCGAATCGTAATCGCCGTCGATGGGAGTGAAGAAGCCCGTCGAGCGGCGAGACGGGGGCTCGCACTCGCGAAGGCCTTCGATGCGGAGGTGGATGTGGTCTCTGTCGTCGAGCGGAAAACGCTCCGACTTACGGAGACGGCCGACGAGAAGCGCCAACTGCGAGAACGCGGCGAGGAAGCCCTCGCAGAAATCGAGGACATCGCAGCGGAGGGCGGCCACACCGTCCGGACGGAACTGCTCGAAGGCAAGCCCGCCGCCCAAATCTGTGACCACGCAGAGTCGACTGACGCCGATTTACTCGTCGTCGGGAGACAGGGACGGACGGGGCTCGGTCGGCGTCTGTTGGGCGG
The DNA here is from genome assembly GCF_009741925.1 of Natronomonas sp. CBA1123. GTDB lineage: Archaea > Halobacteriota > Halobacteria > Halobacteriales > Haloarculaceae > Natronomonas. Next base: position 207,495 of record NZ_WPCC01000001.1, read on the forward strand.
CGTTACCGAACAGGTCCTCCATCGGGGCGACACGCCTGTGCTCGTCGTTCCGGATGGCGACGTGAATGAACTGAACACCGACTATTCGGACGTTCTCATCCCGACGGACGGCAGCGACAACGCCGAGGTGGCGGTCCCGCACGGTATCGGTGTCGCCGAACGCTGTGGTTCGACGCTCCACGTGTTGAACGTCGTCGACCTGCAAGCTGCAGGCGGCGTCTTCGACGCCGGCGGACTCGACCGGGCGTTCATCGAACGACTCGAAGCGAGAGGCCAGGACGCAGTCGAGCGCGTCGCGACGGACATCACGGAATCCGTCCCGTCGCTGACGGTCGAGACCGCCGTCGAACGGACGACTTCGATGGATGGAGCGGCCGCCGGCATCGAAGCATACCTCGAGGAGAACGGAATCGACCTCGTGGTGATGGGGTCACACGGCCGGTCGAACCTCACGCGTCAGCTCCTCGGTAGCGTCGCCTCGGCCGTGCTTCGGACGGTCGACGTTCCGGTTCTCGTGGTGAAACGACCCGACTGACCCGGGCGGCGAAGCGACGGGCCACGCGACGAGCCCCCTCGAGTTGATTTATCCTGATTCCCACGGTACGATGAGTATGTCAAGTTCGGAGCCATCTCCCTCCCGACGCCGCTGGCCGCTGCTCGCGGCAGCGCTCGGAGTCGTCATCGCCGCCATCGCGGTCGCCCGCCGCCGGTTTGTCAGCGAAATCCACGACCACGTCGACGCCCTGTATGCGGCGGCCGACTCCGAGCGGCCGACGCCCCCTCGATTCAACCCGGACGACATCGAGTCGTTGCCGGCGCCAGTCCGCCGGTACTTCGAGCGCGTCCTCGAACCGGGACAGCCCCACGTCCGAACGGCGCGATTGCGACAGCAGGGGACGTTCCGCCTTGGCGGGGCCGACGCCGACTGGCGCCCGCTGGAAGCAACCCAGCACGTCACCGTCCGGCCACCGGGATTCGTCTGGGACGCACGTATCGATATCGCCCCACTCGTTCCCGCCCGCGTCGTCGACCTGTATCGAGCGGGCGACGGCATCCTGAAAGCGCGGCTGTTCGGCGCCATCCCCGTGGCGAGCGCCGGGCCCACCCCCGAAATGAACGAAGGCGAACTCCTCCGGTATCTCGTCGAGGCGGTCTGGGTGCCGACCGCATTGTTGCCCGAGGCGGGCGTCACCTGGGAGGCCATCGACGACGACTCGGCGCGTGCAACCCTCGAAGACGGCGACGTGACGGCCTCGGTCGTGTTCCACTTCGATGCCGACGACGAAATCGAGCGCGTCACTGCCGAACGCTACCGACAAGAAGATGACGACTACACCTCGTGGAGTGGGCACTTCCGCGCCTACGAGCGTCGCGACGGCATGCGAGTGCCGACCGAGGCGGAGGTGGCCTGGACCCTCCCTGACGGTGACCTCCCCTACTGGCGGGCGACCATCGAAGCTATCGACTACTCGACGTGAAACAGCCTCGTGACATCAGGGCCGGGCACCGGCATCCGTCGCGTCCGGCATCTCGCCGTCGGTAAGTCGTTCCCGGCCGTAGACGGCGATGACGGCGAAGACGATGAAGACGTACACCGCGAGGTGGACGACCGTGACGACGCCGACGGCGCTTTCGTCGATGATGCCGTCGATGACGATTTGGTCCGCCGCCAGCGGAATGACTACGTCGGCGGTGTTCGCCATCGCGTGTAGCACCATCACGAGCAGAACGCTGCCGGTGTTGTTGTACAGCCACCCGAGCAGAATCGACAGCGTGAGAATCCCGCCGACCCAGCCGAGCGTGTTGACGAGCGGGAAACTGGAGTGCGGCGTCACGGGGATGACGAAGTAGGGGGCGTGCCAGCCGGCCCAGACGACGCCGATGAGCAGGCTCGCCGGCACCGCCCCGTAGCGCTCGTTGAGGTGTGGCTGGGCGAACCCACGCCAGCCGGGTTCTTCGTTGAGACCGCCGCTCAACAGCAGCGCGAACAGGAAGATGACGGCGAACAGAATCGGCGAGGGAAACGCCTGCCCGAGGTCGACGGGGCCGCGAACGACGACGAGCACGAGCGTGATACCCACAGCCGCTGCAATCGGGAGACCGGCGGCGACGGCCCACCACTTCCAGCCGACCCGCCAGCGAGTAATCTGTCGCGCCCACGCCCGAACGTCGTCGCCGCGAAGCCACGTGATGACCGCGGCGCTAATCGGCGGGCCGAAACTCCCCACGTAGACGAGAATCGCGGCCGACCAACTCGGCTCCATGAACACGGCCGGCGCCGAAACCACCCACGTATAGAGATACGCACCGAGGAAGAACGCGACGACTGGACGGTCCTCGACGAGCGGTATGCTAGAACTTTCCATAGAAGAACACTCCTCGGAATCGCATTAAACGCTTTTCCGCTCCAAGGAGGGGCCCGTCACCGCACAGAAACGGTTCGTCGTTCAGTCGGCCGTCGCCGCACAGTTGTTCGGCCCGCGTTCGAGTTGCAGGGCGCGCTGTCGTGGGATGTCGCGCTGGCCGAGGTTCGTCGCGATGAGCTGGGTGTGGTTCGCGGGCCGCGGCGGCATGTCGGCGAGGACGGCCTCGACGAACTCCTCTTCGGGCAGCGACAGGATGTCCAGTCGCTCGACGACATCGCGTAGGGGGGCCGTGTAACTGCCGTCGGCAGCCGGTTCGGCATGGGTCCCGTGGTGTCCCGGCGCGATGAGCGTCTCGTCGGGTAGCGTGAGAACCCGCTGTTGTAGCGACTGATACAGTTGGGCTGCGGCTTCCGGTGCGCCGTCGGCGCCGGCTTCGAGGTCGGGCCGGGCCACGCTGTCGACGAACAGCCCATCGCCGGTCAGCAGGACTGCCTCGTCGACGTAGTAGGCGGTCATTCCCGAGGTGTGTCCGGGCGTGTGAATCGCCGCAATCGTGCTGTTCCCGACTTCGAGCGTCTCGCCGTCGGCAATCGTCTCGTAGGAGATGTCGTAGTCGATGCCGCGGTCGACCGCGGCCGCGGGGACGACCGCAGTCGCGTCGGTGTGTTCGCCGAGTTCGCGGACGCCGCTGACGTGGTCGGCGTGGACGTGCGTGTCGACGGCGTAGGTGAGTTCGCTCCCGTGGTCGGCCGCAACGTCGACGTACTCCCGGGCGAAAGCCGACAGCGGGTCGATGACCGCCGCTTCGTCACCGGAGACGACGAGATACGCCAGACAGCCGCTGGAGGGGCGCCGGAACTGCAGCACCGTCGCGTCGGTGTCCGTCGTCAGTTCCGTGTACACCGAGAGGTCCGCCCACGCCTCCATCCCGCCAGCGAGATTTCGGACGTCGACGTCGGCCCGCCGGAGATGACGCGCCGATTCACGACTGATTTTTCCCGTTCCACAGACGGTCACGACCGTCTCGGTCGGATGGTCGGCCAGCACCTCCCCGGGGTCCGACTGGGTCAGCGTCCGGTCGGGCACGTTTACCGTCTCGACGCTCGCCCCCTCGATGTGCCACTTCTCGTACTCGTGCGGTTGGCGCACGTCGACGACCGTGACCGGTTCACCCGCCTCGATGTGCTCGTACAGGTCCTCGGGCGTCATCTCGGGGACGGAAGACATGGTTCTACCGAGTCAATCTCACCGCAGGGACAAAAAGGATTCGACAGTATTGTTCTATTTACGGAATTCTATTGGGCCGAAACGAGTGCTAGTATCGCGATACAAAGGGGTCACTCGAGGTGACACCTCGCGTTATCAGACCTCGATTGCTCAGTCCAGTTTGCCCTGCAGGACCTTTGCCGCGGTGAGCACCGGGTCCCACACCGGACTGAACGGCGGCGCGTACGCGAGGTCGGTGTTCTGCAGTTCCGCGACGGTCATCTCCGCGGCGAGAGCGGTCGCGACCGTGTCGATGCGTTTGACGCCCTCCCGTCCGACGAGGCTACTCCCGAGGACGCGACCGGACTCCCGGTCGGCCATCAGCGTGACCGTCAGTTCCGAGCCGTCGGGGTAGTAGTGTGCCCGCGAGGCCGCCGAAATCGTCACCGAGACGGGGTCGAAGCCGGCTTCTCGGGCCCGCTCTTCGTCGATGAGCCCGGTCCGGGACGCGCCGAGGTCGAAGGCCTTCACGATGGCGGTCCCGGCGATGTCGCCCGTCGGCGTCGGTGACCCGGAAATCGTTTGGCCGATAGCGCGGCCGGCGCGGTTGGCCGTCAGCGCCAACGGGACGTGGTCCGGTTCGCCGGTCACCACGTGGCGTGCCTCGGCACAGTCGCCCGCGGCGTAGACGTTCTCGTAGTTCGTGCGGCCGTAGTCGTCGGTCGCGATGGCGCCGGTCGGACCCAACTCGATGCCGGCGTCCTCTGCGAGGTCGACGTTCGGTGCGACACCGACGCCGACGATAGCGATGTCGGCTGGCTGGGTGCCGTCTTCGAGTTCGACGACCTCGACGGAGCCGTCGCCGTCGAATCCGGAGACGGCAGTCTCGAGATGGAGTCCGACGTCCTGTTCTCGCAGGTGCTCTTCGACGGTTTCCGCGACCGTCTCCCCGAAGGGCTGGAGCACGTGCGGCAGCATCTCGTAGATGGAAACGTCGACCCCGCGTTCGGCCAGCGCCTCGGCCATCTCGATGCCGACGTAACCGCCGCCGACGATGGCGGCCGTCTCGGGGGACTGCTCGCTAACGAACGTCTCGATGGCCTCGGCCTCGTCCATGTCGTGGATGGTGAATACGCCGTCGAGGTCCATTCCGTCGAACGGCGGTTCGATCGCGGTCGCCCCCGTCGCGACGAGGAGGTCGTCGTAGGGCTGTTCGAACGTCTCCGTGCCATCGTCGACGGTGACCGTCTGGCCCTCCGGATCGATACCGACGACTTCGTGGCCGGTCCGCAAATCCACGTCGCGCTCCTCGCGGAACGCCTCGGGCGTGACGGTGACGAGGTCGTCGATATCGTCGACGGCGCCCTTCACGTAGTACGGCATCCCGCAGGCGGCGTAGGACACCCACTCGCCCTTCTCGAAGACGACGACGTCCATCTCCGGGTTATCCCGTTTGACCTTGCTCGCGGCGCTCATTCCAGCTGCGTCTCCGCCGATGACGACAAATGTATCACCCATGCGTCATAGTTCGGGTGGGAGTGCCAAAAGTATTTCTCAAATTCCACAATACTGAGAACGTCCAAACCGGACGAACCACCCGGGGGTTCGCGAGCGAAAACTGTCAAGAGGGTCCGCTCCCTCGCAGTGACAATGAACAGCACCGACGAGTGGTACGACGTGGAGGCCGTCTCCGATGGCACCTACCGGATTTTGGAGGGGCCATACTACGGGATGTATCTGGCTGCCGGAACCGAGCGGTCGTATCTCGTCGACGCCGGCATCGGCATCGGTGACCTCCGCGCGCTCGTCGAGGGGTTGGTCGACACCCCCGTCACGCTGTTGCTCACCCACTGGCACTGGGACCACATCGGCAACGCAGCGCAGTTCGACGACGTTCGCATCCACGAACGGGAACGCTCGCCGGACGGTCGGGTCGCACTCGACGGTCGCTCCGAGGAGTTCCTCGGGCGTCCGGCGAACTTCCTCGAGCGCTGGCGAGCTGCCGGGGAGGCGTTGCCCGACGGCTTCGACGCCGACGACTACGCCATCGAGCCAGTCGAGAACCCGACGCCACTGTCGGGCGACGAGACCTTCGACCTCGGTGACCGAACGCTCGAAAGCCTCCACCTTCCGGGACACTCCCCGGGACAGTTGGGCTTTCTCGACCGCCAGTCGGGCGTCCTCTACGGCGGTGACGTGATACACGTCGACGAAGGGCTGTACGTCCACCTCGAAGGCGGTGACTTGCGAGCCTATCTGGAGACGTTCGAACGACTCCGCGAGTTGCGAGACGCCGGCGTCTTCGAGACATTGCTCACGAGTCACAACCCGCCGTTCGTCGGTGAGGAGTTGGCGATTCTCGACCGACTCGAAGACGGGCTTCGACGCATCATCGACGGCGACCCCGACTACGAGGTGGTCGAGACGGACTGGGGTGACGCTCGTCGATACGAGTTCGGGGGGTCGGTGGTGTTTACCGAACCGTAACGAGCGTCGCGGTTCGTTTCAGGCAGTCAACTCAGCCACACGGCGATGAGGGTGAGCACGAACGCGAGGAGGGCCAAGAGTAAAACGCTACTCGGACTAACCGAATCGGGCTTCAGGGAGGGCATCAGTGCGAACTTGACACCAGCGGATTATAAAACCAGTCAGTATTCCCGAGACCAACGAGCGCCCACTCGCTTCAGCCGTCAGTCCATTCCGGTCGTATCGACGACTTCGTTCGTTTCCAGGTCGACGATAACACTGAAATACAGTTCGTCAGTAGCCGGATTCGAGACTCTGACGGCGACTTCGTCGCCAACGTAGTCAGGTTGTCGGTCAACGACGACGCTTCCATCGGACTCCGCCACATCGAACGTGTAAGTGGTACCGTTGTCACTTTCCACATCGCCAGCCGAGACAGTGCCATTGAGACGCACCGAAGACTCCGCTGTCAGCTTGTGAATCGGGTCGACGGTGAGTTCGTAGCGATGCAACTTCGCCAGAGACCGCTGGATGGTCTCGTTGTCCCGGATGATTTCCTTGGCCCGTCGACGCTCGGCGGTAGACACCGGGTCGGCAGTCGCCGTGTGAACCGTGTACTGCTTGTCGTTGGTTTGTTCCACTTCGAGACTGTCGACCCGCTCCATGTTGCCGACGACAGTCGTTTGCTGGTCGCCGGCTTCGAAGGTAACGTTCTGATCGGAGACGACGAACGCCGGTGGCGACTCCGAGTCGCGGAGGGAATCAGTTGCATCGACAGTGGCTCCGGTAACCGCGAGCCCGATACCGAGGAGAGCAAGCCCAGCGAGGAGGGCAAGACGTGCGCGCAAGTCGGTCATCGTTATCTACAGTATTGGGTGAAACACCAAATCAGTCCTTGGCTGAAACGCGTTGGAAACCGGTTTGAAAGGCGTTTCACAGGCGTTTCACGCCCGTTTTTCGGCGAGAGAGCGATACTCATTAAACGGTGCCGTGAGAGACGTATCGGTATGGACGTGCCGGCCCTCCACGGCAAGCGACTGCTCGCAGCGATTCTCTTCGTGGCTGCGACGCTCGTCCTTGCCCTCCAGTTGATTACGCCCACACCAGTCGTGGTCTCCCTCGGGCAAAGCGGCGCAGAAACCACCCAGTTAGGTGAGTACTTCACGTATCCCGAAGTCGCCGTCGTCGCCGTCGCAGCAACACTCCTCGGCGGGAGCGGGACCTACCTCCTCTTCGACGACGCTCCCGACGGAGTGGACACCGAGACGCGAGAGCGTCAACAGACAACGACACCCGTCGGCCGAGGCACCGACAACGCGGACGCCGTGCGCGGCGACGGTGACGGTATCGCTCAACCACAGTCGGAAGCTTGGGACGACACGATCGAGCGCTTGCACAACAACGAAAAGACCGTGTTCACCATTGTTCGGGACGCCGGTGGGAAACTCCCCCAGCGTGACATCGTCGAGGAAACCGACCTCTCGAAGGCGACGGTCAGCCGGACACTGGATACCCTCGAAAGCAAGGACCTACTCGAGCGCAAACGACGAGGGATGGGAAACGTCGTTGTTCTCACGTAGCCGCTACAGCCGCTGAAACGGCTTTCGAAACCGTTTCGGAACACATTTCCAATCAAACACTTTCAGGTCTTTCTTCGAAGGGTACGACGAGAGCACCACCCCACCGGCGGACCCGAACCCTCGCTGATTTCGAACGGTTTGCGAGGGGTAGACGGTCGATTTACCGTATCCACCGGCCGGGCGTGGCGGCTCTCACACGAGGTGAACGAACACGATGCGACACAAACTAGCCGTCCTGGCGGTCGCCGCACTGCTTGCCCTCAGTACAGGCGGTGTCGTCGGCGCGACCCTGGACACCCCGACCGATGAATCGACAGAAACCGAACTACCGAACGACCACACCGTCGAGAATGTCAATCCCGACGAGCTGAGCGAGGAAGAAGCCGACCGCGCCCTCGAGGCGGCGTGGGCGAACGAAACCGTACGGAGTTACTTCGACGACGACACGGGCGTCCACTTCAAGCTCTGGGCCTCGGCGTTCGACGAGGACTCGGTGTCCGTCCACGTGGCACCCGTCGACGCCCCCGATGACACGCGAGTCATCGCCGAGGTCGACCTCACCGACGGAGTCGTCACACGGACCCACGAACCCGTCCGACTCAACGCCTCCAACGCCATCGAAATCGATGGGAGCAACTACGACATCGAAACTGTAGATGCCCAGAAACGAGCCGACAGCGACGAGAACGCCACGCGAGTCAGCTCCGATGAGCTCCATCAGGTCCAACTCAACGAGAGCTCGATAGAACGTGGCGGTGACGGAACGTTCACGATGGAAGTCGAAGGCAGCGAGGAGACGACTTCCTCCGAAGACATCATCCGAATCGACCTCTCGGCGGAGAACTGAACTACCGTAGGGGCTGAACGGCAGCCACCTCCGGTTTTCCTCGCTCGCCGTTTCGGTCCTGACCCCCGATATTAGTCAGTAAGCCATCGTTTAATCGGCGATTATTCGTTTCGACTGCTATCGAACACCGTTGGGCGCCCGCCGAATCGCACCCGGCGACCGCGAAAATCGCTCCCGGTTTTACTACCCCGGCACTCACAGACGAGGATGCTGTGTCAGAGACGCCGAAGTGGATCGAAGAACGCATCGATCGGAACCTCAACAACACGCTTACCCAACGGCACGTCGTCGAGACGATGCTCGAGGCCGATCGACCGTTCTTCTCGATTCGACAGCTCCAAGCGCGTGTGAAACCGGACGTCGGGAAAGGAACGGTCCGGAACCGACTCAAGGAGCTACAGGAAATCGATGTAGTCGCGACCGAGACGTATCCCGAATCGATTACGCTGTACTACATCGATCACCGAGAATCGGACTGGCCGCTCTCACCCGAAGGCAAGCGTGCGTTGACCAGCGAATCCCCGCTGGATCGGCTCTCCCTTCGCGGATTCCTCACCCTTCAAGACACCGTGGGAATCCGCACGCTCGTACTGGCAGGCTTTCAACTCAGTCTGCTACTATTCGCACTCGGCGCCGTTGCCCTCGTTCTCGGAGTCAACGCGGGAACGCAAAGCGACAGCCGACTGCTGGCCGCCGCCTTCGACCTCTTCGGCATCTGTCTGCTCCTGTTGATAGGTGAACGAATCGCGCGTTGGATTCGTAACAAGGACTGGTTCGGAACCGACTGACGACCGAGTGACCGTATCGCATCGAAACAACTGAGACACGAACACACCCTCCCACGAAATGACAGAAACGACATCGTCGCCCGACCTCTTAGAGCAACGCCCGATTACCGGAATATTGGTCCACATCTTCGGCTTCCTGACCGGCCTCTTCGGAGCCGGTATCGTCGGCGCTGGCATCGTATACCTGGCCTCGAGTCACCAATTCACCAAAGAGAACGCACGACACGCGCTGAATTGGCATCTATCCATAACCATCCTCGCAATCATCACTATCGTGACCTTCCTGTTCGGTGCCGAAGAACTCGAAACCGGGACGGGAGGGACGATAGAGCTCATAACGCTTCCCGCTCCGTTGGATACCGTCGTCACGGTGGTGGCGATCGTCTCCGCGTTCGTGTTCATCGTCGCCTCGTTCCTCGGCTTGATATTCCCGTTTATCGCGACGGGGAAGGCCATCTTCGGAACGGCTTGGAAGTACCCACTGGTTCCCGAATTCGTGTCGAACGATGAGTAATGCACACCCCGCTACGAAGCGAGTCAGCCCTCGGAACGCAGGACCCGACGTCGACCTAGAGGGAATCGCAGCCCTCCTCGAAGACGAGCACGCACGCTCCATCCTCCGACACACGAGCGACGAACCGTTGTCGGCGCGTGAGTTGATGGACCGCTGTGGCACCTCGAAAGCGACGACGTATCGACGCATCGACCGCCTCCGGGAACATGACCTCATCGAGACGCGGCAGCGACACGACCCGGACGGCCACCACTGTGAGACGTACGTCGCGACCTTCGAGGCGGTAACCGTCGAATTCGTCGACGGCTCTTTCGAAGTCTCCCTCGACCGGTCACATCGTTCGACAGGAGAGTCACTGACCGTAGACACCGAAGACGACCGTCAGCGTTGATATCGTCCGGGGTGAACCACTCGACATCGACGTACAAAGCGCAAAAGAACATGAGAGACAGCAATACCGTGTCGTCGGAGAACGACGACGAGGAGGAGCGAGGAACGCTAGACAAGGTCGTCAACGTGGTTCTCGAGCTACTTGGCCTGTTTTGACAACGCCGAGGGAAAATCGATGGCTGCTCGGTTCGAACCCCCCCGAATACCGTTCGGATGCCGCCCTTCCTTAGCCGCCGCTGACACGACGGTCGAACACGTCGATAATCGGGTCGGGGTGACGAACGTGTGGCAGCCGAAGGTCCCGCTCGGAACACTCGATGACGACCGTCGACGTGTCGAGTACGCCGTCAAGTCGACCCTGCTCGATGCGCAAGCCGCTTTCGTCCCACGGCTCGATTCGCCACAACCGCGTCCGAAACAGTCGGTCGTAGGCGACAACCGCGTCTCCCGACACGCGATACTCGATGCCACCGTACCGCAGCCAGTAGTCGAGGAGGAGAAGCATCATTGGAACGACGAAAGCGAGTATCACCAAAACGAGTACGGTATCCCAGACGCCGCCCATGACGAAGAGCAGCGACACGAGGAGGATGAAGCCACCGACGGCCAGCGCACCCGGATGGCGTCGCACGTTCGAGACCGAAACGCCGCCCACGGCTCTGCCCACGCCGGTCGGGCGCAGTCGTTCGGTTACGGGCTTGGCCGGAAGGATGGAGTCTTCGGATGGGGGTTCGTACGCCCACCCGAGTTCGAAGTACGACGCCTCGTCGAAGGCGACCAACCGGTCGCGATAGAGACCACCGAGGTCGAACGCGAATTTCACGAGGACGATTCCAACTAGGAGCGGGAAACCGACGACAGTCGGGTCGACCGCCGTAATCGGGTCGTCGGGTTCGACCGCCCCCGCACCAAGCCCGACGAACATCGCGGTCAACATTCCGCCGACACCGATTACCGCGGCGCGGATAAACACGCCCTGAATCGCGGTTTGCGCGCTATGTTCGCGGTAGCCACCTCGGTAGAAATACTCGAGGAGCGTCGAGGCCCCTTCGCTGCAGAAGATGCCGAAGCCGGCGAGTACCACCATCACCAGTGCGTCCGGGTCGGGCGTCTCGGTCCCGACCACACCGACGGTCACGGCACCCGCAAAAAACCACAGGAGTGTGAGGATGGGGATGGCGACGGCCATGACGGGTAGCGTCGAAAGCCGAATCCCGAGGTCGGTAAACGGAAGTCGAATCGTCGTTCGCTTACTCGCCACCGCGCCCGCAATCAGTGGAGAACCATCGAGTTCCGAGGGGCGGCCGGCAAACAGCGCTTGAACGAGTGCCCAAAACGAGAGGATACCGAGCTCGAACCAGTAGAGAAAGACGAGGGCCGCGAGGTCCCAGCCCAAGAAGACGACGCCGACGAGTGGCATCGCGTTCGCAACGATGACGGCTATCGTCTCCGCTGGAGGACGGAAGTGTTGTACGGTCTGGAGGGAGACCATCGGCCGAATATGCGGATTGGCCGAGACAAGTATCTGGCTGTCTGCGGTTCAGGAGTCACTCGGCTTGTGCCGCCGCGATTGCTTCAGTGGGCGTCCGACGCCGTTGTACGCGCGCCGATTGCCGGCCAGTGGCCGCAGAATCTCCGCACCGATTTATCCCGTTCTGGAGACGAGGGGGCTTTGCCATGTCCGCCCTCCCGCCATGGATAGAACGTCGAATCGACCGGGGGACCGATTTCGACGCGATTCGAGTCGGACTCGTCGAATCGCTACTCCAGACAGACCAGCCGTTCCTCTCGACTAGACAGTTGTGTACGGACGTTTTTCCCGATATCGAAGACGAGATACTTCTGGAGCAACTGGACGAACTCCGAGCGAGCGACATCATCGCCACGGCATCGTACGACGAGCCGGCAACGCTGCATTACATCAGGTACCCGGAATCAAAGCAGCCACCGACCGTCCAGTCGGGCCGACATCTCACGGCAGCCAATCCGTTAGACCACCTCTCACTGCGTCGGTTCCTCACGATGCGGGACACCGCCGGCGTCCGTACGTTGGTGCTGGCCGGCTTTCAATTGAGCCTCCTACTGTTGGCTCTCGGCAGTGTATTGACTGTGCTCGGTATCGACCCGGGGTCGAAGAGTGACCTCGTTCTCTGGGATACTGCGTTCGACCTCTTCGGCGTCTGCCTGCTGCTGTTGGTCACCGAGCGAGTAGTCCACCGGGTGCGCTCCAACCCCACCAACTGAACGACGGGACGACTGCCCGAATCGGCCATCGAAGTCGGTACTCAACGTTTTTCAGCACCTGTTCCGAAGCCGTTCGTGATGCCCTCCAAGCACCTCGAATTGTATGTTGGAATGGTCGGTGCCGTCGCCGGAATCGGCGTCGTTACCGTTGGGTTTCTCGCGGGAACGTGGGGCGTCTTTTACGCTATTCTCACTTTTCTCGAAATCGGTTCGCCAGCCATGCTTTCGGCCGGAATCACTGCGATAATCCTGTTGACCGTCGGCTATCTCGAATACAGGCAGGTCGACACGATAGAGCGGTTCGCGGACGCCCAGACCGTGAGTCGAGATACGGCACCGGAACTGTACGAAACGGCTACTCGAATCGCAGCCCAACTCGACGTACCTGTCCCCCGTATTGCGATAGCGGAACGGGACGTCCCCGAAGCGTTGGCGGTCGGCTTCCGGCCAGATGCCGTTCACTTGGTGCTCTCGCGTGGCACCCTCGAAGCGCTCGAGGGAACTGACGAGTTGGAAGCGGTACTCGCTCACGAACTCGCTCACGTCAAAAACCGAGACGCGATGATTATGACCGCCGTTTCGCTCCCGGTCGTCCTCGCCGAGGGGCTGGGGACTCGGGTTTCGAAGGTGGAGAATCCCGGTTGGGGCGCCATTGTCGTCGTCCCGCTGGCGTTCCTCTCGACGGTCGTTTGGGTTATCGGACGAACAATCGTCGCCCGGCTTTCGAGAGTCCGAGAGCGGGCAGCCGACCGGGCTGCCGCGGAGGCGACCGGTTCGCCCGCCGCTCTCGCCAGCGCGCTCCAGCGGCTGGACCGAAACATCGCCGAGACACCGAACCAAGACCTCCGGGCGGTTGCGGGTGTCTCGTCGCTATCCATTCTCTCGCTCGAACCGGACGACCCCGAGAAGGTGATGCTCGGCCCCGACGGCGAAACCGAACCGTCCTACTGGTGGCTTCGAAAACGGCTCCACAGAATCGAACGACGGCTCTTCGATACGCATCCGCCGACGCGGGACCGAATCGAGGCACTGTCGGCCGAAGCGCGTCGACGAGAACAGACAAAAAAGTAGATAGACCGAGCAGCGTCAACGAGGCACCGTTCGATGCGGACGTTCGTTTTCGTCGCCTCGAAAAGAGGGCGGCAGTGGGGGATTACGGAGGGGGTGGAGGGAACGGATTTTCGCTTCGGCGTCGGATACTGCTCCCGCCTCCGACTCGGCGGGCACCTAATCGTGCACAGGTAAGTAACATCAAACCGCCCGCAGTGTTTCAATTCGTGAAACAGTGCCCTGCCGGTTTTACTCATCAGTTGTGAAACCTCGGGTGTCGCCATGAACTTAGAAGAATTCACCCAATCGCACGCCCCCACGGAGAGCGAAGACGGCTTTCGGAAGACGAACAATCGACTGCTCGAAATCCCCGTCGATGGGACGGTGATGATAAAGGCCGGGTCGATGATTGGATACACCGGCGAGATGACGTTCACCGGAAAATCCTCCGCCGAGGGTGGACTCACCGGGTTCGTCAAGGAGGCGGTGACGAGCGAGGGGACGCCGATTATGGAAGCCGAGGGGAGCGGTCGGCTCTACGTTGCCGACCGAGGCAAAAAGGTCCAAATCCTCGACCTCGACCCCGACGAATCGATTTCGGTCAACGGCAACGATATCCTTGGCTTCGGGTCCACGGTCGATTACGAAATCAACACCATCGGAAGCCTCTCGGAAGCGGCCGCCGGGGGACTGACCAACGTCTATCTCACCGGTCCCGGACAGGTCGCCATCTCGACGCACGGCGACCCATTGGTGATGACACCGCCGGTCGTGACCGACCCCGACGCAACCGTCGCGTGGAGCACCAATCTCTCGCCGTCGTTCAGGACGAACAAGATGATTGAAATCGGACAAACCTCGGGTGAGACGATACAGATGGAGTTCACCGGCTCCAACGGGTTCGTCGTCATTCAACCGCACGAGGAAGGCTCACAGCTGTGACCCAGCGCCGAGCTGAAGCGGCGCTGTCCCCGATTGTCGGAGGGTAATCGAGAGGTCAGTTCTGTCCATGCATCCATCCCGTCTGGTATCGGCCTGTTTTCTCGTGGTTAGCATCCTGCTGTTGGCGCAACTCGGAACGACCGAACCACTCCAGGCGACAGCGGCCACGGTGCTGCAGGCCAGTGGTGGTATCGTGCTGTTCGTCGGTGCGGTATACGGTTTCGTTCGATACGAAGCAAACCCGATTGTGACGGAGTACGGACCGATGACGTACGTACTCGTCTTTGGGACGTTCGTGTGGGCAACTGGAATCGCCGTCCGATTGCTGCTTGGCTAGTCGGCGGCGACGGAATCAGGAACTGCTCTCGGCGTCTTCGAGGTCGCTGAGTTCTTCGATGACCGTTATCTCGATGGGGTTCTCCGAACTACCGACACCGAGACCGACGACGATGTGTTCGTCCGCCGGCGCGGTGACATCCACCGACCGTTCGGCCGACCCGACGCCGTTTATTTCGCTGTCCTCATCCAAATCGAGCGTAATCGTATACGCCCCGGCGTCCGTCAGGACGTCTCCGTAGGTGTTGTCACCGTTTTCGTCGGGGTCGTCGGTTCCCTCGCTGCCCGCGTCGTCTTCCTCGTCACTCGCCGCGAGTTCGAACTGCTCGTCGAGGACGGGTTCGTCGTTCGGGTCGGTAACCTGAATCGACCCTGCCCGCACCTCGTTCGTCTCGTTGAACAGGTTTACGTCGTCGAGAACTAGGCTTCCAAGGCTGTTCATCAGGTGCGTACAACCGGCGAACCCAGCGACCGCTGCGCTCGTGCTGAAGGCGAGAAATCGACGTCGACCGACTCCTGATGCAACTGCGGACTGCAACGTACCGTTGTCCGATGGCATAGCAACGACACCTCCACACGCGGGGGTTATCAGTCACCGAGCACCGTTTCAGGCCCTGAAACGCTTCGGTGATGTACGAGACCGTTTGTCAGTCGATGAATCGACACACACCGGAACGACGACTCGAAGCCAGCAAGCACCGTTCGGAACCGGTTTCGTGGCGGTGTCCGCACCCTCCATAGCGAACGCGGGGGCCTACATCTCCGGGCAGTGTTTCAGAGACTGCAACAGAGGACCGCGTTTTATTCATATCAACAAAGTAGAGGCGTCGTGTGGTGTCGACTGAATTGGGCGCCGTCGCCGTGTTTACAGCCGTCGTGCTGTTCGTCTGGTCTCCGTTGTTGGTCGTCGAGCGCCTCCGGGCACTGTTTGTTTGGCCGACGCGCTGGATGGCCCTGAATTACGCTCTCGTCGGAGCGGGGGTACTCCTCGTTCAGTGTCTGTCGTATTTCGCCGTATTCCTCCTCGCAGCAGGGACAGGGATGGTCACCGGTGGTGACGCGGCCGCAATCGTCGGCGGCGTCGTCATCGTGAACCTTGCCGTTCCGAGCGCCGGAGCGATTGCGGCGCTCCGAACGCTTCCAGCCCGCGGCATCTGGTCACCGGCTGGCGATGGATTGAGCGGGCGAATCGCACTCGGAGTGGGAGTCCTTTGGTACGCCATCGTCACGACCGTCCTCTTCCTCGTCATCGGAGCGGTGATTCTGGTTGCAAACCTTCCGACGTAGCCGAGGGCCAAGACAGCTACTCTCCGGATGTGAACTGCGCCGGCGTGACGTTTTGAACGAATAATACGCCGTCGTAGGTGTCACCGGGGGATGCCGGCAGGGGGACGGACCCTCGCTGGGCGGCGCTCGGGACCGAGAACTGAATCTTGGAAATCCCCTCGAGCCATCGGTCGATGTTCGCGTCGTTTCGAGCGTCGTCGAAATCGAGGAAGAGCCGTGAGTTCGAGGCCGACACGAACGTCGCTGCAAGCGTTCCGTCTATCGGCTCGCCAAGGTCGAAGGACTTGAATTCGGTCCGAGCGTGATTCGTCGGGACGCCAAACGACCCGGTGCCGAACAGTTGTCCGAGCGAATAGTAGTCCGCCCCGAACTCGTCGGTTAGGTGCTGGCCCATTCGCGCGTTTGTCTCGCCCGACCCGCGGTAGCCCCGCATCGTATGATTTGAGTTTCCCAAAACGACGGCGCGGTCGGCGCCCGTCCAGTCACGCAGCCACGAGACGTTCCGAGCCATCGCCCCGTCACGAAGCGCCTCGGCGTGAGCAGTCCCCTCTTGGTGGCTCGTCTCGAAGAACCGCAGTCCCCGTTCGAGCGTCCAGACGTGTCGCATCGTCAGTTGCCACGCCGACAGCGAACGCCGGTCGACGTACGTTGATTTCTTCGTCCGGAGCCGTTCTCGGAGTTCTTCGAGGAACGAGACACGGTCGTCGGTGATGAACTCGGCATCCGACTTCTCCGAGGGCGGCACCGTGAGCGGCTCCAATCTGTCCGTTATCTCGCTCAGATACTCCGAATCGACCGCCTCGAAATACGAGCGAATCGCCTCGGCGTTCGTGTGGTAGAATTGGGCGTCGTACCCGTAGACGACGACTTGGTCGTCGTCGGCACGCCCGGCATTGAACTCACGAAGCCACTCGAAGAGCTCTCGGAGACCCGCTGTCTGCCAGAAGTAGAAATCCAACGACGACATCGCGTCTTCGAGACGTCCGTCGCCACCCGTGACGTACTCGTTGATTGCTTCGAAATCACCGAGCGTCCCTTCCATCGCAATCAGTCGATACCCGTGATTCGAAACGAGTCGCCGAATCAAGTGATACGGAGCGGTTTTGAACTCTCGCACCCCGTGGGAGTTCTCACCGATGCCGACTATCGGTGCCGTCGAGACGGTCGAAGCGACGGTGTCGAATCCGTCGGACGAAGCCGAAAACGCGACGGGGACCGACTGTTGCTCGATTGCGGCGAGGGGGACACTAGAGTCCCCTTCATCCGGTGTGCCGGATGGGGTGGCGTCGTCCGGCGTGGGCGTCCCGCCAGTCTCGGAGTCGTTCGAGCACCCGGCGAGTGAACTGACACCCGTCGTGGCAAGTATCGTAGCGAACTGTCGACGCGAAATTCGGTTGGAGGGCAGCATGCGTCAACATGGGAGTTGCCACCCTCGGGTGAAAAATCTACATATCAAGTGTTCGTCGTTTGCCGATGAAAGTTGTTAACTGTGGGGCGTACGCAGAATGAACCTTGACCTGACAGAACGCTGGTGTGAGGCCGCAGTGGGTCGTTACGACCGTCTCCGTCTCACTCCTTCCGCCCCCACGCTTTGAACAGTTCGTCTCGTGTTCGAAGCCCGTCGGTCGGCAGGGCGTGGTTCGCCACGTAGGACTCGGCGTCGTGTTCGTTGTCCCACATCGCCTGGTGGGCTTCGGGGAGGTCCTCCCAGTCGACCAGTTCGGGCGTCGTGATGTCGAGAGCGCCGGCGTCGATGGCGGCGTTCAACTGCTGGACCTCGTAGGCGTTCGACAGGTGACTGCCGAGAATCGACGCGGTCGGCATGTGAATCTCGCGTTGGCGCATCCAGACCTGCGGCGCGTAAAACGAGTACCGCCGGTCTTCGAGGCTCTCGCTGTAGACGACGCGGCCTGTGTGGGGGCGGACGAGCATCGTCGAGACGCCAAGCGAGTCCTGCCCGGCGCGTTCGAACACCACGTCCGGGTAGCCGCGTGGGTTCTCCGGCGTCCGGAGGTGTTCGCCGATTGCCTTCCCGAGCGGCTTGAACGCCGAATCGGTGTAGGCCTGGACGGCCTGCTTGAACGCCTCGGGGTCGGCTTGTGGATGGGGCAGTTCCGGCATCGTCTCGGGCCACTCGAAGTCGTCCTCGCGGCGCTGTAACCCTTCGATGGAGTAACTGCCGGCGACGGAATCCCCGTAGCCGAGCGATTCGACGAACTCCCGCTGTTCGTCGGTGTAGGCGACGACCACGACGGTCGCGTCTTTCTCGCGGGCCGCCTCGATTGCTCGCAGCCCCACCTCGTCGAGAACATCGTCGGGGCCGGTATCGGTGCCGTAGTAGACGACGGCACCGTCGCCGGCACGCAAATCGACGCGGTCGAACATCGTCTCGGGCGTCTCGCTGCCGGGCTTACCGAGGAACGTCAGCTCGTAGCCCGTCGAAGCGCCCCAGAAGGTGAGCGTGCCGCCCTCCCCGAGTGTCTGGAAGGTGCGGGGGAAGGACTGCTCGCCGGCGTGACTCACCGCGTAATCCGCACGCGTGCCGTGGTGTGATTCGAACGCTTCGACGAACGGCTGGCCGGCTTCCTTCCAGTCGTCCCACGCCTCGGGGTCGCGGGGAATCGGCCCCCAGATGTCGTCGTACGGCGGTTCGGTCCGGTCGATTGCGTGGGCGCCCGCCGAGGCTATCCGGTCGGCCCGGTCGGCGCTCGAACACAGGCCGGTCACCGAGACGCCGTTGCGCGTGGCGGTCCGGACGGACTCCCAGCCGGTGCCGGTCGCGCCGCCCTCGACGAACATCGCCGTCTCCGATTCGATGTCGAGGGTGGTGAACAGCGCCCGATACACCGTTCCGAGCGCGAGGACGTACGACCCGGCCTCTTCGAGCGTCGCCTCGGCCGGAATCGGATGGACCTGCGGCCCCTGTGCGACCATGAACTGCTGGTGGCTGCCGTCGGGTTCCTCGTAGCCCTGGATGCTGAAGCCGGCGTACATCGGGTCCAGCCCCATCCGCGGGGACAGCAGGTCGCTCTGCCCCGAGTAGACGGTGACGAGGTCGCCGACCTGTACGCGGCCCTGTTCGCGGACGGCCGCCCCCTGCTCGACGACGAGGGCGACGCCGCCGCTGCCCGTGATGTGGCGGTCGCTGTCGTGGTTGTCGAACTGGCTGACGGGGATGCCGGTCACCGCCCAGATGTCGTTGAAGTTCACCTCGCTGGCGAGGACGTACAGCAACACCTCGTTGGGACCGGGCTCTTCGACCGGGTAGACACCCTCGAGTTCCGCCTCGCGTGGGTCGCCGTGGTTCGGTTCGCCCGTCTCGGGGGCCTTCTCGACGGCGAAGCCGAACTGCCAATCTGGGACCTCGTCGACGCCGGGGTAGAACGGCTCGCCGACGGGAATGGCCTCGCCCGAGTCGATTAGCTCCTCGGCGTCCTCGATACCGGGAGCCTCCCGTGGTCGAAGCGGCAACGGCTCGCTTCGCTTGTCGAGGAACTTCTCGATGCCGGTCTTGCCACCGTCGGGGTCGACGACGGCGGCCCCGAAGTGCTCCGCTTCGGTCGCATACCCCGTCTCGATGCCGTCCTCGAAGCCCGTCCGGATGGCGTCGACAGCGCGGTCGAAGGCGGCCGCCCGGCCGGCGCTCGCGTGTTCACACTGCCGGCGGTTGCGAGCCACGTCAGGGTCGTCGAGGACATCTTCGTCGAACTCGCCGGGCGTCCGCCAGCGCTCGCGAGCGGCCCCTCGGTCCTCCTGGGCGTCGCGAAGCGTCGCCGTTTCGCCGCGGACGTGGGCCCGTGCGAGCGCCGCCGCCCGCGACCGGGCCGTCGTTTCGGTCGCCACCTCGTCGATAAGTCCCATCGCCTCGGCGTCGTCGGCGTCGACCGACCGGCCGTTCGTTATCATCGTCACCGCGTCGACGATACCCTCCGTTCCGCGCTCCTCGGCGAGGACTCGCGGCAGGCGCTGAGTGCCGCCGTAGCCGGGGATGAGGTTCAACCGGAGTTCCGGTTGCCCGAACTCGACGTGGTCGTCGGCGACGGTGTAGTGGGTCGCCAACTGCAGTTCGTTGCCGCCGCCCAGGGCGACGCCGTTGACGGCCGCGACGACCGGTACCGAGAGCGTCTCCAGTTTCCGGAAGGCCTCGTGGGCCTTCGTCGCCAGCGTCCGGGCGGTGTCGGCCTCGTGGACCTCCTCGAGGAACTGCTCGATGTCGGCGCCGGCGACGAACGCCTCGCTCTCGCTGGCGAGGACGACCGCGTCCACGTCCTCGCGGCGGTCGAGGTGGTTCGCGACGGTGTTGAGTTCGTCCAGCGCCCGCTCGGTGAGCGCGTTGACCGGCGGGTTGTCGATGACGACCGTCGCCACGTCCGCATCGGCCCCCGGAACAGTGTTGTACTGTACCGTGAAGAACCGATACTCGTCGAGAACCTCCTGTTCGCGGGCGATGCGCTGTCGGCGCCGCCACCGCTCGGCTTTCGGCCGAATCGCCTCGACCGCCCCCGGATTCTTCAGCGTCGTCGTATCGCCGGGGTCCTCACCCGACAGCATCGCTGTCAACATCCGACGCATGTACTTTCCAGAGCGGGTCTCGGGGAACGCCTCGACCTCGATGAACGAATCCGGGACCGCGACGACGCCCTTCTCCTCTCTGACGAGACGGGCCAGTCGGCGTTCGACCTCAGTGGTCAACTCCGTCCCCTCCCGTGTCTGGACGAAGGCGACCGGAACCAGCCCCTGCTCGTGGTGTGGCGCGCCCACGACGACGACGTTTGCGACCGGCGTCTCGGGGTTCAGTTGCTTGTCGCGCAGCATCGCGCCCTCCAGTTCCTCAGTCCCCATGCGGTGTCCGGAGACGTTGATGACCTCGTCGGAGCGACCGTGCAGGGAGAACGAACCATCGTCGTACTGCTTTGCCACGTCGCCCTGCAGGTAGGCGAGTTCGCCCTCCTTTTCGACCCAGTAGGTGTCTTCGAAGCGCTGGCGATTGCCCGTCCAGTCGGTCGGATTCTCGGGGTCCCAGCCCTCCAAGTCGCCCCACACCGTCCGCATCAGATACGGATACGGCTCTCGGATGATGATTTCGCCCCGCTCGCCTACGTCTGCGTCCTCGAATCGAACGCCGTCTTCGGTCTCCTCTTTGCGCCACACGTCGCCGAACACCCACGGACAGGGGTAGGTGTGAGCGTCCGGGCGCAACTCGAAATCCTCGTTGCCGAAGAAGTGCGTCCAGACGATGCCGCCGTGTTCGGTCGCCCAGTAGGAGTTGATGTACCACTCACACACCGCCTCCATGCCGAACTTCTGGACGGCCGGACTGACCGGCTCCGCACAGAACGTCGCCACACGGAGCGAGTCGGTCGACCACGCCTCCATGTCGGCGACGTTCTCCTCGTCTTCCATCACGGTCTTCAGGAACGTGACGCCGGCTTTGAACGCCGTCACGTCGTACCGTTCGATAATCGAGGTGAATCGGCCGGCATCGGGGTACAGCGGCGACCCCTCGGCGATGACGCCGGTCGTCCGCGTCGAAAGCGAGGCGCTGATGAGGTACGACTGTCCCGTAATCCACCCGGGGTCGGCGACGACGAATATCGTGTCCTCGCCCGGCACCACGTCGAAGGACACCGACATCGTGTGTGCGATGCCCGCGGTGTAGCCGCCGTGGACGTGGACGACGCCCTTCGGCTTCCCCGTCGACCCGCTTGTGAAGATGACGAACAGCGGGTACTCCGCGTTGACCGGCTCGGGGTCGTTGCTCGCCCACAGCGCCTCGACGAACTCTCGGTCCGAAAGCGTCGCTAGCTCTTCGCGCGTCTCCACGTCGAAGCCGGCGTCTCGGGCGTTTTCGAGGACTTGCTCGCCCGCCTCGGCTTCCAGTTCGTGGGCCCACGAGTCCCGCTCGTAGCACTGAATCTCGTGGCCGGTGTGTTCGACGACCACCACATCGTCGACGACGTGGTCGGCACCGACGAGCGCCGAGGCGAGTTCGGTCCGCACCGCCGACGCCCGCTCGGGCGACAGCGACAGCGAATCCAGGGCGTGTCCCACCCCGCGCATCGCGTCGGCTCTGTCGACCGTTATCTCGCCCTCGATGGCGGATTCGACGCCCTCGCGGACGGTCGCGGCCTGCTCCTCGGAGAGGTCGAGGTCCGAAAGCGTCCGGTCGACGACATCGAGAACGGTCTCCGTCGGGAGGTACTCCTCCAGGGCCGGGTCGGCGTAGGCCTCCTTGTACGGCGTCACCTCGGCGTTCCGGTAGCCGCCGTCGGCTGTCACGAGCACGTCGGCGCCGAGTTCGGCGATGCGGTCCGAGAGGGTCTTGTCGCTGAACCCGCCGAACACCGGCGTGTAGACGACGCCGAGGCGCTTGCAGGCCTCGATGTAGTAGATTTGCTCGGGAACGTTCGGCATGTTGAGCGCGACGCGGTCGCCCTTCTCGACGCCGAGGTCACGGAGCACCTCGGCCGCGACGACGACCTCGTACAGCAGTTCCCGTCGGGAGATAGCCTCGGAGACGACCGGCCCGCCTCGGCCGTCGTTTTGCAGTTGGTCCCACCGGTCGCCCTCGAACTGGTAGGCGATTTCCTCGCCGTGGCCGGCGAGAACGTGGCGGTCGACTTCGTTGAAACAGGCGTTCGTCAGGCCGCCGGCGAACCACCGATACAGCGGCGGGTCCGAATCGTCGAAGGCCACGTCCCACGGTTCGTATTCCGCGTCGTAGTCGAGTTCCGTCGGCATACACCCCTCGAAGCCGGTCCACGTCTCGGCGTCGGCGTCGAGACTCGCCCACGCGCCGTCGTCGGGGAGAAACCAATGGAGTTCGCGTTTCGCGATGTCGCCGTGGAACGCGCCGGGGTCCTCTCGGGCGCGCCGTCGCTGTTCGTTCCAGTCGTCGGCCGTCCGTATCGGATTGCTACGAATTCGGTCCGGCGGCCGAGGAGCATCAGAATCGTTCACACGTACCGCTGTAGTTCGCGACGGCAAAACCGCTTCGCCGATAGGAGGAATTTCCGCGAGGGGAGGTGTAAATCAGCCTGAACGAGACGCCGCGAGGGGTCTACCGAACGACGGTCACCGGGACGGGGCACCGTTGGAACACTGTCTGGGCGACGTTGCCGATGAACAGACGGTCGACGAGAGAGCTGCCGTGGCTTCCGATGACGACGGTGTCGAACGACTCCGCACGGTCGACGATGGCCCGCCCCGGACGGCCCATGTCGACAACCGTGTCGATGTCACGGTCGTATTCGTCGGCGATGGCGCGAGCGCGGGCGAGCACCTCACTCGCCTGTTCCTCGGCGGCGGCTTCGATGTCATCTTCCAGCGCCAACGCGGTCGCCTCGCCGAGCATCGACGACGGCTCTCCGACGACGTGCATGACGGTGATGTCGGCGTCGGCGTGGGTTTCGAGGGCGTACCTGAGCGCGCTCTCGGCGAGTTCCGAATCGTCCATCGGGACGAGTACGCGTGTCGTCATACCACGACTACGCCCGAGAGCCGAATAAACGCTCGGGGGCGCTTACCAGAGGAACGTAAACAGCGCCCAGAAAGCGACGTACGAACCGAGCGTCGAGATGACCGGAACGAGGTTCTGCATCAGGATGACCCGCCCAGTCGTCGACGGGTCGAACAAATCCGACGCCTTCGGGATGTCTTCAGGCTCTTCCTCGCCGATTTCGGGGGCTTCCTCACCCGGTTCTTCGGCGGCCAAAGCGCCGACCGAGACGTTCGTTTCGTCCTCGCCGCGGATGCTCCCGGAGACCGTCGCGGTTCGGGTCGCCCGGCCCCAGCCGAGGCCGACGATTGACATCGTCGCGATGATGACGAAACTCGCCGGGATACCGATAGCCGACAGCCCGATGACGATAGCGGAGGCGACGACGGCGACGACGATGGCCGCGGTCAGCGGGAGGTCGGTGATGTCGTTGCCGAGCGTATCGAGCGTCCGGCGGGCGATGGAGAGTGCACCGACGGCGACCGCCGCCGACCCGGCCAGTATCAGCGGGTTCATCGACACGCCGGCGCCGTACAGCGGCGCGATGGCGTTGGCGATGTTGGACGTTCCCGACGAGAACGCCATCAGACAGCCGATGGAGACCAACACGATGGTCCCGAAGAACTCACGACGGGTGGTGTTCGGCCCCGCTTGCGGAACCGGAAGGAGTCCCGACCGGTCGAACTCGACGAGTGCGCCCTCGGTTTGGGTAATCGCGATCCAGCTGTTGAGCGTCGGGTAGACGTACCGGCCGATCATCACCGACACCCAGAATCCGACCAGCGGGGCGACGATCCACCAGATGGCGATTTCGCCCATCACCGTCCAGTTGAGTTCGCCCGTTGCGACGCCGAGGCCGGCGATGGCACCGACGGCCGTCATCGACGTGGAGGCAGGGACGCCGACGTAGTTGCCGACGAACAGCGCGCCGCCGATGAAGAACAGCACGACAATGCTCGTCTCGATGGTGAACACGCCGGGGTCGTAGACGAGGTCCCGGCCGAGCGTGTTGACGACGCGTCGGCCGATGGTCCACGCGCCGATGGCGAAGAATATCGACATCAACACGCCGGCGAGGAACTTCGAAATCGCGCCCGCGCCGACGGCCGGCCCGAACGCCGGTCCCGTCGTCGACCCACCGATGTTGAACCCGACGAACAGCGCGACGAGCAGCCCGACGCCGATGAGTACCTCGACCATGCTCAGACCACCTCCGTTTCGAGTCGTCGCACGCTCCCAATCATTCGTCGTCCCGTTCGTCGTCGGCGTTGCTCTTCGAGTCCCCGTCGGCCGCCGCTTCGACCTCTTCGGCGTCGAGTTCCTCCTTCCGAGGCCGTCTGTCGATGCGTTGGTTGACCGCCTCGAGTTGGTCGACGATGGTCTCGATTTCGTCGGAAAGCGTCTGCTCGACGTTCTCGGTCACCTCTTGGGTGACTTCCTGTGTGACTTCCTGTGTGACCTCTTCGGCCACCTTCTCCTCGACGCTCTCCGTGACCTCTTGGGTGACTTTCTCCCCGACGTTCTCCGTCACCTCTTGAGTGACTTTCTCCCCGACGTTCTCCGTGACCTCCTCAGTCACCTTCTCTTCGACGCTCTCGGTGACTTCTTCTGTCACTTTCTCGCCGACGTTCTCGGAGACCTCCTCGGTCAGCGACTCCTCGATGTTCTCGGTGACCTCTTTGGTCATCCAGTCGGGGTCGAAGCGCGCCATCTTCCAGGCGACGTGAACGGCATAGGAGACGAGCGCGCCAAGTCCGAAGGCGATACCGATCCCCGTCGACCCGGTGGCGATGAGGACGATCGCAACCAACAGCAGGAGACCGTACGCCATGTCAACCATGAAGTCGACTCGGCTCGGATTCATCGGGACATATCCACCAGTTGCCAGAAGGGTTCGTTCATGAAATATAAAGCCTCTACTATAGTTCCCGGGCGCCGGAGGTTTAGTCTGATTCATTCCGGACAGCCATCGGCAGGCGAACGTTCGTCGACGGCTCTCGAACGTTCGGTTCTCACGTCGACTGGCCGACTCGCAGGGCCACGCCGACGCCGACCCGAGGAGTCCGACCGGCGTGAGGAACCACCGGCGTTTTCTACCCGACGCTCCGAGGTGCCAGCAGTGAACCGCGCCGAGTTGCTGTTCGCGCTGCTCGTGGGAATCCTGCAGGGCGTCTTGGAGTGGCTCCCTATCTCCAGTCAGGGTAACCTCTCTATCGTCACGACCGCCGTCGGGGGCGTCGACCCCGTGGTCGCTTTGGACCTCGCACTGTTCGTGCAGGTCGGAACCGTCTTCTCTGCGGCTGCCTACTACCGCGCGGATATCGCCGACGCACTCTCGAACGCCCCCGGATGGCGGCCGAATGCAGCGTTCGACCCGGAGAACGCCGACGTGACGTACCTCGTCCTCGCGAGTCTCGTGACCGGAATCGTCGGTATTCCGCTGTATCTCACACTGCGTGACGCCGTCGCCGGACTCGCCGGCGGCGTCTTCATCGCCGTCGTCGGCGGCCTGCTGGTCGCGACGGGACTGCTCCAACGCGCCGCCGACTCGATGGGGTTCGTCGGCAAGGAGACACCCACCCTCGTCGATACGCTACTCGTCGGCGCGTTTCAGGGCCTCACCATCCTCCCGGGCGTGTCGCGGTCGGGAACGACCGTTTCGGTCCTCCTCCTGCGTGGCTACGAGGGGCCCGCCTCGCTGCGACTGTCGTTTCTGTTAGCCATCCCGGCCGGCGTCGGTGCCGCCGCCCTCGTCGTGGTGAGCGGTGGGGGCCTGCCGGGCATTTCGCCGCTGGCGGCCGCCGTCGCACTCGCGACCAGCGCCGTCGTCGGCTACCTCACTATCGACGCCTTGATGCGGTTCGTCGAACGCGTGCCGTTCTGGGCAGTGTGTGTCTCGCTGGGGACGCTCGCGGTCGTTGGGGGACTGCTCGTCGCCGTGGCGTGAGGAACGAAACACGTTAGTGAGCGCCGGGAACACACCGGGACAGATGGAACTCATCGACGAGAAGGGCCGACTGTTCGGCCGCGTGAACATCGTCGACGCGCTCGTCGTCCTCTTCGCAATCGCGGTGCTCGCAGCCGGGGCGGCGTTGGTGTTGGGCGGTTCCGATGCCCCAGACACATCCGAGCGGATGCACGTTACTGTCGAAACGCCGAACCAGTCGGCAACCACTTTCACCCCAGAGAGAGTGACGTACGACGGCGCAGATGCAAACATTACGGACGTGTACCGAACACCGAATCGGACGTACCTACGAGTCGCTCTAGACGGCACTCGAACTGAGGATGGCTTTCAGTTCGACAGCAAGCACGTCCGCTTGGGCGATACCCCAACCATAGCGACGAATACAGTCGTAGCGGGAGGGACTGTCACCGAGCGGAACACCACCGCAGCTTTCGACACTGAAACGACGACCGTGACTGTCGAAACGACCGTGGATGACTCCGTCGCTTCGGCCATCTCGTCCGGCGACGAACAACGTTTCCAGGAGACGACCGTCGCTACAATTACCGGTGTCGATACGACGAGTGAGAACACAACTCACGCCAACCTCAACGTGACGCTCACGCTCGAAACCCGACTCGTCAATGGGACACCGTACTATGGGGGAAGTCCAGTCCGCCTCGGCCGAACGCTCGCCGTCGAAACCAACGGATACGAGTTCGAGGGCGAAATTATCCAGCGATGACGCAGTTCGGGACGCTCCGTGAACGTCTTCGGCGCGCTGTCGAGAACTCGTGGGTCGTTCGAGTCAGTAGTCGAACCGAATCCACCCTGTCACGGTGGGGCATCGGCTCGCGCATCGTCCAGTGGTTCCTTGCGGAACCCGAACCGGAGGTCATCGTCATCGATTTGCGTGAGACGTACACCATCGGCCCGATTCTGCGAGCAATCGAGTGGGCACTCGGCCACGGGAATCGGTTGGCAGAACGGAGCGGACTGACTGCGGCCGTACGGAAGGCGGCCCAGTGGGCCCACTCTCAACCGATTCACCTAGTCGGTATCGTGCTGTTCGGTGTCGCCGTCGCGGGACTCGCTTCCGCAGCGCTCTCGTCTGGAGCGTTCGGCCGCTGGCTCGTGCTGTCGGGAATCGCTCTCCTCGCAGTCCGTGAACGCCGATCGTGGGATGAAATCCGAGACACCCGCGTTGGCCGAGCGCTGGCAGCTGCGTTCGCACCGCCGGACCCGCCAGACGACAACCGACAGCAACCCGACTCCGAAACAGAATGATTACTCGACAGTGACGCTTTTCGCGAGATTGCGAGGCTTGTCTATCGACCGTCCGAGTTTTGCGGCGGTGTGATACGCCACGAGTTGGAGCTGGACGTTCGTCAGTATCGCCGCGGTCCGTGGGTGCGTCTCGGGGATTTCGAGGACGTGGTCGGCGTAGCGTGCAACGTCGGATTGCCCGTCCGTAATCGCCACGACGGGCGCGTCGCGGGCTTCGACTTCTTTGACGTTGCCGACCGTCTTGCGTGCGAGTTCGCCGTCGCCGACGACGGTCGCGAAGACGGGCGTCTCCGAGGTGACGAGCGCCAGCGGGCCGTGTTTCAACTCGCCGGCGGCGAACCCTTCAGCGTGCTCGTAGGATATTTCCTTCATCTTCAGGGCCCCCTCCAGCGCGACGGGGAAGTTCAGCGACCGGCCGATGAAGAAGTAGGCGTCGCTGTCGAGGTAGGCTTCGGCGACGGCTTCGGCCTTCGAGCTGTCGAGGACCTCCTGGACCTGTCCCGGCACGTTCCGAAGCGCGGCGATGACGTCGCGGTCGGCCCCGCCCTCCGTCGCTGCCTCGGTCAGGAGGTTCAGCGCGGTCTGTTGTCCGGCGAAAGTTTTCGTCGCCGCGACGCCGATTTCCGGGCCGGAACGGATGTAACAGACGTGGTCGCACTCGCGGGCCATCGTCGACCCGACGGTGTTCGTCAGCGCGAGCGTCTCGGCACCGCGACGGCGGGCCTCCCGGGTCGCAGCGAGCGTGTCGGCCGTCTCGCCGCTCTGGGAGACGCCGACGACGATGGCGTCCTCGGCCGGCGGGGGCGAGGTGGCGTACTCGTGGGAGAGAAACGGCTGGGCGGGGACGCCCTTGGCTTGCAGCAGTTGGGCGCCGTAGATGGCGGCGTGATAGCTCGTTCCCGCAGCGACGAGATGGACCCGTTCGAGGGACAACTCGCCCAACTCCTCTAGGGTGACGGTCCCGCGGAGTTCGTCGACTCGGCCCTGGAGACACTGCCGGAGGGCACGCGGCTGTTCGTGAATCTCCTTGAGCATGAAGTGGTCGTAGCCGCTCTTGCCGGTGTCTTCGGGGTCCCACGTCACCGTCTCGATGGATTTCTCGATGGTCCCGCCGTCGACATCGGAGACACGCCAGCCGTCGGTGTCGAGTCGGGCGTACTCGCCGTCTTCGAGGTACACCACTTTGTCGGTGAACTCCCGGAAGGCGGGCACGTCGCTGGCGAGATACGTCGCGTCCTCGGCGATGCCGAGGACGAGCGGCGAGTCGTTGCGTGCGACGAACACCGAGTCGGTGCCAGCGATGACACAGGCGATGGCGTAACTGCCCTCGAGACGACCGATAGCCGCCCGGAAGGCGGCTTCGGGGTCGGCTCCCGATTCGAGGCTCGCCTCGACGAGATGCGGCACGACCTCGGTGTCGGTGTCGCTGCGGAACTCGTGGCCCGATTCGGCCAGTTCGTCGCGGAGCGACTGGTAGTTCTCGATGATGCCGTTGTGGACGACGGCAACGTCCCCGGTGCAGTCGCGGTGGGGGTGTGCGTTGCCGTCCGTCGGCGGCCCGTGGGTGCTCCAGCGGGTGTGGCCGATGCCGACCCGTCCACCGATGTCGGAGGTGCTCAATTCCTCCCGAAGCGCGTCGAGTTCGCCCGACTTCTTGACGACCGACACCGAGCGGTCGTCGACCAACGCGACGCCCGCGGAGTCGTAGCCCCGATACTCCAGTTTCGAGAGCCCGTGCAGCAGCGTATCGAGCGTCTCGTCGCCACGGCCAACACAGCCGATGATGCCACACATCAGCGGACTACCTCCGCGCCGTTGCGAATCCAGCCACTCACGTGGGCGCCCGTCCCGACCGTTGCGTCGGCGCCGACGAGCGTGCCGGGCATGAACGTGGCACCGCCGCCGACCGACGCTCGGTCAGCCAGCACTGCTCCGAGTCCCTGATTCTCGAACACCCGGTCGCCGACTCGTACGTCGCTCGGGCCGCCCGGAACGACCGTTCCGGGGCCGATGGAGACGCTCTGTCCGGCGACGCAGTCGACGAGCGTCGACCCGGGGCCGACCCGACAGTCCGAATCCAACAGCGTGTTCTGCAGCGTCACGTTGCCGCCGACCGTCGCGTTCCGTCCGACCGCTACGTCGGGGCCGACGACGGCACTGGCCGCGATTTCGGCGTCGGGACCGACGACGACCGGTCCCTGGAGGGTCGCCTCGGGGTGGACGCGGGCGCTGTCGGCCACCCACACGTTGTCGCTTCGCTCCGGAAACTGCACGCGCCCGTTGGCGAGTAACTCACGCGTGAGATACAGCAGGTCCCACGGGTACGTCGCGTCGACCCACAGTCCGTCCGTCGACACCGCCCGAACTTCGCCGTCGTCCATCAGCGTCCCGATGACGTCGGGCAGGTGGAGTTCGCCGTTGCGACGCGGCGTCCGTTCGATGGCATCGAACACCGACTCGTCGAAGGCGTAGACGCCGGCGTTGATGCGACCGAAGGCGTCGCTGTCGGGTTTTTCGACGAGCGTCGACAGCGTGCCGTCGTCGACCTCGACGGCGCCGTACCTCGTCGGTGTCGGGTGGTCCAACACCGCCATCGCGGGCGTGCCGTCGAACCCCTCGAGAACGTCGGCGACGATTCGCTCGTCGATGACGCGGTCGCCGTTCAGCACCAACACGGGTCCGTCGGTCTCCGGAGCGGCCTGCTGGAGGGCGTGACCGCTCCCGAGTTGCTTCGTCTGGTGGACGTACGTGATGGGCACGTCGCGGTAGGAGGGTCCGAAGTGCTCTTGGACGCGTTCGCGCTGGTAGCCGACGACGAGACAGAGCCGTTCGATGCCGCAGTCGACCAACACGTCGAGGACGTGTTCGAGAATGGGGCGTCCGGCGGCGGGAAGCATCGTCTTCGGTCGGTTGAAGGTCAGCGGCCGCAGCCGCGTCCCCTCCCCCGCTGCGAGGACGATGCCGGTCGTGATGTCCATACCGACGGGTCGTTGCCGCCCCGGTTGAAACTATCGGCGGAGCGCGGCTTCCGCGAGCGATACACACAGCAGGCTCCCGACCGTACCGTCGGTATGGCCGACGACGAATATCCGCGGGAACCACCCGAGGACGTGCCGCCGGAACACCACGACCGAGCGCGGGAGCTCCAGCTCGAACTGCTCGTCCTCGAAGCGCGCCTCGAGTCGGCGAACTTCGAAGACAAGGAGGCCTTCCGACGAGCGATACGTACGCGCCGCGAGGAACTGGACGGACTCCGAACCGGTAGCGGCTAATCGGCCGGACGGGACAGGCGGTACCGTCGTGGATGGCAAGCGTGTTACCGTCGCGGCACCGACCGGGCCGTATGAGCCTCATCGACGACGCCCGCGCGCTGCTCGCGACCGGGCCGCTGTGTGACGCCTGCCTCGGGCGGCCGGTCGCCGACCGCAGTTTCGGGCTGACCAACGCCGAACGCGGGCGGGCGCTCCGAACCGCCGTCGCACTCGACGACGACGACCCCTTCGAGGAACCCGACGCCGACTGCTGGGTGTGTGAGGGCATCTGTGACCGCTTCGACGAGTTGGCCGACCGCGTCGTCGAGGCGCTCGGCGAGACCGAACTGTACACCTATCAGGTCGGCACGCGCATCCCACCGCTGGTCGAGGAAAACGAGCGACTCCTGCGACTCGATGCCGGCTTCGAGGAGGACGCCGGCGAACCGCTGAAAACCGAGGTGAATCGCGAGGTCGGTCGTCGCGTCGGCGCACGACTCGGCGCCGAGGTCGACTTCGAGCGCCCGGACGTACAGTTCCTCATCGACCTCGCCAGCGAGGACGTCGACGTCGAAGTCCAGCGCAACTCCGTGACGATTTACGGCCGCTACCGGAAACTGCAGCGAGACATTCCCCAGACGGAGTGGGAGAAGTTCGACGAGAGCGTCGAGGAACTGGTCGCACCGCCGTTTCTGTCGGCGTTCCGGGGTACCGAGGCCGTCTTCCACGGCGCCGGGCGGGAGGACGTCGACGCACTCATGCTCGACTCCGGGCGGCCGTTCGCGCTGGAAATCAAACAGCCCCGTCGACGGGACGCCGACCTCGAGGAACTCGCCGACGCCGTCAACACCGGTACCGACGGCAAGGTCGAGGTGACCGACCTCGCCTTCGCCACCTACGACACCGTCGAGCGCGTGAAGGAACACGACGCGACGAAGACCTACCGGGCGACCGTCGACTTCGACGACTCCGTGTCGGAGGCCGACTTCGAGGCGGCGCTGGCCGAGTTGGACGGCACCACCGTCGAACAGCGGACGCCGCATCGAGTCTCCCACCGGCGTGCGGACCTCGTTCGGGAGCGCACCGTCCTCTCCATCGACGGCACGCTCGAAGACGACCTCACGGCGACCATCGACGTCCACGGCGAGGGCGGCCTCTACATCAAGGAACTCATCAGCGGCGACGAGGGCCGCACCGAGCCGAGTCTGACCGGCCTGCTCGGCGTCGGGGCGACCGTCCGGGCGCTCGACGTCATCGACGTACAGGGCGTCGATGAACCGTTTCTCACCGAGGAGTACGAACTCGAACGCGACGGCGACCCTGTCACGGGTGCGCCGTAAATCGCCCGCGACCGGGGATTTATTAGGAATCAACGCCCTACACCGTTATAACCGGTTTCACGGTTTCACATGAGCGAAGACGTCATTCTCGTCGTCGAGGACGAGCAGGATTTAGCGGACCTGTACAGTGGGTGGCTTTCGGAACGATATCCGGTCCGCGTAGCCAACGACGGGTCGGAAGCCCTCGAAAAGTTCGACGAGGATGTCGAGGTCGTCCTCCTGGACCGACAGATGCCCGGGATGGACGGCGCTGCGGTCCTGAAACTCATCCGGGACCGCGACCCCGACTGTCAGGTGGCGATGGTCACCGCAGTCGAACCCGACGTCGACGTCGTCGACATGGGATTCGACGCCTACATCACGAAACCCGTCCGCGAGGAGGAACTGTTCGACCTCGTGAACCACCTGCTGCACCGGCGGGTGTACGACGACAACGTCCGCGAGCTGTTCGCAGCCATCTCGAAGCAAATCGCCCTCGAGAACCAACACGAGCCCGAAGAACTCGCCGAGGACCCCCAATACCAGTACTTGCTCGCGAAAATCGACAAACTCCGCGCCGAAACCGTCGACCTCGCCGAACAGTTCGACGACGAGGAGTTCCGAACGGCGCTGGCGGCGCTGCAGTAACACGACGACGCTGACGACTGTTTTATGTCGCTCGCCTTCGAGCGACCGCCATGGAGTTCGGCGTCGACGAGGCCGGCAAAGGCCCAGTCCTCGGGTCGATGTTCGCCGCGGCAGTGCAGGCGCCGAGAGAGGCCCTCCCCGACGGCATCGACGACTCCAAGCGACTGAGCGACACGCGCCGCGAGGAACTCGCCGACCGACTCCGTGGGGACGACCGCATCAGCGTCGGCATCGCCGAAATCACGCCCGAGCGCATCGACGCGGGCAACATGAACGATCTCACCGTCGCCGCTCACGCCGAGGCACTCGCCGAGGTGGCCGAGGACGGCGACGCCGGACTGTGTGATGCCGGCGACGTAGACGCCGACCGCTTCGCCTCGCGGGTCGCCGACCGACTCGATGCCGAAGTGAGCCTCGGCGCCGAACACCGCGCCGACGAGTCCGACGAGCTGGTCGGCGCGGCGAGCATTCTCGCCAAGAGCACCCGCGAGCGCCACGTCGCCACGCTCGCCGAGCGCTTCGGCGACGTGGGCAGCGGCTACCCCTCGGACCCGACGACGCGGACGTTCTTACGAGAGTACGTCGCCGAGACCGGGGCGCTGCCCGACTGTGCCCGGCGGTCGTGGTCGACCTGTGAGGACGTTCTCGCCGCGGCCGAACAGTCCGCACTCGACGAGTTTTGACGACGTTCGATTGGAGACCGACGGCTATTTCTCGCCGCCGCCTCACTCCGCGGCCATGAGTCTCCGGACGGCCGTCGCGGCGCCGTTTCGTCAAGCCGGGAGCCGCGAGATGGGGGAAAGTGCCTTCGTCGTCGCGCTGTCGCTGGACCGCGATTGGTTCTCGCCCGACCAGGCCAAGCGACTGGTCGACGTGGCCGCGAGCGAAGGGCTCCTCGAACGCGACGACGGGGAGTTGCGGGTGTCGTTCGAGCCCGGGTCAGTCGATATCCCCGAGGGGTTCACCCCCGAGGAGTCCATCCTCCAGGAGCGCTCGACGTTCGAGCGCGTCCTCGACGCCTTGGTCGATGCCGGCCACGACAAACAGGAGGCCGTCGCCGCGGTCAACGGCCTCCAGTCGGAGTTAGGCGTCACTATCGAGGCCGCTGCGGTGCTGTACGCACACCGCAACGCCGTCGACGTACAGCAACACGCCGAGACGGCGCTGGGTGAACTGTAATGGTCGAAGACGAAACCACCGATGGCACGCGAATCGCGCAACTGCTCTCCTCGGAGATACACGGCCACGAACGCGGTAGCCTCGGGTTGCTCTCGGTGGTCGATGCCGACCCCGATGTCAAACCCGAGGAATTCGGCGCCTTCGCCTACGGCGTGGCGTTCGAAACCGACGACGAATCGCGCCGAATCGCCGAGGTGTACATTCATCCCGACCGTGCCCGCGTGGAGTTCCTCGCCGGCGTCGAGACAGCCACCGAAGCGGCCGACGGAGAGGGCCTTCGCGTCCGACCGAAGGCCGTCGACCCGCCGCGAACGCTCGTCTTCGTCGAGAGCGGCGCGGAAGTGAAGCGGGCACTACGCGTCGTCCGTACCGTCGCCGACCAACTCCGTGAGGAGAGCCGGTAGCGTCGGCAGTTCTTCCCGTGACAGCGACGCGTCGGCGTCGGGATGGACCGCCGGCCCGCCGTCGTAGGTCACCTGTATCGCGAGGAGGCCGGCCGCGGCGGCACCCGCGACGTCGCGGTCGGGGTCGTCGCCGACGTAGGCCACCGCCTCGGGAGCGACATCAAGGGCGTCACACAGCGACGCGAAGGCGGCGGCGTCGGGTTTCGGCGCGCCGAGGGCGCCTGTGACGAGGATTTGGTCGAACGAGTCGGTCCACCCCAGCCGCCGGAGTTTGTCCCGCTGGGTTCGGTCCGGACCGTCCGTCAGCAGGCCGACCCGGTAGCGCTCGCGAAGCCGCTCGACGGTCTCTGCGGCGCCGTCGACGGGGGCCATCGCCTCTCCGACGGCCGCGCGGTAGGCGCGAGTCACCGCCGGAGCCTGCTCGCCGACGAGCGCCTCGAACACCGGCCGTCGGCTCTCGGTGCCGCTGTGTTCCCGGTGGGCCGCGAGGTAGTCCTCGCGGTCGAAATCGAGTGCCACGTCGGCGCGGTCGGCGGCCTCGGCCAGGAGCGTCTCGCGGTCGCGGGCCGTAACCGCGAGCGTGTCGTCGAGGTCGAAGGCGACGGCGCGAAGCACGACCGACCGTAGCGGCCCCGGCGACATATAGGAGTCGGCTCCGGACAGCTCCCGAGCGGGCGGAACGGCAGCGTTTTGCCCCACCGCCGCAACGCGCCGACAATGAGCTTCTTCGACGACCTCGCCGCACGCATCGAGTCGACGAACAGCGTCGTCTCCGTCGGCTTACGACCCCGACCCCGACCGACTGCCCGACTTTCTCGATTCGGACCTCCCGCGGTGGGCGTTCAACCGCCGAATCATCGACGCCACCCACGAACACGCCGCCTGCTACAAGCCCAACGCCGCCTTCTACGAGGACCCAGACGGCTGGCGGGCCTTAGAGGAGACCGTCGCCTACGCCCACGGCAAAGGCGTTCCCGTCCTCCTTGACGCCAAACGCGGCGACATCGGCAACACTGCCCGACAGTACGCCGACCTGCTGGACGACGACGGCCTCGCGGTCGACGCGATGACCGTCAACCCCTACATGGGCCGAGACACCCTCGAACCGTACCTCTCGAAACCCGAAAAGGGGGTCATCGTCCTCTGTCGGACCTCCAACTCCGGCGGTGCGGACTTTCAGAACCTCGAAGTCGGCAACGGCAAATCGCTGTACGAGTACGTCGCCCAGCGCTGTGCGGAGTGGAACGACAACGACAACGTCGGCTTGGTCGTCGGCGCGACGGCTCCAGAAGAACTCGAATCCGTCCGGGAACTGGTCGATTTGCCCTTCCTCGTCCCCGGCGTCGGCGCACAGGGCGGCGACGCCGAGGCGGCCGTCG
Organism: Natronomonas sp. CBA1123; assembly: GCF_009741925.1. Classification (GTDB taxonomy): domain Archaea; phylum Halobacteriota; class Halobacteria; order Halobacteriales; family Haloarculaceae; genus Natronomonas. Next base: position 243,423 of record NZ_WPCC01000001.1, read on the forward strand.
AGTACGGCCTCGCCGACGGCGTCGGGCTGGTCAACTCCTCTCGGGGCATCATCTTCGCAGGAGAAGGTGCCGACGACGAAACGTCGTACTTCAACGCCGCGGGAGCGGCGGCCAAACGGCTCAAGAAACGGCTGAATCAGTACCGCTGACCGGCGGTCGGTCGACTGTCGTTTGGCTCAAAATCGATACTCGTCGACCCCGTCGGGGTACTCCCGTTCCTCCCGGTCGGAGTCGTCGGCCGGTCGGTCGCCCAGTTCGGCGAGACAGTCGGTACACAGCCCACTCGTCCGGTCGTAGTGTTCCGCACACACCAACCGGCCACAGCGGTCACAGCCGTCCTCGACCGTCTCGGACTCACAGATTTCACAGAGTCCAGCGACGCTCATACACCACCTTGTGTGTCTATCCCCCTAAAGCAATCCCCGAATTTACGGTGTCCGGGAACGTATTGTGGGTGTGCAAAAAGAGCGGCTCGTCCTCGGTCTCACCGTCGTCTTCGGCGCCATGACGGCGCTGGTGTTACTGTTGAGCGTCGCGCTCGTCGAGCCGGTGCTGTTCTTCGTGGCGCTGCCGCTCGGCGCCGCCGCCTACATGTTCTGGTATCAGTCCTCGGGGAAGCTCCGGGAGCGCGTCGCCCGCACACAGCCGGGGGCCCGCAGCACCGGCGAGGGCCGAGGGGGGGTTCGGTGCAGGCCCCCCGAAGCGGCTTCGAGAGCGCACGCGGCCAGCAGGCGCGCGAGGAATGGGAGCGCCGCCAACGCCAACAACGCCAGCGCCAGCAACAGAAACGCCGGCGACGGGCGGATGTCGGTCCGTCGCCCGGACTCAGTCGCGCCGAAGCCTACCGCCGATTGGGGCTGGACACCGACGCCGACGAGGGCGAAATCAAACGCGCCTACCGGGAACGAATCAAGGAGGCTCATCCCGACAGAGGTGGCGACGAGGCGGAGTTCAAGCGGCTCACTGAAGCCTACGAGACGCTGACCGAGTAGGCCACGAGTCGAAGCCTCCTTAACAACCCTCCCCGTTTTCGTAGCCATGAGTACGGACGACATCGACCCCGCGGGGTCGAAGGCGGAGGGGACGCCCGACCACGAAAACGCCCTCCAAGACGTTATCGCAGTCGACGGCGACGACAACCCGGAGGGGCTCGTCAATCGCCTCGACGCCCACACCGGCGACGGTATCCGCCACCGTGCGTTCACGGCGCTGCTGTTCGACGGCGACGGCAACGTGTTGCTCGCCCAGCGCGCGCCGAACAAGCGCCTGTGGGACACCTACTGGGACGGAACGGTCGCCTCCCACCCCGTCGAGGGCCAGACCCAACTCGAGGCGACCCGGGAACGACTCGAAGAGGAACTCGGCGTCACGCCCGAGCAGTACGGCGACCTCCGGGTGACGGACAAGTTCGAGTACAAGCGTTACTATCTCGACCAGGGGGTCGAATGGGAGGTGTGTTCGGTGCTGCAGGCGACGCTCGAGGACTGTACGCTCGACCCCGACGAGGAGGAGGTCGCGGGGCTGATGTGGGTACCCTACGACCGACTCCACGAGAACCCGAAGTGGTACCGACAGCTGCGACTCTGCCCGTGGTTCGAAATCGCGATGCGGCGGGACTTCGCCGAGGACTGATACGGTGGTGTAACGATTTATCGGTCATCGCCAGTGCGGGTCAGCGATGACCGATAGAAGACTACAGCAATCCGTATGACGCTCGCTGTTAGTCGTTCTGGTACTCTTTCTCGAAGCCGCGGAACTCCGTTCGGTGTGCTTCCTCGTCGGCCAGAATCGTCACCGCGAGGTCCTCCGTAACGGGGTCGTTGGCCGCTTCAGCGGCGTCGATGAGCGTCCGGTAGGTCTCGATGGCGTCTTCCTCGGCATCGAGGACACCCCGGATGACCGAAATCACGTTCGTCGAATCCTCCGGCGGCTGGAGGGTGTCCTGTCGGGCGACGAACTCCGCCGACCCCGGCGGTCGGGCGTCCAGCTGCTTGAGGCGCTGCCCCAACTGTTGGGCGTGGGTCAGTTCCTCCTGGATGTCCTGTTGGAGGCTCTCTTTGATTTCCTCGGCACGAACGCCGTCGAGAACGATAGCGTTCGTCTGGTAGTTCATCACTGTCTCCATCTCGTCGCCGTAGGCTTTCTTCAGGATTTCGACCACTCGCTCGGAGGCGTCGGATTCGGACATGGCACTACTTAGTTCGGGCCGAAGCGTGAAGAAACCCACCTCGAAGTGGCTCTTCCCGAACAGATTCCGCCGTCTTTGTTTGAAACACATTCGTCACAGTTTGTGGATTAAATGCGAATGTTCGTCCCACACTATCGTAGAAAGCTTTAGGTAACATCGTATTGTATGCTTATTCGTTCCGATGTACAACAACAAGGTTCGGACCGCGGTTGCACTACACCTGACCGGCACGCTGACGGAGGGTGAGGCGGCCCGACACGCCGGGCTGTCGCGTGCGCAACTGCGCCGCTACACCCGAACCTGCGGCGCCATCGTTCCGGCGCCATCGACAGACGACCTCGACGCCGAACTGCAAGAACACGCCGACTCGAATGCCGTCCGCCTCGACGGTTAATCGAGTAACCGGGTGAGTTCGGCCGCCGTCTCCGCTTCCAACCCGCGAACCGTCTCGATGATGTTACTCCGCCGTTCGACGTCGTAGCGGTCCTCGGCCAGCGCGTGGAACTTCTCCTCAACGACGCCCCACGACGCCGCGCGTGCGGGGTGGCCGGTGAACCACTTCTCTTCGGCCTCGTGTATCGCCCCGTCGTGACAGTCGACGGTGACGCGAGCCGGCAGTTCGCCCCGTTCGGCCCGCTCGCGCAACTCGTCGTCGACTCGGGCGTCGACGGCCGAGGCGACGGGTCGGAGGTCCTCGCGGGCGGCGGGGCGTTTCGTCGCATCGCGATCGACGAGAGCGGCCGCGAGCGTCACAGGGTCGAGCGCCTCGACGGCTTCCGGATACGTCTCGACGGTGACCGAGTCGATGTCGGCAGGGTCGAGCGTCACGTCCGAGGCGAGGTCCAACGCGGCTTCGAGCGTCGACTGAGCGTGTGGATGGGCGTCGTAGGGGCGGATGGCCGCGTCGCGAACCCGCTCACAGCCGGGGTCGAGGTCCAAATCGAACGGCCCGACGAGGTCGTGCCACCCGCCCGGCCCCGCGATAGCGTCGGGGCCGACGACGCCGCTTTCGGCGAGGAGACACGCCGAAACCGCCTCGTGTGTCGCGTTCCCCCCCACGACCGGGTCGAACTCGTCGTCGACGGCGAGCGTTCCGCGACCGGCCGCGATGCCGATTGCGCTTTCGAGACGACCGGTCCCGAACCCCAGCGCCCGGCCGACGCCGGCCGCCGCCGCGATGGCGCCGTGGGTCGCCGGATGGAACCCGTCCAGCGGCGCGTGCCACGCCAACTCGCCGTGAATCTCGTGGGCGGCGGCGACGCCGGCGAGGAGTTCCTCGCCTGTCGCGCTTCGGGCCTCCGCAGCCGTCAACACCGCGGCGACGGAAATCGAGGCCGACCCCAGCGCGGGGGCGAGAAACACCGTCCCGTTGCCCGCACAGGCCAGCGCACCGTTGTACATCGCGGCGTCGGACGCCGCCGCGCTCAACTCCGACCCCCACAGTCTGCTTCGGCCCGTCGCGTTCTGTGTCGCCACGGTACGGCGGACGCCGTCGGTCGGCGAGGTGCCGACGCTGTCGATGGCGACGGCGACGGCATCGAGCACGCGGCGTTTGGCCGCCTCCCGAACGTCCTCGGGCAGTCCCTCGTAGGTGACGCCCGCCGCGAACTCCGCGAGGGCCCCAGTCGATGTCATGCCAGACGATACCATGTCCGGCTTCAAAAACGTTCGCAGGCGGCGGGGTCAGGGCCGGGTCGTTGCCCACACCGCGAGTATCCCGAGGACGATAGCCGGTACCATCGGGAGGGCGAGATACGTGTCCCAAAAGGAGAGCCCGAGCTGGGAGCCGAGGTACGGATACGCGTAGATGATGCCCGGAACGACGACGAACGCGACGAAGACGGCCGCGACGAGCGTCCACCCGCGTTTGTCGAACTCGCGGTCCACGTCGTCGGGGTGGACGGTCATCGGGTCGCGGTCGGACTCGTCGTCTGCCGTCTCCGAAGCCGCCTCCGGCGTGTACTCGTCGTCATCGTCGAAGGCGTCGGGGTCGTGGGTGTAGCCGTCACTCATAATCGTCGGGGTCGTACTCGCTGTCGGGGACGACGACCACCGACCCGAACCCTTCCCGACCTTCGAGCATCTCGTGAGCGCGGGCCATCTCGCTCATCGGCAACACCGCACGGACGTGGGGTTCGAAGGTGCCGTCGAACACCTTCGCCATCACGTCGTCCATCTCGCCGGGCGTCCCCATCGTCGACCCGAGGATGTCGAGTTGCTTCCAGAACACCTTCGGGATGTTCGTCTCCGGCGTCACACCGGAGGTCGCTCCACAGGTGACGACGGTCCCGCCGCGGGCGGCGGCCGACAGCGAATCGTCCCACGTCGCCTCACCGATGTGGTCGACGACGACGTCGACGCCGCGGCCGTCCGTCTCGGCTTTGACGACCTCCGCGAAGTCCTCCTCCTCGTAGTTGACGAGGTGGTCGGCGCCGCAGTCGCGGGCGTGGTCGAGTTTCTCCTCCGAGGAGGCCGTCGCCCACACCTCACACCCCTCGTTGGCGGCGATTTGGACGCAGGCGTGGCCGACGCCGCCGGAGGCGCCCAACACGAGGACGGTGTCGTTCTGCTGGATTTCGGCGCGTGTCATGAGCATTCGCCACGCCGTCTGGAAGACCAGCGGCGCCGAGGCCGCGGTGACGAAGTCGACGCCCTCGGGCAGCTCGATGAGGTTCGCCTCGGGAACCGCCGCCTGCTCGCTGTGGACGCCGCGGACGTGTTCGCCAATCATCTTGTAGTCGACACACAGCGACTGCTCGCCCTTCCGGCAGAACTCACACTCACCACAGTACAGACCGGGGTCGACGACGACGCGGTCGCCTTCCTCGAAGCGGGCGACGCGTTCACCGACCTCGCTGACGACGCCCGCACCGTCGCTGCCCGGGATGTGCGGCAGTTCCTCGGGACTCGGCATCCCGCGGCGCGTCCACACGTCGAGGTGGTTCAAACCGCCCGCCTTGATGTCGACGAGTACCTCCTCGGGTCCAATCTCGGGGTCCGGGAACTCGTCGTACTGGAGCACGTCGGTCGAGCCGTGTTCGTCGTAGAAGACCGCCTTCATACCCGCCTCTCGGAGCGGGGTGTGCAAAACAGTAGCGGAGTCGGAGGCGACCCCGGTGGAGTTTAGCGGCCGGCCGACGCAAGACGAGGTATGAGCGACGACGGCCACCACCACCACGAAGACCATGGACACGACCACGAGGACGGACCGCACGGCCACCACCACGAACACGACGACCACCACGCCCACGACCTCGACGAACTCGGTATCGCGGTCCTGACGGTCTCCTCCTCGCGGAGCATCGAGGAGGACCCCTCCGGCGCGGCCATCGTCGACCTCGCTGAGGAGGCGGGCCACGACGTCGTGGTCCGGGAACTCGTCGGCGACGACTACGACAGCGTTCAGGACGCCGTCGACCGCTTCGTGGGTCGCGAGGACACCGACTGCGTCGTGACGACCGGCGGCACCGGCGTCACCCCCGACGACGTGACCGTCGAGGCAGTCGAACCGCTGTTCGAGAAGGAACTGCCGGGGTTCGGCGAACTGTTCCGGTCGCTGTCGGTCGAGGAAATCGGCACCCGCGTCGTCGGGACGCGTGCCGCCGCGGGCATCGCCGACGGCGTCCCCGTGTTCTGTCTGCCCGGTAGCGAGAACGCGGTTCGGCTCGCAGTCGACGACATCGTCGTCGCCGAGGCACCGCATCTCGCCGGCCTCGCCCGTCGAGACGACGATACCGAGGAAAGTGACGATACCGAGGAAGGCGACGAACCCGACGAGGGCGACGAGAGCGCCTAGGGAAGCGGACAGAGACTCGCGGTCAACAGCGCCCGCTCGTCGCTTTCGTTTCGCGCGCCGTGTTCGACGCCGCGTTCGTTGTGGACGACCGCGGGCGCGGAAACCGTCTCCTCGGTGCCGTCCTGTGTGACGACGACTTCGCCCTCCAAGAGGTGAAAGACGTTCTCGCAGTCGTCGTGGACGTGTGGGTCGAAGGCGCCACCGGGACCGAGTGCGAACAGTTTCACGAGCACGTCGTCGTGGACGACCAACTCCGCCGTCTCGACCTCGCCGTCGGCGGGGTCGACCGCCGGCAGTTCGTTCAGCGTCATACCGACCGATTCGGCTACGTGAACTTAACTCTCGGCGATGGAATCAGTCGGCGCTGACTTCGCGGCCACCGCCGGCAGAGACGCCGTCATCGCCGGTGTCGAGTGTCGACCTAACGGAGGGCGCCAGCCGCGTGACCTTGCTCGCGCCGTCTTTCTCCTGGACGACGAGGCCGTCGTCGGCGAGTCGCGAGAGGTGATACGACACCGTGCTGTAACTCGTCTCCACCTCGTCGACGATGTCGCCGACGGTCGCCGCGCCGTACCGCCGGAGTACATCGATGATGGCGGCGCTGGAGTCCTTTTCGAGGGCCGCGGCGAGTTCCTCGTTTTCCGTCCCGATGGGGAACAGCCGTCTGTTGCCGCGGAGCTTCCGGGAGGTGACGAGCCGTTCGCGTTCGAGGACGCGGAGGTGATGCCGGACGGTCGACAGCGGCGTGTCGAGGTCCTCGGCGAGCGCCGACAGCGAGACACCAGGGGAGTCGGTGATTCGGTCGTGAATCCGCTCCCGCGTCTCGTGTTCGAGGGGGTCGGAGCCGTCCTGGCGGCCGAAGCGGAACATCGCACCGAACCGCCCCAGCCAGTCGGCCACGAGCGCGGTACCCACCGAGAGGAAGCCGGTCCACGGTTGGGCCACCGCGACGAACATCGCCGTCCCGAGCGCCGGGACGTAATCGAGCAGCGCGGCGCCGTCGAACCACGAAAGGGACCCGAGCAGCGACGCGGGCGGCTCCCCGTCGTCTTCGGCGTTCAGTTCCGCCGACTCGCCGTCCGCCGTGTCACCGGCGGTCGTCGGCTCCACGGCGATAGATTCGCTATCGGCGGCCGCCGTCTCCGCGTCGGCGTCACCGTCGGTATCCGACGATGTCGAGGAGACAGCAAGTTCGGGGCCGTCGGCTGCATCGATGTCCGCCGGTGGTGTCACCGACGAACCGGAGTCGGAGGTCGCCGACCCCGACAGCGGAACGTCGACTGCCAACCCCGGCGCCGAGTTCGTCGTCGAGCCGACCTCGACGGCGACGCCGCCAGAGGTCACGTCGACTGTGGGGGCCCCGGCGAGCGCCGGCGACGCCGTCACACCATCGAGGCCGGCCATCCCGTCGTCGAGACGCCATTGCTCCGCGTCCGCCCCGGAGAGAGCCACGAGCTGGTCGACGGACTCCCCGCCGTCAGTACCGTCCGTCGCTGTTCCGGCAGTTGCGTTCGTGATGTTCGTGATGTTCGTGGCGTTCGTAGCGTTGTCGAGGACCGTTCCTGTCGTGTTCTCGACGGTTTCTGTCGCCGTCGCCGTCAGGTTTCGAACCGGCTCGGAGTCGTTTCGTTGCCAGTCGCTGTCGTTGTCGCCCCACTCGTGTTCGTCGGTCTCCCACTCGCCGCCCTCATCGTCGGATATCGCTGCGGCAGCCGGCGCGGCCGCGGGGAGGGCAACACCGGCGACGAGCAGCGTACAGACGACGAGCGTGCGTAATCGTAGTCCCAATTCAGTAACCCCCTTTGACGGCGAATAGACCCGATTACGAAAGTTCGTTTCACCGGTTATGGACGGACTTTTATATTCGCCTCGTATTCACGGCCGACTACTGGCCTCTGGCGGTCGTTTCGATGCGGTTGTTAGAACGTTCATAGGAGATTCAGTGGTCGTTTCGACCACGACATGAGTAGAGACGATTCGGGACTGTCACGACGAACGTTCATGAAGGGCGTCGGAATAACCGCCCTCGCGGCAGCGACGGGGCCCTCCCTTGCGAGCGCCGACCACGCTATCGACGAGCGGTTCCTCAACTGGCGTGCCGTCGAGGCACGGAAGGTCTGGGACCGTGGCTTCCGTGGGCGCCGCGACCGGACCCTCGCATTGACCGACTCTGGGGTCGAGGGGCGACACCCCGACCTCGGCCCGTGGAACGGCGTCCGCGTCGAAATCGAAGACGACGAGTTCTCGCTGGTTCGCTCGGACGGCGACTCCGGAGGCGGCGTCGAGCTCCAGCCGGTCGAGGGCGACGACGGCGAACCGCTCACCGAATCCGACAGCGGCACCTTCACCCCCGGCGCGTTCGTCGCGCCAAACGAGCAGTTCAGCGAAGTCAAAGGCGCGACGTTCACCGCACAGGCGACGAGCAAACTCGATGCCGAACTGTCGTGGACGCCGCCGGGCAACGACCTCGAGTTCCGCATCGACGACGTGACCGACGAGCGGACGGAAGTCGGCCGCGTCGCGAGCGCCGAAAACCCCGAGACGCTGCTGGTCGACCTCGAAAAGGACCGGAAGTACCAGTTCGTCATCGAACTGTACGCGGCCGTCGGCGGCCAGTACACCGTCGAGGCGACGTACGTCGAGAAGGTTTCGAACGACGATGGTGGCGGGACGGCCACCGTCGACGCCAGCGACATCTTCGCTGACCCCTCCAACAAGACGTTCGGCTGGTACGACGCCAGCAGTCGCTACGGCAGTTTCGACCAACCGCGCGACCAGAACGGCCACGGGACCCACGTCTCCTCCATCATGGCCGGCTCCGGACGCGCCAGCACCATCGAGTCCTCGACGGTCCACGAGGAGAACGCGACGCTGTTGCCCGGCGACTTCCTCGAATACGAGGTCGATGCCGTGGCCGGCCAGAGTGTCTGGGCGTCGGCGTTCGGGACGAACGTCAACCTCTACATCATCGACGAGGAGGGACGGGAACTCGACGAGTCGCCGGTCCGGAAGGACTCGCTGATTCTCGAATATCCCATCGACGAAGACGGCACCTACACCGTGCAGGTCCGTCCCCGAGAGACCGACACTGTCGTCAGCGGCGCAGGCGAGCAGGCCCAATCCGGCAATCCGACGGCGGGCACGCTGGAACGCATCGCCGTCGGGACGACGAAGTTCGCCGCCGACACCGCAGGCGAGGGCGTTCCCGGCGATGTGAGTGAAAGCGAGCAGGCACTCCATCCCGGCGTCGCCCCGAACGCCGGCATCGTCGGCCTGCAGGGTCTCGGCACGCCGACCGTCGACCTCGGCAACTACGCCGAGCAGTTCAAGGAGGCGTTCAACATCCGTTCGGTGAACATGTCCTGGGGGCCGCTGCAGGGCGTTCCCCTCGGCCAAGTCGAGCAACTTGACTCCACCCGCGCTGACGTGCGACGCATCACCGAAGGCGGGATGTTGGTCTGTGCGTCGGCGGGCAACGCCTTCACGCCGGCCAACGGCAACGGTGGCCCGGCGGCGGCCGACGAGGCCATCTCCGTCGTCGCCACGGGGCCCTTCGACGGCATCTCGACGTACTCCTCGGGCGGCATCGGTGGCGTCGACGAGCAGAGCGACGACTCGCCCGAATCGAGCCCCGCCTACGCCAAACCCGACGTGACCGCCCCCGGCGGCGACATCGGGCCGGACGCCTTGGCGAACATCGGCCTCGGACTCGCGACGAACCCACCGGTCGGCGCCGGACCGGAACCGCCGGTCGGCATCGAATACCCGATTCCCTCGAACTACGAACTCGCCCGCGCGGCGAAGAACGGCGACCCCGAGAAGAGCTACGGCGACGCCGACGGCACGGCGGACACTGGCGCCGACGAACCGTTCGCACCCCGCGATTACACCGACAAGGCAGGTACCTCGATGTCGTCGCCGTACGTCAACGGCGTCGCGGGACTCCTCGCCGAGGCTATGGAGTTCGGCCGCCCCGAGGGCGGCGAGCGACCCGACGCCGTAACGCTGCCCGAACCGGCCGCGACGACCGAATCCGACGTGTATCGACTGAAGAGCCTGCTGTTGGCGACCGCCAGCGAATCGGTGTTCACGGCCGCGCCGTATCACGCCGGCCAGAACCCGCCGAAGGGGCCGACCTACGACTTCGGCGGCCGGGACCCCTTCGAAGGCTTCGGTCGCGTCAACCCCGACGCCGCCGTCGACGCCGTCACGCGGGACTTGACGCCCGAACTCACGAACGAGGACGGCGACCCGACGACCGGCTCGGCGACCACCGAGGAGACGCTCGGCCTCTACGTCCCCGAGGACTCCCGTGCGACCGCGGGCTACGTCGAGGCGCCGACCGGAACGATGACCGTCAGCGTCTCGCTGTCGCATCTCTCCGGCGGCAACAAGGGCATGGCCGCCGGCGACCCCCACATCGACCTGTTCGTCTACGACCCGGCGAATCCGACCGACCGCGGCGAACCGAACATCGTCGCCCGCGCACAGGGTGCCACCGGCGCCCCGTCGGTGACCGTCTCGGTGCCCGACGACGCCGAGACCAAGACCTACGTCGTCGTTGCCAAACTGGTCAACGTCCCCGGCGTCGTCAACGGCTTTGACGTCCAGAGCCACTTCGACCTCACCGTTGCCCTCGACGCTGCGGAGAACACCTTCGACGTGGCCGGCGGCGCACGGACCAGCGACGCGACGGTGCTCCCCGGCGGACGGGCCAACCGCCTCATTGTCGAGGTGACCGACCCCGACGAGGAAGCGCTCGTCCGCGACGTGGTGCCGGGGTCCTGGAACGTCCTCACCGAGTTCTCGGACACCGTCGACCGCGTCGAACAGCCCACCGAGGGCGGCCCGCAGTTCGTCTATCTCGCCGACAGCGCCGCGACCGGCGAGACCACTTCCTACACCTACTTCGTCGAATCGCCCGATAGCCTCGAAGAGTCCAACGCCTACCAGTTCGGCCCGGCGGAGGCGAAACCGACCGAGGACGCCGATGACGACAGCGTGCCGTTCGTCGCCGTCCCGAACACCTCCGGCAACGTCGTCGCCGTGGGCCTCGACACCGCCGACCCGCAGGGCAGTCTGCCGGGCGGCGACATGGAACCGCCGACGAACTGAGCGGTCACTCCGCAGTGTGACTGGTGGGATTTTTTACGGCGCGTCGAGAGGCGCCCGTGTATGGAGCCGATTGCCCTCCTGTTCGTCCTGTTCGGACTTCCCGGTGCGATTTGGCCCTACCGGATGGCCCGGTTCGAAGAGCAACTCGACGCCATCGGTAGCAAACGCCGCTGGTCGGAGGTCGAACCCGCCGACTGGAAGGTCATGCTGACGAGATACGTCGGCATCGTGATGGTCGGCGGTGGCGTCCTGTGGTTCCTCGCGGGGTGAGCGCCGAGTCACGAACCCTTTTCACCGAATCCGTCCGAGAGGTCGGTATGGAGAGTCTCAACCGGATGGCCGTCGAGTTGGTCGACGAGGCCATCGACTTCGCCGACGAACTCGCTATCGAGGTTCACGAACTCGACAACGGCGCGGTCGTTCTCGACTTCGGCGTCGAGGCGGTCGGCGGCATCGAGGCCGGCCTGCTGTTGACCGAAATCCAGACCGGCGGGCTGTCGACGGTCCAAGTCGGGATGGACGAAATCGAGGGCGTGCCGTTCACCCACGTCGAGACATCGACGGACCACCCCGCACTCGCGCTGTTGTGCGCCCAGAAGGCCGGCTGGGAGCTGTCGGTCGAAGGCTTCGAGGGACTCGGGTCGGGGCCGGCCCGGGCGCTCGTCGCCGAAGAGGAGGAGTACGCCCGCGTCGGCTACCGCGACGCCTCGGACTTTGCCGTCCTCGCCATCGAAAGCGAAGAGTTGCCCGACGAGGCCGTCGCCGAACACATCGCCGACCGCTGTGGCGTCCCCGTCTCGAGCGTCTTCCTGCCGACGTTCTCGACGGCAAGTGTAACGGGAAGCGTCGCCCTCGCAGGACGGGCCGGCGAACTCGCCGCCTTCCGGCTCTCGGAGCTGGGGTACGACCCCGTCGAGTTGCTGACGGTGACCGCTTCCGCCCCGGTCGCTCCGGTCGCCGAAAGCGACGAGTTGGCGATGGCGCGAACCAACGACGCACTCGCATACGGCGGACAGGTCCACATGAGCGTCGACGAGGGCTTCGACCGCTTCGACGAGGTCCCATCGACGGCCCGCGAGGAGTTCGGCCGGCCCTTCGTCGACATCTTCGAGGACCACGAGTGGGACTTCTATGACCTCCCGCTCGAAGTGTTCGCGCCGGCGCAAGTGACCGTCGACGTGGTCGGCGAGGGCGTCGAAGCTCTCGGTCGAACCGACGAGGCGCTGTTGGCCGAGAGTTTCGGACTCTAATGAAATTCAAGGTCGTCCCCGAACCGGCCCCGTCAATCGACCGCATCGCCGAGGTACAGCGGGCGGTGCCGCTCGTTCCCGACGGCGAGACCTCCTGCTGTGTGCGGGTGATGGAGCAGGCGGGCGTCCCCTCACAGGACCGCGCCAAGGAGTGGTTGACGTTCCTGCGGGCACTGGAGCTCGTCGAGGAGACCGACGGGGAGTACCGGCGACTCCCGAGAGAGGTCGACCCCGAAGCGCTGCGGTCGGCGTTTCTACAGCGGGTGTATCTCGCCGAAGAGGTCGTCGCGACGCTGGATGCGGCCGAGGAACCACTGGCCGCCGAGACGGTCTTCGAGCGATTGGCCGACCGCCTCCCGCAGTGGGAGCGACTCCGGCACACCGACCCCGAGTCGGTGTGGCGCGAGCGCGTCAACCGGCTGCTGGAGTGGGCCTGTACGTTCGGGCTGGCAGAGCGCGTCGACGGTGCCTACGCGGGCGCGTGACACCGTCGGGGCTTTCCAAACCGTTTATACTGCACCGAAGGCAAGCCGTGGGTATGCCGAGAGAGCAGACTGAGGTCCGAGAACTTCAGGAAGGCAACTACGTGATGATAGACGACGTGCCAAGCAAAATCTACGCCTACAGCACGTCCAAGCCCGGCAAACACGGCAGCGCGAAGGCCCGCGTCGAGGGGACGGGCGTCTTCGACGGCCAGAAGCGAAACTTCACCCAGCCCGTCGACGCGAAGGTCTGGGTTCCCATCATCAACCGCAAGCAGGGACAGGTCGTCTCGGTCTCCGGCGGCGACATGCAGGTGATGGACCTCGAAACCTACGAGACCATCACGATGCGCATTCCCGAGGACCTCGACCCCTCGCCGGACGACGAAATCGAGTATCTCGAGTACGAAGGACAGCGCAAGGTCGTATAGGGCGGTATGGGCGAGTTCCCCGGTGCGAACGCCGACCCGGACGACGCCGATTACGCCGTCGTCGGCGCACCACTCGACGTTTCTACCACGTTTCGCCCCGGAACCCGCTTCGGACCCGACCGGGTCCGACGGTTCGCTCGCCCGTTCGATGACTACGACCAGCGAACCGACCGACATTTCTCGGACCTCGTTTTCGACGCCGGCGACGTGGCCGCGTGGGACGCCGCCGCCGACTATCTCGATTTCCTTTCGGGCAGTCTGCGTGACCACCACGACGACGGCCGTCTCCCCCTGTTGGTCGGCGGCGAGCACACCATCACCGTCGCCGGGCTCCGTGCGGCCGACCCCGACACCTACGTCTGTCTCGACGCCCACCTCGACCTCTACGAGGCGTATGCGGGCAACGACCACTCACATGCGACGGTGACCCACCACGCCCTCGAAATCGCGGACGAGGCGATTTTACTCGGTGCACGCACCGGCAGCGAGGCCGAGTGGGACCGCGCCGAACAGTCGGACGTGACCGTCGTGCCCCCCGAGGAGGTTCCCGAGTGGCGCCCCGACTTCGACGGCGACGCCTACCTGAGCGTCGACATCGACGCCGCCGACCCCGCCTTCGCCCCCGGCACCGGAACGCCGGAGCCGTTCGGACTGAGTTCACGAGAGATGCGCGATGTCGTTCGAGCGGTCGCCCCCTCGGCTGTCGGCTTCGACGTCGTCGAGGTAAACGACCGTGACGACGGCCAAGCCGGTTCGCTTGCGGCGAAACTGCTCCGGGAGTTCGTCTTCTCCCACGCCGACGGCGCCGGCGAGGCATCGCCCTGAGGCGAACGGACGAACACGGCTCCAAAACTACTTTTCGGAGCGCCGACCAGCGGGCGAGTGTATGCCGCCCTCCACGCTCGTGTCCCTCCTCGCGTTAGGCATCGTCGTCGCCGTCCCAATCGTCAGCCTCTATCGTCACTGGGGGCGCTCGGAGCCGCCCGACTGGCCGCGACTCAGGCGAGGGTTAGCGCTGAACGCGGCGCTTCTCGTCGGCGTCGTCGCCCTCGTCATCGCCACCGGTTCGCCCGCCGACGTCGGCCTCGTCGTCCCGTCGGTCGGGGCGATAGTTGACGGCTTTCTGTTCGGGTTCATCGCCTTCGGCGGGACGATGCTCGCCGTCGCGCTCCTCGCGAAGTTCCGCGGCGGCGTCAGTGCCGACCCGGCGTCGCTCGCCGTCTTCGAGCAACCGCTTCACCGTCGCCTCACGGTCGCAGCGACGGGGGCGACCGTCGAGGCGCTGTTGTTTTTCGGTGTCGCCATCGAGGCGATTCTCGCCTTGGGCGGCGGTCCCTACGTCGCCGGCGCAGTCTCGGCCGCCGGTCTGTTGGCCGTCCGTGCGCGATTCAGCGTCAAAAACGCCGTCCAGTGGATTCCCGGCGCGGCCGTCCTGTCGGGAATCGCACTCACCTCGGGCACGGTCGTTCCGGTCCTGTTGGTTCGACTGCTGTACGACGGCCTGACGCTCGCCTCCGGCGAAAAGGGCGATTACGTCACGGACGGTGACGCCTGAGGCGAGCAGGGAATACAAATGCAAGCCGAGTGAGGGTCAGGTATGCAACTCTCGGAGTTCCGCGACCGGCTGAACGACCGTCTGAACCACGCCGACTACGCGGGTGTCGACGCCAGCGCCAACGGCCTGCAAGTGGGCAGGGCCGACGGCCGACCCGTCGAGCGTGCCGCCTTCGCCGTCGACGGCGTCGAGGCGACCGCTGAGACGGCTGCCGACGCGGGGGCGGACGTCCTCGTCGTCCACCACGGCATGGTCTGGGGCGGTCTCGACAGAGTGACGGGGCGCGACTACGACCGCGTCGCCGCGTTGGTCGACAACGACCTCGCGCTGTACGTCTCTCACCTCCCGCTGGACGGCCACGCCGAGTTGGGCAACGCCGCCGGCCTCGCCGAGTTCCTCGACTGTGACGTCGTCGAACCGTTCGGCGACTACGGCGGTGTAACCATCGGCCAGCGCGTCCGAGCAGCCGAATCCTACACCCTCTCGGACCTCGAAGCCAGACTGTCGGCACTCGACACCGGCGAAGGGTCGGTACGGACGCTGGATTTCGGCCCCGACCGCATCGAGGACATCGCCATCGTCACCGGCTCCGGTACCGACTGGATTCGAGAGGCTGCCGACGCGGGCGTCGATGCACTGGTCACCGGCGAGGGCAAGGGGAAGGCCTACCACGAAGCCCGCGAAGCGGGGCTGAACGTCTTCCTCGCGGGCCACTACGCCACGGAGACGTTCGGCGTTCGAGCCCTCGCCGACCTCGTCGAGGAGTGGGGCGTCGAGACGACGTACGTCGACCATCCCACAGGGCTGTGAGGGGAATCCCACGCCCGCGGCACCGAGATTCAATCATTCCGTTGCTGCACCAGTACTAAGCCGTCGCCACGCGTCGGTCGGATTCGTATGAGTGAGGCTCCGAGCGGACAGAACATCGAGGGCGAGACACCGTCCGCCGAACCGGTCGTCGAAACCGACGAGGCGACGGTCACCGAGAACGCCGAACTCGAACGCACGCTCGGACTCTCCGGGGGGTTGGCTATCGGTATCGGCACGATGATAGGTGCCGGTATCTTCGTCTTTCCCGGCCTCGCGGCGGGGCGGGCCGGACCCGCTGCTGCGTTGTCCTTCACCATCGGCGCGGTCATCGCGCTGTTGGTCGCACTCCCGACTTCGGAGTTGGCGACGGCGATGCCGAAATCCGGCGGCGGCTACTACTTCATCTCCCGCGGGCTCGGGGCGCTCGCGGGGTCGGTCGTCGGCCTCTCGCTGTGGCTCGGATTGGTCTTTGCGACGGCGTTTTACCTCGTCGGCTTCGGCTACTACGCCGTCGACGCCCTCGGCGTTCTCGGCATCGCCATCGGAGAGAGCCTCGTCATCCCGATTGCGTTGCTGTTCGGGGTGGGCTTTACCCTCCTGAACGTCACCGGCACCGAAAACGCGGCGAAACTCCAGAACGGCGTCGTCGCGCTGTTGCTGTCGATTCTCGTCGTCTTTCTCGGGTTCGGAATCCTCGATGCCGTCGGCATCGTCGGCGAACCGACCACGCCGGAACAGTTCGCTCCCTACGGCCCGTTCCCGATTCTGACGACGGCCGCGCTGGTGTTTACCTCCTATCTCGGGTTCGCACAGGTCGCGACCGTCGCCGGCGAAATGAAAGACCCCGGCCGGAACCTCCCGCTGGCGATGGTCGGGTCGGTAGTCATCGTCGGCGTGTTGTACGTCGCGACCATCTTCGTCGCGACGAGTGCGGTCGGGAGCAACGCCCTGTCGCTGGCCGGCGAGACCGCGATGGTCGCCGTCGGCCGAGAACTCCTCGGTCCGGCCGGGGGCTTCGCAATCATCCTCGGCGGCCTGCTGGCGACGATGTCGAGTGCGAACGCGTCGATTCTCTCGACCTCCCGAGCCGTCTACGCCGTCTCGAAGGACGCGCTGTTGCCGGGACGTGCGAGTCGTATCAACCTGAAATACGGGACCCCACACGTCGCGTTGGGAATGGCCGGCGGTCCGATTCTCCTCTTGACGGCGACCGGCCGCGTCGAAGTGCTCGCCGAAGTCGCCTCGTTTCTGCACCTCGTCGCCTACGGCCTCATCTGTGTTGCGTTACTCGCGCTCAGACGCGACGAACCGGAGTGGTACGACCCCGACTTTCGGGTCCCCGGCTACCCAGTCGTGCCGATAGTCGGCGGCGTGGCGAGTTTCGCGCTCATCCTGTTCATGCAACCACTCTCACAGATACTCGGCTTCCTCATCATGCTCGGAGCCGCCGGGTGGTACTTCTACTATGCACGCGATGTAACACTCAAGGGGGCACTGTAAGATGACGCGAGTACTCATGCCGCTGGCGGTGCTGGAGGGTGAATCGGTCGCCTACGGGCTGATGGACCTGCTGGAGACGATGGACGTGACCGTCCTCGGCTACCACGTCCTGCCGGAACAGACGCCGGCCGACCAGGCCCGCGAGCAGTACGAAGAGCGGGCCGTCTCGGGACTCGAAGACACCGCCGAGGAGTTCCGCAAGGCCGGCGGTGCCGCCGATTACCGACTCGTCTTCACCCACGACCGCCACCAGTCAGTCGAGCGCGTCGCCGACGAAGTCGACGCTCGCGCCTACGCTATCAACGGCGCGACCGGCGACGTAAATCGGTTGCTCGTCCCGCTGAGCGGTGACGTGGCCGTCGACCGCATCCTCGAGTTCGTCACGGAGCTGGTCGGCGACCGCGACATCGCCATCACGCTGTTTCTCGCCAGCGAAGCCGACGACGCCGATGACCTGCTACAGCGAAGCGCCCGACGACTCAGAGATGAGGGGCTCGAGGTAACGACCGAACGCGTCGTCAGCAACCGGCCCTTCGAGACGCTAATCGAGGCCGTCCCCGACCACGACGCGGTGGTCGTCGGCGAAGCCGCACCGTCGCTGTCGCAGTTCCTGCTGGGCGACGAATCCGAGCGCCTCGCCGCCGCCTCCGTCGGCCCGGTGTTGGTCGTCCGCCGCGAAACCGACGGAGACGGCGCCGACGAGTAGTCACCGCGTCGCCGCCTTCCACTCCCGTAGCCCGACGACTGCCCCGTCGATGGCTTCGGCGTCGGCCTCCGTCGCGGCCCACAGGAACATCGGTGCGACATCGGCGGGGTCCCGTCCCTGCATCCGGTTCGTCAACTCCGTCTGCACCTGCCCCAAATCGAGGACGCCAACGGCCTGCTCCAGTTCGGCGGCGAACTGTCGGGCGACGGCCTCGGCGGTCGCTTTCGACACCGCGTAGGCGCCGAAACCGGGTTTCGCCTCGCGGGCGATAGCGCCCGACGGGACGACGACGCGTGCGTCGTCGGTCAGGTGCGGAACGGCCTCGCGAATCGTCGCGAAGACGCCGCGACCATTGATGCGGAGCGTGTCGTCGAACGACGAGTACGAAGCCTCCGCCAGCGGCGTCTCGCCGGGAGCGCCGTGGTAGACGCCCGCGTTGGCGACGACGAAGTCGATACCACCGCGCTCGCCGGCCCGCGAGGCGGTTTCCATCAGTCGCTCGACGTCGAACTCGTCGCGAACGTCGGCCCGCATCGCCGTCGCCGTCCCCCCGTCATCCTCGATGGCTTCGACGACCGACTCGACGGCGTCTCTATCCCGCGCACACAGCACGACGTGGACGCCTTCCGCTGCGAGCAGTCTCGCGACGGCTTCGCCGACGCCTCGGGACCCACCGGTGACGACTGCAGTGTTCATACCGCACAGTCGTGCGGCGGCGACAAGGACGTTTCCCAAGCGGCGGTCCGGACGGCCACGGCGGTAGCACCGTGCCACCGTTCCCCACGCCCGTTTTATGGGCGGTCCGCCCCTATATCGGATTATGTCCACATCCCGCGAGGTGGTCGTCGTCGGCTCCGGATTCGGCGGCCTCTCGACCGCGTGTTATCTCGCCGACGCGGGCTTCGACGTGACGGTCCTCGAGAAGAACGAGCAACTGGGTGGGCGGGCCTCCCGACTGGAAGCCGACGGCTTCCGGTTCGACATGGGCCCGTCGTGGTACCTGATGCCCGACGTCTTCGAGCGGTTCTTCGGCCACTTCGGGAAGGAACCCGAGGATTACTACGACCTCAATCGGTTGGATCCCCACTATC
Source organism: Natronomonas sp. CBA1123 (assembly GCF_009741925.1). Taxonomy (GTDB): domain Archaea; phylum Halobacteriota; class Halobacteria; order Halobacteriales; family Haloarculaceae; genus Natronomonas. The sequence goes on from NZ_WPCC01000001.1 coordinate 262,347, forward strand.
GCATCTTCTTCAAGGACGGCGACACCGCCGAAGTGACCTCCGACCGAGAAGCGATGTACGACCTCTTCGAGTCCTACGAGGACGGAGCGGGCGATGCCCTAGAGGAGTACCTCGACACCTCCGAGACCCACTACGAGGTGGCGATGGAGCAGTTCGTCTACACCGACCGCCCCCGCCTCCGCGATTGGGTCGACTGGGAGGTCATGAAGGCCGCACCCATCGGCCTGCAGTTGCTCGGGACGATGGACGACTACGTCGCCGACTACTTCGACAACCCGAAACTCCAGCAAATCATGCAGTACACGCTGGTGTTCCTCGGCGGCGCGCCATCGAACACGCCCGCGCTGTACAACATGATGGGCCACGTCGATTTCAACCTCGGCGTCTACTACCCCGAAGACGGACTGGGGTCGGTCGTCGACGCCTGCGTCGAGTTGGGCGAGGAGTTGGGCGTCGAATACGTCACCGACGCCGAGGTGACCGAAATCGTCAACCGCAAGCAGGGGTTCGTCGTCGAGTCCGCCGCCGGTGACTTCGAGGCGGAGTACGTCGTCAGCGACGCCGACTACGCCCACACCGAACAGGAACTGCTCCCCGAACACGAACGCCAGTACGACGCCGACTACTGGGACGACCGCACCTACGCGCCGAGTGCCTTCCTCATGTACATGGGCGTCGAGGGCGACGTGGAGCCACTCGAACACCACACGCTCGTCCTCCCGACCGACTGGGACGGCCACTTCCAGCAGATTTTCGACGAGCCGACGTGGCCCGAAGACCCCGCCTACTACCTCTGTGTCCCCTCGAAAACCGACGACAGCGTCGCCCCCGAGGGCCACTCGAACCTCTTTGCGCTCGTCCCCATCGCGCCCGGCCTCGACGACACCGAAGAGGTCCGGACGTGGTACCGCGATGTAATCCTCGACGACATCGCCGAGAATACGGGCGTCGAGTTGCGCGACCGACTGGTCTTCGAGGAGATATTCTCCGTCTCGGAGTTCGCCGACCGCTACAACAGCCAACAGGGGACGGCACTCGGCATGGCTCACACCTTGCGACAGACCTCGCTGCTCCGGCCGCCGCACCGCTCCGAGGCCTGTCCGGGGCTGTACTTCACCGGCTCGTACACCACTCCCGGCATCGGCGTCCCGATGTGTCTCATCAGCGGCCAACACACCGCCGACGCGCTCGTCGAGGACGCCTGACCGGACCCGCCGACCATGACGGACCACGCAATCGACCGTGTGCTGCCGAGCGAGGCGACGCCGAGCGGCTACGTCCTTCGGATGTCGCGGCCCCGCTTTTGGTTCTACCTCGCCGGACCCGTCATCGTCGGCGTCGCCTACGCCGCCGAGGCGCCAGCGGAGCTGTTCGGCCTCCTTTCGGTCGCCCTGTTCGCGTATTTCCTGTTGCCGGCGAACGTGTTCCTCTACGGCGTCAACGACGTCTTCGACGCCGACATCGACGAGGCGAACCCGAAGAAGGACGACCGCGAGGTGCGCTATCAGGGCGACCGACTGGTGCCCGCCCTCGTCGTGCTGACGGGACTGGCCGGCCTCCTGTTCCTCCCCACACTTCCGACCGCCGGCGCGGTCGCGATGGTCGGCTTTCTGTTGTTGGCCGTCGAGTACAGCGCCCCACCGTTGCGGTTCAAGACAACGCCGTTTCTCGACTCGCTGTCGAACGGCCTCTACGTCCTGCCGGGCGTCGTGGCCTACGCTGCCGTCGCCGGGAGTGCGCCACCGCTCGCCGCCGTCGTCGGGGGCTGGCTGTGGGCGATGGGCATGCACACCTTCTCGGCGATTCCCGACATCGAACCGGACCGCGAGGCCGGCATCGAGACGACGGCGACGTACCTCGGGGAGTCACGAACCTACGCCTACTGTGCGGCCTGCTGGCTCGCCGCGGCCGCCGTCTTCGCGACGGTCCATCCGTTCTTCGCCGCCGTCCTCGGCGTTTATCCCGTCTTCGTCGCCGGCATCGTCGCCGCCGACGTGGCCGTCGACCGCGCTTACTGGTGGTTCCCGGCGCTGAATACGGCCGCCGGGATGGTGCTGACGCTCGCGGCGCTGTGGGTGATGCTGTATGCGTGAGGCCGTCACCGACTTCGAGATGCCGCCCCGAGGGCACCTCGAGCGCCGTCTCGACGAACTCGTCGACGAGAACCGGTTCACCATCGCCGTCGTCTTCCCAGCGCTCGGGGCGGTGACGCTGCTCGCCTCCGCCGAGGGCCTGCTCCCGGAGCCGCTCAGTTTCAACCCCTACTTCCTGCTGTTCGGCGTCGCGGTGATGCGACTGCCGCTGGTCGCCGGCCTCGCGCCGGTGTTGACCCGAAAGGCCGCCGCCGGTCTCGCCGCGCTGTGTGGCTACACCTATGCCATCGAGTACGTCGGCATCACGACTGGATTCCCCTACGGCGCCTTCCAGTACGGCGTCGATTTGGGGCCGATGCTCGGCGGGATTCCGGTTGCACTACCGCTGTTTTTCCTCCCGCTCGTCGGCAACGCCTACCTGCTGTGTCTGTTGCTCCTCGGCGACGCCGCCCGACGAGTCGCCCTCCGGGTGCCGGTCGTCGTCGCCGCCGTCATCGGCATGGACCTCGTCCTCGACCCCGCGGCCGTCTCGGTGGGTTTCTGGGCCTACGACGCCGGTGGCCTCTACTACGGCGTCCCGTGGTCGAACTACGCTGGGTGGCTGCTGTCGGCCATCGTTGCCGTCGCCGTCCTCGATTACGCCCTCGACCGAAACGCCGTCCTCGCTCGGCTGGAGTCCTGTCGGTTCATGCTCGACGACCTCGTGAGCTTCGTCATCTTGTGGGGCGGCATCAACGCCTACTTCGGCAACTGGATTCCCGCGGCGCTGGCGGTGGGGTACGGCTACGCACTGTGGAAAACGGACCGCTTCGACTTCCCCGAGCGGTGAGCTATCGCGTCGGGAAGGGCTCGTTCGGCCGGCGCTCGGTGCGGTGGTCGGCCGCCGACGGAACGACGCTCACCTTCGCGAACACCGTCTCGGGGTCCTTGCTCCAGAACCAGTGCCACCGGGTGCGTGCGACCAACAAGAGTTTCCGCCACGTCGACAGCGACGGCGTCTCGGTGACGGTGTCGTAGCCCCGCTGTCGCACCAGTCGGTGGTGGTCGGCATAGAGGACGGCCGCCGTCAGGACCGGTAGTTGGCAGTCCCGTGGCAGATACTGGATGCCGGCGACGCCCTCGCGGTACAGCCCCTCCGCACGCCGGAGTTCGTGTTCGATGGCCGCACCGATTTCGTCGGTGAACCGTCGTGCTTCGATGTCGGCGGGGTCGGCACCGTGTTCGTCCAGTGTCTCTCGGGGGAGGTAGATGCGGTCGCGGTCGGCGATGTCCTCGCCCACGTCGCGGATGAAGTTGGTGAGCTGGAACGCCTCGCCGAGGGTCCGGGCGTGTGGAATCGCGGTGTCCGGGTCCTCACACTCCATGATGAGCGTCATCATGACGCCGACGGCGGACGCCGACCCGCGCATGTACGCTTCGAGTTCCTCGTAGGTGTCGTAGCGGGAGGTCTCGATGTCGGCACACATCGCGTCGATGAACACGTCGACCTCCTCGTCGGGGATGTCGTGGGATTCCCGGAGTTCGGAGAACGCCGACAGGACGGGGTCGTCGGTCGGCTCGCGGCCGAGCGCCGCTTCACGAATCTCTTCGAGGCGGCGGCGCTGTTCGTCGGGCGACATTCCTTCGGGATTGTCGACAACCTCGTCGGCGACTCGGAAGAAGGCATACAGCACGTACGTCGCGTGACGGACCCGCTCGGGCAGCAACTTCGTCGCGTAATAGAAGGTCTTCCCAGTCGCTCTGTGGATGGACTTGCTCTCTGCAAGCTGGGTGTCGTCGACCATTCGGTACGTGTTTCATACGGCAGGAACCACCTTATGTGTTTGTACGCGGATTGAAAGAAAGCGGCAGTGCGTGTGGGGTTTTGCCCGGATTCCCGGTTCAGGCTATCTGGTCGTCGTACTCGGCTGGTGACAACAGCGCCTCGAGTTCCGACTCGTCGTCGAGGTCGACCTCCAGCATCCAGCCGTCGCCGAAGGGGTCCTCGTTGACGAGTTCCGGCGCGTCGAAGAGGTCCTCGTTGACCGAAACCACGTCGCCGGAGACAGGCGCATACAGGTCCGAAACGGCCTTGATGGACTCGATGACGCCGAACTCGGCGTCTTTCTCGACAGACTCGCCGACCTCGGGCAACTCGACGAACACCACGTCACCGAGTTCGTCCTGTGCGAAATCCGTGATGCCGATATGTGCGGTGTCGCCGTCGCGGCGGACCCACTCGTGGCTCTCCAGATATCGACAGTCGTCTGGTACGTCGAAGCTCATAGGTGTCGTATCTGTGGTGGGGAATGTAGTGGTATCGACTCAGCGCGGTTCGCGGCCGGAACCGTGCCCGTTATTTTTCGTCGTCCCTGAGGCCCGAGCGTGAACACCCCAGAATCCGACGCCACCGACGACTCCGACGGCTTGGTGGGGCGCGGATACCGGATTACCGTCGACGAGGGCCGCGAGTCGTTCTTCGCACTCTCCATCGAGGACCCCGACAGCGAGACCGCGTGGCTGATGTCCGACACCGTTCGGTCGCTCGAAGAAATGCGGTAATCAGCGACCGTAAAACGGCAGTTCCTCGACTTCCGCTCGTTTCTCACGACCCCGGACCAACACGTCGAGTTCGGTCCCGGGGTCGGCGTACTCGGTTGGGACGTAACCGAGACCGATGGCGTCGCCCAGCGTCGGACTCATCGTCCCGCTCGAGACGGTGCCGACGACCTCGCCGTCAACGGCGAGGTCGTAGCCGTGACGCGCGATGCCGCGTTCCTGGAGGCGGAAGCCGACCAGTTTCTCCTCGACGCCGGACTCCGCGGCAGCCGCGAGCGCCTCGCGGCCGACGAACTCCGTATCGAGGTCGACGACGAAGCCGATGTCCGCCTCGTAGGGGTTCCGCGGATTGTCTTCGATGTGGAAGTCTTGCCCGGAGAGGAGAAAGCCCGCCTCCAGTCGGAGCGTGTCGCGCGCGCCAAGCCCGCAGGGCTGACACTCCAGTGCCGACCAGACGGCCTCGGAGTCGTCGGCATCGAACAGCAACTCGACGCCGTCCTCGCCGGTGTAGCCCGTCCGAGCGACGAGACAGTCGACGCCCGCCACGTCGCGGTGGGCGACGGTGAACCGCGAGATGTCCTCGGGAGCCTCACACAGCTCGCCGAGCAACGAGAGCGCATCGGGGCCCTGCAGCGCTATCATGCCGTACTCCGTGGTCGCGTTCTCGACGGTGGCGTCGAGGCCCCACTCCTCACGGTGCTCGACCCAGCGGTCGTGGGCGTCCTCGTCGTGGCCCGCGTTGGGGATGAAGAGGAACGCCGCGTCGTCGGCCTCGGGCAGGCGATAGACGACGGTGTCGTCGATGATGTCACCGTCCTCGTCGGTGATGGCCGAGTACTGGGCGTCACCGGGGTCGAGCGCCGAGACGTCGTTGGTGGTCAGGCGGTTCATCAGTTCGGTCGAATCGGGGCCGGACAATTCGATTTCGCCCATGTGCGAGACGTCGAACTTGCCCGCGGACTCGCGGACGGCCTCGTGTTCGACGGTGATGGAGTCGAACTCGACGGGCATCTCCCAGCCACCGAACTCGGTCAGTTTCGCCTCCGCCGCGGCGTGTGCCTCGCCGAGCGGCGGCGTTCGAAGGGACATGCCCGATACCTCGTCGGCCGGGGAGTAAGAAGTTCCCCTCGCCGCCGACCAACACCGATTTCACCGCCGGTCGCGGAGAGGCCGTCATGGGACTGCTCGACCGCCTTCGCCCCCGCTCGACCCGCGTCGGTATCTTCGTCGACGGGCCGAACGTGTTCCGCGAGGAGTTCGACGTCGACCTCGACGAACTCCGGAACATCGCCCGCGGGGAGGGGACGGTCGCACTCGCCCGCGTCTACGTCGACGAGAACGCCACCGGCGGGCTGATTCAGGCCGCCGAGGCACGGGGGTTCGAAGTGGTGACGACCAGCGGCGACGTGGACGTGAAACTCGCCGTCGACGCCGTCGAGGCCACCGTCGCCGAGCAAATCGACACGGTCGTCGTCGTCTCCCGGGACACCGATTTCAAGCCAGTCTTGGAGACGGCGTCGAAACGCGGCCTCCGGACGGTCGCCGTCGCGCCCGGAACGTACGGTCGCTCCGATGCCCTCCGGAACGCCGCCCACGACGAAATTACGCTGGAGTGAACTCGGACCTGTTGGGCAGGGTTCGGTCCCCGTCGGCCGGTAGGTGCTTTCTGACGTGGAGTGCTAAAACAAGTGGACGATAGACGTGCGTGGTGACCGATTCCGCTCAGAGTGCGTCCCGACACGTGTCGGTAAACGTAGCGAGAGGGATATCCGCGTCCGAATCGATACTCACGAACAGCCCCGTGAACTGTTCCTCGATGAAGTGAAAGGCGGTCACCTCGTCGAATCGGTGGACCGAGCAGTGGAGGTCGCCGGCCTGGAATAACTCTTCGAGGTACTCCCGGCCCATCCCCTGAATGACGAGTTCGTCGTGTATCTCCTCTGCGACCGTCTGCATCTTCGCCTCCACATCGTCGCGGACGTACTGCACGTCGTAGCCCGCATCGTCGTATTCCGCAATCACCCGAACGGAATCCTTCCCCTCCTCGCGGATAGCGTTGATTTCGTTCTTCGAACAGGAGACCATAACACGAACCACTCTCGGAAGAATATTTAAAATAGAGGGTGATTGAAACGTCTCGTCACTGGCAGACTGAGACGAACAGTGGCTATCTGCTGTGTACGTTCTTCGTACAGAGCGCACCCCTTTTGCCGACCCCAGTACAACGTACGCCCATGTACGACGGCCCGATTCTCGACAATCACCTCCATCTCGACCCGGTGAACGGTCGCGGCGCCGAGGCCGCCGCGGAGTTCGCCGAGGTCGGCGGTACGCATCTGAACGTCCTGAACAAACCATCGTGGCACCTCGTCGGCGAGGTCGACGACGCCGATGGGTTCCGGGAGACGTTCGACCTGACCGTCGAGGTGACAGAGAAGGCCGACGAGATACTCCCCGGGAAAGCCTGGCCCGTCCTCGGGGTCCATCCGGCGTTGATATCCCAGCTCGTCGACCGCGGCTACGACGCCGAGGCGGCCGCCGAGTTGATGAAGACCGGCATCGACGTAGCCGCCGAGTACGTCGCCGAAGGGCCGGCGCTGGCCATCAAGTCCGGCCGGCCGCACTACGACACCAGCGACGCGGTCTGGGCGGCCTCCAACGACGTAATGTGTCACGCCTTCGCCCGCGGCGCCGAGGTCGGCTGTGCCGTCCAACTGCACACCGAAGGCGGCGAGGACTTCACGGAAGTGGCGGAGTGGGCCGAAGCCGAGGGACTGCCACGCGAACAGGTGGTCAAACACTACTCGAACGGCCACGTCGAGGGGCCAATTCCGAGCGTCATCTGCGACAAGGACGAACTCGAACGGGCCTGTGGCGGCGACTGGCCCTTCTTCATGGAGACGGACTTCATCGACGACCCCGACCGCCCGGGCGCGGTCATGGGGCCGAAGACCGTCCCCAGACGCACCGAGTGGCTCGCCGAGGAGGGCCACTCCGAGGCACTCTACCGGGCCCACGTCGAGACGCCCGCTCGCGTCTACGGCGTCGACACCGAGGCGACACTCCAGTAGTCCGTCCTTCAGGAGGCCACAAATTTATTCATACAGCGGCGTGTCGGAAGAACTGATATGTCGTCCAACATCGATGCTGACAGCCTTCCACTGGTCCCCGGTGCCCTCGCGGGTGTCGCCGCGTGGGTCCTCGGATACGTGTTCACGTACCTGTTGGTGAGTTCCGACCTCCGCGAGTCGGGGCTGAACCAGTTCGCCCAGGCGTTCGGCGACGGTGACGCAACGTACGAACTCGTCGGCTGGGTGTTCTTCAACTCCCACTTCGCCGAGACGGTCATCGACGCCGGCTTCTTCGGGACCGACACGACGAGCTTCATCGGCGGCGAGAACGGCTTCACCGCCCTCCTCTACGTCATTCCGGTCGCGTTGATACTGGCCTCCGGCCTCGCTATCGGGCGATATCAGGGCGTCACAGACATCAACGACGGCGCCATCGCCGGCGCGCTCGTCGTCCCGGGGTATCTGATACTCTCGATAGTCGGCGCGTTCCTGTTCCGCGTCGAGGCCGGCGGCGCGAGCGGTCAACCCGACCTCCTGCCTGCAATCATCCTCGCCGGCATCGTCTACCCGGTCGTCTTCGGCGCCATCGGCGGCGCCATCGCCTCGGTCACCGCCGAGGACGACACCGGCGGCCTATAGCTCCCGGGCGACGATTTCGCCCCACGGTTCGAACCCCAACTTCTCGTAGAAGGCGTAGGCCCGCTCGTTGGCCGGGTCCACGTCGAGCAACAGTCTGTCGAGCGGGAGGTCCTGTTCGGTCGCGAGGCCGACGGCGGCCTCCAGCAGCGCCTCGGCGACGCCGCTGCCGCGGTAGTCGGGGGCGACGAACAGTTCGTTGACGACGGCGGCGTCCCAGACGAAGGCGAGTCGCTCGGGGAGGACGAAGACGTAACCGACCGCCTCGCCGTCAGCGACCGCCAGCGTCACGCAGCGCTCGTCGTCGGCGACACAGCGGTCGACCCACGCCAGCCACTCGCGTCGGTACTCGTCGGTGAGTTTGGACTCGTAGGTGGCGGCCTTCTCGTCGCCGCCTTCGGCACCGAGTCCGGTCTCGAACGCCCGTTTCAGTTCCCACAGTGCCTCGCGGTCGGCCTCGGGGTCGTACGGCCGGAGGGTCGGCTTCTCAGTCATCGTCCCGTTTCGACGGGAGCGGCGACTGTAGCTTCTTCGCGACGAGCGTGAACGCACCGAGGGCGATGAGATACAGCTGCCACCCCTGGACCGCGATGGGCGCCCGGCGGTCGACGTTCTGCGGTTCGGGGTCCGGCGAGGGGTCGACCGGGCTGGAGACGTGGGTGTTCCCGGTCGTCCCGCCCTGTCCGGCGTCGACCGACTGCTGGCCCGTCTCGGGGTCGGTCGTCACCTCGATGAACGTCTGGGTGAACCCATCGGCCGTCGAGAAGAACGCCTCGCCGTCGAGATTGAAGAAGCGGTCCGTAATCGGGTAAAAGAGGTTGATGCCGTCGAGATGTGACCAATCGAACAGCATGTGAGCGAAGGTGTGGACGAACAGGCCGACCCACACGAGACGGACGCCGCGGGCACCGAAGCGCTCGCGGAGCCACGACGACTCCCGCGTCGTGTCCCACAACAGGACCGGCACTGCGACGGCGGTGAACACGAGGTTGTGCAACAGCGCCCGGTGGGCGCCGTCGAGGAACCATCCCGCGAACGTGTCAAGTTCGGGTGCGAGGACGACCGCGAGGACGAACACGAGCGCCCGCCGGTCGTAGAACTCCCCGAGGAGTCCGACCGCGAGGCAGCACGCCACCGCGGCGTGGACAACGGTCGAGGGCATCAGTCACCTCCTCCGTCGAGGAGTCGTTTCGCGGGCGCAGCGGCCGCCGCGATGATGACGACGACGAGTTGCCACCCGGAGTCGACGAACCGGAGGCGGCGCGCTACGTCGCCGTCGGCCCCTGCGGAGGGATTGAGCCACGTCTCGACGTGGTGGGTTTCGGTCGTTCCGGGCGAGGCCACTTCCAACCAGCCGTCGCCCCACTCGACGTACGTCTGGACGACCCCCTCCTGTGTCGAGAGGACGAGTTTGCCCGTAATCGAGTAGTACCGGTCCGACAGCGGATACAGCGCGGCGGCACTGTCGATGTTGAACAAATCGAGGCCGATGCCGGCGACGGCGTAGGCGGCGACGGCGACCCACGCGACGCGGACGCCGTACCAGCCGTACCGCCCGCGGAGCCACGAGGACTCCCGACGTTCGGTGTCGTAGTAGAGCGCGACGGCGGCGGCCGCCGGAACGAACGCGGAGTGTAGCAAGGCGTTGGTCACGCCCGGGACGAGGAGGCTGACCGCAGCGTCGAGGTTCGGAAGTGCGGCCGCGAGAGCGACGAGGGCCAGCGACCGCCAATCGAAGGCCGGGCCGAGCAGCGCGACACCGATGAGGACGCCGACGGCGACGGTGACGAGAGTCGGCGGCATTGCCGGGGCGTAGTGCTCGTGGGGCTTAACAGTAGTTGCTGTGCGCACACGCCGTTCCCATCCGCCGAGAACCGCCAGCGGTAGCTATACGCCGCGCGAGCGTACTTCGAGTATGCTATCCGACGACGTAGCCATCGTCACGGGCGGGTCGATGGGTATCGGGAAGGCCATCGCAGCGGAGTACGTCGAACAGGGCGCGGACGTGGTCGTCGCCGACGTCGATGACGACGCCGGGACGGAAACCGCCGACGCCATCGGGGCCGAGTACAGACACTGCAACGTCCGCGAGTACGAACAAGTCGAGTCGCTGGTGGCGGGCGTCGCCGACGACCACGGCGGACTCGACATCATGGTGAACAACGCCGGCGTCGGCAGTGAGTCGAAACTCGACGCTATGAGCCTCGAGGAGTGGCGCACCGTCATCGAGACGAACCTCGGCGGCGTGATGCACGGCGCGAAAGCGGCGCTCCCGCATCTCCTCGAGTCGGAGGGCTGTATCATCAACATCGAATCCATCTACGGATTGCGCGGCGGGAAGGGAGCAGCCGCCTACTCGGCGTCGAAGGGCGGCGTGGTGAACTTCACACAGCAGGTCGCCGTCGATTACGCAGCCGACAACGTTCGCGTCAACGGCATCTGTCCGGGGTTCGTCCGGACGCCGATGACCGACGAGCTCCTCGACGAAGAGCGGTTCTACGAGTTTCTCAAGGCCCGGACACCGATGGAGCGAGCGGCCGACCCCGAAGAGATAGCGCCGCTGGCGGCGTTTCTCGCCTCCGACGGGGCGTCATACATTACGGGGGCGAACATCCCGGTCGACGGCGGCTGGACCGCCTTCTGAAGGCCCGCTCCAGTCGTCGTTCACTCGACTTCGATGTCGATTTCGTGTGCGTCCTCGGCGGTTTCTTTCGGCAGCGTGACCGTCAGCGCACCGTTGTTCATCGTGGCCGTCACGCCATCGGCGTCGACGTCGCTCGGGAGCCGAACCGACCGGCTCACCGATTCGCGTCGGCGTTCGCGCCGGAGGTATCGGCCCTCGGATTCCGCTTCGGTCGTCTCCTCGTGGTCGGCGTCGATACGGAGCGTGTGGTCCGTCACCTGAACGTCGACCTCGTCGCTGTCGAAGCCCGGCAGGTCGGCGGTCACGACGAACGTCTCGTCGTGTTCGACGATATCGACGGCCATCCGAGAGACGCCGAGCGACAGCCGACTGAACGGTTCGGCTGTCCCCAGTTCTCGCGACGTGTCGTCGAACTGCTCGCTCAGCTGGTTGAAGAAGCGTTCCAACTCGGTGAAGGGGTTGATTCGTGTTGTCATCGTCTCTCGAACGACGATTGGTCGTCTAGCGGCATGTAGCCGAACCCCCGTTCCCAGGGAGTGAGAACACTCACTCCGGTTCGAAGATGTCCTCGATAGCGCAGTCGAAGTGCTCGGCGAGGGCGAAGGCCAACTCCAGGGAGGGGTCGTACCGTTCCCGTTCGATGGCGTTGATTGTCTGTCTGGTCACGTCGACGGCCGCCGCGAGGTCCGCCTGGCTCTCGCCGCGGTCGGCGCGGCGCTCCTTGAGGTCGTTTTTCATCGATATCGGTGGTAGCCGAGCGCGAGCAGGTAGACGGCGTAGACGGCGGCCGTCGCGAAGGCGACGGCGGTGCTGGCCGGTCCCCACGAGAACTGTCCGGTCGCCGACAGCGCGACCAGCGAGGGGTAGACGATGGCCGACAGCCAGCCGAACAGCGTCAGCGTCGTCCCGGCGGCCTTCCGGGCGATTTCGTCGTCGCGTTCGTCGAACAGGCGCGCGTCGGTAACCGCCGGTAACGCGAACACCGTGAGGAGGCCGAGCGCGTAAACGGCGATGCCGACGAACGGCGCCTCGAAGACTACCCCGCCAGCGAGGGCGAGTGCAGCGAGCAGGGTAACTCCGAACGTCGTGCGTTTGAACGTCGCGGGGTCGAATCGTGTCGTTGTCAAGCTCATTGTTGATTGGGGTGGTGTGACTGCAGTCGATTACGAGCGGAGCCGAACGGCGACGTAGGCAACCGAGTAGACGCCGAACATCGCCGCGTAGCCGTACAGTGCGCCGAGTGCGAGCGTCGGTATCTCGTAGCCAGCGTCCATCACCGCGGGCAGTGCCGGCCCGACGAGTATCAACACCGCACCGACGACACCGAAGGTTCGTTTCGTCGCTCGTGCCTCAAGCGCTTCGTGTCGTTCGTCGTACAGCGTGACCGAACTGCCCTTCCAGATGCCGAGGAATCCGAGGAAGCCGACCCAGTAGATACCGAGGGCTGCCAGCGGTGCATCTACTCGAAGGCCGGCGATGTAGCCGACGAACCCGACGGCCAGAAACCCGTACATGATGATTCGATACCGGCGTGGACTGGAGGACCGATTCGTCGTTGGGGACGTGTTCGCTGTCATGGGTGGAGGGTGTAAAGCGTGTATTACGTAAAGCTCGCTTTACAGTAAAGCGTACTTTACACACCCACTTATTTCCTTCGGGCAGCCTTATGCCTCGCCGTCTACTCCCTCAGGGCATGCGCGACCCACGGGAGGAACTCGCCGAGCGCATCGCCGGCGAGGTGACGCTCTCAGAAGAGCCCGGCGCGACCATACGGAAGTGGCGCGAGGAGTTCGACGTGGCACAGACGACGCTCGCCGACGAACTCGGCGTCTCGGCGTCGGTCGTCTCCGACTACGAGAGCGGCCGCCGGGAGAACCCGGGAATCGGCGTCGTTCGGCGAGTCGTCGAGGGGCTGCTCGCCGTCGACGAGCGCCGCGGC
>NZ_WPCC01000041.1 GCF_009741925.1 Natronomonas sp. CBA1123
TGGACTCGCCGGGCAGGTGCTTGAAACAGAATCATAATGCATCCTCCACGGAGTCCTTTCGAACGTTCATCTTCTCCTGGTCGGTGCGGACGTCGTAGTGCTTGTACAGCACATCGAGCGAAACATCACACCGCTCGCTGACGATCTCGGGAGCTACCTTCCGATTCAGGTGGTAGGTTATTGACCCACGTCGAACCGCGTGGGGGCCACAAGCCGACGGGCACTTGCTCGGATAGCCGTCTGCTCCGAGTGCATCACACTTCTCAGGGTCGACATCGTGCGGACACTCGCCGTACTGACACGGCTGTGTGGCCCTGTTGACCCGGACGTAAATCGTGTCGCCAGTCGGCCGTCCGGCCCGCGTGGTGAACATCGGTTCGCGGCCGAAATCGTCCGTCACGTCGTTCCGTTCGGGATGTTCGAGGGAGTCCTCGATGACCTGGTAGTGAATCGGTCCTAGGTACACCCAGCGCTCGCCGTCGTCGCCATTCTTTAGTTTCGTTCCCTCATCAGGGCGATTCTTCACTACGAGCGCGTTGTCGTCGGGTCGGAGGTCGTCGGCGTCGATAGCCCGAAGCGCCGACCGTCGCATTCCAGTGTACCACAGAAGCGTCATCATCGCGTGTCGTGGACTCGCGTAGTGGTACTGGTCCAGCGTCGAGAGAATCGACTTCGCTCGGTCGGCTGAAAGGTGTTCTTCGCGTGCTTCGGCTCCGTCCGGCAGCTCCGGTGCGTGTAGCTTCTCCGCGAGACCGTCAGTTACCCCCTCGATATCGGCCCAAAAGCGAAGCGCCATCCGCACCGTCGACAGCTGTTTCTGAAGCGTCAGTGCGCGAATCTGTGGGCGTCGCCACGCGACGAAGTCAGCGAGGTCACGGCCCGTGAGGTCATTGAGGTTCTCGATCTCAGCGACCTTCACCGCCCACTCGCGGAAGTAGTTCATCCGCGTCCGGGCGTTCCGAATCGACGACTCCTCAAGCTCCGGTTCACGCGAACGGAGGAAGCGGTCGATTCCCTCGTCGACGGGAAGCGGCTGGAGGTCGTCAGTCATCGCTCAGCCCTCCAGTACGGGATGGCTCCGACAGTTCGACTCGGAGATCGTTTGCACAGCTGTCACAGATGGGGCCGACGTGCTTCGGTTGGTGACCGCCGTTCGGACACCACACACAGTTCGTCGCTCCGCTCATTTCGGCCTCCGTTGGGCGCGACGACGACAGCCGTCGGAACAGTAGTCATTCGGCTCACCGTTCTCGATGGCCGATTGAAACCGCCGTCCACAGCGCTGACAGACGACGCTAATGCCGACACCGCTCATCGGCTATCCTCCGGCCGGGATTCCGGTCCGGTTCTGACGAGACCCGCAGCGGCAGGGTCACGGTCATGGCCGGTCTCCGAATCTCGGAGGTACGTACGTTCCATCTCCGCGATGGTCTCTTCGACCATCTTCGGATTACTTGGGTAGTCAGCGCGTGCCTCCAGTTCGGTGTGCAGTTCCACGCGCTTCAGCGCGTTCTGTCGCTGAATCGCCTCCGAGATACGCCGAAGGGCAACGATATCTTCGAAATCGAGTCCCATCAGGAATCGGCCTCCTCGAAGCCGTCCGTTCGTTCGACCAGCCACGCGACCTCGCTGACGAGCGCGTCTCGCCCAGTATCCGTGATATCGTAGGCGTTCGTCCGCTGGTCCTTCCGACCCTTCGTGACGAAGCCGTCCGTAACGAGTTCGTCGAGATTGGGGTACAGTCGGCCGTGGTTGACCTCGGCGTCGTAGTACGTACGAAGTCGGCGTTTGATAGTGACGCCCTTCGGGGCATCTTCGGCGTCAGTCAGCACCGCGAGAATACGGAGTTGGAACTTCGAGAGGTCGGCGGGCTTTTTATTCGGCGGTACGTCTCCGTCCGTGCGGGACTTCGTGCCCGCGGAGTTGGTTTCGGACATCACTGGTCCACGAAACCACCTTTTCAGGGGGCTGTGTGCCAGCACAGCCCCGGTACACTGGTGCCCAGAGGCATCAGTTTCGAGGTGACCTCGTGAATCGTCAAATTACCTCTTGAGTAATATAGTTAACGACGAGTGTTTTGATACCCTGTGAGTTTTTATAAACATATGGGCCAGCTATAATTCGTGGCGGGTTAATGGCAACACATGCGACGCTCGGCGGAGTGGATGGTACTGTGCGACGAGAGAATCCTCGAATATCTCTCCGAGAAAGAGTCAGGAACGCCGAGCGAGATGGCAAATAGTGGTTTTGTCAGATGGACTCGCTCGTATATCAGCCAGCGGGCCAAGAAACTCGTTGAGCATGGCCTGTTGAAGCACCTCGGAAACGGCGTCTACATAATCACCGACGAGGGCGAAGCCTACCTCGATGAAGAGTACGACGCCGAAGCGGGCCGATATCTCAACCGTGACGTAGCGAACAATGGCGATAATTCGCCAGCAGAAGCCGAAGGCACCAACGGACCGAACGGAGCCTAGCGGACCTAACTCCCTCCACCATGACGATACGACGCAACGCGAGATGGCAAGACCGGTTGGATGAACGGATACTGGAACACCTCTACGACGAGCTATACTCCTATCCGGAGTTCATCGCAATGGAGCCGATGATCTCAGTACGAGAGGGAACAATTCGTGACCGTTGTAAGGAACTCGCCGATGCAGGACTCATACACATCGATATTGAAGACGGCTGGAGGTTGGAGATTTGTGGGCTCGGCGAGCGATACCTACGAGGGGAAGTCGATGTGGAGATGTTTCCCTACCCGCGGCCGGTGCCAAAGATTGACGAAGAAATCCGCAATAACAACAAGTAGAGTATATAAATTCAAGATCTCGATAATAAGTCAGGTGCTAAATATTGACCAGGATCCGATCATACCCGCAAAAATAACCAAACAGAAAAGTCACCTAGATAGTTATTGGTTATAAGACCAAGACGAATGTATTGTGCGGTCATTGTAGGTTAATTAAGCAATAGTATTATTTGTTCGTAACCGGCTCTAGTTGAGCATCAGAGCCTAACGTATATTCTAATATGAAACTCGTAACATGGGACGTAGATGGTTATAAGAGCATAAGTAATGATCAAGCGGTGGAAATGGATCAGGTGAACGTTTTTGTCGGCGAAAACAACAGCGGTAAATCGAGTGTTATCGATGCCCTGATTGATTATAGAGAAGCTTTCCCCACAGGAAACTCGATCTCCGAGATTGATTGGCTTCGTAAGCGGATAAGAGGAAAAGAGCTTAGCGGAGAGATACGATTTAAATTCACATTCAAATTATCTGATGAAGAAATTGAAGATCTTTGGATGAGAATTGATGAAGTTTCTAATCTTGGCCAGCGAAAGGCGGAGAGATACGTTTCTGATGGCCAGTTTCGTAGAATCACCCACCAACTCATATTACGCCCGGATCCAGAATCTGAGTCGGGGATTGCAGGACAATCTAACATGTATGCGACTTTTAATAGAGGGGGGGAGACAGAATGGCGAGCGCTGAGAAGGGGTAATCTAAGTAGCGCAGCCGATTTTCAAGATTTCGCTAAACTACCAGAGAACAAGACTGCCGGAAAGCGAAAAGCGTGGGCTCAGTTGAAAGAGGTCATGCAAGAAGCAATGGAAGAGTGGGAGTACATCAAGGCATTTCGAGAGCCGGAGGAGGAACTAGACGCAGTACGGAAACTTCGACTTGATGACGAAGGACATAATCTGTCGCAAGTGCTTCTGAGTCTCATCGCAGATCAGGATCCGAGATTCAAGAAGATCTCCGAAGAGTATTCGAGAATTATGCCAGGTGTTGAGGGTATAAGCGCCCCACTCCGGGGGGATCAAACGACGGTGGTAGTCGAAGAGGAGGAATTCGGTGAGTTTGATTTGAGTGAGATTTCAGCCGGGTCAAAAGAAATCCTTACTCTAGTAACACAAATCGTACTTGCAGGTGATGATGCAGATGTTCTACTCATGGAAGAGCCCGAATTACACCTCCATCCCGGAGCTGAAAGAAAAGTACTGCAATTAATTGAAGATGAATTAATGAGAGATTCTGGGCCACAAATCGTCATTTCTACACATTCAAGCGTTTTCGTAAATCACGATAGCATCGATAATCGAGTTCGGGTAAAACGCGACGTTGAGTCTCAACTTATTCCGACAGGTCAAGATGAGGTCGGTGCTGAATTGCGTGAAATAGGATACCGATACAGCGGCATGCTGCAGTCGGACGCAGTTGTAATAGTAGAGGGATTAACCGATAGGAAAGTTCTCCGAAATATCGGCCCAAAATATGGGTTTGACTTAGAAGAAAATCGAATAGGTTTAGCCGATATGGACTGTAAGTCGAAATTGATCAATCATTCACGGTCTCTCGTTAAATTGCTAGATGTCTTTTCGATTCCGTACTTGTTTATTTGTGATTCAGATGTCAGCCAAGAATTTGATGGAGTTAATAGCGGTTCTAAGGTCGAAGCTATCAGAGGAAAAATTATTCAGCATATAAATAGGACAGGCGATGGCGATGACGCAGAAATTAGCTGGGAGAAAGCGGATGAAAATAACGTTCATGTTTGGCATCAAAATGAAATAGAAGCATATTTGCTAGAAGATCAGCGAGCAGTCGCGAGTTGTTTCTCTATGGAAGAGGAGAATGTTATCGAGTTACTAGAGACACACTCAGCAAAAGACCCCGCTGAGCAACTCGGGAGTATCGTTACAGAAGCAAGAGGTGAATTCGATGCGAGGGAAGAAGCATTCGTCAAGAAAGTTGATGTCCCAGATCTAGCTAGAGAGGTCAAAATCGCCAATCTTCCTCCAGAATTCCATAACGTGATGGAAAAGATAGCTGCTTTAGTTGATAGACAAGATATAATTCAAGACAACCGACCTGATAGGAGTGGTGACTAATTATGACTGAAGATACCGAGTTGAAGATGCGTTTCGATCTTAATGTACTGAAACATCTTGGGCTAAAGATGTACACAAACCTTCCTGCTGTCATATCTGAATATGTCGCTAACGCGTGGGACGCCTTAGCCGAGACCGTCCACGTCGAAATTCCCCAAAATGAATCAATGAACCCGGATTACGAAATCAAAATCATTGATGACGGGACTGGAATGACGAAGAGGGAGATAAACGACGAATTCCTAGTCGTTGGGCGAAATCGGCGCCAAGATGAGGGAAAAGATGTCGTGGAGATTGAAGATAAAGAACGGAAAGTTATGGGTAGAAAAGGCATCGGAAAGCTTGCGGGATTTGGTGTCGCCGACATCGTTCAGCTTAGAACTGTTAAGAATGGGGAATTCGTTGAGTTCGAATTAGACTACGGAGAAATGCGAGAGCAGGCTCGCGAGGATCCAAACGCTACGACCACATATAATCCAGAAATAATCGCAGAGGGAGAAACAAACGAGTCGAGTGGAACCGAAGTCACTCTTCGTAATTTAGACCGGGATCAAAGACCAAACCCGGAGTACGTCGTCCAACGTCTATCTCGCCGTTTTAGTGTCCTTAGTGACGATTTTCAGGTATTTGTGAATGGAGAGGAAATAAAAGGGACTCAACGGAATCTAAAAGAGAGATGCCAATTTAAACGAGAATACAATAACGTAGCAATTGGTTCTGATGGTAAATATACTATCGACGGGTGGATTGGAACACTAAAGAATCCAGTTCCAGATAATATCGAAGGGGGTGTAGCAGTAATGGCCAGGGGAAAAACAGTTCAGACACCAATCACATTTGGCGTCGCTGAGGGTGGAACAAGGGGACAGATGGCGCTTCAGTATTTAGTTGGCGAAGTACATGCCGACTTCCTTGACGAAGAAGAAGATCTGATTGCTACGCATCGAACTGAAGTATTATGGGAGAAAGAGCCAGCTAAACATCTTCGAGAGTTCATTGTGGCCGAGATCGAGGAGATCTGTTCAGAGTGGCCAGAAAAACGTAGAGACGAACAGATGGAAGAGATTCGTGAGGAAGAGCCCTATGAGCGGTATATTAATCCACTGGATGAGAAAGAGCGTGAGCTCGCTGATAAGTTCCTTGGTAAATTAGCGAAGCAAGGAGATTATGATGATGATACAATTGGAGAGATGGCATCTTATGTCTCCAGTGGCGTCCAACAAAAGTCATTCCGAGACTTACTAAAGAAAATAGAACAATCGGATATCTCTAATACAGAACGATTAGTCGAGCTATTTGACCAATACGAAGTTCTCGACGCTATGAACTCTCTCCGTATCGTTCGGGGACGTTACTACGCTATTCAGAAGTTCGAAACACTTGTCGAACATGGAGACGCAGACATCGACGATCTCCATGGATTCGTAGGGGATAATCCATGGCTAATTGACCCAAGATGGGATTATCTTGATGAGGAATTAGACGTTAGGCAAGAAATTCACGACAATTTCAACGATACAAAAATAGAAAGTCGTGTTGGGTTTATATCACTCGGGGATGGGGATACTGTACGATTGGTCGACATACGTCACCCAAACCACGTTATAAATGCAGAGGATCTCAGTCAATTCAAGAGCTATATCGACTATCTACGGTCGGTCTCGGACCTTCCACCAATTGATAATAGGGAGGTCGAAGGATATCTAGTCGCTAAAGAAGCCAAAGAATCGCGGGAAGTTGAAAACGAAATTCGCCGAATGAAGATGGACGACATGCGAATCCGTTCGTATGATGAGATCAAAGATATCGCGCGTCGTTCACACAAAGCATTTCTCCAAGTATTTGAGCGAAAAGCCGAAAGAACAGACAGCCAGATGTTACGGACTCATCTCAACGAGGGAGGACAACTCGGATTGGATGATTTCGTAGCGGGAGAATTCTGATAAGGATTGGTCGTGATCCACAATTATATTGACATTTCACTGTTGAACGTACTATATAGAGTCCCTTTTGATAGATTATCGCTTAGCACAGAATCACCCCTATTAGCCGACCATAGAGTTAAACGCTGTATCTCTCGCCAGGTTTCGGGTCGTTTATTTCTCAGAAAGATGTATTACAGAACGATTCTCTGAATCAACTTCAGCAATGAACTCCAACAACCGCTGCGTCGCTTCTGGGTTTTCCTCAATATTCGTAAGGAAGTGAATCATCCCCTGAACCGCACGATTTTGCTTATGATAATCCCACGTCGCCAGCCGCTCATCTAAATCTTCGTCATCAAGGACACGCACACCGGCTTCCTCAAGCGTTTCCCGAGCATCATCAGTCACACGTCGACAAATAGCGATTGCAATCGATGTCGTGTTCTGGGCGACATCCATCATCGTCCCGAGCTGGCTGTCAACGTTGGTCCCGTCGATGACGAGATCTTTGACCTCAACCGAAATCATCAGATCCGGACCGTAGTAGCCGTCAATGTCGCCGTATCGATGCTGTCGAGACGAACCAGTCCGGACCTTGCTCGCTCGAAGCGAGAGATGCGGCCACTGGGCCTTCACGTACCCGTAACACAGGGCCTGGTACGCCGATCCTCCTTGCTCAAACGGAGCGCTTCGTTCGTAGTTCCGAAGCACTTCGACAAACGGCTTCGTGAACGGTGGGTCACGCCGTTGGTAGTCCTTGGACTCCAGTCGTTCCAACCCGATATCGAAGAGTCGCTGGGCGGCCTCGTAGCGACCGTCGCGAGAGAGTCGGAAGGCGTTCTCCAGCATATCGTCGTATCGCTCCCATTCGCCAGTGTGATGGCCGGGGGAGCTGGGGAAGTTCGTCCGGCTCAGGTCATTCCGGAACAGGTCGATCAACTCGTTGTGGAAGCTCCGAATCCCCTCTTTCGTGTTGTCCCGTTTCAGCGTCAGCGACGACTTCGCCGTGCTTTCGTAACGCTCCAGAATATCGCTCCGCGAGATCTCCGAATCGTATCCAAGAAGCCAGTCGTCAGTGTGTGAGAGTTCCTCCGCGAGAATGATGAAGTCGATTGCGAGCCCGAGAGTCCCTTTCGAGCTACTGAACAGTGACTCCGCTCGGTTTACCAGCGTCTCTATTTCCTCCATCTCCTCGTCGGAGATGACACCGTCATCGTCCGCGTATCCCGCCAGCGTTCCCTGATCGTCACCGTATCCGGGCGGGAAATGCTTAGTGAGAAACTCGTCGATAGCCTCTTCCTCCCAGTCGGCTCGATTGTCGCGCAGATTCGTCACCCCGAGATATACTCTGTTCTAGGAGACATTCATAGAAGTCTTACTATCGAATCGGCGAGAGATATCACGGAGAGTAGCCGAATTCTTAAACCGTATTGCGAGAAAAGAGAGCGTAATGGAAGCGTCTGGTCTCACGTACGTCGATCTCTTCGCAGGTGCCGGTGGATTGTCGGTTGGCCTCGAACGCGCGGGTTTCGAGCTGCTACACGCCGTCGAAGTCGACGAAGACGCGAGAGAGACCTTCGCGCACAATCGAGACGGGATAGATGCCGACGATTTGTCCAAGGACATCCGAGAGATAGATGTCGACGAGATCCCCGACGTAGTCGGGCAGAATACCGTCGACCTCGTCGCCGGAGGTCCACCTTGTCAGGGATTCTCTGAGGTCATCAGCCCCGACGGCTCCGACGAACGGAATCATCTCTTCGAGAACTTCATCGACTGGGTCAACGTGCTAGAACCGAAAGCAGCGCTCTTCGAGAACGTCCGTGGGATGCAGAACACGGCCGATGGCAAGTTCCTCGAAGCGGTTCAGAAGTCTTTCGCCAAGATGGACTACGAAGTCCAACACCGCGTCGTCACCTCGTCTGACTTTGGAGTCCCCCAACACCGACGACGTCTTGTCGTGCTGGCGACGCGGAAGGGTTCCTCGGAGTTCCCGCTGGAGGGCTTCGATTTAGAGCCTGTTCAGACGCCGGGCGTTATGGACGGCATTGGAGATCTCCCTCCTGTCGGACCCGGTGAGACCGTGACCGAGTACGAGGAAGAACCAAAGACCATGCTCCAGAAGGACCTTCGCGGCGACTGTGACGAACTCACGTCACACCAAGCAGCGAGCACTCTGAGGATATGGTCGAGATGATTTCCCACATCCCCGACGGGGGTGACCGGACGGAAATTCCGGATGAACTCCAGCCTTCTTCGGGATACCACAACTCCTACTCTCGACTCCAGTCGGATACACCGGCAGTCGCTATCACGTCGAATATGTCGAAGCCATCAAGTGCCCGGTGTATTCACCCCTTCCAAGACCGCGGTCTCACTCCGCGTGAGGGTGCTCGACTTCAGACGTTCCCCGATTCGTACCGGTTCAAAGGAACGCTTGGAGCTGTTCGAAAGCAAATCGGCAACGCAGTTCCGCCATACCTCGCGGAGGCATTCGGCTACTACTTGAAACAGGCTGTATATGACCGAGAGCTTTCAGACGAAGATCAGAGCCGTATCTATACCCACCGGTGTGGCGCTCTCTCACCGAGCGAATTCGAAAATCAACGTGCCGATCTTGGTGGATACGCACAGCAGGCGACGCTCGATACTACTTTCTGAGTATTTCACTATTCCACGGTTAGTTGCTAAACACTGTAGCTCAGAACATCTGACTCTCTCGTAGGTATGGCCAGATAATATTGACTGCTGCAGAAAGAAGGCCAATTGAAAGTAGATATCCGCTACCGCGAATGAATTCCAGCAAAATAGTACTTATCAGCCGATTAACGAACTCAGGCGGGAATTGCAACAGTTCGTTAATTGATTGAGCACCCAGTACTCCGGGGGTCATAAAGGAGAACAAAAGTATCCATATCCCCATCACTACTAACGCCACACTTGTAAGGAAATCCTCGCGTGGATTCTCAAACGGATTATTCGGAATTGGGTCAAGTTCAAGAGCCCTTTTGAGTAGTTGATACACGTCCTGGACAATTTCTCTTAGAATGGATTTCAAGATGGTAACAAACAGAGTGCTCAAAAAGATGAAAATTCCCACAGATAGCAGAGGACTGATTCTCGACGAGAATGCGAACAACAGTCTCCAGGTAGCGTACAAAGGAAAAAATAAGAGCACCAAAGCGAACCCTATTTGGGCGATTTGAATAGAGATATCCGCTTTTTTGATATCATCATAAGTCACCTGTGAAGGAGCAGACTTCTCCATTCCAACCTCAACCATTTTCAGTATATGTTCCGGCGGGAGTTCTCTCATCCTCTCTGGAGGCTTATCCAAATCAAGATCTTCGATTGATAAGTCTGCGATTTTTTTCGGAACCGCGTTCCTCATGGCTACCGTGCCAAAACCCCAGCAAGAGTGCTAGAATCCAGATAGAGGCAACAGAGTATAGGACGAGTATCTCCATCGTCTGAGTATATCGACATCAATATAAAAAAGTAAGATGCGTATCAGAGCCTTACCTAGTCTCCAACCTGCTCAACTAACTGAATCTGATACGTCCCGTCATCAACCTTCGCCACACACGCGTAGTGCTCGCCCTCAATCTCGCCGTCGGTCATCACGCCGTCGGCTTCCAGTTCTGATTTCGGTAGCGTGATGCCCCCACTTCGGCCGTCATCCAGCGATAGAATCTTTCTGATGGGCATACTTCGCTTACTCGGCCACTAGGGAAGTATCTTTGTAGACTTCGCATACTTAACAGATTCTCACGTTTTTCGCCGTCTCGCGCCCGTTTCTCAGAGGTATCATGGCTCGAAACCAACTCGACATGATCGACCTCGTCGCATTGATCGTCCTCCCAATCGCTTCCGGCATCGTCCTCGGGGTGTGGCAACTCGGCATCGGCGTCTTCGGCGGCTACGACTTCTCTCAACCACTGTGGACCGTCGGTGGTGCGGAGATCTCCGTCGCCCTCATCGGCACTGTCGCCGCCATCGCCTGGGTCATCGGCACCAACGAATTCGATGGCTCGAACTACGAACAGTACGAGCTCGGACTCATTGGCGTCGCACTCGCCGCCGTCCCCGCCTACGAGTTCATCCCCGCCGTCGGCGCAGCCGTCAATGCCCACGACGCCATCGTCCTCCTCGTCTGGCTCGGCATCGCCTCCGTCTCCACCTACATCGCCTACATCGAATGACCATGACCGGAACAGAAACCCAATCCGGCGGTATCGACCGTCGCACCTTCATCAAAGGCGCAGGGGTTGCCACTGGTGTCGCTGCGACTGGCGCGAGTGCTGGACGTCTCGACCTCGCTCCAGTCGGTGATGCAACTGCCGTCGACCCCTACACCCTTGCCTACGGAACCACCGCGGCGTTCGGCTGGGCACTCCGCGAAGGATGGGAAGCCCTTACCGGCGACGCCCCGCCAGAAGGCCTGACTCCCGACTCCCTCCAACAGAAAGTCTACGAAGCCGCTCTCAAACGTGACAACGATAACGGCAGCAAATTTATCGACCAGCAGAATATCCTGATCGGCATCGATAACGTCGCCTATACTGAAGGAAAAATCGCGGCTATCGAAGCCCTCAACGAGGAAAAATCTCAATCGGAAGTTGAGACCGCTGCCACCTCTGCTGTCGATTCCTACGGCTCAACCGTCATCAAAAACTTCCTCAAAGCATGGAACGAGTCGCTCAACGAGGTTGAACAACAGGCTGAAGTCCTCAATAGCCACGCAGATGTCGACCCAGTCAACGTCATGTACTACCCCGATGACGACTGGGGTTCTAACTCCACTGGAAACACCTACTCCCCTGCTGAGTTCATCCCATTCGAAACACGCGGCATCGAACTTCCCGATGGCACAACCTTCGACACCAAAATGCTCCAATCGCAGTACAGTTCTGGCTTCACTCCCGCTGAGTTCGACGGTGGAGACTGGTCGAACGGAAGCCTCCAACGACTCCGACTCCGCGTTGAAGCCCCTGATGGCTCACAGGTTACATACCTCTCTGATCAAGAGTGGATGCCGGTCTACGACGAGATAACCCAGACCTTCACCGACGTTCGAGACGGCCTCCTACTGTGGGTCGATAACGTCTACGGACAGGTGCAGTCTGGACAAATCGAGGTGTCAGACCTCATCACACCACGTGAACGGGCGGCGATGATGACTGATGACGGCAAGTACCCCCCAAGCAGTCGCTGACCTCATCGCGCTCAACGTCCCGGTCGACCTCGAACGGAAGGCGGTCGTCTCGCTTGACGACGAGGATGTGACGCTAAAGGGGTCGCTTGCGATCACGTCTCCCCCAGACACGCTCGAAAGCGGAACCCAATATCACCCAGAAACAGATAGTCTCGGGAGCGTGTATCTGACCTACGACGTTGGGACCGGAGAAGGTGTCTGGACGGCGTACGACGACGCTGCTGGCGTCGACGGTGGGACAGTCACCTTCACCAAAGAACCGCACCAAAACGTAACGTACGCCATCAAAACGAACTACGACGAGACTGCCGAAGTTCCCTCGTCCGACTTCACCGAAGGTGACGACGGAAGTGGAAACACCGTCTGGACTGCCGACGTGTCCGACCAACTCGACAATTCGATCGCCGAAATCGAGGAAGTTACGTACTTCACCAAAACCGAGGAGACGCGCTACGAAACTATCCAAATCGAGGGGAACTTCACTATCCAGAAGTTCACCAACGAGGAAACCGGCGAAGAGGAAACCGAAGCAAATTTCGAATCCTCCGAGCCCCAGGATGACTCGAATTACGTCACCCAAGAAGAGTGGAACCAACTCGAACAACAGAACAAGGAACTCATCGAAGAGTACGAAGACTCCCAAAGCGGCGGGGGAGGCGGCTGGTTTGGCGGTGGGGGCGGAGGCGGCTCCCTCGGCATCATCGCCCTCGGTGTCGCCGCCATCGGGGCCATCTTCGCCCTCGGACAGAGCAACAACTAACCCATGCGCCGATTTTCCCTGCTTTCCCTGCTGGTAGTCATCGCGCTCCTTACAGCGAGCCCGGCGGCCGCCCAGCAGGCCGACAACGGCATCGACATCGACCCCAGCGTCGACATGAACGCCACCACCTACGCCCAAGAAGTCGACTCCACACTCCGCATTGTCGAATACGAGTACCTCGATAATCGTGGAGGCTTTCGCATCGTCTTCGAAGCCGACCAATCGAAGCGTATCACACTCACCGAAGCCGTTCAATTCGAAGAAGGGGCGGGTTCGGGGCGACTCTACCAACAGCGCATCCCCTCGGGACAAACCGAGGTTTTCGTCGCCGTCTCCCGTCAATCCGGGCAAGCCGCACTAACGCTCACAACTGATGAGACGCTCGATGAGAACCGCTTCGTTTGGATTTCCACCGGCCAACAAGGTGACAACCCCTTCGAAGGCACCTCTGCGACCGCTGGCTGGGTCGGTGGCTTCCTCACCACTGCCGGCATGATCGTGCTGGCCGTCCGGCGCGTCTCGAAAAAGAAACGCGGTGAAGTCTCGTCGGGGTGGGCCGAATGAACAACATCCCCACCTTCCAGAACAACAAAGACCGCCTCACCTTCCTGCTCGCCGAGTTCCGACTCCCCCTGACGGTCATGGTCATCGCCGCGGTCGTCATCGTCCTGTTCTTCGAGCCCTCGCTCCCCGATCCACCCGAGCCGCTGCTGTCATTCACTGTCGCCGCTGGCCTCATCGCTATGCCTTCCTACGCGATTGGCTACATCATCGCTAACCCCAGCCCCGACTACGTCCGCGTGCTCGAAGCCGACGCTGGAAGCGACGAGAAGGCCATCCCGCACAACGTACCCCGGCACATCTGGGAGGAACGCGAAGAAGACGGGCCGCCAGCCTACCAGCTCCCCGACGGAACCTTCCTCGTTCGAGAGTTCGAATACCTCGATGACGTAGACTCGCTTCGCGTCACGGGAATCTGGAAGGTGACGGCAACGCCGATGGAGTGCTGGCGAGCCGAAAAACGCGTCGACGACATGTACGGCTGGATGTGTGACCGACTTCAAGAGGCCTCTACAGCGCTGGCTCGCATCGAGCGGATGGGCGTCGACATCCACGACTCGGTCGTCCGCGACTACGTCGAAGTCGACGAAAAGGCAAAGATGCCCTCCGACGGCCTCGTCACCGACGCTATCGACGAGGCCGTCGACGACCTCGACGTCGACGAGGAACCACCAGCGTTCGAAGCCTCCCTCGAACCCGAAGAAAGCCGCTTCGCCAGCGACCCAATCGGGCCCGAACCACCCAACTCGGAGGTGAACGCCGATGACTGACGGCGGTGAGTGGGCTGGGTCGGAGTCCAAAGAGTGGAAAGATGGCCGGCATAAGCGAGAGAATCGCTCTGTGTACCCCCACGCGGGCGAAATCGGTGACCGACAGACCCGTCGGGCACTGACCGCCGCCCGGTCCGCGTACGACCGCATCGCTCGACACGACGATCTCCCCGCTGACGCTCCCCCGATGTTCGAAGAAACCACGCTCGCCAGGTCGTGGCGCTACGCACAGGGATCGGAGACCTTCGCCCGCGCCGTCGAGAAGGGCGATGCAATTCGCATTCGGCACTTCGTCGGGGCTCAAGATACCGACGTGGACCTCTCGGGGATGAAGGCGCTCCAGCGGCTTCGAGACATCGTCACCCGGCCGGCGTTCATGGCTTACATGTGGGCCGAACCAGGTACAGGGAAGACGAACTTCGCGTTTCTACTCGCCCAGTTGTGGAAACGACATCACCCCGACGGCGAAGTCGGCACCAACGTTCGAACACTCGAACAGAAAGACGAGTGGTGCCGCAACTACGGTGACCTTGACCGCTGGATGAAAGCCGACGAAGATGCCGCACTCCGTGGGGAAGCTACGCCGAAGTTGTTCATCTTCGACGAGGCATCGAGCAACGCGTCGGGGCGAGGGAAGGACGGCTACGAGACCGCACAGAAACTCGGTGTACTCGCCTACAAGATTCGGAAGTACGGCGGATCGCTCATCATCATCGGCCACGACGGCGGTGACGTACACCCGGCAATCAGGGAGCTCGCCATCGCCATCAACAAGGAGACGAAAAAACGGGCGACGGTGTACGAAAGCGTCCGGAATCGGAAGGGAGAACGCCCAATCGTCGAGTTGTCGGGTATCCCGCCGACGGACTGGCAGTACAACGACAAAGAGGCGACGACGTGGAGCTGGGACCGACACGCCGATTCGGAGGAAACCAGCGACGAGAGCCTCGAAGAAGCCCACAAAGACATCGCCGTCTGGACCGCCATCAAGGCGAAAGAACAGGGACTTAGCAACCGCGAGGCGGCTGAAGTCGCGGGCTACAGCCGCGAATGGGTCCGACTCCGCTATGAGGAGTACAAAGACGGCGGCAAGGCCGCCGAGACGTTTGCCAATGTCGAGGCCGTAATCGCATGACTGCGACTCGACGACAGACTGGCAACTACCAGCGCCCCCGAGGCGTGGGTCATACCGGCCGGCGCGATGCGCCGACCGGCGCTATGACCCGCGTGCGGGTGGCCGGCCGCCGAGCTATATATAAGATGCGCGCGGCGCGTGAGGCGCGATGAGTCGGAGCAGCAACGCGTCACGGTACGGCTCGCTGGCGGAGAAGCGAGCGGCCGAGAAGTACGGCCTTCGACTCGACGGCGTTCACACGTCGTGGTGCGATGCCGAGTTTGGGAACGGGAATCCAGTCGAGATCAAGAGTGCAATGCATCGTCGAGCGAACGGCTCGCCCGGTCGGTTCAGGCTGTTCCGGACGTATCACGACCGGCTGCTGGAGGCAGACGGCTACTACTGTTTCGTCGTCTACCGAATCCGCGGTCGTGGTATCGAGGTGCTTCGAACGCTGATGACGAAGGCAAGTCGGCTCCCGTCAACGACGTGGTACGGCGCTGGTGGTCATCGTTCAAGCCAGCAGACGAAGCTTTGCATCGACACTGTGTTTTAGCGGTAATTGAGGAGAGATTCCTAAATCCAAACGTGTCCCACTTTACCTACTGTATCAAAGACATCTAATAGATTTAACCAGATAGTGCGAATTGGATAGGGGAAGGAGAACAAGTTACAAGAGGCCCATGTTACTATTCTAGAGACAATTCGGGGAGGCTACTAGCCTCCCATTCTAGATTTAGTTCAGCTTCAAGCTTTTTTGAGTTAGCCGAAGTTACAATGATCTTTTTTATTTCCCAGTCAATCTCATTGAATATCTCTTGCCCGATTGAAGATTTATACGTAACATTTGGTTCAGTGTCCATACGAGGCGGAGGAGTCTCTACACGGATTGGTTCTGAAAAGATTCCATCCTTTTCTGCCATCTTATCTTCAGGTAGAACCGTGCCAAATCGTATTTTTTCGTGGACTTCTGGACCCACAGATTCTTTGCTGGCTTTAAATAGACGAAAGCTCGCATATTCATCCTGATTGATGTCAATGCGATTTGAAGACTCTTCAGTCCACTCTGGAACGACGTTTATAGTATATTCTTTCGTAACATCGACTTCATCAACCTCCCACCCGTCTTCGGCCATGAACGGCTCATTAACCGTGGTATCGTGAGTCCCTTCGAGAATAATCCGAGGCTTGCAGTTCGTCGCTACGGAGCGACCAGTGTTCTGAATCTGAACATCATATTCGGCGGTTTCATTCCTCCCATCGTAGGGTGACGAACCTTTCTTGACTACTCCATCATTGAATTCTATGACAGGTTGTTTATATTTCTGAACGGCAATCGATCCCATTGAGGTAGCAGCAAATCCACCAATTGCACCAGAGAGTATTGAGCCAAGTATTTCCACAGAACAATATTTGGAGAGTGATATTTACTACTTTCTACGCCATCAAAATGCAGAATTTCCTACAGATAGGCCTTGGATTATGAGGGTTCGCCCAATCAGCGCCAATAAACAGTGAACCACGTTTCTGGAATCTATTCATTAAAACCCATTGACACAGTTTCGTCGACGGTTACCTCAACCCCGCGTGCAGCAAAGATTTCTGCGATCTCGGCTTTCTGGTTTGGAGTCAGGTCATCTCGTGAGAGAACGGTTTCGACGCCGTCGACGAGCTGACGGATGTCATGACAGGCGAAGACGACAGCCTTCGTCTTTGAGACACCGTAGAAGTCGGCGGCTTGCTCGATAGACTCGTAGCGATGGCCGAGGTCGGCCTCGGGATCAGTGC
Source organism: Natronomonas sp. CBA1123 (assembly GCF_009741925.1). GTDB lineage: Archaea > Halobacteriota > Halobacteria > Halobacteriales > Haloarculaceae > Natronomonas. Next base: position 17,036 of record NZ_WPCC01000041.1, read on the forward strand.
GGATTCGGACCTGTTTGGGGATGTCGGTACCCATGGTTGTGGCCACGGCACGGAATTCCTAGAATTCTCGGGTTACTCAACAGGACATTTGGCCCGATTTCGATCAGTATTCTCACTACAATCCCGATCTCATCGGTTCACCGGTCGCCGCCGCTCTGGAATATGGCCACGAACCGGGTCCGGTTCGTGGCCATATACGGGGAGAGGTGTTTCTCGACGGGCAACTGCGGGGGATGGAAGGTCACAGGTGTGCGAGAAGATTGGCTCTAAGAGTTAATAGTTCACAAGGAGTATAGTAATCATGTCACTGGTGGCTGGGGTAATCGCCGGTATCTTGGCCGACAAATCCGTTGGTGCCTCCGAGGCGGTCCGCCAGCAGGCTGTCGAACTCCAGCGCAAGAAGCGCTTTTCCGAGGCACTTGGGCCGATTTCCACTGAATTCAACGATGCACTCGGCAAGCGCCTCCAGAAGCGTGCTGAAGAAATCGACAGCGTTGAACTCTACGGTCTGGCGGTTAACTGGGATGTCATCGCCGGCGATATCGATACCGGAACCGTTGTCTTCGAGAGCGAGGATTCGGCCATCGATTGGCTTGTCAGTGAAATCATTGGGCATGAGGATGTTGATCTTGGAGAAACAGCCGAGGCCGAACTCCGAGAGATATTAGCTGACGAATACGCGGCTGCTGTCGCAGCCTTCCATGAACGCATTGACGGCGACGATCGTCTCCGACGCCGTTTGCAATCGGAGTTGGATTTGAATATTCGCGAACAACTAACGACGATACGTGAGGCATTCGAACACCTTGCCAAGCGCCAACCGTATGGACTGTACGACTTTCCTACCAGTCGCGACGCAGTCTTAGACATCCTGCTTCCAGAAGATTCCGTGTCCTTCGTTGATCGTCCCGAGGTACCCGACCGACCTACGGTTAATCGCTATTTTGTCCTTGCCCCCTCCGGTGCCGGCAAGAGCCGAATCATCGCTGAGTGGATCCGACGGCTCCCCGATGAGGCTGTCGCTCACGTGCTAGTCCCAGAGACACGGATGCTTGACCCCGCCGATGCTCGACGATTAGCACACCAGTCCTTCGACGGTGACGTGCTGCTAGTATGGGAAGATGTCCACCGTGTCGACGAAGCCGGCGAGAATCGTGTCCTAGAGCGAACCCTCCGCGAACTCACCCACGGCCTCAACGAGCAAGGTTATGAATTGTATACATTGCTCGAAGCTCGGTCGGGACGGCTTGACGATGTCCCCGGCAATCTGCCTGCTGACTTTACGAATGACAAGAGCCTCTGGAGTGACTATGAGCCCCTCCTCGTTGGTGAAATAGATACGACCCGTTTAAAAGAGATGGCCGATGCGATGGCTGACCAGTATGAAGTAACGCTTGAGGAAGCTGCTCGCGACGCACTCGTTAGTCGTATTGAGGACACAAAATCCGCACCAATCTACATTGAGACTGTATTCGTAACGACTGGCAATCGTCTGACGGTGGACGATGTCGAGAGCCTCGCCAAGGAGGTCGAAGATATCTGGCAACGGCAATACGACAGTCTACGAGATGTTGCTCCCGCCGAGTGGGATGTACTGGTGGCGATGAAATTGTTGTACGACATCAACGTTCCACTGTACGCCAAACTCGTTAGAGTGGTCTATCGGAGCTTACTTGGAGGTGATCGGAGCCGATTTCGCCCTGCAGTGGAGGCACTTCGTAATCGACAATGGCTCACTATCTTCGGCGCAGAACTTGTCGGACTTGAGACGCTTTATATTATCCACGATACTCAGCTTGAAGCTGTAAACGCGAATGCCGACGATGACGCCCACCAGTTGTCGGAGTTACTGGTAGAACATATTGAGGCGTGTGTGCCGGAATCGACACGCGCAGAGGTCCACCAGAGCGCTGGTATAGTGTTTGGTAATAGGGGGTACCACAGGATTGCGCAGAGCCAGTTTCAGGCAGCCAGTAACCTGAATCCAAAATATGCGAAAGCGTACCGTGGGCTTGGGCTTGCAAAGAGTAATCTGAAGGACTACGAAGGTGCTCTCGAAGATTTCGGCCGAGCAATCAAACTCGATCCAGAAAACGTATCTGCTTATTATTATCGTGGGATTGTGAAAGGTATCCAGAATGACTACGAAGGAGCCATTGAGGACTTCAACCGGGCTATCGAACTTGACCCCGAAAACGCAGGCGCTTACCATCGTCGGGGGGTCGCGAGGGGCAGCCTGAATGACCACAAGGGTGCTCTCGAGGACTTCGACCGGGCCGTCGAGCTTGACCTCGAAAACACAGCTGTTTTTTATCATTGTGGGGTCGCGAAGAGCAATCTGGAGGACTACGAGGGTGCTATCGAAGATTTCAGCCAAGCAATCAAACACAACCCCGAAGACGTAGCTGCCTATTTTCAGCGGGGGAGTATGAAGAACGTTCTGGAGGACTACGAGGGTGCTATCGAAGACTTCGGCCAAGTAATTGACCTCGACTCCGAACACGTAGCTGGATATTTTTATCGCGGAATTGCCAAGAGCAACCTCAATGATTACCAAGGAGCTATAGAGGATTTCAACCAGGCCATCGAACTTAACCCCGACAATCTTTCTGCATATCAAAATAGGGGTGAAGTGCAGCTTATCAGAGGAGATCTCCGAGCAGCGCGTCAGGACGTTCGAGAGATGCAAAATCTGAGTAACTCCCCCGGTCAAAAGGCACTCAGTATGCTATTCTTTTTAATTATCAATATCTTACAAAATCGAGATTTTGATGAAGTCGAGGCTGAATATCGCTCACTCTGTCAACAGAATCTCGATTTGTCATGGAATTTCAGCAATCTTGACTCTTGGCTGGCGGACGCCGATCTCCCAGATGATGAAGCCGATCAAATCAAGGAGCTAATCAACCTACTAAAAGACGCAATTGCCCACAACTAATCCTGAATTTTCAATTGCTGCGTGGCTTCAAGTGACGTTTCGAGTGCGTTTCTGGTGGATTGCTGTCTGTATTTTGGATTGTGTGGACTTATCCACACCCCTAACAGCGAATCCAAGGGGTCACCCCGAAATTCGCGGCCGCTCTCCCTGTTGAGATCGGCTCGACCACCCGGTCTGGAGGGTCCGCAGACTCCACCCGAAAAGTAGGTCAAAAACAGAAACCGGCCGCTTGAGCCCTCTCGGGAAGGTTATGAATTCCAGTCACAAACAGAACGACAGTGATGCCTCTCGGCCGTCGGGCGTCAGTGTAGCACGTCGCCCGCCCGCATCTGCAAATCGCCGTCTCGAAGTCGCACGTCAACTTCCGCGTTCAGGAATCGCTCTCGGTCCCACCCGGCCCGGGCCCATTCGTAGAGGCCATTCGTCAACACGACGACGAAATCGTTCCGAGTCATCTCAACCCTACCGAATCGAAGCACCAGCTGGGCATCCCGTCGGTCCTTCACCTCAACGCCGAAACGGTCAACCCACTCCACCAGAGCGTCGTTCGCTACATCGAGACCGACCGTCCGCTCGAGAGACTTCGCCAGCGTCTCGGCGGCATCTTCGGCGTGCTCTCGGGCGTGCTGAACCGCTTCGGTCACCTTCTCGGCGATGTGATGGGACCGAAGCGACAACTCTCCGTAGTGGTGTTCCACGAGGTCTTTGAGCCGGTCGATAGCCCGATACACTGTCTCAATGTGCCAGCCCTGTTCGTCCGCGATATCCTTCGGCGATACCTCACCGCCGTCGGAGACCAACATATCGAGCACATCAGCGTCGCTGTCTTCGAACCCGCCGACGACGTGCTTCATTACGAGGTTCTCTTGCCGGTTCTTCAGCTCCGGTGTCGGGTCATCGAGCAATCGCCGCTGTCGTCGCTCAGACTCTGCGAGAAAGTACTCGTCTTCGACGTATGGACCGCGGCCACCAGGGGGCGGACCACCGTCGCGGTCGTCGCCCTCGATCTCCTCGTCGGTGACCGGATACCCCTCCCACCGGAGCACGTTCAAAAGTGTCTCGTCGAGTTCCCGGGCGACGCGATCTCTTTCCTCCCACTGAACCATACCGTCGAGTCTGGAAGCTTGTAGTGACACCTCGACTTTCGGATGGTAAACCGGGTCTCCCGGGTCAAGACTGTCTGCTTCCCTCGGCAGGTAGTGCTTGATTTCCTTCGGCAAGTGATGCTGGTCGACAAGTTCACTCGCACGCTTCGGCCCAATCGTCGCCGTGTGATAGTAGCCGGGCGCTTCCGTGTCGTCGGCGACGTGCTTTCGGTAGCCTTCGCGGTCGTTCGCCAGTAGGTTCGACACCCGCGCCAGTACACCGTCGACGGCATGAATCGGCCCTGACTCACCTCGAATCAGTCGGATGTATCGAGCGGCGTCTTGGATGTTACTGTAGGCTTGGTGAACCCGTTTTGGGTCGAAGTACCTTGAATCGAAACCAAGAGCTTCAGTCGCTCGATGCAGCAGTTCGCCGTACTTCGGCATTGGGAAGTTACTGCCGAGCACCCGGCAGTTCACTCCGGTTAGGTCCTTCGGCGTTGAGATGATATTCCCGCTGTGGTCGGTCATCTTCGGGGTTCGTGGGGCGATATGGATATTCCCCGACCGCTGACCTACGTCGTCATCCTCGTCGAGAACTTCCCACGAGATGCGGAACTCTCGAATGGTATCGAGATCTGACGACGGATGATTCAGTGACCCGATCCCGGAGTTCTGGTAGTACAACTTCAGCGAGAAAGTGTACTCTCCAACCGAACAGCGGGAGCGCTTGGACCCGTCGTTTTCGCGGACGATCCGCTCGGCCGCATAGAACGGTTCGAGCCCGTGGCTACAGCAGGCTCCGCGGTCGTCGAAGACGAGATTTACATCGCCTTCGTGCCACGCTGTCTCGATGAACTGCGTGTTCATCGGCTCTTGTGGCTCAAAACAGCGTATCCAGCAACGAGACATACAACACCCGAGAGAAGGACGACAGCGGCGACTGTGGGCTCCCCGCGGTGGGTCCACTCTCTCGCCCCAAAGGGAGCGATGGCGCCCGCTAGCGCGCATATGCGGATCGTGCCCCGTTCAATACGGGTCACCACGTCGCCGACACCTCCTCGTCGCGGTCGTCGAGTCGAAGTCGGGCCCGCTTCAGCAGGTTCCCGACAGTACCCGGTCGGCGATTGGTACACCGGGCTAACTGCCGAATACCGACACCGTCGTGCTCGACAGCGGTGTAGACCTCCCGCTCGGCATCAGTAAGGATCGAGAGGTCTTCGTCGCGCTCGAAGTCCGTGAGGTCTAGCTGCGGACTCACGCCGAAACACCCCTGTTTCCTTCGATGAAATCGCCGGAGAGAACAGGGCCGGAAGAACGACCGTTGGTAATTCGATTAGAAACCGAGTTTCTTACTCGGTGAATCGAAAAGCAGAGTGGCGAGTGGCCGTCGCTACGGCGTGAAATCCGGATAGTTCGAGAAGACGAATGGCGTGTATGGACTCGCCGGGTAGGTCTTTCCCCGCGCCGTATGCGAGTTTTTACTCGTTCTCGCGGTGCTTCTGACTCGGGTAGAGTTTCGGTTGCTCATCGTTGGTAGTGTTGTCTGCGGACATCCATCTTCTCGCGAGGCGTTCGGGCGTCGTAGTGCTCATAGAGTACATCAAGCGAGACGTTCGCTCGTTCTCCGACGACTTCGGGAGGCACGTCGCCGTTGAGGTCGGCGGTGATACTTCCGCGCCGGATGGCATGGGGCGACCTCGAGGACGGACATTTGCACGGTGTGTTTGACGACCCGACAGCCTCGCAAGTCTCGGGCTCGCGGTCGTGGGGGCACTCCCCGTAACGGCAGGGTTGGGTGGCCCGATGTACGATATCGTAGATAGTCGTTCCCGCCGCACGGCCGTACTCGGTCGTAATGAGTGGCTCCCGACCGTAATCGTCGGTCACGTCGTGGCGGTGCGTCTCGACGTACTCCTGAACGATGCTGAAGGGTTGCGGGCCGAGGTAGACCCACCGCTCACCGTCTGCTCCGTTCTTCAGTCCGGTTCCCTGCTCGGGTCGGTGATGGATAGAAATCGCATGGTCATCGTGTTTGAGATCGTCCACGTCGAGGGCACGAAGCGCCCCGCGACGCATCCCCGTCCGCCAAAGTAACAGCATGACGACGTGCTTTCGACTGGCGAACTCGTAGCGGTCCAGGTACTCGACTATCGGCTCGGCACGGGATGACGGTAGCTGTACGTCTCGACTTTCGGCGCCGTCAGGAAGTTCGGGCGCATGGACCTTCTCGGCAAGGCCCTCGCTTACGGCCTCGATATCGGCTGCCCATCGGAGGAACTGCCGAATCGTACTGAGTTGCTTCTGAAGGGTGACGGGCGAGATCTGTGACTGTCGCCACGCGACGAAGTCGGCCAAATCCCGGCCACTGAGTGTGTTCAGATTGTCGACGGACTGCTCACTGCACCACTTCAGGAAGTAGTTCAGCCGTGTCCGTGCGTTCTGGAGCGTCGACTTTCGGACCGAGGGTTTCCGGTGGGTAAGGAACCGCTCGACCCCCTCGCTCGGCGTCAGCGGTTGGAGGTCGTCACCCATCGAGCACCACGCTCCCACAGTTACCGCACTCATCTCCCGGTGCCGCGCCGACCACCGTGACGCCACAGTTGGGGCAGTATTCAACGGTCGCCCGTCTCATACTTGCTCCTCGTACTTCTCGCGGCTTTCGAAGACGTCGACAGCCCCGCAGTCGTGGCAGGAAACAGAGCCGGGCGAAGTCATCACCAACTCCCGTCGACGTTCGCAGTTCGGACAGAAGCCGAATTGCGTGAGGCTCATCGGTTCCCTCCGTCATCGGGTCGTGGCTCAGAGCCGGTCTGGACGTAACCGACCGTAGAAGCCAGTCGAGCGCACCGCTCACAGGTCGGCTTGCCGTCGCGGGCGTCGAGACCGTCGGCCACGCGGCCGCAGGCACACCGCACGTCGTCAGCGTTTTCAAGAGGCGTTTCGTCTGTTCGTTCGGGGCTTTCCGGCCCCGCGTTGGTTCCAGCGAGCATAGTTGCCTTCCTGGAACCGACTTCTCGGGCCGCGTTGGCGCGCGGCCCGTTCCTCACACCGCCTACAGAGTCATCTTCAACCGAGTCGTCGGCTCGCATCATCCACAAAGGAACGTTGTTACATATAGGTTACGCTGTTCTCAATCAGGCATTTTACTGACTATTACGCACTTTGGACCCTTTAGAGTAGTTAATGAGACAACCGGGGACGTGGATGACCATATGGGATGACCGCATCCTAGAGCATATCCGGGCCGAAGAAGGTGGGAGAGTCGGTGCATTAACCGAAAAAGAAAACGTGAGGGTAAGCAAAACTCACGTTTCACGTCGATGCTCTAAATTGGCGGAGCACGGTCTTCTCCGCGACCTCGGCAACGGCGTTTACGTCATTACGGATGAAGGGGAGGCGTACCTCGATGGCGAATACGACGCCGAAAACCACGTCTACCTCGACAATAGTATTGAGGAGAACGGCGGGCCAACAGCAGGCGAGGAACCCGGTGAGATATGAGCGAGCGGCAGCCCGCCGAATGGATGTGCAACCTTGACGAGCGAATAATGGAATTACTCAAACGCGAAGGATGGGCGACCGCCCGCCACATTGAGCGGACTATGCGGATGAACGCCTCTAAAGGGCGTTCCTACGAGAGGCTTCGAATGCTCACCTACGCGGGGTTGGTTGCTCCGATTTTCGAGGACAGTACGATGTATGAATTAACGAGAGAGGGGCAGATGTACCTCGCTGGTGAACTAGACGCTCAGCACCAACCTAGGCCAAATCCACAGGCCGTTTAATATTCCCATGACTGCAGATACATTCCGCTTAGTTTCAAGACTAAGACACAGTAGGCGAATATATCATTAAATCTTGTTTGTAATACGGTCACTCCTTGTTGAAATCGGAGAATATAAGTAGGAAAATCATTATATGCCTCCCATTTAAAATTCCCACTTAATTACCATCCATGTCGTTAAAAATAGATATTAAAGATTCAATTAGGGCCTATTTTGAGGAAGACATAGAGGATGGAAAAAACATATATCTTTCTCAATTTCACTCTTCAAAATCATTAACCAAAAGCAGGGTAGAGGGGCTTATTGAAGATCACCTCAATCCAGACAGTTACTCAATAGTCCATGACTTTGAGTCTGAAGAAATTAGCGAGAAGATTCAGATAAATGAGCATCCGATTATTGTCTCAAGAATTAATGATGAAGCGATTTTATTCACAGAACTTCCCTATGGTCGGTGGCTGATCGTCCATACTAGCTCTTTGAACAAGAACTATAGAAATAGAATATCCAACTTGCCGAAAAAGTGCGGTTGGATTCTGGATGTATGGGTCCAAACAGAAGTAATTGATGACATATATAAAAAGAATAGTCCCGAAGATTCAAATGTAAATATTGAACGCAGGTGGGACCCTTACTATATTTACGAACGGACTTCAGACATTCCAGATGAGTTACGAGATTATTATAATGAGAATATAGAAGAATTTGTTCAACAAGAAATCGAATTCAATCTAAAAACCCCACAATGGATGGTAGATGATGCCCTCCAAGAGGGAGTTCAGAAAGAACTTCTTGATAAATCAGAAATTTCTAAATCCAAGTTTACATACAAGCCTGGCGAGGGAAGAGCTGTTCGTGATGGGGGCGTTCAAGCTGAAACTCCCAAATCCAAGGTCACAGTCCACCAGGGAGGGCAAGTCATCCATAGAACGGGAGAGGCTGAAGCCACATTTGACCTGTTCGAAAAGTTAGAGTCGAATAATGATATTTATGAAGAATTTCAGCAGGCGGTTCCTCATCGAGAATATATTCAACATGATTCTGGCATTAAAGAGTTAGATCGATATTCTCCGGGGAAAGTTCTCAAGATCAATTTCCATGAAAAGCAGTTCAATGAAGAAGCCAGTATTACTCTATCTAATCTACTAACGGTAGGTCAGTCAGATGCAGAAATTCATGGAACAGTACAGATACGGAATAACCTAACATTCGTTTCTAGAACTGAACTCTCATTTGATGGTAGCGAGTTCAGAGTCCTATTCACCGAAGAAGGCGGAAATGCGTGTCTTTTCATAGAACCTCTCGCAGGTGAGGTTACCTCATTAGTATATCTCTTTAGAAAGCTCAAAGAAAAATTCGATTCCCGTGTGAGGTATTCCATTGTCGAATCTATGCCGGATTTGGAGGTTGAATAATGGCGGCTTCAATTTCACCAAGTGGGGGTTGGGTAGATGATCACACCCTCATCTTGAGCCAGTTATACACACTATATGACACTGCAATCAAGTGGAATTATCAGTTGTGCGATGAGGGTTATTCTGGTTTTCCTGATCCAATTTACTACGATGATAACGAGAAATACACTCCTGATTTACTCGCCTATGGAGAGATGGGCGACGCTCAGCACTTCGGAGTATGTGGCGTAAATGAGCAATCAGTCGTTGAAGAGTTAGAAGAAATTCAACCATATCACAATATCGATGAGGATTCGATATCTGAGTTTCTGGAGTTGTATGATAGGGACTTCACCCCGAACATCCAAGAAACAGTCGCAATCATACCAAAAACCAAATTCATTGCGAATGAAGAAGATCTTCTAAGGATTGCCAATGAACGTGAAATAATTATTTGGAGTATCAATTTCGATTCCTCCAAGGAGATCTCCAAAGAATGTGGAACACATTCCAACGCGACTCTGGAGGGAATCATTTCTGATGGGCTTCGTCCTTATCCAGATGGACGTGATACCCTCAGATATACGCGAGACACGAATCCATCCATTCTAAAATTTGAATTTATTGATAGATTGGTCAGAAGCTGTTCACGCGAAAAAATTCACGAGTTCAGCTTCAATGATGTTGATGGTTTTATGATAGATATTGATCCACCATTATTGGCCCACTTACCCCGAAAAGAGCGCGAGGGTGAGCACTGGGAGGAATACCTACACACCATGATTTTCAGATTCGATTTAATTGAACCAATCGGTGATGACGAATATCGGTGGGAAGAGAAGCGATTCGTGGATGAATCACGATACAGAAGTCGAATTCTGGAAAGAATCAAAGACGAACTAGGATTGGGTGACTGATTAATGACAACAAAAATTGAAGCCCCTTGTGATATCATTGAAAATATCATAAAGAGCCTATATGATACTGTTAGAGGTGACGATGATATCCCAATGGATATCAATTTAGTTTGTCATCCAGAGGATTATGTGGAGATCTATGTTCGTTCGATGAATAGTTTACAAGTTCTCCATACTATCTACGATGGAGATCATACGACAGTTGATGTAGATAACCGGCGAGAGCTTGTGTTCACCTCAGAGACGTTCTATAAGTTGATAAATAATGCAGATAATGACTTTGTCGAGATCGAGTTTGAGTTTGACGATTTCATAGTATCTCTCTCTGATTCGTGGTTCTCAACGCCATCAGAATTCACTCTTCCCCTCTTTCATGAATCAGAGTTCCAACAGCAAGTATCTGTAAATGATTCATTCAGGATTGGCACGATTGAGGTTAATGCTTTTCAAAGACAGTTGAAAATGATGGAAAGCATAGCTCCAGTTGTAGCAATGAGAGTTGAAGACGGTGAATTTTGGTTATCTGTATCTGATAGAGTGGTTGGTGCGGGGGAGGTAATGAAAGATCTAGATGGATTGGATGATACAAAAGAATTTGAATACAAATTCAATATCAACCCTATAACCACGTTCCTCTCGGGCATAAGTTCTACAAACGTGGAATTATCGATCCATGAATCAGGTGGTCTGACGATTGAATCAACTAGCCATGACGTGACTTCGGAATTGATGTTAGCAAATAGACGGCCTCGCTAATTTTTCCCTCTGTTCGTCCACAGTTTGTAAGCATCAGTATTGTAGCCAATTCTTGCTTCATTTGGTGCTGATTCATCTCTGTCGTCGAAGTTCTGAATTTGATCTAACTCTTCCTCCAATTTTGGTAAGACCCTGTCTACAGACATCCCCAAAGCGTTGGCTTTCCTGGAGATTAACTCTGCCAAACCAACTTCACGTATTGACTCAGTATTGTCATCCCAGTGCTGAACTGTGATTGTTCTTCTATCTATCTCGATCTCCCCCTTTGACTCAGATTCTCCAACTTCAGGCTGCAATGATTCTACTCTTATCCTCCGAATCAATTCATTCGTAGATCGGATATCTGAATATATCTCTTGTAAGTCTCCATGAACCTCTGAACTTATTGATTCAATAATTTGACCTTGGATAGCTGCATCCCAAGCATCGGTATTGTAAGGCTCTAAACTATAATATGTATCTGAGCTACCAGAATCTTGTAAATTCGATAGGACTTCGAAGTTCCCATTTGTAATCGACTTGTTTAGTTTCAGCTCTTTATTTAGGCTTTCAAGATAATTTGCAATTTGCCTTTGTTGGTTCCTTTTCTCCGCGATACGTTCTAAATAAAAGGCGATATATACACCGATAAGAGTTGCAATTAGAGTAGCAAAAAATCCCAATAGATGCTGAGTCATAAGATTTTGATATCTCATCTGACCTTACATCTATTCGGCCTTATTAATTTGGCTTCCCTCCACCTGCACACTAAAACTGTGCATCCGCTACCAACATGATCGGGATAGAGTCCGTCAGTTAAGTCATGTTTCCATAGCCTCGCCAATTCGCTTCTCAGTCGGCTCGGCAAGATACGGCTCGATAGCGGAGTAATCCGACCACCCACCGATAGACATCATCGTCCGCACGTCGACCTGCCGCTCGACGAGGTGGTACGTCGCCCACGAGCGTCGGAGGTCGTGGCTCGACACTTCCGACCACCGTTCGTCGTCAGTCTCCTCAGCGACAGTCTGCGCGGCTTCCTTCACCCACCGACGTACGGATGGCGTCGAAGCGTCGACCCACGCCTCTGACGCGCCCAGCCCGCGCTCTCGGCTGTACTTGTGTACATCGTCGGCCACGTCTTCGGGCATCCACGCATCCCGTAGCTTCGGCTCACCGCCTTTCGTGTTCTTCCCTTTGACTTCGAAGAGCCACACATCTCCGTCATCCGACCAGCGTAGGTGTTCGTCGCCGGGATAGTTCACTTCCGACGCCCGGAGACCACACCGACCCATCAACTGCACGGCGACCTCGCGGGTCCACCCGTTCCGACCAGCGGTGCGTTCGAGCCTGTCGAGTTCGTCCGGCGAGAGCCAACACTTCGTCACGTCGTCCGAGTCGTCGAGTCGGACCATAATCGGATTTACAGGGCTATCCGTCTAGTTCTTTCGGTGGTTGGTCCGGGTCAAGGCCGATATGGGTGGAGAATCGAGGAAATCTAATCGGGTTCTATAATAAGTCGATTATAGAAGTTTCCAGACAATCCACGCTGGAAGAGGCGGTCAATAGTGCTGCACATCAAGCGACCTCTTAGACGGTGGTTTCGACGGTTTATTGTGAGACAGGCTGCCTTTTCCGGCGAGTGTCCGACGACAATTCCCCTTCGCAGGCTCGTCGCCCAGACGAACCGACTGGGAAAGTCGGAGCAATCGTCGGTGGAGTCTTACTCGCTGTCTGCTTTCTGATTACTACTGCGGCCCTTTTATCTTGGATAGCCTCACTCGTTTTTGAGGCAGGACTTGCTTTCTGGCCCGCGATTGCTATTGCATTTGTCCTCCTTGCCATCTTCACTCTCACCACCTTACGCTAACTACATGAACTGCACTGACCGCTGCAGAACACGGCATGAAGAGTTGAATAAACGGATGTCGAAAATTGCAGTGTTCTCCGACAGGTCACCGCTCGGCGTTCTCGTCTTCCTCGATAGTCTGCTGTTCGACCGCCGCCTGGGTCGCCGCCTCCATCGCCTCGCCGGTCTCCATTCCAGCCGGCGGTTTGTACGGCAACCTCGAAGCCACGGCCCGCCCGAATCCTCGTAATCGCTCCTGTGCGTAGTACGTCGGGGCCGTCGCCCCGGCAAGGAACGCCAACACGACCAGCGCCAGCGTTCCCGTCGACGGCGCCGCCTCGGCGATGGCCTCAAGCATCGGTCTCCTCCTCGACGTAGCTCACTCGGTCGACCAAGCCGGGGATACCCTCGTCTCCGAAGATAACGCGCTTGTGGCGCTGTGAGCGCCGCCTGTTCGCCTCGATAGTTGTAAGCACCTCGTTGGCCGCCTGCCGCACCTTCAGGGCGATATACGAGACCATCGCCGTCGTCACGAACGCCGAAACGGTCGTCACGAACTGCACCACGTCGAGACCGAACACGACCGTCTCGGTCATCGTCAGCTAGCCACCTCCGCCCCGAGTCGGGCGTATGGAGTCAGCACGACCAGCACGACCAGCGCCACGATACCAGCCGCCGCGTAGGGCGCCCACCCCGGCAGCCACCCGTCGCCGTCGCCGCTGCCGTCGCCGCTGCTGGCGCCGCCACCGCCACCGCCGCCGAGGTCTCGGCCGTCGCCGTCGAGGTCCCCGAACTGCCATTCGAGAAACGCCTCCGAACCGGCATCCGCGCCTGTCCCGACCGCGTCGTCTACCACGTTCACCGGCGAGTCGTCTACCGTC